>CADBDH010000072.1 GCA_902793405.1 uncultured Bacteroidales bacterium | reverse complement strand
AGGGCGATTGCGCCGGCACCTGCCCTGCCTGTGAGAGCGAAATGCGCTACCTGGAGCGTGAAATTGCCCGCCGCCGTTCCCTCGGCAAGTCAGCCCTTGTCGCCGGTGTGAGCATGGGCCTGTCCAGCCTGTCGGCCATGGCTTCCACCTCCTCGCCGAGCGTGCCGATGATGTCTGGTGATCATCCTGCAAGCCAGTTGTCTGACACGACCGAGGTTTTTCAAGTATTAGGGCGAATCAATGAAACGGTGCCTCAATTTCCTGGAGGCGAAGCCGCTTTAATGAGATATTTTCATGCTAACTTCAAGTACCCGCCCGAAGTCGCCGAGACATGTTTTCAAGGGCGAGTGGTGGTGACCTTTCTCATTGATAAGACGGGTCGTGTTGCCGAGGTCAAGGTGCTCCGTTCGATTCACGAATTGCTGGACCGCGAAGTCGTCCGCGTCTGCGAGTCGCTGCCGATGTTCGAACCAGCCCGCAAAGATGGCGAGCCCATCGATTTCTGGTACACTTTGCCCATCTCATTCAAGGGTTCAGTATCAGTTAAGGAAGCGACTCAGGCAGATGCTTTAACTCGAATTAGCGGAACCGTGCTTGACGAGAACCATGAACCCCTCATCGGTGCTACCGTGGCGCTGCTGAACGATACCAAGAGTCCCAAGAAGGGTGTTGCTACCGACATCGACGGTCATTTCAAGTTGGACGTCCCGAAAGATTCCAAAATCAAGGTGACCTATATCGGGTATGAAGACGCTGTTGTCACTGCATCGGACGGCATGACGATCACGCTCAAGCCCAGTGATAATGTGCTATTAGGCGAAGTGTGCGTAGTCGTGAACTCTCGTGCAAAAAATGCGCAATACCCTGGCGGGGATAAGGCATTACAGAAATTCATCATAAAGAACTTCATTTGTCCTGATGATGTCACGGGACGGGAGTATGTTATGGTTGAAGTGGATGTCGATAAAAAAGGAAACGTGTCCAATCCGCGAGTGCTGAATGAACTGGGTACACCATTCGAGAAAGAGGCATTGAGGGTAGCAGAAAACCGACTCAACCTTCAGCATCTCGTTTGATTCTGCCGATTGGACTGATTGATGATCAATAATAATGTAGCGATGAAACACGGTAAACATATCTGCAATGCACTCAAGCAGGTTAGGCTTGACATTGCGCGTGCCAATGGCATCGAGTATCAGCCTCGCGAGTGTCACCACGAGGGTGACTGTGCGGGCACATGCCCCGCCTGTGAGAGCGAGATGCGCTACTTGGAGCGGGAGGTTGCCCGCCGCCGCTCTAACGGCAGAGCCGCCTTGGTCGCCGGCGTGAGCATGGGGCTGATGAGTTTTACTGCCACGTCATGCAACCAATTGAATAAAGCCGACAACGATGTACTGCAAGGCGAGGTCGAACTTGTGGGGGATTCCTGTGCAACGTCAGATTCGATTGGCGACGTGAGGATTCAATCTGGCCGCCATCGGCTGGCGGTGGACGGGCAGGGGGTGACCACGCTGGTTGCCTTCCACGGGTGCACGCTGCATTGCCGGTATTGCCTGAATGCCCAGTGCCTGCGCCCTGATGGCTTCTCAAGAACTATCACGCCTGTCGAACTGCTCGACGAGGTGATGATCGACAACCTGTATTTTCTGGCTACTGGCGGTGGCATCACCTTTGGCGGCGGTGAGCCAGCCATCCGCAGCGATTTTATCGACGCCTTTTGCAGCATGGCACCGCCCGAGTGGCACATCACGATGGAAACCGCCCTGAACGTGGAGCGCCATCATCTTGAATGTCTCTTGCCGCATGTGCATCAGTACATCATCGACATCAAGGACGTGAACCCCGGTGTTTACCGTCGCTATACAGGCTATGACAATCAACGCGTGCTCGATAATCTGCAATGGCTATTGAGCCACGATGGCATGGCCGAACGTATTGTCGTACGCGTGCCGCACATCCCCGACTACAATACTGATGCTGACGTGAACCGCTCTCGTGAATACCTCGATGCTTTGGGCATCTGCCACATCGACGAGTTTACTTACCGTCGCATGGAGCGCGGGTGAAATCGTGTTTTTTTAAACTTTTTTTGTCAATTCGGGTCTTAGTCGTATATTTGCAAGACAAAACCAACGTTAAATTTTAAAAATACGACTGATTATGAAGAAATTATTGTTGATGGCAGCGTTGTTCTGCTTTGCTGCCGCACCTGCCGCAATGGCACAGACTTATGA
>CADBDH010000071.1 GCA_902793405.1 uncultured Bacteroidales bacterium | reverse complement strand
GCCAAGCAAGAAATAGCTGATGGCAAGGGCCGCTCATTTACCAATATTGAAGAGTTGGACCGACACATCCGCAGCCTATGAAATACAATGTAATCATTGCTCCCAAAGCTGAAGAAGACCTGAAACGCCTGCTTACTAATGAGCCAAAGGCTTATCAGAAAGCCATCACCCTCATTGGTGAACTTTATGAGCATCCACGAACGGGAACAGGTAAACCCGAGCCACTTGCCGGTGACCGTTCGGGCCAATGGAGCCGTCGAATTAGCAAGAGGCACCGATTGGTCTACGAAATTCAAGATACTGAAGTCATTGTGCTTGTTCTCACTGCCTACGGGCATTATGGTGACAAATAGCGTTTGAGCAACACCCTTATTCCACCCTCTCGCTGTCGCTGGTGAGAGGGTGGATTGCATTGGGTGATATGTTGAAGCTATTACCTGCATAACATTGATTACAGGCGGGATTTCTCGTCGTTGCCGGCGCCAGTGCCCTTGTACTTGCTGCGAGTGACGTTGAATTTGTAGGTCACGGTCAGGCCAATGGTACGGTCAAAGTTGTAGCAATCCTTGGTGATATTGGTGCCGATGCCGTAGGTGGTCCAGCGTTCCTGGCTCGTCTTGAAGATGTCGTCGGCATAGAGGTTGACCAGCAGCGCCTTGTTGAAAAAGGATTTGTTGATACGGGCTCCGACGGTCCAATAGTGTTTGACGCTCTGGAACTCGTCATCGGCATCACTTGCAAATCGCACACCAAGCACTGCCGTCCAGGAATTAGGAAGAACAAAGGTGTTCCTCAGTTCAAACCGCCACAACGGCCTGTGATGGGTCAAACGAGAGCCATATTGCCCGGCATCAAAGAAGACCTTGTTGAAACTCAGCGTCACCGTGGGCCGATAAACACCGAAGCGAGGTGCAGCCACCAGCGAGGCAAACAAGCGCTGAGCATCGCCATAGTTGCGCGTACACAGCAAGATATAGCGCTTGTCCGGCTCCAGCACGGGCACCCAGCACATGGTGCTCTGACTGTAAGTGTAGCGCACCTGCAGGCTCAGCCACGAGTAGATGGCCGACAACTCCAGGCGATGATTCAACTGCGGCCGCAGCAGCGGGTTGCCACCCTCGTAGGTGTAACGGTTATCGTACTGGATGAAATTGCGCAACTGGAAATAGCTGGGGCGGTTGATGCGGCGGCTGTAATTCAGTTGCCAGTTCCACTTGTCCTTCTTCCAGGCGACGGAGGCATTGGGGAACCAGTCATTATAGGTGCGACTGGGTTCTGCCTCACGGATGCCTGACGAATAGTAGTCGGAGTTGATGTGCTCAAAGCGCAGTCCGGCGCCGAAGGTGAAATTGCCCAGGGTGAAATCATACTCGGCAAAGCCCGCACTGTTGTTCTCGCGGATGCGCGTGTCGGATGACAAATGGGACTGATCGTCGTTGGAATAGGTGCCATCGGTGCGGGTAAAGGTCAACTCAGTGCCGATGCTGGCGGTACCTTTCCACAGGGGGTGACTCAGGATGAGTTTGCCGGCGGTCATCTGGTTACGCTGGCGACTCTGGGTGAGCACATGGCGGTCATCAAGTTCATCGCTTAATTCAGTGCGTTCATCAGTATTGCGTTCATTGCGACGATACCACGTGCCGTTAAAGTCGATTGACAATTGGCCCACCTTGCCAACATAATACATATTGACATCGTGCAACGGATTTTGTTTGCGATTGACGAGGGCATCATACCAGACGCTGCCCTCGAGCACACCGTTGTTCCATATCTGCTGCTCACCAACGACACTGCTATTCTTGATGTTGACACCGCTCAAGGTGTAAGACGCGCCCAGCGAATGGTTGTCGTTGATATCGTAATTGAAGCCTACTTGCTCATAATGCGACTTGCTGCGGTACTTGGTGTCGCCCGTCTGATCGACATGTACCGTGCCATCCTCCAAGAACAAGTCATTATTGATGTCATTGTCCTCGCCCATCCACGCGCTACGCCAGTAACCCTCGGCAAACAATTCCAGGCCGTGAGTGCGGTATTTCACGTTAATATCCTGATATCCGCCCCACTCGTGGTTGTTTCGCACGTTGGTAATGGTGCTGACACTGAAGCCGTCGCCTTGCGGCTTGACCGTGTAGATGCGGATGACCGATGACACATTCTTTCTGTATCGGGCACCTGGGCTCGTAATCACGTCGATGGACTTGATGTCGCTCGACTTGAGGCGCGACAACTCGGTATTGCTCTGAATCGGGCGGTTATTAATATAGATGAGCGGTGTGCCGCTACCAAAAACGCTCACTTGGCCGTCGCCCTTGACATCG
>CADBDH010000070.1 GCA_902793405.1 uncultured Bacteroidales bacterium | reverse complement strand
TGGAGCCACTACAAGAAGATTCTGCCCAGCTACGTCGAGGAGGACCGCCAGACGCTGCACAAGGTCGAGCCCTATGTCAACTGCCAGATGGTGGCAGGCAAGGACGCCTATCGTCCCGGCGAGGGCAAGAACTCATGGCTCACTGGCACCGCAGCGTGGATGTGGTACACCGTGTCGGAATTCATTCTTGGCATCAAGCCTCACTATGATGGTCTGCTCATCGACCCGTGTCTGCCCAAGACAGCGCACGACTACACGGTGACCAGGCGCTTCCGCGGTGGGGAATATGAAATCCATGTGAGCAACCCCAAGGGCGTGAGCAAGGGCATTGCCCAGATGACTGTTGATGGAATGCCGGTCGAGGGCGCTGTCGTGCCCGCACAACCAGGCAAGCACATTGTCGAGGTCGTCATGGGATAATCCATAATTCAAGTTCTGAAGTGTTTAAACACTTCAGAACTCGAAGGTTAAAGTTTAAAGTTTAGAGTTTAGAGAAGAAAATTTCTTCGAAATTTATTGATTTTTGTACTACTGCAGTTAATGTCAGATTTCTCTAAACTCTAACAAACTCTAAACCTCAAGTTTTTAAAGTAGTTTGCCCATTAAAAACTTGAATCTTAATTGAACAGTTGAACAACATTAACCATTATATATCAAAATGATGAAAAGATTCTCTCTTATCCTTGCAACGATGATGCTGCTGGGTTCCGGCACGATGAGTGCTTGGCAGGGTGACGTTGCTGTGCAAACGCCCAACACCCAGTTGGTGCTGCACGCCTATGAGGGCGGCGACCTGCGCATGGGCTACTACGGCAACAAGAGCGCCACGCTGCAGCAACTGCGTGACGGTGGTGCCGACCTCAACTTCTCGGCATTGCCCGCATTCGGCACCGTGGACGCCATCCAGCTGCCTGCTATTCAGGTACAGCATGCCGACGGCGACCTGAACCTTGAGCTCAAGGTCACCAACTACGAGACGAGCAGCGACGACCGCTCTCAGCTTCACATTTTCACAATGACCGACAAACTGCTGCCCGTCACAGTGAGAGTGTTCTATAAAGCCTACAAAAACGTGGACGTGATTGAGACCTGGACCGAAATCTCTCACAAGGAGAAACGTGCCATCACGCTCAAGCGTTTCGATTCCGGCCACTTGACACTGCGCCAGGGCAACGTGTGGATCAGCCACCTGCACGGCAACTGGGCAGCCGAGACCGAACCCACGACCGAACCGCTCACCCAAGGCCTGAAGACCATCCGCAATACCGACGGCGCCCGCAACTCGCACATGGACGCCCCCGAGCTGATGATTTCGCTCGACGGTGAACCGCAGGAGAACACGGGTCGCGTCATTGCCGCCATCCTGTGCTGGAGCGGCAACTACGAGCTCCGCATCAACACTACAGGCCATCGTCAGCACCAGTTCTACGCCGGTATCGACCCCATGTCGTCGGAATATGTACTTGAGCCCAACGAACTCTTTGAGACTCCGCATCTGGCTCTTGCCTACTCCGAGGACGGTCTGGGAGGTGCCAGCCGCACCATCCATCGCTGGGCACGCACCGAGGGCATGTTCCACCGTGGCATGAAGACGGGCGACATCCTGCTCAACTCATGGGAAGGCGTCGTGTTTGACATCAAAGAGGAAACCATGATCAACATGATGGACGACATCGCCAAGTTTGGCGGCGAACTGTTCGTGATGGACGATGGTTGGTTTGGCGACAAGTATCCCCGCAACAACGATTCTTCGTCGTTGGGCGACTGGGTGGTTGACAAGCGCAAACTGCCCGGCGGCATCAGCACGCTCACCCAGGCGGCCCGCCAGCGCGGCATCAAGTTCGGCATCTGGATTGAGCCCGAGATGTGCAATACCGTGAGCGAACTCTACGAGAAACACCCCGACTGGATGCTCCAGACCAAGGGCCGCGAACTCAAACAAGGCCGTGGCGGCACACAGGTTGTGCTCGACCTTACCAACCCCAAGGTTCAGGACTTCATCTTCGGCATCGTAGACAACCTGATGACGCAGAATCCCGACATCGCTTATATCAAGTGGGATGCCAATGCCTCAATTCAGAACTACGGCTCGCTATACTTGCCCAAGGACAAGCAGAACAACATCTCCATACTGTGGCACCGCGGACTCATCAACGTGCTCAAGCGCATCCGCGCCAAGTATCCCGACCTGGTCATGCAAGACTGTGCCTCGGGTGGTGGCCGTGCCAACTATGGCCTGCTCCCCTACTTCGACGAGTTCTGGGTGAGCGACAACAACGACGCCTTGCAGCGCGTTTATATCCAGTACGGGACCTCCTATTTCTTCCCTGCCAACGCTATGGCACAGCACATCGGCGGTTCTCCTTATTGGAACACGGGCGGCCGTGTCATCCCCATCAAGTTCCGCTGCGATGTGGCTATGAGCGGACGTCTGGGCATGGAGCTGCAACCGCGGCACATGAGCCAGGAGGAACACGACCAGTGCACACAGGCGTTTGCCGACTACAAGCTGCTGCGCCCCGTGGTGCAGACCGGCAACCTCTATCGTCTGATTTCGCCGTACAACCGCAAGGGCGTCTCGTCCATCATGTTCAGCAACGATGCTATGGACCATGCCGTGTGG
>CADBDH010000069.1 GCA_902793405.1 uncultured Bacteroidales bacterium | reverse complement strand
GCTGCTTGAACAGCCGTTCGATTTGTCGTTTCCTGTCTGTCATACACTCTATATACACACTCAGGTCGATTTACTAAACCCTTTTCCGCAACTTTTTTTAATCACGCGACAAAATTACCCATCAAAACCCACACCCACAACCCCCAAACGGGTACTTTTCAAAAACCCGATCCATTAGGTAAGGCTCTGTCATCAACAATAACTGAAATCAAAGAGCCGAGGATGCACGGAATAGCGTCCTCGGGCTCCTAGTATCAGACTCATGGTATCAGTTAATAAACATCACTATTTAATGACAGTGTTTCTTAATCGCCATTTTCCATCCTGCTTATCAGTTCGCGCGTTGGTCACTCTGCTTGTTGATGCGAGCGTTACGGTAACCATTGTTGAGGGTGTTGAAGACGTATTGCACACGCAGGGTCACGCCACGTGTGTCGTAGCGGTTGCGTTGCCACTGGCTGACGTGGCCGTAGTTCTGGCTCCAGCGCGGGGTGATGGCTTGATTGAGCAGGTCACGGCCCTCGACAGTAACGCGCAGGCGGTTGTCCAGGAAGCGCTGTGTGTAGCCCAGGTTGATGCCCAGCGAGCGTCCCGAACGAGTTAGGTCCACTTGCATGGGGCTTGTATAGCGTACCGAGCCGTATAACTCACCGCTCTTGCAGAACTGCCAGCGGGCCTGAGCATAGGCACTCATCGACTGGCTGCTAGTGGGTGGATTGAGGTAGCCCTCCATGCGGTCAAACTTGGTGTGGAACAGACAGCCGCTCAACGAAGCATTAACGCTTACCTTGCCGAAGGTGTGAGAATAATCGGCATACAGGGCCCATGTGTTGCTATAACGGCTGTTAACGGGATAATCGATAATGGAGTAATCACTGCCGTAGGGCAGGATCGCCGTGAAAATGTCATGAAGGGTGCAACCAAATGAAGCCTCCATACTGAAGTCCTTGAGGTTGGCGCTCAAGCTGGCGTAGTGCCAAGTGTATTGTTTCAAATCGGGATTGCCCTTGCTGTAGTGCAGCATGGATTCATAGACAATGGCTGGATTAAGCTGAGAGATTGACGGGAATCCACCGGAAATGCTGTACTGTGCCTTCAATTGATAGTTATCGCTGATGGTGTAGAGCAGCGATGCATGGGGACGTACCGAGGTGCGTTTCTCCTTTTTGTCATCAACGTTATCGCCTTGCTTGAGCCTCGATTCATTATAGACGAGTCGCAGGCCCACCTCGGGCTTCCAGTTGCCGTAGGTGCGCTTCCACGAGCCATACCATGCACCCGTGAAGTCGTCGCGGTGGCTGGGTTGGGTCGAACCGCTAAAGGCGTAACTGTACTTGTTACCTATCCAACTCAGATTGGTGCCCACCTCAATCTCGCTGCCCAGAAGCGGGAAAGAATAATTGGCCTCGCCGTCCCAAAGGTTGTAGCTGTTCTGGGTGTAGGTGGTATTGAAAGTCTCGTTACCCTCGGCTGGAGTAAGAGTGATGGTGCGCATATTGTCCGATGAGCGGTGCGAATAACTCACCGTGAACGTGAAGGTTCGCCCAGCGTCGGGCTTATAGGTCAGTCCGGCTGTGGCATTGTGGTTGCTCCGATCACTAACGGGCTCGTGCTGCAATTCGTTGACCACGCTGTCCATGCCCAAGTAGAGAAGTTCGTGTAGCCCCCAATGGGTTAATTTGCCCGATCTTGTGCTGCCTGAGTACTGGGCTATGAGCGTCAATTTAGGGGTCGCAAAGTAGTTGATGCCCGCATTCCAGAACCAAGTGTTGCTGCGGTAGGTGAAACCACCGTCCCTGGCATCATCCAGAATTAGGCTGCCGTCATCGGGGTTGGTGATGGTTGTCCGGTTGAAGTCGTAGGCCTTGCCGTTACTGAAGGAATAGCGCAACGAGCCATTGAGCGCCCATTTCCCGTATTTGGCATCGACGTTGGCCCATATGCTCTCGCTCACACGGCGCTGGAATGCGGTGGTGCTGCCCACGCTCAGCCCTAGATAGTCCTTCACCCCCTTTTTGAGCGTAATCTTGATGGTAGGACCAGAGTAGCGAGCACTCAGGTCACGGATGACTTCCACCTTGCTAACCTGATTGGATGGCAGAGTGAGCAACAGGTTGCGGTCGGTGACCTTGCGCTCATCGATATAGATCTCGCCCACGCTCTTGTTATCGCCCGTTTTGATGTCGTTCTCGTCGTTGACAACGAGTCCGGGAGTCCAACGCAGCATGTCGAGAAGGGTGCCCGCATCGGCCAGGAAAGTGCCGCCCAAGTTGCTGATGGTGTAATTCATGCCCTCGCGTCGTATGGTGGCCTTAGGGGCCTCGACAGTAAGTTCTTGCAGTTGCACGCTCAAGCTATCGCCCACAATAGTAAGGCTGTCTGTCGGCACAGTTGCACGGAGTTGGATGCTCGATATCGAACACAGCGTGATAAGAATAGTTGTGATGTTTGTTCTCATAATGATATTGATTTTAGTTTCTATGCTGCAAAATTATTGCAAATGAAAGGGTGACCACAATACCCAAATGGGTGTTTTTGCAAGATAAAGTGTGCTATTGTCGTATAATAAAATATCGACATCAAAGGGTGCGTCCCTATTTTCCGCTCACCATTTCGCTGGTATTCATCATGGCAATGATGCAGAACGCAATCATCAGCGAGGTTAGCAGCACACAAATCATGCGACTGTTCTGCTCGATGAACTGTAGCGGGTAGAAATTGATGCCGAAAGTGAACAGGGGGGTGTCGGACGGTATGGCAAGGATGAAGACTAGAAGTCCGCTGCCAAGGACAATACCTGCCACGAAGGCTGCAACCACAGCCATGCGGTAACGGCGTATTTGCTTCGTCTCTGCCTGTTGGATTTCATCAATCATGGCGAATTTCCTTTCCAACCGTTTGTTGAACAACTCGTTGTCCTTAAGCGCTGGGGTGAAACTGTCGAAAAGTTCCTGTATTCTTTTGTCGTCATTCATTTTTCAAAAGGGTTTTAAGTTTGTCTCTGCCTCGTGATAACTGCTTCTTCACAGCATCTTCAGTCACATTTACAATATCGGCTATATCCCTGATTGAATAACCTTTAAGATAGAAGAGCAATATTGCGGTTCGTTCTTTTGGCGGCAATTGCTCCAAAGCTATGTAGAGAGCTTGGTAACGAAAT
>CADBDH010000068.1 GCA_902793405.1 uncultured Bacteroidales bacterium | reverse complement strand
ATTGGCCTCGGTCTGGCAGGGGCCTGATTCATTGTAAGGAGTGAAACCTCCTTTTATGTTCAACAGCCATGAGTGTGGTAACGAGAAGGTGTTGTCAAGGGTTATAACGGCAATTAGCCCGTTCCACTTGTGGGTGATGCCCAACGGATAAACGTCATCGTTGCAGAAATAGAGGTCTGCCGAATAGTTCATCTGCCAAATACCCAATTTTGGCGTGAAATTTAATGTTATGCCATAATACTCCTGTTTGGGCGTATTGCGGTAGTCCATGATGACTACGCCGGGATGATTTACGTCGTCATAAGCCGTCTGGAAGGAGCGTATGCTATTCTTGTGATATTGATAGTAAGCTTCTACATTTATCCACTTCCATGAGGAAGACAACGAGAAATTGTGGTGGGTCTGCGGTTGCAAGAGTGGATTGCCCGTGTCATATTCATACTTACTGCGATAATTGACCGAAGAAGACAGCAGGCTATACTGTGGATTGTAACGAGAGCAGTTATAAGACAATCGGTGCTGCCATTTTTCTGAGTTATAAGCCAGCGATACGCGTGGAATCAGCACTGAATAGTCTGGACTCATCTCATCATTGCGTTGGCCGTCGATGTCATAAATACTATGCTCATTTTGCCATCTCAGGCCTGTGTTCATCGAGAACTTGCCCAGTTGCAACGAGTAGCTGGTAAACAGGGACCATATTGACGTCTCTTGTTTCACATGACTATCGGCCGAAAATCCACTCTGAATGAAATCATGAGTGCGATGCACCAATGAGGCTTCTTCGCCAAAGGTCAGTTCCCCTTCAGGCACTGGTGCTGTGATGACCAGTTTTTCGGCCAACAGCTGGTTTTCGTTGTTCGTCTGGCTGTTGACATTTGGTTGTATGTCTGATCTCAGAGAATATGTGCCACCATCCATCTCGGAGAGACTTTGGGCATTGTAGAAATCAGCGCTGAAGTCGATGTTCCATTTGCCAATGCTTCCGACATAGTAGGCATTAACCGTGTGTGTCATGTGAGGTTTCTGCACCGTGTTCGTCATGCTGTGACCAGCATCAACAAGTTCACCATCTCTCCACGTTTGTTCTTCCATCTCGCGTCGAGTAATACTGTTGCCGATGTAATTGAATGCCGTGTAGGCCAGACCCACCGAATGGTGATCGTTGATTTCCCAGTTCCAACCAAGGTCGGCAAAATAGTATTTCATCCTGAAAAGCCACGAGGCTTCTTTTTGGTAATCCCATGTGGAAGAGGCCTGCAATTGATCCTGAGCTGTCGCATCAATCGCCAAATTATTATCGTTCAGGTAACCACGGGCAAAGAAGTCCATGCCGTTGTGCAGGCGGTAGTTAAGAGCTGCATTAACGTTGGCGTAGTATTCTTTGCCTTGGCGGTATGCGGCCGAGAAGTTACCGCTCCAACCCTCACCAGCCTTGCGCACGGTCTTCAGGCGGATGACCGAGGTCACGTCTGCGCCGTATTCAGGGCCGGGATTGGTGATAATCTCGGCTGAGAGGATTTCGTCAGCACGGTAGCGGTCGAGTTCAGAGTTGTCACGCACTTTCTTGTTATTGATGTAGATTTCGGGCGTGCCATGACCTGCAATCTTGCCGTCACTCATCATCAGCGGCAGGTGGGTCAACATTTCAGTGACAGAGCCGAATTGTTCCAATACTGTGCCCTGCACATTGGCGAGGATGCCACGATCGGTGGCGCGGACAAGTTGCTTGGCCCCCTTGACGGTAACGCCATCGAGCGCGAACTGGTCGGGCTGCATCTTGATGGTGCCAATGTTGTCGCGGGAGCAGAGGCGATAGGCGGGTTTGTAGCCGACGTAGGTGATGCGGGCGATGACCTTGCCGTGGTCATTGGGGATGACGAAGCGGCCACTTTCGTTGGTCACACCGCCGGCCACCATCGTTGAGTCGGCGGGGTTGAGCAGGGTGACGTTGGCGTAGGGCAACGGCAGGTTGTTCTCGTCCACCACCATGCCCTTGAGGTGGTGCTCGGTCTTGTGGATGCATTCCACATAGATTTCACCCTTCTCGCCCTGGGTCATGCGGATGGGGTAGAAGCCTATCATCTGGCGGATGGCCTCGGGAACGGGTTTATTCTTGATGTGGGTGGTAATAGTAAAGTCCTCCAACTCATTATAAAGGAAGTAGATGGTGTAGTCGTGGGATTCTTCGGCCAGCTGGCGCAGGGCGTCGGCAATCGACACGTCGCGGTAGTTGCGGGTCACACGCTGGGCCTGTGCTGCGATAAGGGTCATGCAGCACACAATGAAAATGATGGCTTTTCTCATGGTCTTACTGCACGATTAATCGGTTACCTGTTTGCTCGATGGTTACGCTCTCAAAGTGGCTCATGTCCTCCAGCACCTTTTCCAGGCCGTCGCCCTTGTTCCACACGAAGTGGAAGCGCAGGTTGCGGGCGTCCTCGTTCTGGAACTCGACCCTCATGCCGTAGTAGGCAGCTATCTCGTCGAGCATCTGCTCCAGCGGGGTGTTGTCAAACACCACAGGCTCGTCGCTCTCGACGACTGACGTGTCGGCCACGCCATGGCGAGGCCCCTCGGCATCCGCTTCGGTCTGGGGAGGTGTGGCGACATTTTCGGTCGTTTGTTTTGAATGGTCAGTAGAGGTAAAATGGCGCACGGTGTAAACCGTTGCCCATGCGATGCCCGACATCATCAGCACGCCAAGCACTGTTGCGGCTACTCTGAGCCATAGGCGTCCGTGCTTATGCGCAGTTAGATACGTATGCTCAAATTGCTCCCAAGCCTTGTCCTCGTCCACGGGTAGGGAATGGTTGCGCTGGCTGCGACGGGCACGGGCGGCCTGGGTGAGACTGCGGTAGAACTCGCGCGTCTCGTCGTCATGGTTGACGGTATCCATGATTTCTTGTTCGCTGTAACGCTCGGGATGGTCGAGCATGTCTAGCAGACGGTCGATGTTGTTGTTCGTTTCCATTGCGGTTGGTGTCATTAGATTAAACTCTTGATGCGATTGATACACTGACGCAAGTACTTATAGACGG
>CADBDH010000067.1 GCA_902793405.1 uncultured Bacteroidales bacterium | reverse complement strand
GATCTTGTCGCCCAACTCAAACAGGTAGTGCTGCTCGGCGTTGAGGTCAAAGCAGGACACGCCGTTCTTCTTGAAGTAGTAATTGCCCGAAACGGCCGAACGCCATGCGTGGGAATAGTTGCTCTGGAACTTCAAACCCACACCGGGCATGCTGCCCTCGGTGCCAAACACAAACTGACCGCCCAAGGACCACTCGCCCACGTCGGCACTTGCCATCATCGAAGTGACGGCCATCAGCATAATCAATAAAACCTTTTTCATTGTAACTGAGTTTTTTAGAGATTTATAAAAAAATTATAGCACAGAAATCGTCTATTCAGAATCGCCAAGCTACCCCAATGCTGAAAAGCCCTTGGGTCTTGTCTCCATTATAATGGCACTTTGACTTGACGTCAAGCATCAGGTGCTCACCGATGAGGTATTCCGCGCCAAGGCCAGCGAAGGCGGTCATGTGCTCATCGCTATCCGTTTCCCTGCCACCTAAGCCCTCAAAGGTGATATGATCGATTTGTAATCCTAATCCAGCCAACGGGAACAGCCTCACCTTATCGCCCAAATAAATGAGGTAATTATGCTCCAGGGCAAAATCGGTGCTCCACACGTCATTTTTCTTGAAGTAAAAGTCGGCAAGCAGGTTGATGCGCCAGTGATAGAAGAAATTATACTTCAGCGATACACCAGCCGCCATCGCTTTTTTATGGGTCCCATAGGTGGCCTGTGTTCCCAGGGCAAATTCGCCCATGTCGGCTCTTGCCACCAGCGCGCTCAAGAGCACGAGTAATGTTATGAATGTCTTTTTCATCATTTTATCGTTATTTTTGTCGGTTTATTTCTTGAATACGACTTGACGGGTGGTGAATTCGTCGGCTGCATCAATGATTTGCAGCAGATCCTGCCACTGCGATGCCGGATAGTCACCCTTGTTGTAACGCATATTGACCGCCAGCGTCAGCCGATTGCCCTCGATGCTGGCCGTGGCGTTGAATTCGCCTGCCGAGTTCTTAACCTGCTGTTGCAGTTTGGCCAGGCTCTCTTGTGACACCTGATAGCCGTCGGGCACATTGATGGTGATATTCCAGCTGACCAGCGCCGGGCAGCGCCTGTTCACATCGAAGGTGCGGCGGCGGTCACTACCCTCGACCTTGCTTTGGGTACCAATCAGTTTACCAGCACTCACCACCAGGTTGGAGCCGGCGCGTTTTACCCAGCCATCCATCGTGTAACGGGTCTTATAGACGAATGCAGGTTCACTGGGGTTGATGCCGGTATTGAGTATCTCGCTACTGATGACGCTGGCAGCGGCCTGATCATGATAGGCCTTGATTTCTTCCTTGAAATCGTCCTGCTGTTCCTCACGCTCCTTGGCAAACTTCTGCGTCGTGCCCTTTTTCGCACCTCCTGAAATACGCTCCATGTAGGGTTTCTTGCGTCCCAGATATTGGTCATAGGCGTCATACTCTTGCTCGTCGGTCATGATGGTGGCGATAGACTCTTTCATGGCGCCAGTGAGCGACTCAGTACGCTCAATGTCCATGGCCATCCCGTCTATGCTGGCATTCACGGTTACTTGATTGACGTTGTCGTCGGCAGTGGACTGCGGCAGGGTTACCATGTCGCTTTGGGACTTATCGCCCTTGAGTTTGTTGACCACTGCAGCACGGCGCCCTTGGAAACAGGCGGGTAACAGTCCTGCTGTGGTCCCCTGGTAGGTTGGCGGCGCGAAGTAGGTGCCGCCTTCGGTCTTGATGAGCCAGCTCGTGTTACCGTTGTAGATGAGCTGGTCGAGCGGTTCATTCTCATAGTCGGTGGTGACGACAAACTGGTAGGGAATGTCCCGCATATCCAGCATCTCGCTCATCATCAGCATTAAGCGGAATGGCGAATAGGTGTCATATTTGTCAAACGCCCTGTAAGTGTACAGCAGGCCGGTGTAGATGAGCTTGGCGGCCTCCTCTTTGTCTGCCAGTTTTTTAGCGGTGGCGAGTTCGTCTTTCATCTGCTTCTTGTTCTCGGGCCAGTCCAGATACTCCTTGATGATCTTCTTGTCGGCCTTCATGAAGTTCAGGTCGTCGGCCAGAATGCTGCTGAAGTCGGGGTTGGCCTGCACATCACGGTTCTTGACGCTCTTCATCTGCTTGTTGGTCACGCTCTTGTCAAAGATATAGAGCAGGGTGACGGGCGACTGCTCGATGGGGTTGTACCACAGCGTGGGCTCTACCTTGTTCACATTGTTGACCTCGGCCTCGAGCACGGTGTTGCCCTCGTCGTCAAGGCTGCTGGCAAAGTCGGGGGCGCCATTGAGAGTACGATACTGCACCGTGAACTTCTTGTCGATGACACATCTCACCTTTTGCTTGAGGATAGGATACTCCTCCAGAAACCAGAACCTGAAGTGCGGCACGTTGCGGTCATGGACAACGAGTTCGTCATAGGTGAAGATGTCCAGGATATCGCCCACCTCGAGGCCCGGGACTGCCAACTTGTGGCTCACGTCCTTATCTTTCTTGCCCTCGCGGGTGGTCATGTAGTCATCGGTGTTGACATCAACGATGCGCCCGTCGGGCTTGATCACGCGCACACCCAGCACCTGCTGGCGCTTGTCTTCCATGCCCTTGTAATAGGACTTCTTGAAGGTCGTGTAATCAAACTCCGAGAATTTCTTCAGGGCAGCGGCATCGTTCAGCTTGATGAGCATGCGGTTGAGCTCGTGACGTCCCAGTTTCTTGTTGTTGTCAAACATCAGAAGGCCCGTCATGCGGATGAACGACTTGCGGGTCACCTCAGCATCAGTGCAGCTGGCCAGGATGACCGCCGAGCACACGTCAGGATCACTGTACTGCTGCGGGCAGGTATAGTTCTTGAACATCGGGTCGTCGTCACTCCATACCTTCTCGCGCAGTTCAGCCGCAAATTTCAGGTACTTTTTCTCGTCATCGGCATGTGCCGGGGTCAGCGTCAACAGCATTCATTGATTGTCTCATATCGTTTTGCAATTGGTTGTATTATGGTCTCAACTATTCTCCACTAGTCCTTGACAAGCACAATCTGCTCGTGGGCATGCTCGTTCCACTGCTTGAGCTGTGCATTCCATGCCATGATCTTGTCAAGGGGCACACGTGGATGGTGCAATGATATCACCTTGCGGTAAATTATTGTGTTGACTTCCTGCCTGAAGGTGCATGACAGGTCTGCTACATCGGTATGGCGGTCATAGTCATCAGGCAGTTGTTCGCACCTGTAACCCGCGGGCAGGGTTAATGCCACTTCTCGCACCTGGCGACATGGGAAAGGCAGTACATAGTCGTTCTTGCGGTCGGTGGTGTCGATGGGGGCGGTCATCAGCATGTTATCGGGATCCAGCTCGACAAACAGCTCATTCTCGACCTGCTCGACCGAGTGCCCGTCGGTCATGGTCGCTGCGACTACTGCCCACTCGCTGCGGCAGTCCTTATCTTGCCAGGCGGCACCTTCAATCTTGTTGGCGTGATCCTTATCGTTAAGGGCATTGTTCATGAACTGCATGCGGTCGGCAGCCTCATTGTCGTCAAGCATGCTGAGCATCATCTCCTTCATGTCGCCCTTGAACCAGCGTGAGGCCTTTCCTGTCAGCTGGAACTGATGGTTCATTGACAGGTCGATGCGCACGCTGTCGCAGTTAGCTTCAACGGGGAAAACGGGCACGGTGCGTAACGAGGGGACTCCTCCCGGTTCCTCGACCATGACTTCCATGCCCTGCACATTGCTGGGAATGTGGCCCAGCGGGATATGGTTGCAAGTGGCGTCCAGGTCTCACTCATCAGGCACGAGGCCTCACGGGTGCCCACGTCGGTCAAGCGGGCATCAAAGCCTTGGGCCACGAGCAGCGTCTTCAGCAACAACGCCATGCCCTTACAGTCGCCGTAACGCTTGCGCACGACCTCGGCAGGGGTATCAGGTTGGTGCTTGCTCACACCTGCCTCAAAAGCGACATAGCGTATATTGTTCTGCACCCAGGCATAAGTGTTCCTGATTTTGTCCAGGTCACTATGGCATTCACGGTTGATGTCCACCAGGATATCGTTCAAAGACGGTATGGCGGTATCGACGTCCGACAGCTGCCGTCCCCAGGCAAACATGTCGGCCGCATCCTTGAACGACCCGACGACGAACACCGTGGGATAGACGCTTGACACGGTTGGCATGGCTTCTTCCTGCTTGATGGGCGCCATGTCGTTGATCGTGTAGGTCACTACCCTACTTCCGCCCTTGTCTTTGTGCTCGATGGTAACTGCCGGGGACATGTTCTTGTCAATCAGTCGGTAATGCTCGAATTCCTTGGGCATGATGAATGTGACCGTCTTTTGCTTGACAAAATATTGCTCGCCCAGCACAATGCGCGTGAAGTAGTGCAGGTCGGTGAACGTGCGCTCATAGGTCATCCTGCGCTTTCGGCCCCACTTGCCCAGGGTCACATCGAAATAGCACACGCGGGAGTCGTCAAAAAACACATTCTCAGGCGTCGCCGACCGATAGTTAGCGCTGAAGCCATCACAACGTGCCTCATCGAGCTTGATGTTGTCCCCATAGAAGACCGCGGGCTGGATCTTCACGTCATACTGCCGCAAGGACTCATACTCAATGACGGTCTTGTTCTTGACAATAGGCTGGCCGCCTTTCATCTTGAACTCATACACCTCGCTGCATTTGCTCACCATCACCTCGTCGTCCCGCGACTGGCCGGCAACAGGAATGGATGGCAAGACCATGGCACACACCAGCGACACCATGTGCAGGTACCTGTAAAATGTCTGTTTCATTGTTATATCGTGTTGATGATGTTCTCGGGAAGATCTGTCAGGAACTTGACACCGCGAAGTTACTCAAAAACCATCAAACAATCACAACATCCGACTTCATTTAACAAATCCTAATCCATTGATTTTCAGCATCCATAAAA
>CADBDH010000066.1 GCA_902793405.1 uncultured Bacteroidales bacterium | reverse complement strand
GCCGCTGATGAAGTCGGCACCCTTGGGGCTCAAGGCGGGAATGGGCAGCGTGAACACGCTGTGGTGGTTGGTGGTCAACAGGCCGATGCAGTTGGGGCCAATGAGCGCGGCACCGTATTTCTCGCAGGTGTCCAGGATGTGCTGCTCCAGCACGGCGCCCTCGTGGGTCTCCTCGCCGAAGCCGGCACTGATGATAATGAACGCGCGCACGCCCTTGTGCTCGGTCAGGTAGTCAACATACTCGGGGCAGTACTTGGCTGCCACTACCAGGATGGCCAGGTCGGCGTTGGGCAGGTCCTTCATGTCGTGATGGGCCTGGATGCCTTGCACGACGTCCTCCTTGGGGTTGAGGACGTAGAGGTCACCCTTGAAACCGCCCTGCTTGAGGTTGCGCACGATAGCGCCACCGGGCTTCTGCTCGTTGTTGCTGCCGCCAATGACGACAATACTCTTAGGATTCAGTAATTGCTGGTTAATCATTGTATTTTAGTTTTTAGTTTTTAGTTGTTAGTCCTTAGTTTTTAGTTAACAGCTTATGCTAATTCGCCCGCAAAGGTAATCAAAAATCCCATAACCCGCAACCTGCACTTTTGCGATAGTTGAAAAAGTGCTGCAAGGCTTGAAATTCAATTATTGGACAGGCAGTTGGATTGAGCCTTCGAAGGCGATGGCGGCAGGGCCGCTCAGGTAAACGTGCCCGTCGGCTTCGCGCCAGTCGATGTCGAGGGTGCCGCCGTCCATGATGATGCTGGAGTGGCGGCTGCAACGGCCTGTGATTGCGGCGGCCACGGCGGTAGCGCAGGCTCCCGTGCCGCAGGCCATCGTGATGCCGCTGCCGCGTTCCCACACGCGCATGCGGATGCCGTCCTCTGTAACTTGGGCAAACTCGATATTGCAACGCTCGGGGAAGCGGGGATGCCGCTCAAGCTTGGGCCCCTCGCATTGCACATCCACCTTGTCTATATCGTCCACAAAGATGACATAATGGGGGTTGCCCATCGACACAAACACACCGTCGGGCAACGCTTCGCCGTCGGTCAAGAACAGGCTCTCGTCTTCCAGAGCGGGGGCAAGCATGTCCACGGTCACGCTGGTAACGGTTCCTGATTCATCCACCGTGAGGTCGAGCATTTTGATGCCCGAAGCCGTTTTAAGGCTGATGTGGCGCCGGTCGGTCAAGCCGCGCTCATACACATACTTGCCGATGCAGCGGCAGGCGTTGCCGCACATGAGGCCCTCTGAGCCGTCGGCATTGAAGATGCGCATCGTGAAGTCGGCATCGGGAGTCTCTGATTTTGCGATAAGTACCAAGCCGTCGCTGCCGATGCCAAAGTGGTAACGGCTCCATGCGATAGCGGCGGCTTCGGGATTCTCGATGGGATATAGGGAGGAATCGACAAAGATGTAGTCGTTCCCTGCGCCATGCATTTTGACAAATCGTACAGTCTGGTTCATCATTTAATTGAAATAAGGTCTGCAAATGTAATCATTATTCAGAAAATTACCCTAATTTTGCCCCCAGAATTATTAACACTATTATCCTTAAATCAAAAACAGTATACTAATGCCCAAGTATAATTTTGACCTCTGCATTGATCGACGCGGTACCCATTGTAAAAAAGTTGACATGCTGGATGACGTTTTCGGGCGTCACGATTTGCTCCCCTTGTGGATAGCCGACATGGACTTCCCGGTGTGTCCCGAAATCAGTGATGCTCTGGTATCGCGCTTCGGTGACCATCCCATCTACGGATACACACTCCCGTATGACGAGTATTGGCAATCGATTATCGACTGGCAACGCCGTCGCAACGGCTTCGAAATCAGCCGAGAAGAGATGACATTCATGCCTGGCGGAATGCCTGCCCTGGGCATGGTCCTCAACTTCTACACCAAACCCGGCGATCGTGTGGTGCTGCAGGAGCCTGTGTACTACGACTTCAAGGATGTGATTGAAGGGAACCGTCGATTGGCGGTGCGTAACAACCTTGTACCCACTGGTGATCATTTCTATCGAATGGACCTTGACGACCTGGAGCGTGTTTTCATTGAGCAGAAACCGCGACTCATGATCGTGTGCAACCCTCAGAATCCCATAGGCATCGTGTGGAAAAAAGAAGAACTGCAACAGGTCGCTGCACTGGCTCGCAAGTATAATGTGATCATCTTCAGCGACGAGGTGTTCGGTGACATGACGCTCTTTGGGCACAAGCACATCCCGCTGGCGACAGTGAGCGAAGATGCGGCTGCCGTGACCATTACCTGCGGGTCGCCCGGAAAGACATTCAACATTCCGGGAGTGAAAAGCACTTGGCTGGTCATCAAGAACCCGGAATTGCGTCAGGAATTCTATCGCTGGGTAGAGGTGAACGAGTTGTGCAATGCCAATATCACGGCACTCCTCGCCACCGAGGTGGGTTATCGTCGTTGTGAGCCTTGGCTCGAGGCTTGTAAGCAATATATTGAGCAGAATGTTCTCTATGTCGCTCAATACTGCAAAGAACACATCCCCAGCATCTATGCCATCAAGCCGCAAGCGTCGTTCTTGATGTGGCTCGACTGCAGGCGATTAGGTCTTGACCATGCCGAACTGGTGCGTTTCTTTGCCGATGAAGCACATCTTGGTCTCAATAATGGCGAGATATATGGCGTTCCCGGCTATTGCCACATGCGACTGAATGTGGGAACTCCGCGCGAGCGACTCGAGCAGGCCATGCACCAACTCGAGGCCGCCGTCAAAGCCTTGAAATAACCCATTTATTGAAATCGGTTATCAACGCAAGGGGGAAACAGGCATGATTCCTCCTTAACTTGCGTAACTATTTGGCCAAACACCTTTTGGAATGCCTCACGCTAAGGCGCTAAGATGTTAATATTCAATTAAATGGCTTCTCGCGTGTGAGCCGTGCCATGATACTGTCATTAGTCAATGCTCTGACAATTGCTCATTGTATTACCACAAACAACTTTATAATTAAAGACTTAGCGTCTTTGCGACTTTGCGTGGGGTCAAACGGCTGAAAGGTTACTTAACTTGATGATATTGGTCAAAAATGCTTAAAAAATTTGTGGGGTGCAGATTATTGTGTAACTTTGTGGGTTGAAATATACTTCTAATACATTTAATTATTTGAGATAATACTAGTTAAACCTTATAATAATGAGAAAGTTACTCTTAGGTGATGAGGCTATCGCCCAGGGCGCGCTTGATGCGGGTCTGAGTGGCGTGTATGCCTATCCGGGTACTCCCTCGACCGAGATCACGGAGTACATTCAGAATTCCAAGTTAGCGGTGGAACGCAACGTTCATCGCCGCTGGTGTACAAATGAGAAGACGGCTATGGAGGCTGCCCTGGGCATGTCCTTCATGGGCAAGCGTGCGCTGGTCTGCATGAAGCATGTGGGCTTGAACGTGTGCGCCGACCCGTTCGTTAACTCGGGCATGACGGGTGTGAACGGCGGTCTGGTGGTCCTCGTGGCCG
>CADBDH010000065.1 GCA_902793405.1 uncultured Bacteroidales bacterium | reverse complement strand
GATAACGCGCGTGGGATCGTCGAGTGCTGTCATGTACATATATAATACATAGCGCAGTCCCGAGGCGCAGCCGCGCACGCCGTGGGCAAGATGCAGCCAGCCTTGTGGAGTCTTGATGGGGTGGGGGCCCTCACCGTTTTTCACTTCCATGATGGTGTGATAGTGGCGCGCGTTGATGATTTTCTCATCGACGATTTCGGCATGGGTGATATCATCCACCAGTGCCCAGCCGATGCCGCCGCCGCTGCCGGCGTCGATGAAGCCGTCTTGGGGACGGGTGTAGAAGGCATACTTGCCGTTTACAAACTCGGGGTGAAGCACCACGTTGCGCTGTTGGCTCTTGCTCTTGAGGTCGGGCAGGCGTTCCCAGGTCTTGAGGTCACGGGTGCGGGCAATGCCGGCAGTGGCCGTGGCAGCGCTCAGGTCGCCCGGGCAAGTGTCATCGTGGCGTTCGGCGCAAAAGACGCCGTAGATCCAGCCGTCTTCATGAGCCGTGAGGCGCATGTCATAGATGTTGGTGGCGGGAATCACATCATCGGGCATCGTGATGGGCTCGGGCCAGAAACGGAAGTTGTCCACGCCATTTGGACTCTCGGCCACGGCGAAGAACGACTTGCGGTCGGCACCTTCAACCCTCACAACAACCACATATTTGCCCTGCCATTTGATGGCGCCTGCATTGAGCGTCGCGTTCATCATGATGCGCTGCATCAGGTAGGGGTTGTCCTGCTCGTTGAAGTCATAGCGCCACTCCAGCGGAGTATGATCGGCGGTGATGATGGGATTCTTGTATTTCTCGTAGATGCCGTTGCCCCAAGCGAGGGGTTCATTCTTACGGTTCAGCAACTCCTCGTGATGCTTGCGCAAAGCGGTAATTTTATTCTTGAACTCACCCATTGTATTGTAGTATTTTAGTTTTTAGTCCCTAGTTTCTAGTCCCTAGTTGGCATCCGCCAACTGTTCACTGTTCTCTGTTAACTGTTAACTATTCCCTGTTAACTGTTCACTGTTAGTTGGTCCATGAGCCACTCGAGCCATTCGTCCCATTGCTCCTGGTACCAGAAGTGGGCCGTCTGCTGATAGACACTCAGCTTCTTGGGGGCAGTTACCACGTTGTAGGTCGCATAGGCTGTCGTGGGAGGCACCACGTCATCGTTGTAGCCAAATGAGAACCAACCCGGGCAGGTGATGCGGCGGGCAAAGTTCACGCCATCGTAATAACGCGAGGTATCAACCTTGTCTTGACTGGCTTTGCGCTGCTCGGGCGACATCCAGTAAAAATAATGGGGCCAACCGCAAGCCACGCCCTGGAGCGAAGCCGTGTGGTCGCACAGGGCCGAGTGTACTGCACCGTAGCAGCTCACGCGCTTGTCGAGTCCGGCCGTTGCCAGCGACAGGAAACCGCCTTGGCTGCTGCCCGTCACGCCCAGGTTCTTGCCGTCCCAGTCGGTGTATTGCTCAATATAGTCGATGGCACGCACGCAACCCACGATCACGCGCTTATAGTAACTCTTGTCACGGTCGTCCATACCAAATTCCCAATAGCAGTTGAGAGCGCCATCAGCCAGGTTGTCATAGACGCTCTGCGGCATGGTCACGTCGATGCCGTGGATGCCGATTTCGAGTGTGATGAAACCCTGTGAAGCTGTATAGACGTCGCCCTGATAGGGACGCACACCGGCACCGGGCACACGCAGCAGGGCAGGGTATTTACCGGGCTTGACAGGCTCGCACAGGATGCCATAGGTGCGGCTTCCCCAACGCACGTTGTGGAACGATACCTGATAGACGTTCACCTCTTGTGTGCAGCGCTCGGGCAGCAACGTCTTGGTGGGCTCTAGTTTGGTCCAGCGGGCCTCCTCAATCGCTTTTGCCCAAAACTGGTCAAAATCTTTCGGGTCAACTGTCGTGGGCTTCAGCTTCTCGGGCGAGTAGGCTGCGGTGCACCACGCCGAGTAATTCTTGCCATCCACGTGGGCGGTGACTTTCAGACGATAAAAGCCCGGAGTCTTCATCTGGCCCGTATAGCTCATGGTCCCCTTTTTCAAGGTGGCTGATTTCTTCACGTCGGGATACATCTCGGGACCGGCTTCATAGTCGATGTCCACGTTGTCGAGCAATGTGCCTGAGCGGCGCACCTCGACATTGAACTTGCATTTTTCGCCCACTTTATAGTTCCAGTCCTGATGGTCTGGTTCCACGGTGACCACGATGTTGTTACCTCTGATTTGCGCTTCAAGCGGCAGCACCACTATGAGCAGCAATAAGAACAATAGATGACGTTTCATTTAGATAATGTTATTAGGTTATTTTATGTGGCAAAATTAAGTATATTTCCCAAATTGGAATGGTACTATATTTACTAACTCTTGTACTTTTTTAATATTTTTAGGCCTTTGAATTAATCAAAAGCGAGTAAATTGTCACGAAAAACATGATATTGTTATAATTTTGATTGAAAAATAATGTATGTGTTGCCGAGGTGCTGACGTGTCATCTCGCGTCTGGTTACATCGTCTATTTGTTTTGAAAATCGTGCTATAATAGCGTTCGACAGGGCTGATAATCATAGTAATTCATTGGTTTTCGGTACTTTGGATATTCTTAAACTCTCATCACTCTTCGGTGAGATTGACTTTATTGTGGAAACAGGACGAGGCGGTAATTGATAAGGCATTCTGTTTCTCGGTTATAGTTACCTGACTCTTATTCAGCAACGGTTTTCGGTCATGATGTTAAAAAA
Organism: uncultured Bacteroidales bacterium; assembly: GCA_902793405.1. Taxonomy (GTDB): domain Bacteria; phylum Bacteroidota; class Bacteroidia; order Bacteroidales; family Muribaculaceae; genus Sodaliphilus. The sequence goes on along the minus strand of CADBDH010000065.1, from coordinate 830 downwards.
GTGTCAATATAGAGCAAAAAATAGTTTATTATGTTGGATAATTCACATTAACTTTGCAACGATTATATTTTTATAATTGTGTTAGATAAAACTACGGTCATTAGATTGAAAGAATTATAACTCAATTCGATATATAATTTTATTTATTTAAACCAAAACCTATGTATTTTAATTACTGTAAAAAATCTATGATTGCGGCCTTTTGCTCGCTAGCTATGTTTAGCGTGGCGCCGCAAGCGTCTGCAGCCAGCAGCGGGGGAGTCAACGCTCCTCAGCAGTCGGCACAGCAGACCAAGAGGATTACGGGTGTGGTGAGCGATGCCATGGGTCCGGTTATCGGAGCTGCGGTTTCCGTTAAGGGTACGACCAACGGCACCAGCACCGACAATGACGGTCGATTCTCGCTCAACGTCAGCCCAGGCCAGACACTGGTAGTGACTTATGTGGGCTATCTCGCCAAGGAGGTGAAGGTTGGCCAGCAGAACAACTACGACATTTTTATTGAGGAAGACCATCAGCTCCTCGACGAAGTTGTCGTAGTGGGTTATGGTACGATGAAGAAGAGCGACATCAGCGGTTCCAGTGTATCACTGGGCGAAAAGGCTGTGAAGGGCTCTATCATCACCTCGCTTGACCAGTCACTGCAAGGTCGTGCAGCTGGTGTTACCGCTGTTCAGACCAGTGGTGCTCCTGGTTCAAGCTCTTCGATCCGCGTGCGTGGTACTGCAACCATCAACGCCAACGCCGAACCTCTCTACGTCATCGACGGTGTGATTGTTCAAGGCGGTGGTTCGTCGGGTGCCGACTTCGGTCTGGGCGACGCTCTGGGT
>CADBDH010000064.1 GCA_902793405.1 uncultured Bacteroidales bacterium | reverse complement strand
CTGGGTGAAACGGAAGATGTTGTCCATGAACAGCAGGATGTCCTTACCGCCACCGTCCTGGTCGCGGAACTGCTCGGCCACGGTCAGACCTGACAGGGCCACGCGCAGACGGGCACCGGGAGGCTCGTTCATCTGGCCGAACACGAGGGTGGCCTGTGAACTCTCGACCGCCTTCATGTCGACGTCCTTGAGGTTCCACTCGCCCTTCTCGAGTCCTTCCTTGAATTTCTCGCCGTAGTTGATAACGCCGCTCTCGATCATCTCGCGCAGCAGGTCGTTACCCTCGCGGGTGCGCTCACCCACGCCGGTGAATACCGAGAAGCCGTTGTGGCCGTGTGCGATGTTGTGAATCAGCTCCATGATGAGCACAGTCTTGCCCACACCGGCACCACCGAACAGACCGATCTTACCACCCTTGCTGAAGGGCTCGATCAGGTCGATGACCTTGATACCCGTGTACAGGATTTCCTGTGAGATAGACAGGTCGCTGAAGGGGGGAGCGGGCTGGTGGATGGCTCGGCGTGAACCTTCCTTCAGGGGCTCCAGGTGGTCAATGCTCTGGCCAATCACGTTCAACAGGCGACCCTTGATCTGGTCTCCCGTGGGCACGCTGATGGGCTGACCGAGCGACTTGACGCGGGCACCGCGTTTCAGACCGTCGGTACTGTCCATAGCCACGCAGCGCACGGTGTTCTCACCCACGTGCTGCTCGACCTCCAGAATGAGTTCGCTGCCATCGGGACGCTCAACCGACAACGCGGTGTAGATGGGGGGACGCGTAGCGCCCTCGCTCTCAAACGCGATATCGACAACGGGTCCGATGACTTGGGTTATTTTTCCATAATTCTCAGCCATAATGCTATTATTGACTTTATATTGTTGTTATTGTTGATATTTCATTGCATCAGGCGCCAAAGTACCACTTCTGGGTCACCACGATGGCCATCACCACCAGGTTCACCAGGCCGATGGGCATGAGGTAACGCCACTCCAGGGCCAGCATCTGGTCGATGCGCACGCGCGGGAACGACCAGCGGATCCAGAAGAAGATGAAGGTGATAAAGAACGCCTTGCCCAGGAACCAAACCACGCTGGGGATGAAGTCCATGATGTGGTTGAAGCCCTCCCAGCCGGGAATGTGCAACGGCATCCAGCCGCCCAGGAAGAGCAGCGTGGCGATGCCCGACACGATGAACAGGTTCAGGTACTCGGCCAGGTAGAAGAAGCCGAAGTGGATACCCGAATACTCGGTGTGGTAGCCGGCGGTGAGCTCGTGCTCGGCCTCGGGAAGGTCAAACGGGCCACGGTTGTTCTCGGCATTGGCGGCAATCATATATATAATGAACGCAAGAATGGCGGGCAGGTGGCCCTTGAACAGGAACCAGCCGTCCTGCTGCGCCTCGACGATGCCCGTGATGGACATGGTGCCTGCCAGGCACACAATCGTCAGGATCGAGATGCCGCAGCTCAGCTCGTAGCTGATCATCTGGGCGCCCGAGCGCATAGCGCCAATCAGGGTATATTTGCTGTTACTTGCCCAACCGGCGAGCAGGATGCCCAGCACACCAATCGACGACACGGCGATGATGAAGAACACGCCGATGTTCATGTCAACGATTTGCAGGCCCTTGCCCCAAGGAAGGCAGGCGAAGGTGAGCATCGAGGCGATGAGCACCAGATAGGGCGCGAGTTTGAACAGGAATTTGTCGGTGTGCCACAGGGTAATCAGCTCCTTCTGCAGGATCTTGATCACGTCGGCAAACACCTGGAGCAGGCCCCACTTGCCCACACGCATCGGGCCCAGGCGGCACTGGATCCAGCCGCACACCTTGCGCTCGTAGAAGATGTAGAACATGGCGATGAGCGAATAAGCTACCAGCAGTCCCACTGCCACCAGCACACACTCGATTGTCGTGGTCAACCAGCCGGGCATGAAGCCGTTCATCCAGTCATCCAACCATTTAGTGACTATTCCGAAGTCATACATATCTTGTTTCCTTTTTTAGTTGTTTATGTTCTTGCAAATAAACGCATTAGCGGTCGATGTCGGGGATAACGAAGTCGAGCGACGCTGTGATGGTGATCAGGTCGGCAATCATGTTGTCCCTGCATGTCAGGTCGACCACGCCAATCAGGTTGAAGCACGGCGACTGGAAGTGTACACGCACGGGCTTGGTGTTGCCGTCACTCTCGATGTAAACGCCAAAGGCGCCGCGGCTGGCCTCTACCTGCTGGTACCAGTGGCCGGCGGGCAGCTTCATCATCGCCCTCGGCCTCGAGCTTGTCACAGGCCTGGCGCAGGATCTTGATGCACTGCTCCATCTCCTTCATGCGGACCATGTAGCGGTCCATCGAGTCGCCGTTTTCATAAACGACCTCGTCAAAGTCGAACTCGTTGTAGAGCGAGTAGGGGTTGGTCTTGCGCACGTCGCAGTGCCAACCGCTGGCACGGCCCGAGGGTCCGGTGATGTCATAGGCGATGGCGTCTTCCTTCGTCAGGATGCCCACGCCGGTCATGCGGTTCACGGCGATGACGTTGCCGGTGAAGAGCTTGTGGTATTCCTTGAGGTTCTTCTCAATCACGTCGCACGCGTGGCGCACGTCCTTGATGAAGTCCTCGTGCACGTCGGCCACCACGCCGCCGATGGTGCTGTAGCTCATCGACATGCGGGCACCGCAGGTGCGGTCAAAGATGTCATAAATCAACTCACTGGTCCATCGTCAAGCAGCCGTAGCTCAGCAAGTGGGACGACAGGCGCATCAGCTCGTCCATCATCAGGCGGATGAGCTCGGCGCGGCGGGGCACCTCAAGGCCGAGGGCCTTCTCGACGCACAGGCACATGCAGTGGCGGTTGATGTGGGCGGCCATGTAGTCCATGCGCTCGGTATAGAGCAGCATCTGGGGATAGGTCAGACTCTCGCACATCTTCTCGATGCCGCGGTGGATGTAGCCGCTCACGACGTCGATTTTCTTCACGATCTCGCCGTCAAGGCTGGCGCGGTAACGCATCACACCGTGGGTTGACGGGTGCTGCGGGCCCACGTTGACGACATACTCGTCGTCTTCAAATACCTTGCCGTCGATTTTGGTGACCTTGCCGTTCTCGTCCTCGACCCAACGGCAGGTGTAGTCCTCGTTGGTCTCGTCGTCGAGGCGCAGGGGGTTGGTGGCGGGGTCATAGTCCTTGCGCAGGGGGTAACCCACCCAGTCGGTGCGCAGGAACATGCGGCGCATGTCGGGATGGCCGATGAACACGATGCCATAGAAGTCATACACCTCGCGCTCCTGGAAGTTGGCCACGGGCCACAGGTCGCACACCGAGTGCAGGCGAGGGTTCTCGCGGTCGGCGGTGGCGACTTTCACGTGCAGCAACTCGTGGGTGCTGGTGTTGGTCAGGTAATATACGCAGCCCAGGGCCTCGGTCCAGTCCATGCCGACCACGGCGCTCAGCACGTCGTAGTGCAGCTGGGTCTTGAGTGCGCGTGCCAGGTCGTGCCACTGTGCGTCATCAACGGTGACCAGCGGGAACTCGCCGGTGGTGTCAACCTGAGCCTGGGGGCACAACTGGGTGATTTTGTCTTGTATCTCTGCCATATTATAATGGATTTTAATCGGGTTTTACTTGGCTTCTTCCTTCATGGCTTCAGCGTCATACTTGAGGCCGTCGAGTTTCTCCTTGCGGTTCACGCCGCCAAAGTACTTCTGCACCTTGATTTTGCGTTGCAGCTGCATCAGGGCATAGAAGAAGGCCTCGGGGCGGGGAGGACAGCCGGGCAGGTACACGTCGACGGGGATGATCTCGTCAACGCCCTTGACCACGCAGTAGCTGTTCTTGAACGGACCGCCGCTCACGGTGCACGAGCCGCATGCAATCACATACTTGGGCTCGGCCATCTGCTCGTACAGGCGCTTCAGGGCCGGGGCCATGCGGTAGTTGATGGTGCCCTGGCACATGATGTAGTCGGCCTGGCGGGGGCTGTTGCGGGCCACCTCAAAGCCGTAACGGGCCATGTCGTAGCGGGCAGCACCCAGGCACATGAACTCGATAGCGCAGCAGCTGGTGCCGAAGCACAGCGGCCACAGTGAGTTGCTCACACCCCAGTTCATCAGCTGGTCCAGCTTGCCCACGATGATGTTGGTGCCGCCGGCGCGCAGTTGCTCTACCAGGTTGTCGATATACTCGTTGTCCTTGAAGTCCTCATGCTTCATCGACTTGATTTTCACTTCCATCTCAACGCTCCTTTCTTCCAGGCATAAGCCAGACCTAAAACGAGAATAACCAGGAAAGTGCCCACAGCAAGCAGGGCCTGACTGCCGATGTTCTTGCAGATGGTTGCCCACGGGAACAGGAAGACCGTCTCCACGTCAAACATCAGGAACAGGATGGCAAACAGGTAATAACCCACGTGATACTGGGCCATCGAGTCGCCTCGGGTGGGGATACCGCACTCGAAGGGCTCACCTTTCTTCTTGGTGTAACTGCGCGGGCCAATGAGCCACGCGATAACCAGGGCGCCGACTACCAGCAACACACCGGTCAACGCCGCCGTAATCGCCATCGTCGTGCTCTGTACTCCGAAAATTGATAAATCCATAAAGATGTTAGTATTTGGTTGTTTAATTTTTGGCAGGTTAAAACAATTACATCAAATGCACTAAGCAACAATCACTTACGAGAAACCTCGCAGGCAATTGTCACCAAAATGCCCTTAAATGCGGTGCAAATATACATTAAATAAATAATACCGCCAAACCAAACGCGCCCCAATTTTCGCACTTGTTAACAAGTCGACACTTAAAACGCAGGTGGTGTGTCATAGATCAGGCTTGTAATAATGTCCGCGCCTCGCATGGAGAAATTAAACAAAATCCGTATAAAAATTAGATATAATAAATGGTTGTTTTGTTAAAGAATTGGTTGAAATTTCTCGGCCGAAAGCTGGTTGAAAATCCCGAGGCGAATAATGAAGTGGCCCCCCCCATAAAGTCGATTTGTTGCTGAATATCTTATTTGTCTGTCAATGTCTTAAGCGGTTTGGCCTTTTCCAGGGTCCTGGCATGTCTTCGCTGTTGTTGTGCGCCTGCGGTAAACGTTGATGCCAGTGAAACCATGGCCACAAACAATACTTTTTTATTATTGATTCTTTTGTGTTTTATCAATTAATTTTGCAAACATATCCACTCGTCAGGATTTCGTCGCCAATATCAATCTGTTCTCACCATGTTGTTCAGTAAATCGAGTCTCCGTTTAAGGCCGGATTGCGGGACTTGATTCGGCCAATGGTGGTTTTCGCTCCGTGGCCTGGGTAAACGACGGTATCGTCGGGGAGCAACTGGAGAATAAAGTCGATGGAGTCCATCAACTGGTCGTAGTTGCCGCCAGTCAGGTTGGTGTTGCCGATGTCGTCATCATACACAGTGTCACCCGAAAAAGCGATGCCTGCCTCTTCGCAGTAAAAGAACACCGAGCCGGGAGAATGCCCAGGCGTGTGGATGACCTTCAGTTTATGGTTGCCGAAAGGTATTTCCTCGCCGTCGGTGAGGTAATGCTCGGGCATGGGAATCTCGTAGGGATACTTTTTGTGAATCTGGGCCATGCGTATGGGCAGTTGGTCCTTCATGATCCATTCGTCATCCTTGTGGACTTCGGGCAAGAGGCCGTAACGGTCGCGAATCAGGTCGTTCCCGTACAGGTGGTCGTGATGGGCATGGGTGAGCAGCAGACGCACAGGGCGCAACTTCTCCTGCTCGATGAATCGAATGAAGCGTTCACGCTCGCCAAACTTGTACACGCCACAATCGATGATGACGGCCTCGCCCGTTTCATCCCAGATAATGTGGGTGCACTCCATAAAAGGATTTACCGTGAATTTCTGTACCTTTACCATCGTGATAAAAGAGTCAATGACCCATCAATTCTTTTTTATGTAAGTTCGTGATTAATGGATTTTTACCCTGCAAATATACGCGAATTTCAACAATCTCCAAACTGCAAGTCATTATTTGTCGTGGAAGCACCCATCCCAAGGAATTGTTGTCCAAGTTGTATAGGTTGTCTTTAAAATACTGGAAATGAGTGTGTTGTATTTGTTGTATTTGTTGTTTTTGGTTTTTGGTTTGCTGAATTGTTGTTAATTTGCCGAAAATATGGCGGTTATGTGGAAATTTTGTTGTACCTTTGCGCGATTTTTTACATTATCTATAGTAATTTTTTATGACACCTACTACAAAAACCATCGTACTGAGTGACGGACGTGAGATCACTCTGCAGACTGGAAAGCTTGCTGAGCAAGCCGATG
>CADBDH010000063.1 GCA_902793405.1 uncultured Bacteroidales bacterium | reverse complement strand
TTGCTACCATCGCGCTGCCCCTCGACTTGCATGTGTTAAGCCTGTCGCTAGCGTTCATCCTGAGCCAGGATCAAACTCTTCGTTGTTGTATTATCGTTTCTTCTTTTTCAAGAATTAAAATGAAAACGCAACACTCGACCTGAGTCATGATTTCCGGCCCTTGATGATTCCTGCATTATTGTGTTGTACTATGCTTTAGAATTAACGGGAACAAATTTTGTCCCTGTTCTCTTGTACTACGTCAATCTTGTTGCAAACATGTCAAAGAACTCATTTTTGAGTCACTTTCACGCCCCATTTGAGGCGAAAAGCGGTGCAAAATTATAACCGATTTTGATACTGGCCAAATTTTTTCGGAACTTTTTTCACTCGAAGTTATTAACAATTTCTCAAAAACATGCATCAATAATCTGAGCAACAATATTTTAAGCTACAAAAAATATTTTTAAAAAAATTGCTCAAAAACTCAACTTTCTCAAAAATCAGCCTCTCGAGGGGGTAAAAACATCTGAAATCGGCAACTAAAAAGGCGGTTATCGGACGTAAACCGATAGCCGCCTTTATGGCCTGATAATTTATAATTGTAAACTTATAAATGTAAACGCTTATTCTGCCCCACCCTTGGCATTGATGAGTGTATCTACTCCTGTCGCCTTACATATTATATTAAAGAGCTGAATTTCCTTGTCGTCATCATTGGCGTCGGCATCGATGACGCGAGTGAGCAGTTGGGCGGTAACGAGCTTTTGGATATCGCTCATGTGTTTCATGATATCGATGGCCACCATGCTGTTGAGCGAGCGGCCCAGACTGAAGGTGTCATCGCAGATGCCATACTCGACGCAGATGGAGTCGAAGACGGTGCATTCGTTGGGATGCACCTCGTTGTCGGCATTGATCATCTCAATGAGCAGGCTGACGATGGCGGCCTTTTGGGTTTCGTTAAAATCAATTATCGGCATATTCGTATCGCTTAATTGTCTTGTTGTTCAAAGGGCGGCGGTGTCACCGTGACGGTCGAAGCATCTCCGCTCTGCCCATCGCCCGGCTCACCGGCCTGACCGGCAGCCTGACCTTCGGCGGCATCTTGACTGTCGGAGGCATCCTTGAGGATCTCCTCGGTGCGGGACCGCCACTGGCGCGGGCCGAAGATGCGCTCGGCGTCCTCGGTATAGATGACCTCGCGCTGCTGCAGCAGGTCGGCCAAGGCGTGGTGGCCGCTCTCATACTGGCTCAGAATCTGGCGTGCCCTCTCATACTGGCTGTCGATGATCGCCTGCACCTCCTCGTCGATGGACTGGGCGCGGCTCTCGCTATAGGGCTTGGTGAAACCGTAGGCATCGCCCGAGGTATCATAATAAGATATGTTGGGCAACTTGTCGCTCATGCCGTAGTAGGTGACCATAGCATAGGCAATCTTGGTTGCACGCTCCAAGTCGTTGAGCGCACCCGTGTCGATGAAGCCCAAGAACATATCCTCGGCAACTCGACCGGCCATGAGTGAACAGATCTTGTCGAGCAAAGCCTGCTTGGGCTCGATCTGACGCTCCTCGGGCATATACCATGCAGCGCCGAGGGCTTTGCCGCGGGGCACGATGGTAACCTTGATAAGGGGATCGCCATAACGCAGATGCCAGCTGACAGTCGCATGTCCAGCCTCATGCACAGCGATGGAATGGCGTTCCTCCTCGGTGATGACCTTGGAACGTTTTTCCAGACCACCGACGATGCGGTCGATGGCGTCCATGAAATCCTGCCGCTGCACGGCCTGTTTCTTGCGACGGGCGGCGATGAGTGCGGCCTCGTTACATACGTTGGCAATGTCGGCGCCCGAGAAACCGGGTGTCTGGCGCGAGAGCAGGTCAAGGTCAACCGAGCCGTCGGTCTTGACATTGCGCAGGTGAACCTGGAAAATCTCCTTGCGGTCGCTCAGCTCGGGCAGCTCAACATATATCTGCCTGTCGAAACGTCCGGCACGCAGCAATGCCTTGTCAAGGATGTCGGCGCGGTTGGTGGCGGCCAGAATGATGACACCGCTGTTGGTGCCGAAGCCGTCCATCTCGGTGAGCAGCTGGTTGAGCGTGCTTTCGCGCTCGTCATTGCCGCCCAGGTTGGCCTTGTTGCCACGGGCACGGCCCACGGCGTCAATCTCGTCAATGAAGACGATGCAGGGAGCCTTCTCCTTGGCCTGGCGGAAGAGGTCACGCACGCGCGAAGCGCCGACGCCGACAAACATCTCGACGAAGTCGGAACCCGACATCGAGAAGAACGGCACGTCGGCCTCGCCGGCGACAGCCTTGGCCAGCAACGTCTTTCCCGTTCCCGGAGGCCCCACGAGCAATGCGCCCTTGGGAATCTTGCCACCCAGCTCGGTATAGTGTTTGGGATTCTTGAGGAAGTCTACAATCTCGGCAATCTCGACCTTGGCCTCGGCCAGTCCTGCGACATCCTGGAAGGTCACCTTGCTGTCATTATCCTTGTCGAACAGGCGAGCCTTGGACTTACCGACGTTGAAGATGCCTCCTCCTGCACCACCGGCACCGCCCATTCTCCTCAACAAGAAGAACCAGAGGGCCACGAGTAGCACAATGGGGCCAAACGTCCAGAAGACCATCGACAGGTCGCTGGCCTGCTTGTAGTCCACCTCGCCGTTGAAGACGCCACCCTGTTTCCACTGCTCGATTTTTTCATCGAACTTGTCGGCACTGGGAATGGTGGTCACGATTTTGTTTGGCGGCGTTGCTCCGTTGCCCACAACGGGTGCAGGCATGTCTTTGAACACCACCTTAGCCAGAGAGTCGCTCAGCACGGCCTCGGCCTGGTTCTTGTTGCTATAGACCGTGATCGACTTGACACCGCCCTTGCTGACGATATTCTCGAACTGGGTCCATTTCACCTCCTGCGACATGCCCCCGTCCTGATTCATATAATAGAATGTGACGAGGAAGATGACGATTAGGCCATACATCCAGAAGATGTTGAACTTGGGTGTCTTGCGCTGATTATTATTAGCCATTATTGTTTACCGCATAATTGAAAACATTCAATCCAAGTCAGGGATGGTATTGATGCGTGCGTCGGCCCACAACTGCTCGAGGTTGAAGCGCTCACGGTAATCGGGCACAAAGACGTGCACAAATACGGTACCGTAGTCGATGATAACCCACTGGGCGTTCTGGTAGCCATCGTAGTTGAACGGCCTCTGCCCAGCGTTTTTCTCGACATACTCCCGCACGCTGTCGGCGATGGCCGTCACCTGCATGGGTGTGCTGCCTGTCGCGATGACAAACCCCTGAGCCGCTGCCGTCTCGATTCCTGACAAGTCCACATGGACGATGTTGCGTCCTTTCTTTTCTTGAATTGCTTCGATAATAGATTGAATCAGTTTCTCGTTTTCGTTCATATATTATGAAATTATTCCAATTTGCAAAGATAGTCAAAGTTTCAAGAAATCAAGGACGAAAAGAAGTAAATTTATTTTAATGCGGCAAAAAAGAGTTCTCTCACGCAAATGCTATCGCCATTATACAGACGAATGAGGCAGGTTGCCATCCGGCGACCTGCCCCATTATCATTAGTTAAGCAATCTCTCTAAGGGGATTAGATAACGCCCTGCTCGAGCATAGCCTGAGCGACCTTCATGAAGCCAGCGATGTTAGCGCCCTTCACGTAGTCGATAGTGCCGTCGGCCTGAGTACCGAACTTCACG
>CADBDH010000062.1 GCA_902793405.1 uncultured Bacteroidales bacterium | reverse complement strand
TGGTGAAAACAAAGGTAACTAAAAAGGCTGAACCTCGGCAACGGGATTCAGCCTGATTTTTTCAGCCGCAAAAAAAAAGTTTTAGCGGACAGCAATGATTACTTATATACGTTGACAATCGAGTCGGCAACTTGTTCCATCGTCCACTTGAAGGTGGCTTCGCTGCGGTCGGCTCCGTCAACGAGCAGCATCCAATGGAACGAGGCGGCACCGTACCTCTTGCACAGGCGGTTCATGTCGCCGGCTTGCTTGCCAGCTTGGGCCTTTTGTTCGGTGGTGCAGTTCTTGTCAATGACCGTTTCGCCGGCACCGTTGGAGCCATACTCGCCGATGATAACGGGATATCCCTTGGAGATGAAGTAGGTTTCCAAATCGGCGAACATGCTCTGGAGGTACTCGCGGCACTCGCTGGTCCAGGTCATGTTGTAGGTGTGTACCCAATCCCAAGGATCATAGGAGTGAATCTCGACGGCGATGTGGCTCTGGTTGCCGCATGGGTCGGTGGGGATGGTGAGACCGCTCAACACGGCGGTGCCATGGGCGGCAGCATAGGTCGAAACAATCAGGTTCCTGTAGGTGTTGTTGCCACCGGTGGCGCGCACTGCCTCGACAAACTTGGCGGCATGCTGGTTCACGTACTCGAGATCGGCCAGATTGCTCGGCTGGTTCCACTGCTGGGCAGCGTTGAGCATCTCGTTATAACCTTCAAACAGCAGGTGCTGGTCGTAGTTCTGGAAGCGGGTGGCAATCTGTGTCCACAGTTTGGCATAGCGGTCGAGTTGCAGCGTCGGGCTGGCGACAACCCATGCGGCATTGTGGGCTCCGGTGTCGTGGTGCACATTGAGGATGCAATACAAGCCCTGGTTGATGACATAGTCCACAACCTCCTGCACGCGGTTCATCCAAGCCTCGTCTACGTTGCCCTGGTCATCCATGTGCTGAAACCAGGTCACGGGAACACGGATTCCCTTGAAGCCTTTTTCCTTGAAGGCCTGCATCAGGTGGGCATCGGTGACGGGCTGGCCCCATGCCGTTTCATATCTGTAGGGCTCCAGATGGTCGCCAATCCATGCTCCGTAGCTGTCGAGGGTATTACCCAAGTTCCAGCCGGGAGTCATGTTGATCACAGCCTGGGCGGCCGACTCGTGTCCGTCGGGGGCAATGGGGTCGGGCAACTCGACCTTCTTGGTGGTAAAGTTCAAGGTGTAGGCCGCTGCCGCCACGCCGTCGGTGTTCTTGATGACTCCGGCGGGAATGGTGATGGTCACAGCCTGGCCCTCTGCGGCACAGGTGGCGGTGAGCATCAGGGCTGCGCTCATGGTGCGCACGTTGCTGATGGTGGCTCCGGTAGCCTGAATCTTGCTGATGTCGCTGGCGGTCATGGTGATCGTCTTGTCGTAGGTGATGGTCACGCTGATGGCGCCAGGCTCTACTGTCGTCGAGCCGTTTTCGGGCGATGTGCTGACCACGGCAGGTGCTGCCTGTTTGGGCTCATCGGGTTCGTCGCTGCCACAGGCCGAAAGTCCGAGGGTCAATGCGGCCAGCAGGATGAATGCTAAAAATTTGTATTTGTTCATAATGCTATAATTAGTTTTTAGTTTTTAGTCCCTAGTTTTTAGTTGTTAGTCTTTAGTCTGCTCGCAGCGCGAGCATCTCTAAACTCTAAACCCTAAACTCTAAACCTCAAGTTCTGAAGTTTGCTTCAGAACTTGAATTACTTGTCGGTACGGAAAGGAACAACGGGCAGGCCGCGCATGTTCTTGAGGTTTCCAATCTGGAATGACTTGAAGCAGTAGCGCACTGCCACGGGTTCGGGCACCTCGCTCGAGGATACCATGATTGACTTGTGGCCTTCGTTGAGCGTGGCCTTGGCGGTCTTGAACGCGCCGTCGGCACCGGCTATCTCAAAACCCTCGATGTCCTGCCAGGGCGAGAGACCATCGTCGGCGTTCTTGAAGAATACCTCGACTTCGTTGCCCTTGATTTCCATGTGGTCATACTCGGGCGAGTCACAAGCGATGCTCTTGTAGCCGTAGGTGCGGTTCAAGGCCATATAGGCCAGGCGGTTGCCCACCTCGCGTTTTTGTGCAGGGTGTATCTGGTTGAACTCGTAGGGCTTGACCAGATCGTTGGTCGAGACGATGCCGCAGTTCTCGATAAGTTGTGCGGCATTGTGCTGGGCCTCACGCAGCAGCGGTGAACTCAGCCATTCGCCATAGCCGCCCCAAGGTGCGATTTCCACCAGATAGAAGGGCAGTTGCTGTGCTGTGCCGCCAAAGTCCTTGCGCCAGGTGTCAACCATGTCTTTCAGGCGCTGGGCATAGGTCTGTTCCTTGCCCACGTTGGATTCACCCTGATACCAGATGAAGCCGCGGATGGTGTAGTGGCGCAGGGGGTGCAGCATGCCATTATACATGATGACGGGGGTGTAGTAGTGCCACCAGGAGCCGTTCCAGCCTTCTTTTTGCTCTTTGGCGATATTGATGTCATCATAGGTCTTGACGATTTCCTCGGGAACCCAGCCTTCGACCTTCGAGCCGCCCCAAGCGCAGGCAATCACGCCCACGGGGATGTCGAGCACGCGTTGCAGCATTTGTCCGAAGAAGAAGCCTGTAGCGCTCATCCACGGCGCGGTCTCGGGTGTGGGCACCAGCCACTTGCCGGACACCTCCTCGACGGGCTTGGTCTGCCCGTTTTGCTTGATTTGCGCTATGCGCAGCCAGCGGTTCTCACTGGCGGTGGCGATGACCTCGTTGGAGTTCTCAACGGGACAGTTCCAAAATCCGTTCAGGGGCATCTCCATGTTGGATTGTCCCGAGGCAAACCACACCTCGCCGATGAGCACACGCTCCAGCACAACCTGTTGTTGGCCGTTTTCCAAGAGTGTGATGCGGTGTTCCTGTTTGGCGGCAGCGGGTGTGGGCAACATCAGTGACCAGTTGCCGTTCTTGTCGGCTTGGGTTGTCACCGGCTGGCCCAACCAGTCGGCATCGGCACTCACGGTGGCATTAGCGCTGGCCTTACCCCACAAGCGGGCCTGGGTGCGCTGCTGCAGCACCATGTCGTTACCAATGATTTCGGGCAGCGTGATTGCAGCTTGTGCTGTGCACCACAGTGCCAGAAGCAATAATAAACATAAGTTTCTTTTCATTGTGTTGATTATTTGAATTCGTTGATATTCTAGATGATGATCTTGGTCTTGCGGTATTTCTTGCGGAACTCCGACGGGCTGCAGCCCTTGCCTTTCTTGAACTGGCGGTTGAAGTTGCTCAATGTATTGAAACCACAACTGTAACTGATTTCGGCAATGGTGCTTGTGGTATCGACCAGCATGCGGGTGGCGTAGCCCAAGCGCACATCGATGATGTAATCGTTGAGCGTCTTGCCGGTGCGCAGTTTGAAGAAACGCGAGAAGGCGCTCGGCGTCATGCCGGCTATGTCGCAAAGTTGCGTGAGGCGCAACGGCTCCATGTAGTGCGCATCGATGTAGTTCTTCACCTTGAGCACACGGCGCGAGTCGCTGGTCACAGGCACCTGGGCAAAGGCCGACGACGAGAGTTCGGTGGCTTCGCCTTTGGACAGTTCATACAGGATGTCGAGCAGTTCCAGCACGGCAACGAATCCCTCCTTAATGCTCGACAGATTGGTGAGCTGGCGATAGACCCGCATGATGGATGACATGGGGAATGCCAGGCCCTTGCGCGCCCGCACCAGCATCTTGTAGATGGAGTCAAACGGGTTGGTTAGGAATGCGCTGTTCTCGCGGTCGAAATCCAGGCGGAACTGAATCGTGATTTCGTGAATGTCGGTTGCCGGGCGGCCGTTCTGCTCCCAGGCATGCAGCTCCATCATGTTCATCATGTCATGACAGTGGATGGGATAGTTGAACTCGCTCTTGTAGCGGTCGGCGACATACATGAAGTCCCTGTCGCCCAGCGGTGTGATTTCGTGCAGAACTTTAGTGTCTGATTTCATCGTCTTGTCCTTTCTGGTTCTTTAACCTGTTTCAATATTCTTGGTAGCCGAAGTTGGTGAAGTCAGCATAGGAGTCCTTGGAACCTTGTGCGTACAAGGCCAGGACAACGCCTGTGAAGCCTCCGGCCATCTCGGTGCTCAACAGTGTGCAGCTTTGGTAGCCCAGCTCGTGCCAGGTCTTGCCGCCGTCGGTTGAGCATTCATATCGGTAGGTGAGGCCATTGCTGGAGATGCGCAGCCTCGCCTTGGACTGGTCAAGTTTGTAGGTCTTGATCTCGCTCATCGTCTTGAGGCGGCAATCTAGCTTCACGATCAGTTCGCCATTCTGGCGGGTGCATGACAGCGATTGCCATCCGTCATCAATCTGATAGACGATGATTCCGGCTTCGTCGCCCTCGATGATATGGGCCGCATCCACATCGACCTGTACGGTCATGCGTTCGCTTGTCTGACGCATGCCGATGAAGGTGGGATGGTTGGTCTTGGCAACGGGTAGCCCGGCATGCAGGCGTAGGCGGCCGTCAGCGCGTTCATAGTTGGCCTCGATGGGGCTCTGAATGTGCATCCACATGGGGCGCTCGGGCCAGGCCATGAGGTCCTCGTGAGTGACCGTGCGCAGCCTGCGCACAGGGGTACCTCCCAGGTTGGCTTGCATCAGCGTGTCGATGGGTTCTCCGCCGTTCACAACGGGCCAGCCGCCCTCGGGCCATTGTACGGGAGCCAGATAGGTCTCGCGGCCCAGGTGGTGATAGCTGCCGCCAAAGTTGCGGTAGGCCAGGAACGCCACCCACCACGAGCCGTCGGGAGCCTGCACAAAGTCGCCGTGTCCCGTGCCCTGCACCTGCAGGACTTGGCCCTTCTGGCTGCAGTTGGTCATGATGGGATTGGCGGGATTGGAGATGTAGGGACCC
>CADBDH010000061.1 GCA_902793405.1 uncultured Bacteroidales bacterium | reverse complement strand
GCCTGGCGTGCAGTACTACATTCCTGATGGCAGCGGCTTTGAAACCTACCGCACGCAGCATCCGTTCACCATCACAATTCCCGCCGGATTGCGATTCACCTGGTAAAAAACCTTGTCACTGGCATGCAGTCCTTGATGGATTGAGTGCATCTACACTTGTAGAGGACCAAACCATCAAGGATTTTTTATGTACAAACTAACTGATTACCTGTATAACGGACTATTGTATCTCAACAATATGTCCAGACCACATCACAAAAGGCTCAGCCAACTGATGATTTATGCCACAACGACTTGCCAGTCTCATTGCAAGCACTGCAACATCTGGCAGAAAAAGCGTGAGTACCTATCGCTTGGCGACATCAGGCGCGTCATGCAGAGCCGTTGCATCACGAGCAGAACAACCGTCGGGCTGGAAGGCGGCGAATTCATCCTGCATCCTCAAGCTGATGAAATCATGGCATGGTTTCATCAGCACCACCCTAATTACACGCTGCTGACTAATGGCCTCGCTACTCAACGGGTTATCAATGCCGTGAAGCGATTCCGCCCGCGCCACCTGTATGTCTCACTCGATGGGGACAAGGAAACCTACAAGAGGATGCGCGGCTGCGACGGCTATGACAAGGTAATTGATGTCGTTGAGACATTGAAGGACGAGGTATCGCTGTCGCTCATGTTCTGCCTGTCACCGTGGAACTCGTTCAAGGACATGGAGCAGGTCATCAATGTGGCCTTGCATTACGGCATTGACGTGCGCATCGGCATCTATGGCACCATGGCGTTCTTTGACACCACGAGCGAGCTGATTGAGGCGACCGATTTTGTGGGCCGTATTCCCTCTAACATCCACAAGACACAAGAGAACTATGACTTTGTAGCACTTTATGACCAATGGCGGAGTGGCAACCTGCGACTTCGGTGCCAAAGCATCATGAGCAGCATTGTCATCCACAGCAACGGGGACGTACCCTTGTGCCAAAATCTTGATGTCAAGTTAGGCAACATCCACGACCAATCACTGGACGAAATCTTCAACGGTCATGATAGTGCGCTCACTCAGTGCCGATACTCCAAGCAGTGCAACGGCTGCTGGATTAACTTCCACCGCAAATATGACATCATCCTGATGCGCAACTTGGAGTGTTTGCTGCCAAAAACACTCATTGAACGATTCTATGGTCCCTATCAATGGACAGATGACAGCAAAATGACCTATCATAAACTGTTGAAATCATGATACAACAACTCATTAACCGCTATAAGCGTATGCGCACCGAGCGCTATCTGAATCAAACCTACAAGTGTCAATATGCCTTCGTCGGCATGGGACAGCACAGCTTGACCAACCTCTACCCTGTGCTTCACTACCTGCAAGTGCCATTGAAGTACATCTGCGTAACCAGTGAACGCAAGGCACGGCTCATTGAACGCAAATTTAAAGGAACAAAAGCAACGACCAGGCTTGATGATATCCTTAATGATAAGGTTGTGAAGGGCATCTTTGTCGCAGCATCGCCCAGCGCACATTTTTCCATAGCATCCCGCGTTTTACAAAGCGGCAAATCGCTGTTTATAGAGAAGCCGCCATGCCAGCCATTAGAACAATTGCAGGAACTTATCGAGTTACAACGAGAATTCGGTTCACGGGTAGCGATGGTTGGCCTTCAACAACGCTACGCACCAGCAGTCCAGACACTCAAGCGCCGATTAAAGGGTGAACAACAGCTCAACTATGACCTGCACTATCTCACGGGAGCTTATCCCGAGGGCGATGCCCTGCTCGACTTGTACATCCACCCGATAGACCTGGCCACATGGCTGTTTGGTAAGGCCGAAATCATTTCCTATTTAAAGATTGATAAACAATCCTATATCCTGATGCTTCGCCACAAGCACATTGTCGGCACGATAGAGTTGTCCACAGGCCACTGCTGGCAAGACGCGCGACAATCACTCAATGTCCACACCCGCTCAGGCAGCTATCACCTGGTCCAATGCGAGGTGTTGAGTTTTATTCCCAAGCAGGCTGCCATCGAAGGCGTTCCCATTGAGAAGCTTCTTACTCGCCGTCAATCGGTCGAATACCTGTACCGTCACAACAGTTTCTCCCCTACCATTGCCAACAATTCCATCTACACTCAGGGCTTTTTTCAAGAGATCACCACCTTTGTCAACGCCGTTGAGGGCAAGAAGGCAAATGTCCTTACCGACCTTCAGTCCGTTGAGCCGACACTAAAACTGATTGACAAAATTATCGGATGATGGCTTAACGCCAATTTGTGGATTAGTCCAAGATGCGGGGCTCTGGAATTTCCCGGCCACGGCAGAAGCGGACGGCAATGTGGCGGTCATCGCCCACGTAGATGAAACGCTCGAGGCGTTGAGTCGGTGTGTAGTCGCCGAGGTTCAGGTCGCTGTCGTCAATAACGAGGGCATCGAACTCGTATCCTGGCTCGAAGCTGCCCACGCGGCCAAAGAAGCTGCCTGCCGACTTGGTGGCCATCCAGAATGCCTCGGAGAGCGTGAGGAAGCGCTTGTCCTTGAACTTCTGGTAATAAAGTTTGCTCACCTGAATGGCATAGACCATCACGCGCATGATGCTCATGTCATGGCCTCCGCTGATGTCACTGCCCAAGCCCACCTTTATGCCCATGTCGAGGAAGGTGCGGATGGGCGCGATTCCGGTTATCAGGTTGATGTTCGACGTGGGGCAATGCGCCACCATCACGTTGCGGCGGCTCATCAGTTCCAGCTCCTCACCCTCACTGAATACGCAGTGTGCCATGATGGTTGGTGTCTGTCCGAACAGGCCGTAGCGGTCATAGGCGTCACCATAGAAGCGGCTCTCGGGCTCCAACTCATGCACCAAGGCGATTTCACCCAGGTTCTCAGACAGGTGAGACTGCACGGGCACCTGATACTTTTGTGCCTGTTCGCCGCAAACCCGCAGCATGGCTGACGAGCACGAGGGAATGAAACGGGGCGTGATGATGGGTCTGACGAGACTGTCGGGGTCGTTCCACTCGACGATGAGCGCTTCGTTACTGGCCTCAGCCTCATCGACGCTCTCAAGCAGGGCATCGATGGAGTTGCGGTCCATATTCACCTTGCCGACCAAGGCTCCCATACCAGCCTCGCGGAATAGCTCCATGAGCAGGCGCGTGCTCTCGAGATGGGTAGTGGCGAAGGTAGCAGTGCGCATCGTGCCATAGCGCCACAGGTCGTGCACAAAGCGGCTGTACATGCGCCTTGCATAGCGCGTGTCACTGAACTTTGCCTCCTCGGGGAAGGTGTAGCTGTTGAGCCATTCCAGCAGTTCCATGTCCATAGAGATGCCCTGGTTGCGGTACTGCCCCGCGTGCACGTGCATGTCGTTCATGGCAGGAATGAGTAGGCAGTCGCCGTAATCTATCACCTCTTCGGGCTGCCGGCCGAAAGCGTCGGCGCTACTGGCCACGTCCACGACGCGCCCGTTCTCGACGCCCACATAGCCATGTTCCACAACCTCAAAGTGATCCTTATCGCGAGTAAATATGATGTTAGCCTTGTACAATTTCATACAGATAGATTTTTATCGATATCGATGAAGAAAAATTGTTTGTTGCAAAGATAGTTAAATTTTTAATTCCTCGGTTTTTTTATTGACAATTGAATGTTGTTTCGAGAAAAAGTTGTAACTTAGCGGTTCGAAACAGGCTTCAACAAGCACAAGTATAAAAACCATAATATTCACTAACATTTAAAACCATCATTTTTTACAATGCAAGTAAAAGATTTGAATCCGCAGGCAGTATGGTCAATCTTTGACGAGATTACCAAGGTGCCCCGCCCCAGTGGCAACGAAGAAGGCAAGTTAGACAAGATCCGCGCATGGCTCGTGGACTTCGCCAAGAAGCACAATTTGGAGTATAAGAGACACCGACCCCATCGAGACCATCATTGATGGCGAGTGGGTACGTGCCAACAACACCACGCTGGGTGCCGACGACGGTATGGGCCTGGCTATCGCTCTGGCTGCCGTTATCGAGCCCTCGCTGCAATGCGGTCCCCTGGAGGCCCTCGCCACCGTTGACGAGGAGACCGGCCTGACCGGTGCCAGCAACATCGAGGCCGACATGCTCGTGGGTGACTACCTGCTCAACCTCGATGAGGAAGAGGACGGCGTCATCACCATGGGTTGCGCCGGTGGTCTGGTGAGCATCTTCAAGTTCAACTACAAGCCCGAGGCCGCTCCCAAGGATCTCACCTACTTCGAGATCAAGTTCGAGCACTTCCACGGCGGTCACAGCGGTGCCGACATCCACCTGGGCTTCGCTACCACGACCAAGCTGAGCAGCCGTCTGCTGTGGAACATCGGCGACAATATGGACTACGTCCTGGCCAAGATCGACGCCGGTAACCTGCACAACGCCATCGCACACGCTGCTACCCTCGTAATCGGTATCAAGCCCGAGGACAAGGAGAAGCTGAGCGTCGTGCTCAACACCTTCATCGCCGAGGTGAAGAACGAGTACAAGCGCACCGAGCCCAAGATGGAAATCACCTGCAAGAGCGTTGACGCTCCCGAGACCATCATCGACACCGACACCGCCCGCCGCGTTGTCAATGCCGTTTACGTGGCTCCTCACGGCATCGACGCCATGAGCATGGAGATTCCCGGCCTCGT
>CADBDH010000060.1 GCA_902793405.1 uncultured Bacteroidales bacterium | reverse complement strand
TAAGTCGATGATGTGGATACCGTTACGCTCCATGAAGATGTAGGGCGCCATAGCGGGGTTCCATTTGCGTTTCAGGTGACCAAAGTGGCAAGTAGCCTCCAGCAACTGGTCAAATTTAGGTGTTTGCATTGTTTTGTTTGTTTTTTAAATAAATGTTTACGTTCGACTAAATCAATCGCATAGTAGCCACCGCAGTTCCCAGTGTGAGTCTATGCGATTTGGATACTAAACTCTTCAATAGCGTTGTCCCAACACGTGCGACGGTTGCTATTATATAAGGTAGAGCAAGCATCGTCCACGGCGCGGGGCCGCGGGACGTCGTCATGCGGCGATTAGCGCTTGCTGAACTGGAATCTCTTGCGGGCCTTGGGCTGACCGGGCTTCTTGCGCTCGACAGCACGCGGGTCGCGGGTCATGAAGCCCTCCTTGCGCAGGGCACTCTTGTCCTCGGGGTTGATCTTTACCAGGGCGCGGGCGATAGCCAGACGCAGAGCCTCGGCCTGACCTTTGTAACCTCCACCAACAAGGTTAACCTTGATGTCATACTTCTCGGCAACATCCAGCGTGGTAAGCGGCTGCTTAACGATGTATTGCAGGATGGGGTTGGGGAAGTAGTCTGCCAACGGGCGTTTGTTCACTGTGATTTCGCCATTACCTTCATTCACATATACGCGAGCGATAGCGGCTTTGCGGCGACCTACTGCATTAATCTGTTCCATACTTCTTAATTGAGTTTGTTGATGTCAATAACTTTGGGCTGCTGGGCCTCGTGGGGATGCTCAGGACCGTTGTAAACGTGAACGTTCTTCAACAGCTTGGCGCCCAGGCGGTTCTTGGGAAGCATGCCCTTGATCACCTGCATGTACAGGGGGTGCATACCCTTGCGCAGGTCTTTCTTCTTCTCACTCTTAGCTTGCAACTGAGCAGGGGTCGAGAAGCGCTGACCACCAGGATAGCCAGTGTAGCGTACGTACTGGTGCTCGGTCCACTTCTTGCCGGTCATCTTGCACTTGTCGGCATTGATGATGATCACATTGTCGCCACAATCAACGTGGGGAGTGTAGTTGGGTTTGTACTTGCCGCGCAGCAACTTAGCCACCTTGGAGCACAAACGGCCCAGGATCTGGTCGGTAGCATCCACTACCACCCATTCCTTCTGTACGGTTTCGGCGTTGGCCGAAATGGTTTTGTAACTTAAAGTATCCACTTTATAAATTCCTAATTAATAGTTAGTTAATCACCCAAGCAACGCCTTGCAGGACGGCCAAATCCCGCATGACATTGCCCTAATGGGCTATTACTTTGGATATAATCGGCGCGCAAAGGTACTGCTTTCAACCGACCTGGCCAAAACTTTTCCTCCCTCGAGCGCCCAATATCCCCCAAAACCACCCCTAAAACCACAATATTTAACAAACTTTAACCATTCTGTTTGGCGGTCTTGTGCCAAAAAGCTGTGAAATGGAGGTGCCGAGCACCCCCATTTCACAAGTTATGAGTCCGAAATCAACGGATGAAATTCCGACTACGTCGTCCCAGAAGTTTTGGAATCAGGTGTACCCACTATCTTTGTTTTTGAATCATCGGCAATGTTCACATTCTTCTGGAGAGTGTTGCCTTCGAGGGTCAGATGAATGACTCCTGATGAAGCATCGATAGGTTGATTATCAATATTTGTTTTCCACTTCTTGCTAAGAATCCCAACATTTGTACCTCTGGACTCGACAGTTAACGTGGGATAGCTCTCCATGTCAAGATACTCTCCGAGACTTAAAGGTAACGAAGCAGACTGGTCATGTTTTTTGTCTTGTCTGAAAGTTTTTTGCCAAGTTCGATGGCCTAAAACATTCTTCATTAGCTTTCCATCAGGTCCAGTTATTAGATTAAAGACCATGTAACCGATAGATATCCTCACATTCTCTTCACTAGCAGTACAATATGCATTGTTTCTGACAAATATTTGCACGCTTTTTGGACAGCGCATATACTCACTATCGACGATATTGCCGTCAAAGGTAGGAATAATAGGAATGCCTGGAGTATCACCGGAAATCAGTTCAATGGTATATGTCATTGGCACACCTTGGTTATCTGCTCCAAATTTGGAGGTTTGGTCAAGAACTTGGCAAATCCGTTCATAGGACATAGCCTTTAAAGAGCCTTCGGTTTCTCCGGAATCAGTGAGTATCTTCGAGCCTGCTCCGGCGTCACCCAAAGAGATGAGTTGAGCAGTTGTGGCTTCACAGCTATTGACAATGTCCTGCTTGGAGGTCACTGTCTGGCCGAAGCCCTCGAAACTCTGGTCGCCCTCGTAGTGGAACGATTTGGTGGAGTACTCTTTCAGGAAGTGGACGCTGCGTCCATAGGTTACCGACGTGATGATGGCCAGTGGCTGCACATGTCCGTTTACGGTACTATACTCTCTGATCTGTTCCCAGGTGACATCGTTGCCGAAGAGCTTGGATATGTCATCACGGTAATTGTCATTGACGCGGACAGTGAAAAAGTGTTCATCTTGACTGGTGTCGTGAATGAAGGAGCTTTCATTGTTGTTGACGGTAGCATTAACCTTCAGGTTGCAACCGCAGAAGGAGGAATCAACTCCCATACTAACCATCATGTCATTCTTGCTGGAATAGATTTTTGTAACGTGGTCGAAGGTTTTGGCCGGCCGATAATCCGAATCGAACAATTCCCTCATCATTTCACCGATCTTGGTGTGAACGTCTCCTGCAGTAGTGGCATCGACGGTCTTCAAGGTGCTCTTTCCAGAGAAGAACGTACCAAAGATCTGGGTCTGAGACCTTGCTACATTGGCAAGAGGAATTGGGCTGCCTTCAGAAAGGTGTTTGTCAGCAAAGACGATGGCACCAGGGTAGATGTCTGGGTAACCTCTACCCCTAACGTATTTGGTCTCGCTGATGGGCTTGTTCACATTGCGGAGTATATAGCACTCTCCTGCCGTTTCCACGAAGCTCTTCTCGGGCGCTTTGTCCTCATTATATAAGGTATCATTGTAGAGCACCATCTTCGGGTCAACACTGGTGTTGCGCAAGCCTTCACGAATCGCGTCTCTGCGCTCGGCATCAGTCTCATAACGAAGTCTATATCCTGGCTTTTTCTGTTCATAATTGATGAGTTTAGCCGTTGACCTGCTGTCAATCTGAACAACTCGCTCAACACCATTTGAGTCTGTACCGGTTGAGCCAGTAAAAATAAGTCCAATTGTTCCTGATGACACATCAATTGAGGCAATAATATGCTTCTCCCATTTATCTAAAGAATTGCTTCTTCCAAATACAATAAGTGAAACGTTTCCGTCAACATGCTCGCCCTGTTCCAACGGAAGATAGTGAGCATCATGAGATGTTGAATAAGTGTAACTTTTTACTTCTTTAACATCTGTTCTGCCTGCAACTTTGACTGTATTTCCATTAGCGTCTTGTTTATAGCGGCAAGTGTTGAAGGAGAACTGAACCTCCACATTTTTTTCGTTCGCTATGGTCCATGCGTTCATCAATATATCAACTTGAACATTCTTGCCGGGTAGATATTTGTCTGTGTTAGAACCACCGTTGCCGACAGGTGTGCCCTGAGACGACGGACTGACAAACTGACTGGGTGAGGACTTGTCAATCTCATACTTTGTCACATTTTGAGATCGGCCTAGTCTTTCAAATGTCCCTTTCAGAACGATGTCAATTCTTCCTGATGAAGCATCGAAGTAACCGCTAATGAATTTATTTTCTCGACCTTGTGGCCAGAAGAGATTCAGTCTTACAAGACCATCAAGATATTCTCCTTGTGACAATGGCAGTTTGAAAACGACGGGTTCTTCTTGTTGTATCGTAACCGAATGTAGGACGTCCTGCCTGCCCGTTAGTTTGACTTTATTGCCGTTTGGGTCTTTGCCAAGACAGAAAGTATTATATGTGAACTTAGCCTCTTTTGTAAACGTAGAAGCGTTACCTACTTGGTTTATCACAATAGAGACTTCAGGAACCAAAGGTGGAATCTGATAATTCCATTGGGGCTCGGGCTGTACGGGCGTGGAGCCGCCGTTGTCTTGCGGTGGTGCAGGAGGTGTTGTTCCGCCATCGCTGGGTTGTGGCGGCGTTACATGATTGTTGATGGAATTCTTGTTCCTGATGGTCAGCACCATATCGTAGTCGATATGCAATAAACCAGATTCTGGTATGATGAACACCGTGTTGGTTTTGTCCGCCTCGAATGTGGCAAACTGGTCACACCAATTGCTTTGAGCCTTAATCGTGAATTCTGCTATTGCGATTGGGAGAGTGGTGTTATTGTCTATTATCCATAAGTTGAAAAGTGTACGATTAATCGGAGTATTCGAATACCACCATCGGCCAGGTTGTTTTTCATCTTCCCATGACCGAGACGCGTTGCCATCTTGACCGCCAACAGAAGGGTTATCGGTTGAAATATTCAAGGGAGTCATCCATTCATCTTGATTCTTTTTACAGGAAATATCAAACGAGGTTTGCTGATGATTGGAATTATATATGACCCATTCTCCCTGCCATGCTTTAAGAGATTTAAAAGAGCAGCTGTGTAGGAGAATCTGAATTTTCTTTTCTTCACCAGGAGCCAGGGAAATCTCATTGATCGGGTTGCCGTTTTGATCGCCAAACACCAGCAAGGGCATTTTAGACCCAGCAGGTTGTGCCGGCACGACAAACGAGGGAGCAGGTGCGGGCACGTTGTTATTGTCTTGGGGCGGGTTGGGCGTTGCGCCGTTGTTGTCTTGGGGCGGGTTGGGCGTTGCGCCGTTGTTATCTTGGGGTGGTGTTGGGGTGTCTTGTCCGCTGTTGTCTTGGGGCGGTGTCACATTGTCGGCATTGGCGTTGTTGACGGTCAGTTTCATGCTGTAATTGCATTTGACGGTGGTGCCATTGGCCGCGGGAGTGCCGGTTTCGGTGGTCATCACAAACTTCGTGACGTTGTTGTCCAATTCAACTGTGGCATACTTGTCGGTCCAATCACTGGAGGCCATCAAGACAAATTCAGCCACAGGAACAGGAGGAATGTACATGTCCCTCGGGTACCAGAACTGGCCGTTAGGGTTCTTGCCCATGCAGCGCCAAACGCCATTGCTCACTCTTGCCGAGTTCAAATCATTGCCACTCATGCCGCCAACCGATTCATCGGTGGTCGATAAGCACAAGGGATTAAGCCACTTTTTGCTTTCCGCGTCCATCACACAGGTGATGCCGTTGGTGAGCTGATGGTTGGAATCATACACACTCCATTGGGCCAGAAAGTTCTGGGTGATGGCTTCGGGATGATCGGCCAACACCACTGTAATCTTTTTTTGCTCGCCAGGAGCCAAAGAGATCTCGTTGATCTGGTTGCCAGCATCGTCGTTAAAGACCAAAATGGGGGCATTTTGCTGTGGAGGCGTGGCATTTGCATTGTTCATTTCGTCATTCATAAGGTTGCTAAAGTATTAAGGCTCTTTAATATCAGGTAAAAAAAGTAATGGGGCCTGTTCCAAAACTTTTCGAGGTAATCTAGCGTTTGGAATTACTGGCACTTTTTATCGAAAAAGGCACAGATTCCTAGTAAAAGTACAAAATAACGCATTATTTGTGATATATACAAGCAAAATGCCCCATTTTTTGCGCCTTTTCCTTTTTTACCCAAACGGAAGCCCGGCCCACGGGACACGACGCGGAGTGGTGTCCTGTGGGCCAGGGCTCTGGCCTGGTGTAATAGTGAGATGTCCATCTCCTTGATCTCGGGAGCGTAGTGGAGCATGGTCGAGAGGCGGCAGATGATCTTCACATAGGTGGCCTCGTCAAGACCTTGCTTGCCGCGGGTGCCCTGGATGATCTTGTAGCCCTTGAGGGAGCGCACCATGCGCTCGGCCTCGGGCTGTGACAGCGGTGCCAGACCGAACTGCACGTCCTTCAATACCTCAACGAAGATGCCTCCCAGACCGCACAGCACGTTGTGGCCGAAGGTCTTCTCGTATTTGGCGCCGATGAAGAGCTCGGTGCCGCTGATCATCTTCTGTATCATGACGGCGGTGGCGTCGGGGATTTGCATCATGCGGTCGAACTCGGCCTCGAGCTGGGCGTCGTCCTTGACGTTGAGCGTCACGCCGCCCACGTCGCTCTTGTGCACGGGGCCAACGACCTTGACAACGATGGGATAGCCCATCTCGCGGGCTGCGGCAACGAGCTCGTCACGGTTGGCCGAAACCTTCTCGGGCACGACGGGAATGGCGGCTGCCTGCAGCAGGGCACGCACGTTGTCGGGCGAGATGTAGCCGTCCTCCTTGATGCCGTCGATGATGGCACGCACAGCCTTGACGTCAACTTCGGGACACAGGTTGTCGGTGGTGGCGGGCTTGGGCGTGTTGCTCACGCGGATGAGCGCCTCGGCTAGAGCCACCTCGTCGGCAAAGTTCACATGACCCTTGTCGATGAACTCCTTCACCTCGCGGCCGGCGATATTAAGGCAGGGCAGCACGGGGAAGATGGGCTTCTTGCAGGTGAGCATCTTCTCATGCAGCACGTTGTAGGCGTCGTCGCAGGGCACCAGACCGGGGGTACCGAAGATAACCACGATGGCGTCCACGTTGTCGTAGCGCTTCTCGCAGAAGTCGATGCAGATGCCCAGGTGCTCGGGAGTGCCCGTTGCCAGGAAGTCGATGGGGTTGGCTACCGATGAGCCGGGATAGAGCTGTGCCTTGAGTTCCTCGCCGATTTTGGCATCGAGCATGGGCACGTTCATGCCGCCCTTGGAGAGGGCGTCGGTCAGCATCACACCGGGGCCGCCGGCGTGGGTGACGATGGCGACGTTCTTGCCGGTCATCTCGGGCAGGGTGAGGACGCAGCCGATGGTGGTGAGCTGGTCGCGCGAGTAGCAGCGCACGATGCCGGCCTTGCGGAACAGGGCATCGACGGCGGTGTCGCTCGATGCGATGGCACCGGTGTGGCTCGATGCGGCACGGCTACCGCTCTCGCTCGAACCCGACTTGACGGCGGCGATGCGGCAACCCTTGCTGATGAGCGAGCGGGCATGCTTGAGCAGGCGCTCGGGGTGGGAGATGTTCTCGATATAGAGC
>CADBDH010000059.1 GCA_902793405.1 uncultured Bacteroidales bacterium | reverse complement strand
TTCTTGCCCTGCTCGGCACGGAACTGTTGTCCCTGAATTTCTACAATTGCGTACATTTGTTTAATCTTGTAGTTTAAATAACTGTCCCTGAGGCGGCTGGACATCAATTCCATGCACTTTCCTGAGCCCCGCGGGCACTAATGCGGGTGCAAAGGTAATACTTTTCCCCAAACCCACAAGCACTTATACCACATTTTTTTAAAATTGGTCACAATATTCTAGCTCCTCTAGACCCTCTAGATAATCTATAAACTAGGGACTAAGGTCTAAAGACTAAGAACTAAAAACTGAACGGATAGGTGATGTCCCAGAGGAAGAGGGCGTGGCCGGGCATGGAGGTGCCGGCGGCGCAGCGGTCTTTGCGTTCGATGACTTGGCAGAATTGTTCTATGGTCATCTTGTGGCGGCCGACCTCGACGAGGGTGCCGACGATGGCGCGCACCATGTTGCGCAAGAAGCGGTCGGCGGTGATGGTGAACACCCATTGCTCGTCTTCGTGGGTCCACTGAGCGTGGGTGATGCGGCAGTTGTTGGTCTTGACGTCGGTGTGTAGCTTGGAGAAAGAGGTGAAGTCGGTATACTCGAGCAGACGTGCTGCGGCCTGGTTCATCAGGTCGAAGTCGAGGTCAGGCGGGCATTTCCAGCTCAGCGGATAGCGGAAGGGGTCCTTGCGCGTGACGGCAAAATATTTGTAGGTGCGACTGGTGGCATCGAAGCGGGCATGGGCCTCGTCATGGACGGGCGTGACGCTGTAGATGG
Organism: uncultured Bacteroidales bacterium; assembly: GCA_902793405.1. Classification (GTDB taxonomy): domain Bacteria; phylum Bacteroidota; class Bacteroidia; order Bacteroidales; family Muribaculaceae; genus Sodaliphilus. The sequence goes on along the minus strand of CADBDH010000059.1, from coordinate 5,244 downwards.
CGATGTCGGGCGGCAGCAGGGCATTGAGGCCGTGGATGAAGCGTTCGATGTCGGCGATGGGCTGCTCGGTATCGAAATGGGCCACCATCAGGCGGGCATTCACTCCGGCATCGGTGCGGCCCGCGCCAGTGATGGGGGTGGGGGTGCGCAGCAGCGTAGCCATGGCCTCCTCGATGGTCTGTTGCACCGAGGTGTCCTGGGGCTGCACCTGCCACCCATGGTAGGCCGCCCCCTTATAGCCAAGCCTGATGAAATATCGCATTGCCTGCCGTTTTGGCCTCACGCTAAGCCGCGAAGGCGCTAAGTTTTTTTTATTAAAGAATTAATTCTTAGCGCCTTAGCGTGAGATGGTTGGGATTATTTCTCGAGATAGGTGTAGCCGTAGAGGCCGCTGCGGAAGTTGCGGACGAACTCGTTGCCTTCCTCGCCGGTGATTTTGCCCGAGCGGATCGACTCGCTGACCCAGGTCTCGACGTTGCGCACGAGCTGCTTGGGGTTGAACTCGACATAGTCGAGCACCTCGGCAACGGTCTCGCCGTCAATCACCTGGTCAATCTCGTAGTGGTCCTTGAAGACGTTGATGTGCACGGCGTTGGTGTCGCCGAACAGGTTGTGCATGTCGCCCAGGATTTCCTGATAAGCGCCTACCAGGAAGATGCCCAGGTAGTAGTGCTGGCCATGTTTGAGTTTGTGTACCGGCAGCGAATGGGCAATACCCTGGGATGAGATGAAGTTGGTCAACTTGCCGTCGCTGTCACAGGTCATGTCCTGCAGTGTCGCAAAGCGGGTGGGGCGTTCGGCCAGGCGGTCGATGGGTATCACGGGGAATACCTGGTCGATGGCCCAGGCGTCAGGCAGCGACTGGAACAGCGAGAAGTTGCAGAAGTACTTGTCGGGCAGCATACGGCTGACGGAACGCAGTTCGTCGGGGGCATGCTTCATGTTGCGGACGATGCCGTCCACGTCGCGGGCAACAGACCAGAAGAGTTTCTCGACCATGGCGCGGGTGCGCAGGTCGATAAGGCCCAGCGAGAAGCGGTCCAGCGCCTCGTCGCGTATCTGCAACGCGTCGTGCCAGTCCTCGAGCAGTCGTGCCTGGTTGATTTTGTCCCAAATCTCATAGATATCGCGCACCAGTTCGTCATCGTTCTCGCTGACGGTGTCCACCTTGTCGTCCCACTCGGGCAGCGAGGTGGTCTCGAGCACATCCACGACGAGCACCGAGTGATGAGCCGTCAGGGAACGGCCGCTCTCGTTGATGATGTTGGGATGCTTGAGGCCGTTCTTGTTGCTGGCGTCAACGAGCGTATAGACAGCATCGTTGACATACTCCTGGATGCTATAGTTCATCGAGTGACCACTGCCGCCCGAGCGTGTGCCGTCGTAGTCCACACCCAGGCCGCCGCCAATGTCGACATACTCCACCTCAAAGCCCAATTTGGCCAGTTGCACATAGAACTGTGCAGCCTCGCGCAGGGCATTCTTGATGCGGCGAATCTTGGTGACCTGGCTGCCAATGTGGAAGTGGATGAGCTTGAGGCAGTCTTCCAGCTTGTGCTCATGCATATAGTCGATGGCACTGAACAGCTCGCTGGTGTTCAGGCCGAACTTGCTGCTGTCGCCGCCGCTCTCTTCCCACTTGCCGCTGCCGCTGCTCGACAGCTTGATGCGGAAGCCGATGTTGGGGCGGATGTGCAGGCGCTGGGCAACCCGGTCGATGAGTTCCAGCTCGCTCAGTTTCTCAACGACGACAAAGATGCGGCGTCCCATCTTCTGTGCCAGCAGTGCGAGCTCGATGTAACCCTCGTCCTTGTATCCGTTGCAGATGATGACCGGGTTGGCATTCAGGTCAGTCATGTTGCTGGCGAGCACGGCATGCAGCTCGGGTTTGCTGCCGGCTTCCAGTCCGATGTTGAATTTCTTGCCGTGCCCGATAATCTCCTCGACCACCTGCCTCATCTGGTTCACCTTGATGGGATAGACGATGAAGTTGGCGCCCTGGTACTCGTATTCCTTGGCGGCTTTCTTGAAGCAGCTGGAGATTTTGTCGATGCGGTTGTCCAGGATGTCGGGGAAACGCAACAATACGGGTGCGGTCACCTTGCGGGAATGAAGCTCGTCCATGACGTCGGCAAGGTCCACTGGCACACATGAGCTCTTGGGCGTGACGGTGACATGGCCATTCTCGTTGATGGAGAAGTACTTGAGGCCCCAGCCTCCGATGTTGTAGAGTTCGGCGCTATCTTCGATGCGCCATTTGTTGATTGCTGACACGGCTCGGTATCTTTAGTTTGTTATACAATGCGGATATAATGTGAGCGCAAAGGTAACCAATTTATTTGGTTATGGCAATAGCATTATCTTAAAAAGCCGCATGTGGCTGTTCCTGGTCGGACGAATAAAAAAGCAAGGGGCTCGCAATCGGGCCCCTTGCCGTCAGTTTTCATTCAAGAAGGGTATTGCTCCTTACTCCTTGGTCAGACGCCAGACGGTGATGTTGGCACCAGGAGTATATTGATAGATGGTAACGCCATCCTCATCAACTTCGGCATTGAGCCAATTGGCCTGGTAAGCATTGGGATTGCCGCTCAGTGATGAGGGTACCTCAACAATGGGTGCTTCGGCTCCAGCCTCGGCAACAGCAAAGCCGTTCTGATAGTTGGGCGTGATGGGATAGACAAACAGCTCCATGCCGTCCCACACAAACGGGAATGTGCCGTTGCTGGCGCCCTTACCGGGCAATGCGACGGTGCTGCCGGTGAAGTTGTCGCCATCAAAGAGCATCTTCTTGAGTGAAGCGTTGCGGGTTACGTACAGAACTGCCTCGTCACCATTGAGGTCGATGTAGTAGTTGAGCAATGTTTGAGGCGAGGTAATTACGCCATCGCAGTTCATGTAGTAGCAATCATCGGGACTTACTTCGCCACCTGCAACAACAATGCGTGAAATTTGCGTTTCTTGTGTTGCCCCCGTGATGAACATCTCGCCATCTTCCATGAGGTTACCCTTGGCAAAGCTGATAAAGTCGCAACGGCCCAGAATCGCACATTCCTCGGGAATGAGGTGCTCTTTGATCTCGCCTGTTGCGGGATTGATCACCTTGAGAGTTGCGTCAAATCCCCATACTGAGGGGAAAGTGGCTGTGCTGACAATGATGTTTCCGGCCTCGTCACGCGTGATGCCGCAGTTAGCACCACCTGGCAGAGTCGTGATTTGTGGACCTGTGAGCAGGTGGTCAATCAGTTTTGTTACATCACTGATGTTGATGGCATTGTCTCCATTCATGTCGGCATAGGTTGGGTTGATGTTGCTGGCATCATTTGACAACAGATAGTCAATCAGTGTAGTGGCGTCACTGATGTTGATGCTGCTGTCGTCGTTTACATCACCGATATTGGGATTCTCAATGACATAGACCACTTCGTTGGCCTTGTCGTTGATGTAGAACTTGCCGTTCATGCCGAAGCCCTGGCGCGTATCGCCCACCATCAGGAATGAGACGTCGTTGATTTCCCATACTTTTTCAATTTTGTAGCCATCGGCGTTTGCGCCCAGCGCTACTGCTGCCAGTGCAGCGATAAGTAACAATTTTTTCATCTTGCAGTAAATTTAAACAGGTTAATAAATATATGATCAATTTGGTAATGCTCGTTAGGTTATGAGTCTTTGATTTTAGGTGGCAAATATATGGAAAACACAAAACTTTTCCAAGAAATGGCATCATTTCTTGCCGTTCGTTTCCCGTTTTTCATGGCTTTCGGTGAGTGCAATGTGACCTGCCCGACGGTTGTGCCACATTGTTAACAAAATAATTGGTTTTGTCCTTTGCCCGACCAAAAAAACACCTTATCTTTGCAGGAAATATAATAAATGGTTTTTCCAATAATATTTAACGCTACATTATGGTAAATTACAAGGATTTAGGTCTCGTGAATACCCGCGAGATGTTTGCTAAGGCAATCGATGGCGGCTATGCCATCCCCGCATTCAACTTCAACAACATGGAGCAGTTACAGGCTATCATCAAGGCTTGCGCCGAAACCAAATCGCCTGTCATCCTGCAAGTTTCCAGTGGTGCCCGCAAGTATGCCAACCAGACGCTGCTGCGTTACATGGCCGAGGGCGCTGTAGAGTATGCCAAGGAGTTGGGTTGGGAGCATCCGCAGATTTGCCTCCATCTGGACCATGGTGACACCTTTGAACTGTGCAAGTCCTGCGTGGACTTCGGTTTCTCGTCGGTAATGATCGACGGTTCGTCGCTCCCCTACGAGGAGAATATCGCCCTGACCAAGAAGGTCGTTGAGTATGCCCACCAGTATGATGTGACCGTTGAGGCCGAGCTGGGTGTGCTTGCCGGCGTTGAGGACGACGTTGTTGCCGAGGAATCGCACTACACCAAGCCCGAAGAGGTTATCGACTTCGCTACCCGCACGGGTTGCGACTCGCTGGCCATCAGCATTGGCACCAGCCACGGCGCTTACAAGTTCAAACCCGAGCAGTGCACCCGCGACCCGCAGACCGGTAAGCTCGTTCCTCCTCCCCTGGCATTTGACGTGCTCGAGGAGGTAGAGAAGAGGCTCCCCGGCTTCCCCATCGTGCTGCACGGTTCGTCGAGTGTTCCCCAGGAGTATGTTGACATCATCAACACCCACGGTGGCAACCTGCCCGATGCCGTAGGTATCCCCGAGGACCAGCTGCGCAAGGCCGCCAAGAGCGCCGTCTGCAAGATCAACATCGATAGCGATAGCCGCCTGGCATTCACCGCTGCCGTGCGCAAGGTGCTGGCCGAGAAGCCCGGTGAGTTTGACCCCCGCAAGTATTGCGGTCCCGCTCGCGACGAGATGGTGAAGCTGTACAAGCACAAAATCATTGAGGTGCTGGGTAGCGACGGCAAGGCCGAGTAATCGACTGTAAAAAGGAAACAGAATCCTGCAAGGTCACTTGCGCCCATTTGGGGCAGCAGGTGGCCTTGCTTGCTTTGTGGCGGATTGGAGTGACTGGGAATAATCGCTTTTTTCATATCTGCATAACTGACTGTAAAACAGCCAAAAATGATATGGATGATAAAAACATTTGAAAAAAGTTGCAAAAAAATTTGGTCAGTTCCTGAAACGGTATTACCTTTGCACCGCTTTACGAAACAAATGCGTTTCGGCAAGTGCGTTCGGGGTGTAGCTCAGTCCGGTTAGAGTACGCGTCTGGGGGGCGTGGGGTCGCTAGTTCGAATCTAGTCACCCCGACAAC
>CADBDH010000058.1 GCA_902793405.1 uncultured Bacteroidales bacterium | reverse complement strand
GTCGAAGGCTGGGTTCCCGAGGAAATCGTCAAGACCTATGACGACATCGATATCGCCAAGGAGCAAAAAGAAGGCTGGAACGGCTCCTGGTGGCACTACTACACGCCCGTCATCATGTATAACGGCATGCTGCACCCCCTGCGCCATTACACCATCCGCGGTTTCATCTGGTATCAGGGTGAATCCAACGTGGGCAAGGAGCTGACCTATGCCCAGCGCCTGAAAGACATGGTTGACACCTGGCGCAAGGACTTTGGCGGCACAGCCCAGCAACTGCCCTTCTATCTGGTGGAAATCGCACCCTGGGGTGGCTATGGCGAGTGGCTGAGTTCACCGCTGCTGCGTGAAGCCCAGCACAATGCCGCACAACTTATCGAGAACTGCGGCATCGTCTCGACCAATGACCTGGTCAAGCCCTACGAGTTCAACCAGATACACCCAGCACAGAAGCGTGAGGTGGGCAACCGCCTGGCCTATATGGCCCTGAACCGCACCTACGGCTACAAGAGCATCGTTTGCGACTCGCCCGAGTATGACCACATGGAAATCAACGGCAACCAGGTCGAGGTGTTCTTCAAGTATGCCGAGGATGGCCTGTCGCCCTGGCAGGACATCGAGGGCTTTGAGATTGCAGGGGCCGACGGCGTCTTCAAGACCGCCAAGGCCACGCTCAACGAGGACCACAAGTCAATCATGGTATCCTCGAGCGAGGTGCCCGAGCCCGTGGCTGTGCGCTACTGCTTCAAGTCGTTCCAGATTGGGAACCTCAAGAACATGCGCGGTCTGCCCGTTGTTCCTTTCCGTACCGACAAATAATTCAAGTTCTGAAGTGCTACTTCAGAACTTGAGGTCTAGAGTCTAGGGATGCTCGCGCTGCGAGCAGTTTAGAGTTTAGAGCTTAGAGCTTAGGGCTAACGCCTAACAACTAAAAACTAGAAACTAGGGACTAGAAACTTAAAACTTAAAACTAAAACAACAATACAGCATTATGAACAAATTGAAAATTTTAGCATTCACCCTGCTGGCCGCGTTGACCCTCGGTTTCTCGGCCTGCAGCGGCAGCGACGAACCCGATGAGCCCAAACTGGCTGCTCCTGCCGTAGTCAGCACATCGCCCGAAAAAGGCTCGACAACAGTAGAGCCTGGCGCCATCAACGTGACCATCACCTACGACAAGACCATCACCATGACGGCCAGCGACATCAGCAAGATCCAGGCTACCGGAGCCACCATCAGCAACGTGCGCACCATGAGCGCCGCCCTGATGCTCACAGCCACCTGTGCCCAAGAGGGCCAGGCCGTGACCATCACCATCCCCGCCGGAGTCATCAAGAACACCGAGGGCGTGGCAACAGCGGCCTATTCTCTGAACTTTACCACAAAGAAGACCGAGCGGCCCGACCCCGTTGCCCCCGACGGACACGAGTCGGCCGCCCAGGCAGTCCTCAACATGACCCCGGGCTGGAACCTGGGCAATACGCTCGAGAGCTACGGTGACTGGATTGGTAACCATCAGGACCCCTCCAGATATGAGACCGCATGGGGCCAGCCCATCACCGACGCCCACCTGATGCAGGCTTTCAAGGAGAAAGGTTTCAAGGGCATACGCGTTCCCGTGACCTGGTTTCAGCACATGGATGACCAGGGCAACGTTGACGAGGCTTGGATGAACCGCGTGCAGGAGGTTGTGGACTACGTCATCAACCAGGGCATGTATTGCATCCTGAACGTGCACCACGACACCGGAGCTCACAATGCCGCATGGGTTGTCGCCAGCCCGACGCTGCAACTCGAGCGCTATGGCAAGCTGTGGACACAGATTGCCACCCGCTTCCGTGACTACGACCAGCACCTGCTGTTCGAGGGCTATAACGAGATGCTCAACACTGCCCAGCAGTGGAACCAGCCGAGCAATCTGTCCGATCTCGTGTACGTTAACCAGCATGCTGCCAAGTTTGTCGAGGCCGTGCGCGCTACCGGTGGCAATAACACCTACAGGAACCTGGTTGTTTCGACCTATGCGGCCGCCCATGGCACCGCCGTGTTGAACGGTCTCACCATCCCCACCGACCCGTGCGGCAACCAGAGCCACATCGCCGTCGAGGTTCACTCCTATGATCCCTGGGACTGGTTACACGTCTACAACATGACCTGGACCAGCGAATGCCGCGAGGTCCTCAATAGCATGTTCAGGGATTTGGAAACCTACTTCATCTCCAAGGGATATCCCGTTATCATCGGCGAGTATGCCACCAACGGTGCCGGCGAAATCACCATCGACAAGAACAGCACCACGGCCCAGAAGGCCGAGGCCGGCAAGCAGGCTGGCGACATGAACCGCTTGTGCAAGCGGTACGGTGCTGCCTCGTTCTATTGGATGTTGCTCGTTGACGGAGCCGACCGCAGCGAGGCCACCTTCCGCTGGTCGATGGAACAAGTTGCCGACTCAATCGTCAACGTGTACAAATAATCTTAGCCGCGTGTGCACGTGTGGCCTCACGCTAAGACACTAACATTTTTTCAAACAACATCTACAACGTTGAACAACAAAAAAACAACATTCTTTTTAATTCAACACCAAGCCGCCAAGTTTACTTAACTGTCGGCGAATTAAACGAATTAAACTAATGGCATCCGCACTCCCCCTCAAACCAGGAGTGCGGATGTCTCTCTAAGCCCTAAGCTGCGAGCCCCAGCGAGCATCATCCCCGCACCAAGCCGCCAAGTTTTTAAGGTCGGCGAATTAAACTAATAGCATCCGCATTGATGCTCGCTGTCGCGAGAGGTCTAGGGTCTAGAGTGTAGGGTTTAGAAGGGCATCCGCAATGAGCTCCGTTAGGAGCGGCCAGGGTTTAGGCAGGGGTGTAACGAGGCGCAGCCGAGTGTAACCCCTGTAACCAAATGCAACCCCCGCCCATTCACCTTAGCCCCATCGGGGCGGCACTAGACCTATCTCATTTGAAGACAAAAAAGACAAGAAGGACAATTTATTTTATTGACAATCAATATTTTGTCTTTCTTGTCCTTCTTGTCTTCAAAATTTCTTAGCGGCTTTGCGCCTTTGCGTGCGGCAAAGAGTGCGGATGCCCAAACAAAAAAAACTTGTTGCGGTTGTTTAACCCTTTATTTGTTTAAGTTGTTTGAAAATCCTAGCGGCAACGCGAGCGTTACTTGAGGTCGGGTAGCTGGTCACGGGTGATGACATAGGCATTGCTCATGGCGTTCTTCCACCAGGCATCGCTGCAGAAGTTGCTGCCATACCACACCATGAACGAGCCCCACTTGGCTCCAGCACCCCATACGTCTGAAATGTTGGCAAAGCTGGTGGTGCCGTCAGCGCCACACTCGCCCAGGATGACCATCTTGCCGCTATAGGTAGCCTGAATTTCGTCAAACTCCTGCTTGTTCTGCGCGGCGGTGTAGCCGTACAGGTCGCGGGCAATCATATCCACATATTCGTTGCCGGGATACCAATCGGTGTCCTGGTTGTAGTTAGCGCTGTTACCGTTGTAATTCTGGGTGGTCCATACCCAAATGAGGTTTTTCACGCCCTTCTGCTTGAAGTAGTCAAACATGGCAACCCACAGCTTCTTGTAGGTCTCGGCGCCGTCATATCCCCACCAGAACCAAGCCTTGGTCCATGAGGCCTGCTGCTTGGCACATGCATTGCCCGCACCCTCGTGGAAGGGACGCCACATGGCAGCGATGCCTGCATCCTGCAACTTGAGCAGGACGTCAATCACCTTATCCATCTGGCCATAGAACCACTGGTTTTCCCAAGTACCGCTGGTCAAGGCATTGGATGCCTTGAAAGTAGTCTCGCTGGGCGTGCAGGTCACGCCCGAGCCATCGCTGCCGGGCACGGTGCTGGCAGTGAGAGGCACGTTGAAGTGCCACATGAGCTGGACGATACCGCCGGCGTCGAACCACTCCTTAACAGGCGTGATGTCGCTGTAGTTGATCCAGTTGTTCTGGGGAACATAGATCTGGATGAAGTCATAGCAGTTCATGGCCGGATATTTACCGGTCACGCCCTTCACATGGTCAGCCAGACGATGATTCCAGTTCACCTCGGCCATGACGCTCGAGAGGGTCTTGCTGCCATACTGCGACCACATATAGGCCAGCAGCTTCTTGGCGGGTTCGGTAGTGGCAAACACAGGTTCCTTGCCCTCGGCAGGAGGTATCACGGTAGACTTCTTGGTCTTGAAGTTCAAGGTAAACTCTGGAGCCGAGGCCGAAGCATCGGTAGTAGAAACGATAGCGCCCTTGGAAACCTTGACCGTATAGCTGGTGCCGGCAACGAGCGATAAGGGAATATCTACCGCCATCGTCGTCTGTGAGTTGCTCTTGGCGGCAACAGCTGTGCCGTTGAGGGTGATGCCAGTCGACGAAGCGACCTTGACCGTCGTGTTATAGGTGAGCGTGAGCACAGTGGTGGTTTCGGCATCCACCTCGGCACCCTCGGCAATGGACTGCCCTCGCAGGATCACGGTCACGCTGGGCGTGGGTTCATCAGGGCCGTCTTCACCACTACACGATGAGAGAGTGAATACCGCAGGCAATAGCATAAGGACGAATAACGCAAGATTAACGAGATGGTTTCTTTTCATTGTCTTTACCTTGTAATGTTGTGCTAAATTGTTGTACTCGGGCAGTGATCGATGCGATGTAGCGGGCACGGCATTGCTCGGGCACCGTCTGGGCCATCTTGTGCAAGCGGTCCTGATAGGATATCCACGCCCGGCGGGCATGGCCTATAGCCGACTTGCGTTTGAGGGCGCTCTGACCGATGAGTTTGAAATAAGCGCTGTCGATGGGTGCCATATCAGGCCACTCGCCAATCTCGGCGACATAGTCGCCACCATAGAGTGCATCATTCAAGATGGCGTCGAGACTCATGACTTGGGTCTTGGTGCCCAAACGGGCTTCGGCCTCCATTTCCTGCCATTCGACATAGGCCTTCTTAGCCTTTTTGGCGGCATGGTAGAACTCGGGATAGTGGCGCAACACATCATCGACGCGTGCCGAGCACAGCGTGTCGCCGGGCTCTACGGCGATGGTGTCGATGCCATAACCCTCGATATTGGCAATGAGGTCTTCCTCCTGATGAGCGTCATCCTTTTCCTTGTAAAAATAACATGAAGTCAGCATCAAGGCCAACGACACGACAGCTGACCAAGAGAGGACTCGCCGACAGCTAAATGGGAATTTCATCATTAGTGTGTTTTAAAATATGAGGATGTGTCATAATGGGCCTCTGTTTTTTTAATCGGCTTTACAGCCGAGAAATTAAACAAAATTATAAATAAAATTATAATTAAAATTTTTGTTTAATTTCTCCGTGCGTAGCACGGATATTAAAACTGGCGAGAGTTATGACACATCCTCATCATTTAGAGATTGAATGTCAATTGGATTACATGGGAGCTACGGTCACCTTGGTCAAGATGAAGTTCTGACCCTGGACGATGAACGTGCCGCCCCACCATTGCTGGGTGTAAGCCGCATCGAGCATAGCCTGGGTGAGGGTCATCTTGATGCAGTTGCCGTTGCCAGCAAAGTCATAGGCACTAAACTCGCCCTCGCCAGTCTCGGCAACAGCCAGATAGGTGGGACCCCAGTGGCCCTCAACAATCTTGACCTGCCAGCCAGCGGCGACCTCGCCATAGAAGCGAACCACGCTACCCTCCTGCGGCTCAAAAGCAGCCAGCTCGGGCGACGTATCGCTACCGATGGTGATGTTGTTGCCCCAGCCGCTGGTGTCCTCACGGCCTTCCCAGAGGACCTGTTCGGCACCTGCAGCGATAAACTTCACATACTGCAGCTTGATGCCGTCACCCCAGATAACCATACCCTGGCCGCCGTCGCCAAACATTTGGGCAGCTTCCTCGGCAGTGATGTTAAACACGAGGTCAGTGACATCGGCTCCAGGCCGGATGTTGCCATCATCACCATACATGCCTGCCAGGCCACTGAGCGGAGTACTCCAGTCACCCATGCGGAAGTTGAAGATGGGACTGCTGTTGGTAGCGACAAAGTGAACGGTCATCTGACCAGGACCGGTGATGGCCTCGTGGAACTTGGTCCACAGGTCGCCGCTCCAGTTGAACACGCCCCAGTTGCTCCAGCCGCTCAGTTCCTCGTTGCCCTGCCAGATAACACCGGCGAGCTTGCGGATCTCGAGAGGATAGGTAGCAGTGATGTTGGAGTTCTGCTTAACCACTACATCACCATCAACCATATAGTCGGGAACGGTAAAGGTCAAGGTGTTACCGGCGATGGAGTATTCACCGGCGCCTAAGGGTGCAGAGCCACCAGGCAAGGTAACCTCGATGATGCGATCGAAGTTCTCACCATACAGGGTGACAACGTCGCCAGCAACGAGGTCTTTGTTCTGTGACGCACCAGTGATTGTTCTGTGACGCACCAGTGATGACAACGGTGGGAACCGAGAACGCATCGGTCTGCAATGCAGCGCCCGAATAGAGCAGCAGCGAGATAGCACCCGACTTACACTCAGAGGGAACAGTTGCGGTAATGGTCCTGTTGTCTTCCGAAACAATGAAATCAGCAGCAACGCCACCGGCGAACAGCACTTGCTCTACCGTGTGCAGGTTGGTACCGTGGATCTGGATCTGCTCGCCAAAGTCGGCTGCGGCAGGCTCAAGGCTCAGATAGCTGGCCGAAACGATCTCGAGCGGAGTCTCGTAGGTGAACTCCCAGTCGGCACCGTCATTCATGGTGATGGTACCGGTCTCGGCAGCCAGAGGCACGCGAAGGCGGATCTCGCGACGCGAAACATATTCAAATTCTTCGGCAACCACCGAGGCGCTCCTGGTGAAGACAACCTCAGCAATGTTGTAAACATAGTCACCCGTGATTGAGATGATGTCGCCAGCATTCAGACCCTTGACGGGAGTCACATTGGTCACCTCGATGGGCTCTTCAAACACGAGCGTACCAATCGAAACGATAGTATCGTTGCCGGCAACCAACCTGATGTGACCGG
>CADBDH010000057.1 GCA_902793405.1 uncultured Bacteroidales bacterium | reverse complement strand
CACCTTGGCCTTGCTGGCGCAGTAAACGGTGAAGTCGGGCTCCTGGTCAAATTCTTCCTCGTTCTGGGGACGGATGAACATGTTGGTCACGAAGTGAGCCTGCCATGCCACCTCCATGATGAAGCGCACCTTCATGCGGGTGTCCTTGTTGGCACCGCAGAAGCCGTCAACGACAAACAGACGCTTGCCGCTCAGCTGCTTCACAGCCAGGTCCTTCAAGGCAGCCCAAGTCTCCTCGTTCACGGGCTTGTTGTCGTTGGGGTAACCGGGGGTGGTCCACCATACCTTGTCGTGGCTGTTGGCATCGTCAACGATGAATTTGTCCTTAGGCGAACGGCCAGTGTAAACACCGGTCATCACGTTGATGGCACCCAGCTCGGTCTCCTGACCTTTGTCAAAACCCTCGAGCTCGGGCTTCATCTCCTCATTGAACAATACCTCATAGGTGGGGTTGTAAAGAACCTCGTTAACACCAGTGATACCGTACTTCTCGGCTAAGATAGCCTTATCAAATCTTGCCATAATAAATCTATAATTATAAAGTTTTTAAGAAATTACCTAAATGAAACGTGGCGCAAAATTACTCAATTATTCATAACGGGCAACACTAATTAAAGAAAAATTTCCTTAATTGACGCCTTGTTAATCTTTTTTAGCATTGCGTCGGCCAATCTTCTATTGTTTTCAATCGGCCTATACTAGTCCCTTGATTCTCTCTATCTGCGAACTCTATTCTTTTATGTCGGCGAATTTAACGAATTTAACTAATGGCATCCGCTTTCTTCCCGCGAACTCTATATTTATTGTCGGCGAATTTAACGAATTTAACTAATGGCATCCGCTTTCTTCCCGCGAACTCTATATTTATTGTCGGCGAATTTAACGAATTTAACCAATGGCATCCGCTTTCTTCCCGCGAACTCTATATTTATATGTCGGCGAATTTAACGAATTTAACTAATGGCATCCGCTTTAGTTGTTTGGTTTCGAAGTATTACCATTTTTGATTGCACGGAATGCGTTTGTACTTAAGTGATGTTGTGCCGAAATTAATAAGAAGTCCCAATTTATATCCACTGGCTTTAAGATAATTATAAACTTGGGAGATGTGCTCATCGGTGAATTCACTGACTGCTTTAAGCTCCACAATTATCTTGTCATAGCACACAAAATCGGGTCTGAAACTCTTAGACAGTACTTTCCCTTTATAAGTCACATTAATAACTTTTTCTCGTTCAAAAGGGATACCTCTCAATCGAAGTTCCTCTTCAAATGCTTCTTGATAAATGGGCTCAGTGAAACCACAACCGATATGTTTGTGCACTTCTATTGCTGCACCAACCAGATGAAAAGATTCATCACGGAAAATAATCTTATCACTCATGGAACCACGTTTTATCAGCCAATCCCAGTTTAAAGGGCCAACAATTAATTTCGTTTAATTCGTTTAATTCGCCGACAGTTTAATTCGCCGACAGTTTAATTCGCTGACGGTGGATTGTGGGATTAGCAGCCGCCACAGCCGCAGTCGCAGCCGTCGCTGTGTTCGTGGCCGCAGCCGTCGCCGCATTCCTCACAGCCGCAACCGCAGCCGTGGTGCTTGGGGTGAAGTTCCTCGGGCGTGGCGTCGCGAACGAGCTGAACGAAGCCACTATAGCGCACGGTCTCGCCTGCCAGCTGGTGGTTGAAGTCCATGAACACCTTGTCGTCGGTCACCTTGACGACCTGACCCTCGATGCGCATGCCTTCCTGGGTCATCATGGGCACGCGTGCACCCGGACGGATGTTCTCGGCGTCAAACTTGCCGTCGATGTGGAAAATCTCCTTCTCGAGCTCATAGATCAACTCGGGATTCTTTACGCCGAAAGCCTCATGCGGTTGCAGCGTGAAATCAAACTTCTCGCCCTGTTCCAAACCCATGATATGGTTCTGGAAGCCCTCGATGAGCGACAAGTCCATTCCAAAGACGAAAGCGTCGGGGTGCTCCTTGTTGAACTTGAACACACTCGTCTGCTGGTCGCCATTGACCACGAATATCTCATACACGAGTTCTACGTATTTTCCTGCTTGAATTTTCTCCATTGAAATTGAATTATAAGTTAGTAATTAATAATTTGGCGCAAAGATAGTGATTTATTTCGTGATATATCGAGTTTTTGGTGTATCTTTGCACTCTCAACGAGTTAATATCTAGAACATGATGACCGACAAATTTGATATGGTGGCAAAAACCTTCCTGGGTCTGGAAGGTGTTCTTGCCGACGAGTTGCGCGCCCTGGGTGCCGAGGATGTGACCGAGGGCAACCGCGTGGTTTACTTCAAGGGCGACAAAGAGACGCTTTACAAGGCCAACTTCGCCTGCCGCACTGCCGTGCGTGTACTCAAACCATTCCTTACATTGAATTCCACGAGTGCCGACGACCTGTATGAGCAACTCAAATCGTTCGATTGGGAGCAGCTGATGTCAGTGAAAACGACTTTTGCCATCGATGCTACCGTCTATAGCGAGAATTTCAATAACTCCCGTTTTGTCACCTATCGTGTCAAGGACGCCATTGCCGACTTCTTTAACGAGAAATATGGCAAGCGCCCCAGCATCCGCGTCAGCAATCCCGACATCCGCTTCGACGTCCACATCTCGGGCCGTGAGGTCACCCTGTCGCTCGACAGCAGCGGTGACCCGCTGTTCAAGCGCGGCTGGCGTGTGGGGCAGACCGATGCACCCATCAACGAGGTGCTCGCTGCCGGCATCATCCTGTTGAGCGGCTGGGACGGCAAGACCGACCTGATCGACCCCATGTGCGGCTCGGGCACATTCCTCATCGAGGCTGCCCTCATCGGTGCCAACATCGCTCCTGGCGTTTATCGTGACCACTATGCCTTCCAGCAGTGGCCCGACTATGACGAGGAACTGTTCTCCAACATCTACAACGATGACAGTGCCGAGCGTGAGTTCACCCACAAGATCTATGGCAGCGACATCGAGGGCAAGGCCATCGCCATCGCCCGTGCCAACGTCAAGAGCGCAGGACTCAACAAATACATCGAGCTCGAACGCCGCGACATCAATGATATAGAGATTGTGCCCGCCGGTGGCACCCTCATCAGCAATCCGCCCTACGGCGAGCGCCTTAATGTCGAGGATATCGAATCCCTCTATCAGGACATGGGTTACAAGTTTAAACACACCTTCCAGGGCTACAACGTGTGGCTCATCTGCTACGACAACGAGCTGTCCTACAAGATAGGCTTGAAGCCGTCGATACGCTACAAACTCAACAACGGCGGCCTGGACTGCGAGTTGCTGGAATATGTCATCTTTGACGGCCGTTACAACGACATGCGCGAGCGCGGCGAACACATCCGCAACGAGGGATTCCGTGCCAGCGAGCGCAGCCAGGGCAATTACCACTCACGTCGCGACGATGCGGCACGTGACGAGCGTCCCCGCCGCCGCGACGATGGACCGCGCCTCCGCGATGACGGCCCGCGTCGCCCGCGCCGTCAGGACAACGACAGCCGTGAGCCGAGGCCCATCAGCGACGAGGAACAGCAGCGCCGCAGCAATGTCGCCCGCGACCGCCGCATGATGTCCGACGTGGACAACCGCGACAGGAAAGGCCGCTATGATGACGACTTCGACCAGGAATTCCGCCACTCCGAGATGTTCGCCAAGCGCATCCTGCGCGACCGCAAGCCCACCCTGGGCTCCGACAAGGAAGTGCCCATCGTGCACGGCCGCCGCAAGAGCTGGAAACGACGCGACCTGGACGATCCCACCGACAACAAACCCCAAGACAACAACGACAACGAATAAATCCCAAAGGAGACAAGAAAGACAACAACGGCAATAGTTATCCATTCCCACTTGGTGAATGATTGTTGTCCTTATTGTCTTTCTTGTCTTCTGCATTGATGCGGAATGACGACTCGCGAGCATATCAACGAGTACTTCAACGGACGGCCGTTCATGGTGCTGTGTGCGCTGGCGCTCATAGCAGCCACAGTTGTGGCCCTGATGTTGGGCGTCCATTCGGCCCCGGCCGAGAGCGAGGGCCTGTTTTTCTCCCTCAAGGGCCGCCTCATCGAGCACGGGCCGCTATCGGTGAGCATCAACGTGCTGAGCCTGCTCGCGACAGGCGGCATCATGCTGGCGCTGAACAAGGTGTTCAGCTATGTGCGTGCGGTGACCCACCTGTTCGTCTCGGCGTTTTTCCTTTTGCAGCTGGCCCATCCTGCCGGTTTGGTATCGTTCAACGCCGGCACGCTGTTGTGCCTGCTGACGTCGATTGCCATTTTGCCGCTGTTCGCCTCCTACCAGGACCGCCATGCGCAGCGCAGCATCTTCCTGATTTTCGCCATCGTGGCGGCTGGCAGCATGTTCCACTACGGCTTCCTGTTCCTGATTCCCGCTTTTATTCTGGGGTTCCTCAATATGGGCGTGTTCAACCTCAAGGGGCTGCTGGCCATGCTCTTTGGCCTGGTGACACCGTTCTGGATAGTTCTCGGCCTGGGCATCGTCGCGCCCAGTGGTTTTACAGCGCCGCACATCAACGGCATCTGGACGCTGAGTGGCCAGCCCTGGACCAATCTGACGTTGGTGCTGGCAGTCATCACAGCCCTGCTGGGCATCGTGCTCGCCGTGATGAATCTGATGACCATCATGAACTACAGGATGCAGACGCGCGTGTATAACGCCTTCTTCGTCTTCGTGCTGGTCATGGCGGTTATTGCCATGTGTATCGACTACAGCAACGTGACCGTCTATCTGCCCCTGCTGGGGCTCATGACGGCCATCCAGATCGCCCATTTCCACACCCTGCGCATCATGTTCCAGCACCGTTACATTTTTATCCTGCTGCTCATTGCCGGTTGCATCGGCTTGTTTGCCGCATATGTCTTGATGTCATGAGAATCATTGTCGATAGCCATATTCCCAACATTCAGGGACTGATTGAGCCCCGTGCCGAGGTGCTCTACCTGGAGCCTGCCGACATCACCCGCGAGGCCGTCAAGGATGCCGACGCGCTCATCGTGCGCACCCGCACCCGCTGCAATGCCGACCTGCTCGACGGCAGCCGCGTGCGCTTCATCGGCTCGGCGACCATCGGCACCGACCACATCGACCTGGACTACTGCGCCAGCCACGGCATCACCGTGCGTAACGCGCCCGGCTGCAATGCGCCCGCCGTTGCGCAATGGGTATTCTGCGCCATCAACGCTTGGATGCGGCGGCGCGGCATCGCCTCGACCGATGGTCTGACGCTGGGCATCGTCGGTGTGGGCCACATCGGCTTCATCGTCGCCCGCTGGGCCACACAGCTCAGCTTTACCGTCATGCTCAACGATCCCCCCAGGGAAATGGCTGAGAGAACGGAGTTGACGGAAGGAACGGATGGCGTCGCCGAAAACAGCGACGGTTCTGATGATGTAATTTTCTCGCCATTGACCGAGTTGCAGCGTCGCTGCGACATCATCACCTTCCACACGCCCATCACACGTGACGGCCGGTGGCCCACGTGGCACCTGTGTGACCAGGCGTTTCTTGACGGTCTGGCCCGTTGCCGCCTCATTCTCGACGCCGCCCGCGGTCCCATTGCCGACAACGAGGCCCTCTTGCGCTGGCGTGGCGACGTAGGACTCGACTGCTGGGAAAACGAGCCCGACATCTCCCCTGCCCTGCTCGACAAGGCCATTGTCGCCACCCCCCACATCGCCGGCTACAGCCGTGAGGGCAAGCAGCGCGGCACCGCCATGATGCTCGCCGCCCTCAACGGGTTCTACGGCTGGAATATCCCCGTCCCGACGATTGCCAGCCCCACCACAGGCGCGGCACAGGTAACCCTTGACGGCATTGCCGCCAGCTATGACATCATGGCCGACACCGCCACACTGAAAGCCTCCCCACACACCTTCGAATCCCAACGCAACCACTACTCCCACCGCCCCGAATTTTATCGTTAAGCGGCCTCACCAAGTGGCAGTATTGAGCCCCCTGTTTGGAGTCATTGCACGCACGGCTAAAGATAAGGCGCGGGGATGTGCTCCTCCATGCCAAAAAGGTTTATTCTTAAAAGAACGTGAGTTCGATGAAATTCTATTATGTATTTCAGAGAGTTCGCCACCAGATAGGCAGTAGAGACGCAAGATCTTGCGTCTCCAAATAGTTATATATCACCAGCTGCTGACCATGAGACGCAAAATTTTGCGTCTCTACATAGCGAACGAGTTGAGCATCAGTGGTTTATTTTTATCAAACTCACGTTAAAAGAGGGCTTGAAAAGAGCCCTAGCTAACTATCTACACATGGATTGCAATTTGCTTGACTATGGTTTCTCATCCCATGAGATAATAGTGAACATGCATCCCCAAAGTACCCATTTGGGGGTTGTGGGTGTCGGTTTTGATGGGTAATTTTGTCGCGTGATCGAGAAAAAACTCCGTCTGGGGTTTAAAAAATCGGTTTCTGTGTGTATATAGAGTGTATGACAGACAGAGAAAGACATATCGAGGGGCTGTTCAGGCAACATTACAGTGCGATGCAT
>CADBDH010000056.1 GCA_902793405.1 uncultured Bacteroidales bacterium | reverse complement strand
ATTGATGAAGGGTAACGAAGCCCTCGCCATGGCTATGATTCGCTACGGCGCCGACGGATATTTCGGATACCCGATCACTCCGCAGAGTGAGGTGCTTGAAAAACTCGAGGAAGAAATGCCTTGGGAAACTACTGGTATGGTTGTGCTGCAGGCCGAGAGTGAGGTCGCTGCCATCAACATGGTTTATGGTGGCGCAATGACCGGCAAGGCCGTCTGCACCTCTACTTCCAGCCCTGGTTTCAGCCTCATGCAGGAGGGTGTGTCCTATCTCGCAGCCAGCGAGGTTCCCGCTCTGTTGATCAACGTGCAGCGTGGTGGCCCCGGTCTGGGTACTATCCATGCTTCGCAGGCCGACTACTTCCAGGCTTGCAAGGGTGGCGGTCACGGTGACTATCACATGATCGTGCTTGCACCGAGCAGTGTTCAGGAGATGGCCGACATGGTCGCTCTGGGCTTTGACCTGGCATTCAAGTATCGCTGCGTGTCGATGATTCTCGCCGATGGTACCATCGGTCAGCTCATGGAGAAAGTCGTTCTGCCCGAGCAGCGTCCGCGCCGCACCGACGACGAAATCCGCAAACAGTGCCCGTGGGCCGTTAACGGCCGCAAGGGTATGCGTCCCAGCAATGTCGTTACCAGCCTTGAGCTCGACGACGACAAGATGGAGGAGAACAACTGGCGCTTCCAGGCTTGCTACCGCGAGATCGAGAAGAATGAGACCCGTTGCGAGCTCATTGACACCGATGACTGCGACTACCTGATTACCGCATTCGGCACCACCGCACGCGTCGCCATGAAGACGATGGAGCTGGCCCGCGCCGAGGGTATCAAGGTGGGTATGTTCCGTCCCATCACGCTGTGGCCCTTCCCCGAGAAGCAACTGCGCGAGGCCGCCAAGAACGTCAAGGGCATCCTGTGCGTTGAGCTCAACGCCGGCCAGATGGTCGAGGATGTGAAGCTTGCCGTTGAATGCAAGATGCCGGTTGAGCACTATGGCCGTTTCGGTGGCAACGTGCCCACCCCCGACGAGCTGCTGAACGTACTTAAAGAGAAACTCATTAACAAGTAAAGAACGCAATGGAACTTAACGATATCATTAAACCTGAGAATAAGGTCTATGCTGAGCCTAAATTATTGAATAGGGTTCATATGCACTATTGCCCTGGTTGCAGCCATGGCGTTGTACACAAACTCGTTGCCCAGGTCATCGAGGAAATGGGTGTTGCTGAGAAGACCGTCGGCATTTCGCCCGTTGGCTGCGCCGTATTTGCCTACAACTATATCGACGTTGACTGGGAAGAGGCTCCCCACGGCCGTGCTACCGCACTGGCAACCGCTGTAAAGCGCTTGTGGCCCGAGAACCTCGTGTTCACCTATCAGGGTGATGGTGACTTCTCGGCTATCGGTACCTGCGAGTCGATTCACGCTTGCAACCGTGGCGAGAACATCGTTATCATCTTCATCAACAATGCTATCTACGGTATGACCGGTGGTCAGATGGCTCCCACCACGCTGCTGGGTCAGAAGACCGCTACCTGCCCCTACGGCCGCCGTCCGGACCTCAACGGTTATCCCCTGGCCATCACTCCGCTGCTGGCTCAACTCGACGGTACCTGCTACGTGACCCGTCAGAGCGTTCACACGCCTGCCAACGTTCGCAAGACCAAAGCCGCTTTGAAGAAAGCCTTTGAGAACAGCATCAACTGCAAGGGCACCTCGGTTGTCGAGATCGTCAGTGCCTGCAACACCGGTTGGAAACTCACTCCCGAGAAGGCCAACAAGTGGATGGAAGAGAATATGTTCGCCAAGTATCCCCTGGGAGACTTGAAGGACTTGAAAGATGGTATTCAACGCTAAAATTTAGAAGACACTATGATTAATGAAATAGTTATTGCCGGTTTCGGCGGACAGGGTGTACTGTCAATGGGTAAGATTCTTGCCTACTCTGGTCTGATGGAGGACAAGGAAGTCTGCTGGCTGCCCTCTTATGGTCCCGAACAGCGTGGCGGTACCGCCAACGTGACTGTTATCGTGAGCGATGAGCGCATCAGCTCGCCCGTCCTCAACACCTATGATGTTGTGGTTGTGCTCAACCAGCAGTCGCTGGACAAGTTCGAGAGCAAGGTAAAGCCCGGTGGTATCCTGATGTATGACACCTATGGCATCCACAAGAAACCCACCCGCACCGACATCAAGATTTATCCCATCGACGCTACCGAGAAGTCGATCGAGATGAAGAACTCCAAGACCTTCAACATGATCGTGCTGGGCTCGATGCTCAAGGCCCTCAAGAAGACCCTTCCCGAGCGCCACTGGCACCTCATCCCCCTCAACGAGGAGGCTCTGAAGGAAGGCGGCAACCTCATCAAGGAGTAAACGTCATTTTCTTAATAATCAAGCGGTTGGCCATTTGGTCAACCGCTTTTTCCGTTATGTATCCGTTATTTCCGTATTATCCGTTCTCTCGGTCGACGTCGGGTTATTGGACGGCGATTTTCCAGGCGGAGTGGCTGGTGGCGGTTTTCAGCAGATAGATGCCGCGGGGCAGGTCGATGACCATGTCGTCACGCAGGTTGTCGATGCTGGTCACGATGCGCCCTGCCACGTCATAGATGCAGGCGCGGCCCACGTCTTCGCTGCACTTGATCAGGATGGCACCTTCCATGCTGAGGACTTGCAGGGGCTTCTCGGCCTCGATGCCGGTGAGTCCGCTCGTGTCGATGGTAATCACGTTGGAGGGTTCGCTCATGTAGCCCAACCGGTAGGACTGCACCTGATAGGTGTGCGTTTCGCCTGGCAGACGATCGTCAAAGGTGATGCTGGTGATGTCGCCATTGTCGGTCGTGAAGGTCTCGGTGCGTGTCGCTCCCGTGGTCTTGTTATAGACCGTGCGCGTGAGTATGTAGTAATCCACCTGCTCGTCGGCAGCGCGCCAGTTGGCGACATAGATGTTGTCGTGGATGTCTGTCGCGGGCAAGGCTTCGAGGCGGCTCAGTGTGGGAACGGGCAGACAGCGGGCACGCAATTCCACGCCCACACTGCCCACCAGGCCACCGTCCGAGATGAGCAGGCGTGTCGTGTGCTCGCCTGTTGCGGTTGGGGTATAGGTGATCTTCAAGGGATAGCCCTCGATGCTGTTGGCCACGGTGCGACCCACGGTGCTCACGGGGATGCTGAACATCTCGTAATCATAGCGGTAGAGCTGGAGCGACAGCGGGTTGTTCAAGCCCATTCCCTTGATATACAAGGTATAATCGATGGATTTGCCGATGGCCACCTCGCCAAAGTCGAGCACTGTACCCTGGATGGGCGTGACAAGCACGGGATCTCCGGTATAGGTGGTCGTGTCGGTGCTGGTGCCGGCATCGCTCAGGTAGAAGACCTCGCCCTGACGGTTGCCCCAGATGAACTCGAACAGCTGTGGAATGTCGATGAACGGGTTGCGGTTGTTCTGGTACCGTTGCACGGCCTCGTTGCGGTCAACCTCCTTGTCGCTCACGGCATCGTTGCGCGCCCAGCGGCACAGCAGGTCGATGGACCACTCGTTGAGGGTCTTCCATGAACTGTTGTTGAGCATGTAGGTGTAGCGCCATTGGTAGTGCTGGTAGGCGCATGCCATATAGAAATAGGTGCGGGCAAAGTCACCCTTGTAGCGGTCGTCGGGCTCAAACACCGCATAGCTGCCACCACCCTGGCCAGCCTTGGGCGAGCCCACCTTGGTCACACCGTTGTCAAATGACGGGTTCGACACCTCGCCCAGCGGGAAGTTCGATTTGGCCATGTTGGCGTCGCCGTTGGCAGGGTACAGGTGGTTGATGTCGGTGTAGCCGGCATAACCCTGATTCTCGTCATATCCGCCCCACCAGCTCTTGGGCAAGGAGTGTTCCTTGTGCATGCCGTACACGCCGCTTGTGCCGCCCCTGAAGTAGTAGGTGTTGTCGCTGTACATGTCCCACACCTTGCTCTTGTCGTCGGCCTGGCAGTCGGTCTCGGCAAAGTAAATCCACAAGCTTCCGTAGCTGAAGGTCGTGTGATGTTGCAATAGTTCATGTAGGGCATCCTTTAATGCCTGCCCACTCTTGCCGTTAAGGGCATCGTAATACCCGGCAGGAATTGACGCGCTTGCTGTGAAGCATGCCATAAGCAGCAGGGCAACTATGGTGAATCGGTATAGTCTGTTGTGTATCATCGTTGCATGAATTATGTTGATTGTGAGCCACAAAGGTAAATAAAAGTTTTCAGTTCTTAGTTGTTAGTCTTTGGTTTTTAGTAAAGACTTGGTCTATTCGGCGTCGTCGGACGTTTGGCGCCAGTTGATGAGATAGACGTGGTCGCGGGCGCGGGTCATGGCAGTGTAGAGCCAGCGGTAGAAGTCCATCGACTGCATGGCGTCGGGCATGATGCCGCCCATGTCGATGAACACATTGCGCCACTGGCCGCCCTGGGCCTTGTGGCACGTCACGGCATAGGCATATTTCACTTGCAGGGCGTTAAAGTAGGGATGCTCCTTCAGGGCCTTATAGCGTGTGCGCTTGTCGCCCGTCAGTTCGTTCCACACCTCGTTGAACAGGCGTTCGCTTTGTTCCCGGTCCAGTGCGGGCGTATCGCTCAGCAGGCAGTCCACCACGATTTTGCAGTCCATCTCCACGCCGTCGTGATCGGGGAACTCGACCGTCACGTTGGCAAAACGCAGCCCGTAGCGGTGCTCGATATCGCCCCACACGCGCCTCACGCGGCACACGTCGCCGTTGGCGATAAAGTCCATCTCCTCGTAGTCGCGCGCCCAGTAGTAGTTGTTCTTGGCCACCAGCAGCATGTCGTCGTTCACGAGCAGGTCCTCGCGGTACAGGATTGAGTTGCGAATGCCCATGTTGAACAGCGTCGCCCGCTTGTTGCTGCGCGTCACGACGATGGTCTCGCCCATACCGTCGCGGTCATAGCAGTCGCTGATGGTCTCGAGCAGGAACTCGCTCGACACCGTCTGGATGTCGTCCATGCCCTCCAGTTCAAAATGCGGCCTGCCCAGAACCCCGTCCTCCATGGCCTGTCGAAGCAGCGTGGCGTTGTGCAGGATGCCGCTCTCCTCGGCCTGACGGGCAATCTGCCGCAGGAACACGCCGTAGGTGGCCAATCCCATCGACCGCAGGATTTCGTCGTCGAGAGCAGGACTCACCAGCTGCCCCACGGGCGGTAGCTGTGCGTTGTCGCCCATCAGTACCAGCTTGCAGCCCAGGCCGTTATAGACGTAGCCGATGAGGTCCTCGAGCAGCCGTCCGCTGCCAAATATCGACCCGTCGTTGGCATTGCTGATCATCGAGGCCTCGTCCACGATAAACACTGTGTTGGTGTGCTTGTTTTCGGCAAGGCCGAAGGCATCGATGCCGTAGCCCTGCTGGCGGTAGATCTTGCGGTGGATGGTGTAGGCGGGGTGGCCCGAATAGTCGCTGAAAATGTGTGCAGCACGGCCCGTCGGCGCCATCAGCACCGACTTCACGCCCTGCTGGTGCAGCGCCTTGACGATGGCACCCGTCAGCGACGTCTTGCCAGTTCCCGCATAGCCACCCAGGATGAACACAGACCGCTCGGGGGCATAAAGCAGGAAATGCGCCAGCGCCACGATGACCAGTATCTGGTCATCGTTCGGGTCGTAGGGCAGCCACCGCAGCACATCCACGGCCAGTTGCTTTACCCGCGGGTCCTGACGGTCAGCGCTCCCCGTATTGTTGTATGTTTGGAGTCGATTATCGGTGTTCATCGCCACAAAAATAACAAAAAATGTGCGTTTTGTTGTTATTATCCGTCAAATTGTATTACCTTTGCCCCGCAATTTACGCAAGGAGTGATGCTCGAGTGGCTGAAGAGGCACGCCTGGAAAGCGTGTATACGTCAAAAGCGTATCCCGAGTTCGAATCTCGGTCACTCCGCAAAAAAGGACGACAACTGTCGTCCTTTTTTCATATCACAACAACTCTTAATAAAACGAAGACAATAAGTACAATAAGTACAAAGCCATCCGGATTGGGTGTTTTTAAAGACAACTCAACCAACTTAAACAACTATCTTATTGGATGACGATTGCTTGAGTTGTTCCAGTTGTGTGCTTCTTACAAGCCGGAGGCTTGCAATACCTCGACCATAGGATGGGGTGTTCTTTTTTTTATCGGTGGTGGTGAGGAGGTGGTCGATGAGGGCGGTGACGTCGGCGATGTTGATGTTGCTGTCGCTGTTCAGGTCGGCGTTGGTTTCTTTTATCGTCGTTGTCTCGTTGTTCATTAAATAGTCAATCAGCAGGGTCAAATCGCTGATGTTCAAGAAGCCGTCGCAGTTTGCGTCACCCAACTCGGTATAGACGGTAACGAGGCAGGTGGCCGGTTGTGCCGTGCCGTCTGATGAGGCGACGGTGATAGTCGTAGTTCCCTCCTTGATGCCCACTATCTGGACTTTGCCGTTCATCACGCGGGCTGCAGCCACCGTCGGGTCACTGGACGTAACCGTAAAGCCCGCTGGCATGGCAGGTGCGGTGGGATTAAGGACTAACATGTGGTTGGGCAACAGCATGGCCTCTTGCTGCTCAAGGCTGATTCGATTGGTCACCGAGACGTGGCAAATAGCTGGCATTCCCATGCAATAGGCATAGATGTCACACTCACCATAGCCGACAGCAGTAACTATACCGTTCTCGACAGTTGCAACGCTTGGATCGGTTGAATACCAGGCTACCTCTTTGCAGGATGCATTTGCTGGGGTGACTGTAGCCGTCAACTCGATTTGTTCACCATATAGCATATCTACACTGTCCTTACTGATGGTGATATCCGTTGGAGCAATAGCGTCCCCTACAATATTCTCAAACTTGCACCACTCGGGGGCAGTAAAGTAGGCTGCCAATGAGGCAGCTGGCACATGGAGCGTTGCAGAATAACTGGAGAAAGTAGAGTAATCATATGATACAATGCATTCTGGTGGAGTGGTTGCATAGATATAGACATCGTTTAATGAAGAACAAGATTCATAGATATTGAAAGCTCCATCGCCAATGGTTGTGACAGAGTTTCCGATGTTAATGGTGGTTAGGCTATCGCAGCCATAGAACGCTGTGCGGCCTATGGAAATGACGGAATTGCCAATGCTGATGGAGGTCACGTTGGTGCAGAATTGAAACGCACCATCGCCGATGGAAGTGACGGAGTTGGGGATGTTGATAGTGGTCAGGTGGAAACAGCCCTCGAACGCATTGTCGCCAATTCTTTTGACTGAGTTACCAATGTTGAGGGTGTTCATTAGGCCACAATCCTGAAAAGCATGGTCGCTGATGGAAGTGACGGAATTTGGGATGTTGATAGTGGTCAGGAATCGACACCAATTGAACGCATAGCTGCCAATAGTTTTGACGGAGTTGGGTATGGTGATGTTGGTTAGGCTGATACAGCCAGAAAACGCATAGTTGCCAATGGCTGTAACTGAGTTAGGGATTGAAGAATTGTAACAACCTGCAATCAAAGTGTTGGTAGCTGTTTCGATAATGGCATTGCAGTTATTTCGAGAATCGTACTTTGGATTATCGCTAGCTATTGAAATATTTGCAAGGCTGTCGCAGTACTCGAACGCTTCGTCACCAATGGCTGTGACGGAGCTGGGAATGTTGATAGTGGTTAGGTTGGAGCAGTCATTGAATGCTTCACTTGCAATGCCTTTTGTCTCGTCTTTCAATGTGATGCTTGTTTTCTCTGGCATGTTGCCTTTGTACTTGTACGCTACCAATCCGGCATAAACCAATCCGTCTGGTTGATTGTCGAACCAAGCAGTGCCTTGGAATGCATAGCCACCGATGGAAGTAACTGAGTTTGGGATATTGATGTTGGTTAGGCCAGAGCAGCCAGAGAACGCATGACTGGTGATTCCTTTAGTTCCGTCTTTTATTGTGATGCTTGTTCCCTCGGGCATAGTACCTTTGTATTTATAAGCAACCAATCCCGCATAGACCAATCCGTTAGGTTGATTGTTGTACCATGTGGTTCCAGAGAACGCATCGCTGCCGATGGAAGTGACCGAGTTGGGTATGTTGATTGTGGTTAGTTTGGAGCAGTTATACAACGCGCTCTCTCCGATTGAAATGACGGAGTTAGGTATGTTGATGTTGATTAGGTTGGAGCAGTAATAAAACGCATAGTTGCCAATAGTTGTGACAGAGCTGGGGATCGTCAAATTCGTCAGGCCTTTACAGTCCATGAACGCTCCTTAACCGATCGAGGTGACGGGGTAGGAAGTGCCGTTGTAGGTGACGGTGGCGGGGATGGTTATCGAGCCAGAATATCTATCTTGATACTGATAAGGTGATGTTCCTTTGTAGGTGACGGTGGCGGTGGTGCCGTCGATGTTGTAGTAGATGCCGTCGACCTCGACGTCGTGGGCGAGGGCGGTGGCCGGGACTATGAGGGCCAGCAGAAAGAGGGCCGATTTAATTAGATGTTTCATGATGATGGGTGTTTTTTTATTTTGATGCAAAAATAGGTGATTTATTGTGATTTTACAATGGCTGAGGGGATTTTTTTACAAGCTGGCAGCTTGTAATACTCTAACAACACGGGGGATTGCTAGATGGGGATTGCTCGGCGGCGGAGCCGCTGACTACGGGACATGTCGCTGCGCTGGACGGGCTGGATGCACTGGACGGTGCCGCTGGATAGGACGGGCTATTGGAGGGGTGGGGCGGAAGTGTTAAAGGTGTGTTAATTGATGTGGTGGGAGTGTAGGCATCTTGTTGATTGTCAAGTTTCTTGATTAGGTTGAGATGGAGAGCTTGGGTGATGAGGTCGGTGGCGCGTTGCTGGTGCTTGAGGTGGCGGTAGCGGGTGGTGACCTCGTGGAGGAGCTGGTCGGGGGTGATGGGTTCTCCTGGCTGGAGGGTGTCGCGGATGATGTCGCGGAGGGTGTTGTCGTCGATGGGCTTGGCGGCGGGAAGGACGTCGGCACGCTGGGGGAGGTTGTCGGGGCCGATGGTGAAGTGGTACTCGGTGTTGTCGGGGTTGCGGCTGAGGTCGTAGCTGCGGATGAGGCGGACGGTGGTGACCTCGCGCTGGGTGGAGAGGGAGAATACGTCGGAAGCGTCGAGGAAGAGGTACTTGCCGAGGTTACCTGTGGTTGAGGCTTTCTTGTTGAGGTGGTTGTAGCCGATGAAGAGAAAGGCGGTCTCGGTGTGGTTGGTGACGTCGCGGACGATGTTGCAGAATTCCTTGGCGGTGTTTACGCCGCAGAAGGGCATGAGGTGGTCGATGTCGTCGATGACGACGAGGTTGGGTTTGTAACTGTCGATGAGTGCCTCGATGTTGCGGTTGAGGGCGTAGACATTGCCTCGCTGCTCGCCGAGGAAGTCGAGGCAGACAAAGTGGATGCTTTTCTTGTCGGGGGCGTGGGCGACAAGCTCGTTGTATATGGCGGTGCATATGTGGGGGCCGTGGAGGGTGTCGATCCAGAGGACTTTGCCGGCGGGGGCTGTGCTAACAGGGGCGTCGCTGGCGGGGGCCGTGGCCGAAGCTCCGGCACAGGGGACCGGGCTGGTGGAAACGGACTCACCTTTTAAAACTTGGATGGCCAGATACTTGGCAAAGTGGTGGGCGCGACAGGTTTCCTTGCCGGTGAGGTAGGTGGAGTGGTGCTGACGCAGAAATGGCTGGCCGTTG
>CADBDH010000055.1 GCA_902793405.1 uncultured Bacteroidales bacterium | reverse complement strand
TTTCCTCGAATTGGCCTTGGAACTCATCGGTAGGGATCATTCCGGCATGAATGATGAAACGCAGCCCGGAGAGCTTTATCTTGACTCGCTGGCTGTGCTGCCTGATTATCGCCGGCAGGGAATTGCAAGGCGCCTGATACGCGTCACCAAAGAACGCGCCGACCAAATGGGCCTGCCTAGCCTTGGGCTACTGGTTGATAAAGGCAATCCCGTTGGTGAAGCACTTTATGCATCAATCGGTTTTCGATATGTAAACGACAACCACTGGGGCGGTCATGACATGAAGCACCTGGTGCTATGAAGGAAAGACGATCATGTCAAGGCCCGCCAAGAGGACGCCAGCTAGTTTACGACAGCTCCAGCCGATTGGTCAGTCATTCGGAGCGGACGCAGACGGAGCGGAACGGCCCATCGCCATCGGGGTTCGCGGGTGGGTAAATCGCTGCAGGCGATGAAAAGATTCACCTCATGGCCGAAGGTTTGACCTTGGGATCGATGGCCATGCCGCAGGCTGCACCGACGGCGACCGAGCGTAGCAAGGTTTGCCGCCAGTATGGGGCTTGTCCCTGGAGCCTTAGCCGACGTGCCAGGATGAACGTAGTGGACGAGTGTGGCATGGGGCTGGCAGCATCGATACCTCCGAGCGGAGCGAGAACGCTGGGCTTGATTGAGGAGCGTGCATCAAATCGAGCGTAGCGAGACCTGATGCGGCAGCGACGAAACGAGCCGTGCGTGTGAGGTCTCGATGCGAACAGACAGCCCGATAAGGCACTCTCGGTAACGGAGTGATCACGCAGCATCGGTCTCAAGTAGTGATCTTACATCGTCTGTATTTTCACGCCCAACGACAAGCCGAACAGGTCCTTTAACGGGATGCCGTGGTCAATGATTTTGGAACGGATGTAAATGTCGCAGGTGCTCACCTCATAGAAAAGGCTCACACTCTTTGAGTGGCGGCGGCGCTGATCGGGAATCTGCCATGTGAGGCGTTGCCCCAGTGCCAAGTTGAAGCGAAACTCGGTGGACATGAACTCATAGTATCGGCTGGGGTATCGCTGAGGCTGCCTCGACCAGAACTCGTGGCCGAATACCGTGTTTACATAGAGGCTTGCGGTCAATGGATTGAAACTCCATCCACGCTTCAAGATGTTCCCAGAGGATAGCTGCGGCTCTGTCAACGCAATGCTCCATGGAATAAAGTTTTCCTTGAGGGTCATCGTGACCTTGGCTCGCGTGGATTGATGCTTGGGGATGATGCCAAACATCAAGTGGGTCTCCAAGTGGTGCCGGGCATAATCCCATCCGATGCCAGCCGACAGCAGTCCCATGTTACCGGCATTCTGGATGACAAACTGGGTGGGTATAAGCGCGGCCCAATGCTGGCGCCGCTGCTCGACCTTGAGGTCATATCGGCTGGGTGCTGGCGATATCTCCTGCTGCACGCCGATAGTGTCGCCTGCATGAGCAGTCATCGTGCACACGGAGATGCACAGGCTAATAATCAACAAGTTCCTCATCATAGCCGTCGGGGGTAAATGTGAATAAACGGTAACTGCGGTTCATGGCGCAATCGACGCCATAGAACATCAGGCCGTCGCCATAGATGTAGCTTTGCTCGGCATGGTGGTTGTGGCCATACACGCAACACATCAGCCCAGGGAAGTAATCCAGATAGCGGCGGAAGGCCTTGCACACGTTGTTGTTGAACTGGTCGCTGTAGGGAGGGGCGTGCATGACCACGACCGTGCGGTCGAACCTTGCCGAGTCGCGGGTGAATTCGGTTTCCATGTAGTCAAAGTTGGGCACCGCGGCCATGTAGTCATACTCGGTGGCGTTGGTGTTGAGGCACACAAACTTGATGCGGCCGGCGATGAACGAGAAATCCATGTCACCGAACATCACCCGATAGGACTGGTCGCCAGTGCCCAGGAAATCGTGGTTACCCACCAGTGCGACATAGGGCACCTGCAGCCGCTGCAGCAAGTCGCGTGCACGCTCATACTCCGATGCTGTCCCAGCATCAGTCAGGTCGCCGCAGTGAATCACAAAGTCAATGTCGTGGCGGTTGTTCAAGTGGGCAATCTCATCTCGGGTGTCGCTGTACCACCCGTGAGTGTCGCTGATGAAGGCGACCCGCAAGGTGTCCTGACTGGCAAAGCGGTTCTCGATCACACCGATCTGTTTGGCGTTGATGGCGATGTCACCCTTGAAGTTCACATCATAGGGGTGGATGTCAAACACCCCGTCACATGACATGAAAACCAGCAACAAAACAGGCAGCATCAGCAGTTTTAGACTATTCATCTGGTTAAACGATTGAAATATTTTATTTACGGTTCTGGTATTCCCGTGGTGTGCATCCCTCATAGCGCTTGAAATACTTGCCGAAGAAGGACTGGTTAGGGAAATTCATCATCTCGCTCACTTGCTGTACCGAGTTTTCGCTGTTGCGCAGCAAGGCTTTGGCGTTGAGCATGACATAGTCGCGTATCCATTCGGTGGGATGACGTCCGCTGGCCTCGAGCACCACCTTGGACACATATTTTGGGCTGAGGCATAGCCTGTCGGCATAGAAGGCCATAGCCCGCTCCCTCATGCAATTGTCCTTAACCAGTTGCAGGAACGAGTCCAGAACCACCTCATAGCGGTTAGGCTCGGGCAGTGAGCGGTGCTCTTGCTCGATGCAGTTGACGGCATAGGTGCTGATGATGTTGATGTGCGACCTGACGAGTTTCTCGGTCATCGTGAAGGAAACGTCGGCCAGCACATCACGCATCAGGCGGTAGTGGGCGATGACCTTGTCGGCATATGGCTGCGGGAAATGAATCAGCACGGGGTCGCCGTGCAAAAAGTTGCGCAGTTGCATCGAGACGCTGTTCTTGGCCGACACATTATAAACCGATTCAGAGAAGGCTATGACGGCCATCATGCAATCATCGCTCACCCGGTTCTGCTCACCGATTGTCCCGGGACTGATGAGCAATGCCTCGTTGCGTTGCAGATGGTACTGCCTCATGTTCAACGTGATGTCTACTTCGCCCTGCCTGCACAGCATCATGGTGGCAAAGCGGATGCGCTTGGGGCGGCTGTCGGTGAGATAACGCGGCACTCCCTGCCCTGTGGTGAAGTTGTCGTTGAGCAACACCATGTCGTTCCATGAACGGATGTTCTGTTCGCCCATCAGGTCACTGAGCAAAATTTGGTCAAGTTGTTCCATTTGTCTTCTTTTGTTCTGTTTGACACGGCAAAAATAACTGAAAAACAAATATAAAATGGTCAATTTCTCGCTTATTTTTCCAAAAAGCGACCAATGGATTATTACTGCATACCCACAGGACAGGCCGAATGGGACAAAAAGACGGAACTTTGCACCCGAAAACAATGAGACGACCAATTGTAGAAAAAGAAAAACAAAAAGAAGATACATTATCAATCATCATGAAAGCGAGAAACTATCTATGCATCGCAATTGCTGTCCTGGCCACCTCGGCCTCGGCCCAGGTAATGTCGCTCAAGGAGTGTATTACCATGGGGTTGGAACACAACCTGCAAGTGAGAAGCCAGGCCCAGGACGTGAGCCTTGCCGACGTGACATGCACCGAGAACCGCAACCGCCTGCTGCCAGTCATTCAGGGATTTGTGAACCTTACCGATAACCTGCACCGCGGCACGTCGGTCACCGACGGCTCAGGCATCAGCAAACTGCTGGGGATGGATGTCCCCTACATGAAGAACCAGGGGCTGCAATACACCGCACAGACGGGAGTGCAGGCCCAGATGCCCTTGTATGATCCGACCATCAGGATCGGAATCGACATGGCCGACCGCATGAGGGAATTGTCCAGATTGTCGCTCGACAAGGCTCGCGAAGAACTGACGATGCAGATTGCCCAACTCTATTACTTGGCCCAGACGACCAATGAGCAACTGAGGCTCACCGAGAGAAACATCTGGTCGCTGGAGGCACTGGACACCATCACTCGCGCCCTGCGCCAAGAGGGCATGGTGCTGGCTGTCGATGTCAAGCGTCTGAACATCAACCTGGCCAATCAGCGCACCGTCCACGACAACCTGCAAGCCACGCTGGAGCAGCAACTCAACCTGCTGCGCTATGCCATGGACCTGTCGCCCGACGAGCCGCTGATGGTCGAGCCGTTGGCCAGCAACTACAGCCGCATGAATTCGGTGCAATTCAATGGCATGTCAAGCGACCTGCTGGAATTACAGGTCATCGACAAGCAGCGCCAGGTCACCGAGCGGCAGCGGCGCCAGGTCAAGGCCGGCTACCTGCCATCGCTGTCACTGGTGGGCCAGGTGTCGTGGGCCAACTTTACCGACAAGTTTGAGCACTATTTCCAGGACCATGCGTCTAACCACTGGTACAACAACACGATGGTGGGGTTGCAACTCAATATCCCAGTGTTTGACCGCCACACCAAGCGCAATGCCATCCACAAGACCGACATCGCGCTGGATAAACTGGCCCTGGCCCGCGAGAGTGCCGAAAAACAGTTGCACACACAGTACCTGAACGGCCTTAACGACTGGCACAACAACCGCCGCACGATGGATACTCAGCGAGAGAATTACATGCTGGCGCAGGAGGTGTATGACGTGGCCGCCAACCAGTACCGTGAGGGGGTAACGTCGATGAGCACGCTACTACAGGACGAGATGAACGTGACCACAGCCCAGAACGCCTTTGTCGCATCGGCCTACAAGTACCTGATGAGTGAGCTCACACTGTTGAGGCTTACCAGTCAACTTGACCTGCTCTCCCGATAAGCCGTCAACAATAACCACACAAATCAAGAAACTATCAATCAAAACAGACATTAATACAATCATGGCAGAGAATCAAGAAAAGAAAAAAGTGAAGAAATGGGGACCCGTGCAATGGTCCATGACCGTGCTGGGCGTGTGCGTTATCCTGTGGGGCATTGCCGAGGGCGTGTCGCTCTTTGTCGATCACACCGAGAATGTGAGCAGCGACGATGCCCAGGTCGAGCAGTTTGTCACTCCCATCAACATCCGCGCCACGGGCTACATCGACCGCATCTGCTTCGAGGAGCACCAGCAGGTCAGGAAGGGGGACACCCTGCTCATCCTCGACCAGCGCGAATACCTCATCCAGCTCGCCCAGGCCGAGGCCAACCTCAAGGACGCCATGGCCGGCAGCAACACGGTAGATGCCACCGTCAACCGCACCCAGACCAGCAGCCAGGTGTTTGACTCCAGCATCTCAGAGATAGAGATACGCCTCGAGAAGCTCAAGAAGGACGTGGAACGCTACCGCGCCCTGGTGGCGCAGGATGCAGCGACCCCTATCCAGCTTGAACAGGTCGAGACCGAGTACAAGGCCACACAGGCCAAACTCGAGGCTGCCCGCCGCCAGAAGGCTACCGCTGTTGCCGGCGTGAGCGAGGCATCGACGCGCAAGCAGAACAGCGACGCAGCCATACAGAGGGCCCGTGCCGCCCTGGAGCAGGCACGCCTCAACTTGTCCTACACGGTAGTGACGGCACCCTGCGACGGTCAGATTGGCCGCCGTGCCATCGAGCAGGGCCAGTACATCTCCGCCGGCACGCCCGTGACCAACATCATCCCGGAACAGGCCAAGTGGATAACCGCCAACTTTCGCGAGACACAGACCGAGCACCTGGGCATCGGCCAGGAGGTGACCATCACCATCGATGCCATCAAGGGACGCGAGTACAAGGGTCACATCACCTCGATAGCCGGCGCCACCGGCTCCAAATTCTCGCAGGTGCCCACCGACAACTCGGCAGGCAACTTTGTCAAGATTCAGCAACGTATCCCCGTGCGCATCGACTTTGACGGTGTCACCCAGGACGAGTTCAACCAGATGGCTGCCGGCATGATGGCCATTGTCAAGGTCAAGGTGAAATAACGGGTATGGACAACACCATCTACCGCTCATGGGTGCCCAAGTGGCTCGCCATCATCTGGCACATCATCCTGTTTGTGCCGCTGATGTCGCTGGGCTCGGTCTATAGCGCTTGCTCGGGCGACACCATCGGCTCGCTGCAGATCTGGAGCGAGGACTTCACCTTTGCCTCGTTGTGTGCGATGATCGGCATCGGCGTGATGGCACCGTTCTTCTACAAGATTGCCTGCATTCGCCGCCACAGGATGATGTTCCTCTTGGGATTCGGAGCCTTGTTTGTGCTCAGTGCTGCATCGTCACGGGCCAGCGACCCGTTGTTGCTGGGCCTGCTGAGCCTTGTCATGGGTGCCGTGCGCTTTGTGCTCATCGTGGCCAACTTTGCCGCCTTTGCCCGCTTGCTGCTGGGCGTTGATTTCAGGCACATGCTGGGGCCGCAGGGCGATGCCCGCTCGACGCGTGAGTGGGACGACACCGAGCAGAAGAAGTCGATGATGATTCCCATCGCCAACATCTTCTTCATGTCGGTGGGACAGTTGGGCACGTGGGTCACCGCCTACTATGCCTATCGGTACCACTGGCAGGACGTGTATCGGCTGGAAATGCTCATCCTGCTGGCGCTCATGCTCGTGTGCATCGTGCTCGAGAAGCACCGCGGCTGGTATGACCGCGACGAGTCGGCAGTGAGCGACGACAATGAGCCGTTGATTCCCGATGGGCGCTGTCCTTTCTCGCTGAAGTATCTGGGCAATATCACGGCTGCGGGCATCGCCTGGTGTGCGGCCGCATTCGTCATGGTCTATGGCAAGACGCTCGACTGGTTCCACTCGCCCCGCATCCATGCCGCCATCGCCATCTTCTTTGTCTTCCTGTTTGCCAACATGTTGATTGACAAAGACAAGAGAGAGGACGAGCGCTACTTCCGTTACGAAATCTGGCGTTACCGCAACGTCCGTCTGGCAACGGTGATCTATTGCCTGGCCATGGTGCTCAACACCAGTTCGTCGCTCACCAATGCCGTCGCCAGCATCGGCCTCTCGCTCGACACTTACCTCAACAACATGATTGCCAACTGGGCCCCGCTGGGCTACCTCATCGGTGCCCTCACCATCATCATCCTGCGCAAGAAGGGGGTGCCCTACAAGTGGGTTTTTGCCCTGGGTTTCGCCATTTTTGGCTGGACAATGTGGTTCACTTACAATCAAGTGCAATTGCAGGCCCGCTACGAGGACATCCGCATGTTGTCCATCGTGCGCAACGCCGGCATGTTCATCCTGTACTGCATCTGCATGGTGTATGCCTACCAGCGACTGCCTTATCGCCTCATGCCGTCATGGATCCACATCATGCTCATCAGCCGCTCGGTGATGGGGCCCGCCATCGGTGCCGCCATCTATGGCACCGGACTGCAGTTTTACCAGCAGCAGTTCATCCAATCGCTGTCGGCCATGAGCGACAACCTGCGCATGGTGGGGGCACAAGCCATGCTGCTCGCGGTCAAACAGATGGCGGGGTGGACACTGTGGACGTGCCTGGCTATAGTCATCATCCTCTTGATCATCCCGTGGCCCAAACGGCGCCTCAAACCCGCCGAAGTTCCCGATGACCTTACTCAAGTATCTAAAGTAGCTACGCCACTTTAGATACTTGAGGAGAACAGATAAAGGGAAACGGATGACGGATAAGTTTAGACCTGATGCGTCAGCGACGAATCGAGCCGTGCGTGTGAGGTCTCGATGCGGACAGACAGCCCGATGAAGCACTCTCGATAACGGAGTGATCCCGACACGGCGATAATGTCGGCAGGGCCATCGATGAGCGGTGGGAGCGGGTTCTCACTGCTCCGTCAGTTGCTTGCACTTACCGACGGGTGGTTCGGTCAATGTGATACGAACCACGGCTGTCC
>CADBDH010000054.1 GCA_902793405.1 uncultured Bacteroidales bacterium | reverse complement strand
AATCAAATTACGGTTAAATGGAAAGAGCCCGGTGCAATACCGAACTCTATTCCTTAATCAATAACCCGTCCAACTTTTTGGGGTCACTTCAAAGCCCTGGACGCCCCTAGCGGGGCTTTCACCGGACACGAATGATCTAATATCTTTGAGGATTGTATGAACAACTAGCGCTTGTTGGTCCTCAACTGGAAGGAGCGCATGGTGTAGAGTTTGTCACCGTTGGAGAAACCGATGGAGAAATCCGCCGAGCCTCTCTTGAGTTTCTTGGTGGCGATGATTTCACTCTGATACCGCACAGCCTTGCCTGGAGCCAGTTCTTTGACGATGGCTGTGGGGGAGAGGTAAATCTCTTTGGTTCCGCTCACGGTGATGACCGGCGCGATGTCATAAACGTAGTCACGGCCCGTGTTGCGCATGATGAACACCAACTTGGCGTGCTCACCGGCATCCAGTGCGCGGTTGTCATTCTCATCGACAAAACGCAGATCCACGATCTCGATGTCGGCATAGGGGCTGTAGGAGTTATTCTGGCGGTAGTCATCCACGCCATACTCATAGTAATAGTCTGACGACCGGTAATTGCCGTCATCGGTCTTGGGGGCAGTGGCTGCAGCACCGATGATGCCGCCAACGGCCATACCCACCACAGTGCCCATGTCGCTGCCACGGGGTCCGTCGGCAATGCCACCAATGGCCGAGCCGAACATGCCTCCAATCGAAGCGCCTGTTGCCGCACCATAGAACTGGCCCATTGACTGGCAGCTCGACAACAACAGGGTCGATGCTATCAATCCTGCAAAGACTGTTTTCTTGTTCATCTTCTCAATCTGAATTAATCTGGTTATACAATTCGCGGGACATAATCACCGCTAGACTAGTCTTTTGCAAGAATTGTGCCAAGTCATTCTTCCTTGAAATCCGAGGGATAGAGAGTAATGAGGGCCGTTTTGTTGCTGCCCTTGGGACGCAGGTTGATAACGATGCGATGATTGGTCTCGACCATCAGGTCCACAAAGCCCTGCCATCGCGTGCCGTACTCCTTGAATTGATCAATCCACAGCCGTTTCACCTTGTCCCCCTCGGCCGACAACTCGGTAAGAATCATCGAGAGATTAGACGGGATCATCATGTCGGCCAGCGCATAGTTGTCGCCAACCATGGTAAAGGAGTTCACCCCCCAGTCGGCACCATAGTTCAACGGGCACATCGAGTTCAGTTCCTCGACTTGGTCGAAGACTGAGGCACTCGTTTCTTCCTGGGCATGAGTCACCATCGTGCCTAGCAACACGGCCAACAGCAGGAGTATTCTACACTTGCCCATAGTGGTCACACCCTTAAAAAACGCTCTAGTTTATTCGGCTGCCGCCTCGGCATCCAGCTGGTCGATAACGCCGGCGATCATGCCATCGACGATGCTGCCGCGATAGCCCAACGCCATGGCATAGAGCTTGCAGATGGCCAGTTCCTGCTCGTCGAGCTCACCGTCGATCATCATCATGGCAACCATGTCGCGCAGATAGGCCAACTTGGTCTCTTCATCCTCGGGCAAGGTGATGTTCACACTGTCGGGGTCATCCATGACCTTGTTGAACTCCTCGGGTGTGAGGTTCTCTCGCGTGGCTACGGCAATCAGCACGGCCATCTCCGAATCGGTGATTTTTTCATCGGCCGAGGCGAGCATCACCAGGTTTTTGAGTTGCCCCAATCGCTCCTGGTCATTCATTTTGTCTTTCTTCGTTTCCATCATCATGAAATAAAAATAATAGCAAAGGTAATGATTTTTTCATGAACTTGGTGTAATTTTGCCCCACAAAATGCTATCAAGATGAAAACCATACAAGAAATAAAAGATATGCTCTCGCGCAGCGAGGGAGAAGAGGCGCTTACCGCCGCCAACGAAATCGTCAATGACAAGGCCACCAACCGCCAAACGCTCGCCATGGCCTACTACCTGCGCGGCAACGCCTATCGCCAGCAGGGTAATGTGCGCTTGGCGCTCAACAGCTACCTGGAATCGATGGAACTCGACCCCGACGGCCCTGCCGCCGAGGCCTACCGCCACATCCAGGAGCTCCTTGACTTCTACAACAAGGACTACTACAATCCCTGATCGGGACGCCTGATTCTTCATCATCGACAACACACTGCCCATGACGGAGCCTCAAAAACGAGTAGCATGGATAGACATGGCCAAAGGGTACGGCATTATCCTGATGCTGATTGGTCACCTACATGTCAACGAGCTGATGGTTTGGATATACTCCTTCCACATGCCCTTGTTCTTCTTCGTCTCGGGCTACCTCTTTAATATCAAGTCCAATTTTCTTGACTTCGGCGCCGGCAAAGTCAAGAGAATGGTGATTCCCTATCTGTTCCTCTACATACCCATGCTGCTTGCCGACCTGTCGATTGAAGGCACGCTGTCGGCAGGCAAGGTGATGGAGCACCTGTGGCTCAACCTGTTGCAGCAGCGGCACTCGGCGCTCTGGTTCCTGGGCTGCTTGATTGTATTGCATTTCCTGTACTACCCCATCGTGCGTTATAGCCCCAACCGCATTGTTGGCGCCATCATCTCACTGATGCTGGGATTGACGGGCGTTATGCTCTGGAGAAATGGCGTGACCGGCCTCTATTGGAACTTTGATATCGCCATGGTTGCCGCCCCGTTCTTCTACGGCGGTTACCTGATGCGAGGAAGGATTAACGAGGCCCGGATAAAAAAGATGAAAACCGTCACATGGGCGGCAGCCGCATTGACGGTGCTGGCAGCATCGGTGCTGGTAGGCGAATTGAATTGCCGTTATTTCCTGGGGCGCGAAATCGACCTGTTTGAGTCCCTGTTCAGGGAAGAATGGCTTTCCTATACCGCGGCATTTATCGGAATAGCATTTATCGTACTGCTGGCAGCACGCTGGAGCGTTCCCTTCATCCGATACATTGGCAAACATTCGCTCCTGTTCTATGCCTGGCACTTCCCCATCGTCATGTTGCCCTTGCTCAAGCTGTGCAACAAGATGGGAATCGTCCACCTGAACAGCGGCTGGATGGGTCTGTTGCAGAATGCCGTATTATTGATCATCACACTTGTAATCTTGACCATACTGAACGAACTGGTCATCAGAACGCGATTGAGGTTTATCACAGGCCGATAAGCCACCAACAAACAGAACGGTATAAAAAGATAAACCGCATAACAACCTAGGAGGCGTTATGCGGTTCATTATTACTTGCCGTGCTTGAGCATCTCGGCTTTATCGACGACTACCCAAACGGTGTCGACCACTCGGCCTTGCCCGCTGCTCATCTGTCGTAGCGGATTGGCAAAATCCTTGTCCAGCACCTCGACGTCATCGACGAAATAGTCGGTCTCGCCACGGTTATTAAAGACGTTCTTGAACCCCCAAACGGCATGGTATTTGAGTTTCACTTTCCATCCTTCGACCTGGGCCTGGTAGAGCAGTTGCACGAGTGAGTCCTGGTCGTTACGGTCATTGTCAAACGAGAACTGGAAAGGTTCACCGCTCGTATTCATACCCGTTTGGGTAAGGTTCATGCGTCCCTCCCAAGAGTCCCAAATAACGCCTTTCTTGGTAAACTCGATGAGGTTACCTACCTTCTCGCCCACCGAATAATTCTCTTTACAACCGGTGAAGGTCACCATCAACATGCCCATCAGGGCCAGATACAACAATCGTTTCATCGTCATTTCTCAGTTATAAGTTACTATTACTGAACAGCAATAATCATGCCACAAATGACCGATCTTCTTAATTGCGACAATTCTTCTGGTGGGTCTTGAGCAATTTCACAGCTTGACCATAGGGGCTTGTTGTGACACTCACAAAATAGGCCGCCATGGTGGTGGTATAGGTATTCTTGTAGTAGCCTTTGGTGAAAAGTTCTTCTTCAGAGAAGCTATCGGCAAGGCTGAGCATCTCGTCTTGAGTCTGCTGCAGGAGACTTGTGGCCTCCCCCAATGGGGTGTTTTGATGCTTTTCCACCAGCATCTTGTCCATCTCGTGGTAGTTGCGGCGGTATTCATCGGGCAGATAGTCTCGGGGATGACCTTCGCGGATGTTCTGCACGAACTCGCGCATGAGCACCTGCCACTCGTGCAAATGAATCAGCAAGTCGCGCAGGCAACAGTCATACTGCCATCGAACGCCGCATTTCTTGGGATCTGCTGCAAAGTTAAACGGCTTAGCCTTTTCTTCATCGCTCATTTTGGCGATTTGTTCACACAGTTTGGCATATCCATCGGTCATGGAAGCCAGCAATTCTTGTTTATTCTTCGGGTTAGCCATAATAATCAGAATGTATATGCAATGTTTTTATTTGGTTTATATTCAACCTATCACGACTTCACATGAGTAATTATAATATAAAGCAACGGACCTATCGTTATGAGGGTCAACAAGCACCAGCCTAGAATTCGTTTATACTTTTGGCCTGATTCAATCCACTCATCAGACTTCTTGTCCAAATAGCGGAAAAGCAATACAGCTATTCCAAAAACCAATAAACCAATAACCAGTTCCATAATCCTTGATTATATATTATTGAGGGGTGTCAGAAAGCAAGATGCTGATGAGGCAAGTCACATCTTCAATATTGACGCCATCTTTATCGTTGACATCGGCACAAATGACACACGTGTTATCATCGAATCCACTGAGCAGACAGTCAATGAGCGTGAGCACATCAAGGATATCAATAGCGCCATCGTGGTTCACATCACCAGCCCTGTAGTTATGTTCCTGTTGTTCGGCTAAGGTCACCAGTTGCAGATTCGACTTCTTGGTCACTTGGTCGGCAAAACGGGTAACGACCAGATAACGATAGGTGGCTCCTGTCGTGAGCCCTGAGACGTTATAAGTCGTTGAGGTGATGCCGGGAATGACGAGAAATCCCGTGGCATCAGGGCCCATCTCGACAGGGTCACGATCATCTCCCGTGGTGACGACCACGTCGTCGAGGTAGAACCGTTGTGCCCGACTTGTACAGCCAAAGGTCACCGTTGCCCCAACTGTAACATTCTCAAACACTACGGCATATTGGGTTGCCATGCGGGTCAAGGGAATGCTCAACTGGGTGTCGCCACAGGTCACAAGCGCCGAACTGTTTTCATTGCCATAGTAACGCGCATTGAACCTGACGGTAATTTTGCCATCGGCCGCAGGGTTGATTGGCGGTGTGGTGAGAGAACCCACATACTTTTGTCCGCCAACGATAAAACAACCGCCAGCACCCAAATAGACGAAATTGCCTGTCCAACCTGGATTATCACAATAGGTTCCCACCTTGTTGGCCGACAGTGCAGTCGTGGCATCGAGATTCACATCAATCGCCGCAAACGTCTCATTGAGGACAACCTCGTGAATCGTGGGGTCATAGGGTTGAACATATAACGTGTAGTCCGTCACCAGTTCGCTAGGTGTCATATCGGTCCACGTCGCCGTAAAAGAGGTGGCGCCAATTTGGGTAGCCGGTTGCATGAATGCCTCATGCTTATCATAAATATAACCGGCAGGATAGACCTGATAGAGCATCTGCTGTTCGCTGGAATACTTGAGATTCATCGTAGTGAATGCATCGAGCACAAAGTAACCGTCGCCAGATCCGCTCCAGCCCCAGTTGATATGATACATGCCACCACCGCAGCCATCCACAACAAATGCATGGCCCGCATTCTTGTCGGGATCCACGCCTCCATACAAAATGGGACATCCGGCGGCCAGTTGTTCCTCAATCATGGCGGCCCACTCGTCGGCGGAGTAATCATCACGGTCGAGCAGCACCGCAGCATCATTGTAGCCAAATTTCTTCATACCCTCCAGCTCGTCATCGCTGTAAGCGCCACTGCCGCTGGTGCCATAGGCCATGTAACAGGCCTGTCCACAATAGCGCATGAGCATCGCCACCGCATCCTTCTGCTGGGCAGTGGCATTTGTGGGATACACGTCAAGCATATTGTCCCAATCAAACATACCGCCCGGCAAAGCGCCCACGGTGATGCCGTTTATCTCTGAAGTGTAACCGTCCAGAGCCGGGGCCTCGGCGGGATACTTCCAATAGTACATCACCTGCGCCATCGCCGTAGCCACACATCCCGTCAGGCAATGCTGGGTGCCACTGGTGGGGCACTGGTTGTAAAAGGGCGCACGCTGGTTCCAAGTGCAGGAGACAAGTGGTGAGACCACCACTGAATTCTGCCCTGCTGCCCGCAGCTTCACATCGGGGTGAGCGCGCAAGAATTCCATTTGCCGCTTGTAGCAATCAAGCATCCATTGCATGTTACAGGGCACATCGTTCATGTCGATGGCATGGTCTCCACAGGCCAACACATCGACGGCGCGGTCGTCACCAGCGACGATCACAAAGG
The DNA here is from genome assembly GCA_902793405.1 of uncultured Bacteroidales bacterium. Taxonomy (GTDB): domain Bacteria; phylum Bacteroidota; class Bacteroidia; order Bacteroidales; family Muribaculaceae; genus Sodaliphilus. The sequence continues at coordinate 2,783 of CADBDH010000054.1, read as the reverse complement.
CACTGCCGTCATCGGCATTGAACACATAGTAATCGGCAAGCCGTGCATCAGCCTTGGATTTCTCGGCATGGACAAGCGTCAACTGTTGGGGATGGGCCGTGAGGACACTCCCTTGACGATGGTTCAGGAACTGCAGCACCGTGTTGCGCGCATCAACGGCATCAACACCAACAGCGGCTACATTCATCGACATGATGACACACAGCAGCGAAACGAGCGACTGCAGGCAATTATGGATAAGGTTTTTTTTCATGGGGTAATGGCTTTAGATGATGACTTGATGCAAGAAAGAATTACTCGTCGGTGAGGTCTTCGTAGGTCTGGAACAGGAAGTCGTTGTAGGGGAAGCGGGCGGTATGGACGGCCTTAGCCTTGTTGTACAGCAACTGCTTGAGGGCGTCGATGTTCTGCTGCTTCTTGGCGCTGATGAAGACGCAGTTCTCGCCCATGCGTGCCATCCAGCTTTCCTGCAGTTCCTCGAGGGGGATGTTCTCGCGCAGACGCGGGGTGAGGTCGTCCTCGTCCTTGGGCACATGGGTAAACTGGTCAATCTTGTTGAATACCATGATCATCTCCTTGTTGCCAGCATCGCACACCTCTTGCAACGTGCGGTTTACCACTTCGATCTGCTCCTCGAACTGAGGATGGGAAATATCGACGACATGGACGAGGATGTCGCTGTCGCGCACCTCGTCGAGGGTGCTCTTGAAGGATTCCACCAGATGGGTGGGCAACTTGCGGATGAAGCCTACGGTGTCGGTCAGCAGGAACGGCAGGTTGGAAATCACCACCTTGCGCACCGTAGTGTCGAGGGTAGCGAAGAGTTTATTCTCGGCAAAGACCTCGCTCTTGCTCAGCACGTTCATCAGCGTGGATTTGCCCACGTTGGTGTAGCCCACGAGGGCGATGCGGGTGAGTTTGCCACGGTTCTTGCGCTGGGTCATCTTCTGTTTGTCGAGTTGAGCCAGTTTCTCCTTGAGCAGGGCGATTTTGGTCTTGACAATACGGCGGTCGGTCTCAATCTGGGTCTCACCAGGGCCACGCATACCGATACCGCCTCGCTGGCGCTCCAAATGGGTCCACATACCCGTCAAGCGCGGCAGCAGATACTGGTACTGGGCCAGCTCGACCTGCATCTTGGCGCTGGCGGTCTGAGCACGCTTGGCAAAGATGTCGAGAATGAGGCTCGTGCGGTCGAGCGTCTTGACCTGGACGGCCTTCTCGATGAAGGCAATCTGCTTGGGCGTGAGGTCATCGTCAAAGATGACGAGGCTGATGTCGTTCTCCTGGACAAAGGCCACGATTTCCTCGAGTTTTCCCTTGCCCACATAGGAGGTGCTGTTAGGGCCGTCGCAGCGCTGCAGGAATGTGCGCACGGTGACGGCACCCGCCGTCTCGGCAAGAAATTCAAGTTCGTCGAGGTATTCTTTGGCTTTGGCCTCGCCTTGCTGGGGTGTAATCAGTCCCACGAGGATAGCACGTTCCTCGAGGGCTTCTATTTCGTTAACACGTTTTTTATCGTCAATGAGTCCCATAGAGTCACATTTTTTATTATTCTGTGCAAAATTACTAAAAAGCTGCGGTTTTTGTTTAATTTTGTCACCATAAAATTTGTGCAAGCCGAACGCAATGAGAGTCACTCTCAATTGCTGAGACACAGCCATATTTATCCAAATGTGAGAAACCAACTTCGATGCTATTGATATATGAAACAGACTATCTTACTTTTAGCCCTGTGGTGCACACTGCTGCTTCCCGATACAGAACAGATGGTGACCTGGGATCCCTGCTCAGGCTATGACTACAACCGTGACAGCATCTACGCCATCTCCCACACCCACTTGAGCGGCACAGGCTGTACCGACCTGTTTGACGTCTCGCTCATGCCAGTGACCTGGAATGTGACACCAGAGTATCTGGCGACAGGCAACTTCGGGCAGACTTTTTCACACGAGCAAGAAGGGGCATGTCCAGGATACTACTGGGTTGTACTGCGGGAAAGCGGAGTAAAAGCCGAGCTCAGCGCTACTACCCGTGCTGGCATCCACCGCTATACTTTCCCCCAAGGGAAGCCGCAACAGGTCATTCTTGACCTCGGCCACTCCACCTTTCGCGGCCAGGCCTATTATAGCGGACGCCGCAGTTATGACATCATCCAAGCCCAGCTCCGCCTTGTCGACGACCACACGGTGGAAGGCTACCGCGTCATCACCGGATGGGCCAAGCTGCGCAAAGTCTATTTCCGTGCCGAATTTTCCCGTCCCATCACCGGGCACCTGCTCATGGACGGCACGCGCACAGCGGGTGATGCTACGGTAATCAACGGGCGCACGCTGCGCTACGCCCTGTCGTTTGACGCTGCAGGTGACAGCCAATTGACGGTCAAGGTCGCCCTCTCGGCAGTCGATATCGACGGAGCACGTCGAAACCTCGCCGCCGAGGCTCCAGGCTGGGATTTTGACCAATATGTCCGTCAGGCCCACGACGAGTGGCAGCGACAGTTGTCATGCATCGATATTGACGGCACCGATGAGCAAAAGCAGATCTTCTACACCGGACTCTACCACGTGTTGTTGCAGCCCAACACCATGAGCGATGTTGATGGCCGATACATGGACACCAACTACGAGGTGCGCGAGATGCCCAAGGGTCAGAGTTACCACTCCACATTCTCGCTGTGGGATACCTTCCGCGCCGCGCATCCGCTTTACCTCTTGCTCAAACCCGACCTGGCGGCACAGTTTGTGAACGACATGGTGCGCCATCACGACACCTATGGCTAC
>CADBDH010000053.1 GCA_902793405.1 uncultured Bacteroidales bacterium | reverse complement strand
CTTGTCCGTGGCTTTCACCTCGGCTTGGTCGATGCCCAGGCCCTGCAGGGTCTCGGTGATAACTTTCTTGATTTGGTCGCCAAACTGGTAGGCTACCGTACTGTCAAGATCAATGTGCAGTCCAGCGTTGTCGTTGGGCGCAATCTGGATGAAGATGTCGCCGGATTCAAGCGTTCCGGCCATTGCAGTTTTGATCTCCATTGTTTAGATTGAAAACGTTTTTTAAATATTAATAAAAGTTCGTTAATGTGTAAGTCAATTAGTTGATCGCTTAAAACTTGTGCAAGCCCAAAAATCACAAAGCTCGCTTTCTGATGGTTGAGGCATAGCGGGTTTGTTTAAAAAGCGCTCAAAATTAGGTATTATTTTATTATTGGCAAAATATTTTTGGGATGTTTTATCGACACCGTTTTGAGCATTTGTCGGGGGAGTTTTGATGCTGGCTCAAAACCCGAAGATTTCTTATCGGCAAATGTCGAAAATAGTGTTTTTCGCATGGTTTTGCTTTCAGTTTGTTGTTTTGATGTTGATTTGGCCCGGTTTAATTTTTGGCGGCGAAATCAGGGCGTATTGTGGCGTTTTGCAGCCTATCGGCGGGACAGCCGTCGGGCCAGTGGCTTGACATAATAGCGGTGGGTGATCCAGGCGGCGAGAACCAGGCACGTCATCTGCACCGCAAAGTAGGGCAGCAGGTGCTCGTGCAGGCCGCATTGCTTGCTCAGGTACTCGACAAAGAAATAAACGCAGAACTGCATCAGGTAGACCTCGAAGCTCACCGTGGACAGCCAGGCAACGGGCCTGAGGCTGAGCAGGCGCGACAGCCATCCCGGGCACGAACTGGTCATGACAAAGGTGGACAGCAGCACGATGATGGCTGGTGCCGATGCGCAATAGGCGCGGTAGCAGTGCAGGTGTATCACGTCCTTGCCCAGGCGGTACAACAGCAGGAACAGCAGCGTCGCCACCACCTCGGCAACGGTGGCTGCGGTGGGCGTGAGGCGGTCCTTGAGCCGCTGCCACGTCGCGGTGCAGGTGACATGGTACAGGACCACGCCCGACGCAAAGTCCAGCAGACGGATGGGCGGGAATTGGTATAGTGTGAAGTGGTTGAGTATCAGTCCGGTGGATTCGGCGTCAAGACGATAGCCACCCAGGAATTCCAGCACCAGCAGCACCGCCACGATGAGCACCTGCCAGATGGTGGAAAAGCACCTGAGCACCCTGATTACGACAGGGGCCATCAGATAGAGGAAAAACAGGTCGCACACAAACCACGCCACGGGGTTGGCGCCAAAGTAATAGGCCGGATTGGGAATCCACGAGCTGGTCAATGTGGTATGGGCAAGGAGCACTTTCAGCCCCACACCGCCGCCCCACGACAGCAGGCCCACGAGCAGGCCCAGCACCACGGCCAGCATGTGCAGCGGGTAGAGTTTGGCCAGCTTGTTCAGCATGAAAGTGGCGTGGCTGCGCAGCCCGTAATCCTTGCCGAACGGGTGGCGCATCGCGGTGAAGAAACCGCTATAGACAAAGCAGAAACTCACGCCCACGCTGTTCAGGAACACCGAGTCGTCCAGCCAAAAGTGGCCCAGCACCACGGCAATGACCGCCAGGAGTTGCAGTGACCCCAGGGATTGCAGGAATGTGCCGTTGTTGTTCGATGCCATGGTTCTCGGTGCTTGATGTGGAGGGCAAAGGTAGTGCATTTTTTGTAGAGACGCAAGATATGGCGTCTCAAGGTTGACAGCTTTCGCTCTCGGCGGCGATGGCTGGACTCTCGTCCAGGTCGGGGTAGGGTGCCGGGGCACCGTTGCGCTGCAGCACGATACGGCTCAGCGCCAGGTCCAGTTCATGCAGCGTCTCCAGCCGGCGTTTGGGCGCCAACTGGCATTCCCACACCACAATCACGTGCCACCCCGCAGCCTGCAGCAGCGCCTGGTTGCGTGAGTCCCGCTCGCGGTTGCGGTCAATCTTTTCTTGCCAGAATTGGGCATTTGTCGCCGGGCGGTGTTTTTGGCACTCGTGGCCGTGCCAGAAACAGCCGTTCACAAAGATCACCGTCCGCCACTTGCGCATCACGATATCGGGCCGTCCAGGCAACGACTTGACATACAGCCTGTAGCGGAACCCCTGGTGCCACAGCCACCGCCGCACCACCAGCTCCGGCTTAGTGTCGCGCCCCCTGATGCGGCTCATGCAACGATGCCGCTGCTCCGGTGTCATCCTATCCCCCATGCTCCTGCAAAGTTACCACAATTCGATTGTTGCACAAAGGTGGACATCATTTTTTTGAGAGAAAATCGTTGCCAACCGATGCGGTTAGGAGAAAAAGCAGTATCTTTACACTTCAAAATTAGCATTTAGCTATTGGCACCTAACAACTAGAAACTAGGGACTAGAAACTAGCAACTAAGGACTAGAAACTAGAAACTAAAAACTAAAAACTAACAACTAAAATATACATGAAATTCAGCGAAGTTTTAGGTAACGAGCAGGCGATAGGGCAGATCAGGCAGATGATTGATGCTGACCGTTTGCCCCACGCGTTGTTGCTCTATGGTGAGCCTGGCGTGCCCAAGTTGAGGCTGGCGATGGCGGCGGCGCAGTATCTGCATTGCCGCAACCATGTGGACGGTGACTCGTGCGGCGTGTGCCCGATGTGCCGTCAGCATCAGTCGTTCAACCAGGTGGACACGCACTATAGCTATCCGTTCACCAACCGCAAGGGCGACAGCAACAGTCCCTGCGATGCCAACGACTATATCGACGAGTGGCGTGAGTTTGTTACCCAGTATCCCGTCGAGGACTACCAGGCATGGCTGGGGTTGTTGAAGAATGACAATGCGCAGCCGCAAATATTTGTGCGTGAGGCCGATAGTATCATGCGTAAAATGACCTTGAGCGCCTATACCGCCAAGTATAAAGTGCTGATCATGTGGTTGCCCGAGAAACTCAAGGACGAGGCTGCCAACAAGCTGCTTAAACTCATCGAGGAGCCCTATGACGACTGCAAGTTCATCCTGGTGAGCGACAATGAGAAGGGCATTTTGGGCACCATCCTGTCGCGATGCCAGCGCATCGAGCTGCGCAAACCCTCAACGCCCATGGTGGCCCAATATCTGGCCGACCGCTACGGCATGGACATGCAGGATGCACTGGCTCTGGCCGCTCCTGCCGACGGCAACGTCACGATGGCCGAGCGCATGGTGCAGACGGGCAGCGAGTTCCACGAGTTTCGCGAGCGTTTCATCGAGCTGATGCGCCTGTCCTATCAGCATGACCTGCTCCAACTCAAAGCCTGGAGCGAAGCCATTGCCGACATGAAGCGCGAGAAGGCTCGCCGCTTCCTGGACTATGCCGTGCGGCAGGTGCGCGAGAACTTCATCTACAACCTGCACAATCCGGCCCTGAACTATCTCACCCGCGAGGAGGAGGCCTTCTCGACCCGTTTCTCACCGTTTATCAACGAGCGCAATGTCGAGGGCATCGTCGCCGAATTTGAGCGCGCCAGTGCCGACATCGCTGGTAACGCCAATGGCAAACTGGTGCTCTTTGACCTGACCATCCGCCTGTCTATCCTTATCAGGAAGTAGGTTTTAGGCATTAGGTTTTAGGCATTAGGCTTTAGGAGGCGACTAAGAACTAAGGACTAAGAACTAAGGACTAACAACTAAGGACTAACAACTTAGGACTAAAAACTAACAACTAAATAATGCTTCCTTTTCTCCAGCAAGTGGCACGATATTACCTTGAGGCGCAGGGCCTTGAGGACTATTGCTTTGTCTTTCCCAACCGCCGCAGCGGCCAGTTCTTTACCCATTACCTGAAACAGGAACTCACCGCTGCCGATCCCAGGCCGCATCTGTTGCCGCGAGTGACGACCATCAACGACCTGGTCGTGGAATTGACCCACACCGCAGTCGCCACCGACATCGAAATGATGTTTGCCCTCTATGATGCCTACTGCGAGGCGATGGGCGACAAGGCCCAGCAATTCGACAAGTTCATCTATTGGGCGCAGCTCATCATCAGTGACTTCAACGACATCGACCGTTCGATGGCCGATGCGGGAGAAATCTACCGCAATCTGGATAGCCTGAACAGCCTGGGCAGCAACTACTTGTCGCCTGAGGTGCAAGAGGCCGTCGAGAAGGTGTTTGGGCCGAGCCTGTTCACCGCGTTTTTCGACACCAGTGCCGATGCCGACCTGTGGCAGCACCGTGGCCAAGACAAGAACAACGATGGCACTGTCAAGCAGGAGTTTATGAGCCTGTGGAATGCCCTGCATGCCATCTATCTGGCTTATCACAAGGCACTCGATGCCAAGGGCGTTGTCTCGCCCGGCAGGCAGCTGCGCCTGGCTGCAGAATGCGACATCGACATGAACCGTCACACCCGCCTGGTGTTTGTGGGATTTGGTGTGCTGTCGGTTGCTGAGGTCAAGCTGTTTGACCGTTTCAAGAATGCCGGCAAGGCCGACTTCTGGTGGGATAACGCCGGGGTGCAGACGTTGCTCGACAAGGCATCGCACGACCCTGGAGCCATGCTCATTGACGGCTATTGCAAACGCTTCGGCGCCAAGGAATTGCAGCCGCTTGAGGGCGCAGGTCCCAAAATAACCGTGGTGTCGGTCGCTTCTAACGTGGGACAGGCTAAACAGGCCTTCGACCTCGTGCAGGCCATGCAGAGCGAAAAAGATGTCGCCGCCGACATCGAGACGGCTATTGTCCTGCCCGACGAGAATCTGCTGGTGCCCCTGCTGCACTCGGTGCACGATGCGGGCCAGTTGAACGTCACGCTGGGCTATCCCTTGCGCAGTTCGGGCATCGTGTCGCTCATGCATCTGGTTGCGCTCATGCATCACCAGGCCCAAAAGGAGGAGGGCGCCATGACCTATTACCGCGAGGATGTGAACGACATCCTGTCGCACCCGCTCATCAAGACTCACTTCACCCGTGATGCCCTCACGATGACCGCACAGCTGGCCCGCACCAATCGCTTCAGGGTGCCTGCTGCCGAGTTTGAGCACTTGCCGTTCCACGACCTGTTCACGCCCGCTATGGACAGCGAGGACCCGTCGGGAGTGCAGGAGTCACGGCAGCAGTATCTGGACCGCCTGTTGGCCTTCTGCAACCTGCTGATGGAGCACATGACGGCAGCCGCCGAACAAGGGGCAGATGAGAAGGCCGAAAATGATGAGGGCGATGCTCGCAATAGCGTGGAACTGCTTCTGCAGCAGGCCTTCCTGGTCATGTATATCGATGTGCTCAACCAGCTCAAGCAATCCCTGGCAGCGTGCCGCCAACCCTTGGAAACCAGTACCGTCTTTTTCCTGATTGACCGCCTGACGTCGTCGGCAGTTGTCTCGTTCACGGGAGAGCCCTTGCACGGCCTGCAGATTATGGGTCTGCTCGAGACGCGAAGCCTCGATTTCAAGCACCTGCTCATCTTGTCGATGAACGAGCGCGTATTCCCGCGCCGCCGCAGCATCAACTCGTTCATCCCCAACTATATCCGCCGTGCCCATGGCATGTCCACCATCGAGCAGCAGGAGGCGATTGTGGCCTTCAATTTCTACCGTCTGCTCAACCGTGCCACCCAGGTAACCCTCGTCTATGACTCCAGCGCCCAAAAGCTGGGTTCGGCCGAGCCCTCGCGCTATATCGCGCAGCTCGAGAAAGTCTATGGCAAGAAGCTGCAGCGCGTCGAGATGACCCCCGATGTCAAGACCTCGTCGCCCATCACGATCGAGGTGCCCAATGGCGGCTACGACGACTTGCGCCGCCGCTACCTGAGCCATCGCCCCTATGCCAGCGAGTGGGTCTTGTCGGCCAGTGCCCTCAACAAGTTCATCAACTGCCCGTTGTCGTTCTATATGCACTACATGCAGGGCCTGAGCGACGACAACGACGTGAGCGACTTTATGGACGCCGGCACGTTCGGCACCATTATCCACGATACATTGAAAGACTGCTACGACTGTGAGCAGTCCCGATCCCGCGGGGGACTCATCGACCGTCCCCACATCGAGTGGTTCAAGAAGAAAAGACTCGACGACGTGGTCACGCACAATATCAAGAAGACCTATCTGCACATGAGCGAGCAGGAACTGGCCACCGACACAAAGCCCCTGCGCGGCGAGCCCCTCATGCTCGTGGATACCATCAAGAGCTACGTCAACTTTGTGCTCAACCACGACCTCGACCTCATCGACAAAGAGGGCCCCTTCACGATTCTGGAGTGCGAGCAGTGCCATGACTTGCCCGGCATGAAGATTGGAAAAGCGACCATCAACTTTACCTATACGCCCGACCGTGTCGACCGTCTTGCCAATGGCACCGTGCGCATCATCGACTACAAGACGGGCGCCGACCCCACTACGTTCACGTCACTGGATGACCTGTTCGACAGGAAAAAGAACAAATACTATGGCGAGAATGGGCGGTGCAAGGCCATCTTGCAGCTCTTCCTTTACTGCTATGCCTATCTGCTCGAGCATCCCGATGTGAAAGCCGTGACGCCCGTTATCTACAAAATCAGCTCGATGAAGGATAGCGGCGTGCTGCTCAAGGTACCCAGGAGTCAACAGCCGCCCAAGCAATACGAGTTCTCGATGGGTGAACCGATGGCTAAGGACTTTATCGCCCGGATGGCCGGTACCATCGCCGAACTCTTCAACGAGAGCTTCGGCCAGGCCGATGAGAATTCGACAGCCTGCTCGCATTGCCGTTTCATCGACTTCTGCCGCCGCATGCCTCCCAAGAAGTCTTACTGACCCATCCACAAAGACAAAAACAACGGACAGTGCCATTTGACACTGTCCGTTGTTTTGATTGGCCCAGCGGCCAAGATGAATAATTTCCCGTGCGCCGGCACGGTTATTATAGCTGCAATTGGCCGTTAGGGCAACAGGTTACTTGTTGCTGTTGCGGCGGGCGATTTCCTCGTTCAGGCGCTCCTCGTCGTCCTCGGTCCACAGGGGATTTTCCTCCTCGTCCCAGTCGAACGCGTCGTCGAGCGGTGACGGATCGTCAAAGCCGAAGAAGGCGTCGTCGGTGAAGTCCTGCAGCTCGCGGCCCTCCTTTTTGGTAGGACGGCCCATGCCGCGCTGGCGGTTCACAAAACCGTCGATCTTGACCATCTCGAGCAGACGCAGCTGGTCTTCGCTCGTGACATTCTTGAGGTACTGCGGCACCAGTTTGGCGCCCACGCGGTTGTTGAGCAGGGCGATGACCTCGAACGAGTAGGTCACCGGCGGCTTGCGCACGTCGATGCGGTCGCCCACTTTGATGCCGTGGGACGGCTTCACCGTCATGCCGCCGATGGTCACGCGACCCAGCTTGCATGCCGTGGTGGCAATCGTGCGGGTCTTGAACACACGGGTGGCCCACAGCCACTTGTCGATTCTCACTTCCTTCATGCCAATAATGTTACAGATTGTCTATAAACCCCTTAACCCTAAACTCTAGACCCTAGACTACTTGTTGTTGAAATTGTTCATCGCAAAGGTCACGCCCGACAGGCAGAAGGCCTTGATGGCATCGATGGCCACCTTGGCACGTTCGGGCAGGATGGCGAGCTCTTCGGGGGTGGGGTAGCCCAGCACATAGTCGACTTGAGCACCCGGCGGGAAATCGTTGCCCACGCCAAAGCGCAACCGTGCCCATTGCTGGCTGCCCAGTTGCTGGTTGATGCTCTTGAGCCCGTTGTGGCCGCCGTCGGCACCCTTGGGGCGGATGCGGATCTGGCCAAAGGGCAACGCGATGTCGTCGACGATGACCAGCAGGTGGTCCAGGTCGATTTTCTCCTTGTTCATCCAGTAGCGTACCGCATCGCCGCTCAAGTTCATGTAGGTGGAGGGCTTGAGCAGCAGGAGTTGCTGGTTTTTAACACGCAACTCGGCCATGGCGCCGTAGCGCCCGGTCGTGAAAACAATATTGGATGCCTCGGCGAGAGCATCCAATATTGTAAAACCTATGTTGTGGCGGGTCCCCTGGTACTCGGCACCAATGTTCCCCAAACCCACAATGAGATACTTCATAGGGTTGTTGTTGCTGTTTGCGGTACTGCGTTGAAACAGTCGTAGTAAACGCATTACTCGGCAGCGGGAGCGGCTTCTTCAGCAGCGCCTTCCTCACCTTCCTCGGTAGCGGCAGCGGCAGCAGCATTACGGGTGGTGCGTACGCCAGCGATAACGAGATCCTTAGCGTTAACCAGCTCGTAGTTCTCAAACTCGCAGTCGCGAACCTTGATGGTCTTGCCAATCTCCAGCTTGTCCACGTTGAGCAGGATGGTCTCGGGAATGTCCTTGTACAGACCTTTAACCTTCACCTTCTTCATGCTCAGGTAGAGCTTACCACCGGCCTTAACACCGACAGCGTGACCCTCGAGGTGCACGGGAATCTCTACAACAACGGGCTTGTCCTCGCTCACTTCGAGCAAGTCGATGTGCAGAACAGCGTCGCTAACGGGGTGGAACTGCAGGTCCTTCAGGACGGCCTTGCGGGTCTGTCCGTCGTAGGTCAGTTCGATTACATAAACGTCGGTGCTGTAGATCAGCTTGCGAACGTCGGCCTTGTTCACTACCAGGTCGGTGGTGATGATGCCCTTGCCGTCACGGCCGATGGGAACGACCTTCTCGCCGGCGTCAACGAGCTTGCCACCATTCAGGACAACGGGGATCTTGTTCTCCTTGCGGAGGGCCTTAGCGGCCTTCTTGCCGAGGTCGGTACGAGCCTCTGCGTTCAATTGAAAAGTCTTCATTTTTAATTGGTTGTGTTACTCAAAATTAAAGTAAATGGTTTATAAAAACGCTTCCTTTAATTTCCCATCACACTGGAAAAGTTTAAAAAAGCGGGGCAAAGATACTACATTTTTCCCAACCGGCAATACAAAATCGCGGGAAAAATGATGGATGATGCCGAATGTGTGAAAAAACTGAGTGCCAATGGCTTGAGCCACTGGCACTCAGCGTGTTGTTTTGTCTCTAGAAGAGATTAGTCAACGTTGAGGTTGACGCGCTTCAGGTCGATAGCCTTGAGGTCCTTGTCGGCGGCAGCCAGGAACTGTGCAACAGTCTCCTTGTTCTCGCCAGCCTCGTAAACCTGCTCCATCAGGACGTTCTCCTGATAGAACTTGTTCAGGCGACCCTGTGCGATGTTCTGAATCATCTGCTCGGGCATGTTGGCCTCTTTCTGCTTGGCGGTCTCGTCCATCAGCTTCAGTGCCTCGGCAACCTGCTCCTCGGTCATGTAACCCTTGCGGATAGCCTCGTCGCGGTGCTCCTCGGTAGCGCAGTAGTAGGGGTTGAAACCGGCCTTCTTCAGGGCGTTCTCAACAGCCTTGCTCACCTGCTCGGCCTTGGTCTTGTCAATAGCCATGCGCAGCTCCTCGTCGATAACCTCCTGAGAGATCTGGTCGCGAGTGGCCTTCATGGGGTTCATCGATGCAACCTGCATAGCGATAGCCTTGGCAACGTCCTCAGCCACGTTCTCCTGGTTGAAGGCAACAGCTGCCGACAACATGCCGTTGAAGTGGTTGTAGACAACGGTCGAGGGGGCATCCAGGCACTCATAGGCACCCAATTCCATCTTCTCGCCGGTGATACCGCTCAGGGCGGTGATCTGCTCGCTCACGGGCTTGCCGTCCATATCCAGGGCGTTCAGCGCGTCGAGGTTCGCGGGCTTCTGGGCCATTGCCAGGTCCAGGATAGCCTTGGCGAGGTTGACAAACTTCTCGTTCTTGGCAACGAAGTCGGTCTCACACTTGAGGGCGATGATAGCAGCGAACTTGCCGTCGGTCTTACCCAGGGCGATACCCTGAGCAGCCTGGCGGTCTTCACGCTTGGCGGCGATAGCCTGACCGCGCTTGCGGATCAGTTCCATAGCCTGCTCTCGATGAGCGCCTTCTTGCAGTCGCTCAAGCCTGCGCCGGTCATGTCGCGCAGTTTCTTGATGTCATTGATGGTTACAGCCATAATTCTGTTTTGGTAAACTTGTTAGTTGTTATTGTTTGGAATTATTCCTCTGCCTTGGGAGCCTCTTCGGCCTTGGGAGCTTCGTCGGCGGCGGGAGCGGCACGGCGAACGCGCTGGCGGCGGGGCTTGGGAGCCTCTTTTACCTCCTCGGCGTCGTCCTCGGCGTCCTTGTTGTCGATCTGCTCAACCTTGCGCTCTTCGAGACCTTCCTTGATAGCCTCGCAAACGGTGGCCAGGATGATGTCGATTGACTTGCTGGCGTCGTCGTTAGCGGGGATCACAAAGTCCACATTGCTGGGGTCGCTGTTGGTGTCCACGATACCGAACACGGGGATACCCAGGCGGTTAGCCTCGGCAACAGCGATGTGCTCCTTGAGCACGTCCACCACGAACAGTGCGCTGGGCAGGCGGTTCAAGTTCTTGATAGAACCCAGGTTCTTCTCCAACTTGGCGCGCTGGCGGCTCAGCTGCAGCTTCTCGCGCTTGGACATGTTGGCCATGGTGCCGTCGGTTTCCATCTTGTCGATGGTGTCCATCTTCTTCACAGCCTTGCGGATGGTGGTGAAGTTGGTCAGCATACCGCCGGGCCAACGCTCGATCACGTAGGGCATATCAACGCTCATGGCACGCTCGCGGGTCACGTCCTTGGCCTGCTTCTTGGTGGCAACAAACAGCACGCGCTTGCCGCTCTTGGCAATGTTCTTCAGGGCGTTTGCTGCCTCTTCCAGCTTAGCGCTGGTCTTGTATAAGTCGATGATGTGGATACCGTTACGCTCCATGAAGATGTAGGGCGCCATAGCGGGGTTCCATTTGCGTTTCAGGTGACCAAAG
>CADBDH010000052.1 GCA_902793405.1 uncultured Bacteroidales bacterium | reverse complement strand
CCGCCAAACTGTCAACCCAGTTTAGGCGAACGATAAAAATAGTGTAAACCAACTTAGTTAATCGCTCTCAAATCTGTCAACATTTTCTAGGGAAAGACAGGTAGACTTGAGTATGTTTAATATTCTTTAATGTGGTGGTGCCAGAATATTGCACTTGGCCATAGTTACTTTGCAGCGTCAAACGATTTAGAGTCTCTCTAGACAAACAACCAAGAACTAACAACTAACAATTAAAACTGAATAAACTATGACTGAGCAGATTTTGAAACAGGAAGTGATGATTGACGGGCAACAGGTGTTGAGCATTGCCACGCCCGACATTGTGAGCAACCACGTCGCCGAGACCGCGCCCCACACGCGCCGCGCCGTCGAGGTCGATCCCATGAAGCTGCAGGTGATGCAGAATGCGGTGGCCAAGATAGAGAAGGCCTTCGGCACCTGTGCCATCATGCGCATGAACGATGAGAGCGTCGAGGACGTCGACGTCATCCCCACGGGTTCCATTGGCCTGGACAGGGCGTTGGGCGTGGGCGGTTATCCCCGCGGACGCATCATCGAGATCTACGGTCCCGAAGCATCGGGCAAGACCACGCTGGCCTTGCATGCCATCGCCCAGGCCCAGCAGATGGGCGGCATAGCAGCCTATATCGATGCCGAGCATGCCTTTGACCGCAACTATGCCGAGGCGGTGGGCGTGAACACGCGCAACCTGTGGATCAGTCAGCCCGACAACGGTGAGCAGGCGCTGGAAATCGCCGACCAGCTCATCCGTTCGGCTGCCATCGACGTCATCGTCATCGATAGTGTCGCCGCCTTGACGCCTAAGGCCGAGATCGAGGGCGAGATGGGCGAGAGCAAGATGGGGCTGCAGGCGCGCCTGATGAGCCAGGCGCTGAGGAAACTCACCGCCACGATTGCCAAAACGCGCACCTGCTGCATCTTCATCAACCAGCTGCGCGAGAAGTTGGGCGTGATGTTCGGCAACCCCGAGACGACCACCGGCGGCAACGCCCTCAAGTTCTACAGCAGCGTGCGCCTCGACATCCGCCGCCTGGCGCATATCAAAGACGGCGAGCGAGTGCTGGGCGCGCAGACGCGGGTCAAGGTCGTGAAGAACAAGGTGGCGCCTCCCTTCCGCAAGGCCGAGTTCGACGTCATTTACGGCACGGGCATCAGCCGCGAGGGCGAATTGCTCGACATGGCTACCGAGGCCGGCATCATCAAGAAGAGCGGTGCTTGGTTCAGCTGGCAGGACGGCCGCCTGGGCCAGGGTCGCGAGGCCGCCAAGCAGTTCCTCATCGATAATCCCGACACCGCCGACGCCATTGCCGCCCTGCTGCAGGCCACCGCATGAACCTTGAACCCAATACCATGAAAACCACATTTCAATAAAAGAAGACAATAAGTACAATAAACACAATATCCTGATGGCCAAAATATTGTAATTGTTGTACTTGTTGTCTTCCTTTTTCTGTTACTGGGCTGTTGCCGTGTCAGTGGTGGCGGGTAATGCGGGCCAGGTAGTCGTAGTGCTCGCCTCGGGCGAGTATCTCGCAGTCGAAGCTGTGCAGTGCGGCCTGCTCGCGCAGCGTCTCGGGGTCGATAAAGAGCCAGGGGAACGGCTCGCCCTTCACATTGCGGTACTGCATCTGGTAGGTGAGTTCACCATAGTAGCCTTCCACTCCCGTCAGGTCGATAATGCCGTCCTCGTCCTCGAAGATATAGCAGATGTCGCTGGAGTCGCACAGTAGCTGCCCGCCGGGAGCCAGCAGCGCGTCGGCCTGCATGAAGAAGGCCGGCAGCCGCGAGATCGTGCCCACGATGCCGATGCCGTTCATCAGCATCAGGATGGTGTCGTACTGGCCGTCGAGCGTGAAAAAGTCCTGCTCACGCACGTCCACCACGCCGCGCTCGCGCATCGTCGCCACCGCCAGCGGCGAGATGTCGATGGCCGTTACGGCCTTGCCCATCGCCTGCAATGCCAGCGAGTGGCAGCCGGCGCCGCCTCCCACGTCGAGGATGCTGCCGCGGGCCGCCTTGAGGGCTTCCTGCTCGATGGCGGGCATCTCGTCCATGTTGCGGAACAGGGTCGTGACAGGAATCTCGTCCTCGTCAAACATGGGCGAGAACACACGCAGCCGTGCCGCCTTGCCTGTGGCATGGAAATCGGCGATGGCGTGTCCCATCGGGTCCTTGTCGGCAATCATCAGCGGATGAAGTGCATACCTTGCCAGGGCTCGTATTTGGGGGGCTGAGCGGTGCCGGTGTTCAGTTGGCGTATCATCCAAGCCATGTTCTGGGCCATGGTGCGCATGGTCTGCATGCCTTCTACATCAAGGCGCACCTCTCCAGCCTCGCGGCCGAAGGCGATGTTCCAGTATTGTGACGTCACCAGCGGCATGTTTACCATCTGGAACGGCATCTGCAGCGTCTGGAATGCGGCCGAGGAACCTCCACGGCGGCAAACGGCTATTGCAGCAGCAGGTTTACCGGCCACACGGGCACCGGCAAACAGCATGCGGTGAATCAGGTTGAGCAAGGTGCCGGTGGGCGTGCCGTAGAATACGGGCGAACCTACAATAAGGCCGTCGGCCTCGTTCATCTTGTCGATGACCTCGTTGCACAAGTCGTCGTTAAACACGCAGTGGCCGTCGCCCTTGGTGGCGCAGGTGCCACAGGCAATGCAGCCGCGCACGGGC
The DNA here is from genome assembly GCA_902793405.1 of uncultured Bacteroidales bacterium. GTDB lineage: Bacteria > Bacteroidota > Bacteroidia > Bacteroidales > Muribaculaceae > Sodaliphilus. The sequence continues at coordinate 6,260 of CADBDH010000052.1, read as the reverse complement.
TTGTTGCCAATCCATACAATCTCGGTCTTGAATCCGGCCTCGCTGAGGGTCTTTGCCGCTTCGTTCAGGGCAAAATAGGTGTTCCCCTTCTCGTGGGGCGACCCGTTAATCAATAAAACTTTCTTCATATCGTCGTTTTTTAATTTGTTAATCTCTTTTTAATCGGTAAAACTCTAATCTCAAAAATCTCTAATCTCACTAATCACTAATCTCTAATCACTAATCACTAATCCCTAAACTTTGACTTTTGGCCCCAAAAAGTCAAAGCTTAGTCATATGATATCCCATTGCCTTGAGCTGAGCAGCCATACCCAGCTGATACATGCACTGCAGACAAGCCACATAGCCCTTGAAGGCATCGGTCGTCCCCGGCTCGATGTTCTGGTCGTAGAGGGCACGCTTGGCACGCATGGCGCAGTCGCCCACCAGGTCCTGCAGCGCCTCGGCATCATCGCCGTGCAGGTCGAGCACCTCGTCCATGATATACTCATCCAGATTGTCGTAGCCGCGCTTGTCGCGCATGGGCGTGTACAGGTCGTCGATGGCGGCATATTTCTCCCAGTCCGTGTCCCAGTACTTGGCGATAGCCATCCCGATAAACATCATCCATCCCAAAGATGCCACGGGATATAACTCGAACTCGCGTGCGCCGTCGGGCAGATAGGCTTCGGCCATGGGAATCCACTTGGCTTCCACGTCGGGGCATTCGGGCATACGTTCGTCAACGGCGCCACGCTCCACCAGGAAGCGGTGCAGGTCGTTGAGCAGTGTCGAGGCAAAATTCTCTATCATTGATAACTGTTTTGATTAATCGTTTTTTTTTAAGCGGGCGCAAAGATAATGTTTTTTTGTTTAATTACCGCAATATTAGGCAAATAATTACGCTTCTTTGGGTCGATAGGCAAGAATGGTGAGCAACGAGGCGCCCAATCCGTAGTAAACAGCGTTGCCCGGCAGCGATAATGAGTTGGCCAGCAGCAGGGTGCACACGCCAACGGGCATCGACAGCAGAATGCTACGGCGATTGAACCGTCCGGGCAGCCACAGGGCAAAGCACAGCGGGAACAGGATGGCAACCGCACGCAGTCCCAGCGACAGGAAGCCCAGATCGTTGATGAAGCTGCCGTGGAACACCAGGGCAGCGATGACTGCGGCCACCAGGATGCCCATGATGGACAGGCGCGTCTGCAGCAGTTGGGACAGGCGTCCTGCAGCCATTCCCATGCGACGGCGAAAGTTCCCGTACACGTCACGCACGAGGATTGTGGCGGCGCCCAGTGCGAGTCCGCTGCCGCACCCCAGGATGTTGATGAGCATCGTTCCCAGCATCAGGCCGCCCAGCCAGGCTGGCAGGTGGTTGAGGATGAAGGCGGGGAATGCCTGTGCCGAGTTATCGATGACACCGATGCCTGCGGGCAAGGCCTCTCCGGCCGACTGCATCGCGGCAAGCTCGTCGGCAGTGACATAGTGGCCGCGCATGTAGATTCCAACCAGCGTGCACGCTGCACCGATGATGGGCATGAACAGGGCGCACAGCAGGGCACCGTTGCGGGCCTTGGGCGTCGTGCGGGCCGACCAGATGCATTGGGCATAGCTCTGTGTGCACACCACACCCAGCACGAGCGACAGGCATCCGCCCATGTCCTTGAAAAAGCCGCGGGCAAACGGGCTGCCATAGCGGTGGTGAATGCTCTCGATGCCGTCCAGGCCGTTATATTGGGTCAGGGCAGGGGTGTGGTAGATGCTGTCAACGCCATCGCGCAGGCCAGTCAGCCCACTGGCGATGTGCCACACGACAATGCCTGCAGCCAGTGAGCACAGGTAGAGCAGGATGAGCTTGACGATGCCTCCCACGCCGGCACTGCGAATGCCGCCATAGAGCACCAGCAGCATGATGAGCACCGCTCCGGCAATCGACGCCCACAGGGTGGATATGCCGAACAGGCTGCCGATCATCGCCGACGATGAAATCACCTGTGAAACGATACTGATGAAGATGCCCACGAGAAAGAGCAGCGACCCCACGGTCTCGGCCTTGTGGCCATACTGGCGGCTCACCACCTCGAGCAGTGTCGTGCAACCGCTGCGCCGCAGCGGTCCCGTGAAGAACAGTCCCAGCACCAGCGAACCCAGGCCAGCGCCAATGGTGAACCACCATGCCGACAAGCCGTAGCTGAAGGCCAGCTGCGCCGTGCCGATGGTGCTCTGGCCGCCTGCCAGGGTGCCCAGCAAAGCGCCGCACACCATCCAGCTGCCGCTGTTACCGCCCGTGGTGAAGCTGTGCGCGTCCTTGACGTGACGGCCCGACAGCCAACTCACCGCCAGCAGCAAGCCGACGGTGACCAAGACACCGATGATATGGACCGTTGATACCATTATTATAATCAGAAGGTTAACGCAAAAATTTCCCGTTTTGGGCAATTCCGGCCGCAAAGATACATCAAAAATTGACCAAAACGGGTAAATTGTTAATAACTATTGTGGCAAAAAGTTTTGTTTTTTGGGCAAATTGTCTGTAATTTTGTAGGTTAATTAATGTGTGCCCACATTTTGGGCCTTGCGAGCAATGGTAATAACATCAACCTAAAATACTTAATAAACATGAGATTAACTACTTTTATTTCTTTGATTCTATTGTCTGTGGCAATGGCGTTTGCCGTGCCGCGTCCTGCCTCGAGCAACATCGAGGGTGACGTCAACGCCGACGGTGAGGTGAACATTGCCGACATCAATGTTCTCATCAACCACATCATGAGCTCCACCTTCGACGTGAAGGGTGACTTGAATCATGACGGCGAGATCAACATTGCCGACATCAACTATGTGATCGACATTATCCTGAATGGTCCGGTGAATCCCATCGTCGATACGGGTATCTACATGGGCATTACCGGTTACAACCAGACGCTCATTACCAAGGAGCTGTCCTATCTGGATTCGACAACGGTTGCCGGCTTCAACGACTTTGTCGATGGCCTGACGACACAGCCTGGCCGTCTGCTTTACTACTCGGTGGACAAGGCCCTGGATGCGCTCAACAGCGCCATGCGCCCCGCCCACCTGCAGAATGTGGCTGTCGTTACCTTCACCCAGGGTCTCGACCAGGGCTCGCTCATGATGACCGACAAGTATGAGACCGAGGCCGAATATGCCCAGGCACTCAATGCCCGCATCAACGATGAGCATGTCTATGGCCGTCCCATCAAGGCCTACTGCGTTGGTCTGATGAATGACAACGTCAGGGACGCCAACAAGTTCCGCAGCAACCTGTATGCGCTCTCGAGCGACTCGACCAAGGCTGTTGAGGTGAACTCGGTGGCCGAGGCCAATGTCCAGTTCCAGGCTATTGCCGACGACCTGGTGAGCCGCAACATGTCCGAGACGCTCACGCTGGTATTCCCCGGTGTCGGTACCGGTACACGCATCCGCTTCACCTTCGACGAGGTGACCGATGCCACCGTCAACGACTCCCAGGTGTACATCGAGGGAGTATTTTCGCTCAAGACCCGCAGCCTGACCAACATCACCTATCACGGCATGACCTGCACCGCTGGCGACAGCGTGGCCGCTTCGAGTGTCGATGGTATGTTTGTATCGCTCGTGTTTGATGGCATCCAACTCGACAGCGAGGAGCGCATCGAGAAGAAGAATATTCGCGAGTGGTACTGGATCGAGGACCAGGAGGCTTGGGAAACCAGCACCGAGTTCTCGGCCGACCGTCTGCCCGACGTGGAGAGCACCTACTCCAGTGCACTGGTGATGCTGATGCTTGACTGCAGCTCGGTAATGGATGAGAACTTCGGCGAGCTCAAGAGCGCCGCCAAGGCATTCATCGAGCGCATGCAGAACTACAACACCATCCCCGGCATGTACACCGTTAACGGCGTTTCGTTCCAGATGGTTCCCGTCGAGGGCGGCACCTTCACGATGGGTGTTGACTCGACAATGGTCGAGGCAGGTATCGCCAATGCCGATGAGTTGCCCGCAATGGAAGTGACTCTGGAGCCCTACAGCATCGGCAAGACCGAGGTGACCCAGGAATTGTGGCAGGCCGTTATGGGCAGCAACCCCAGCGGCTTCACCGGCGATCCTCAGCGTCCCGTTGAGCAGGTGAGCTGGGCCGATTGCCAGGAGTTCATCTCCCGCCTGAATGCCCTCACCGGCAAGAACTTCCGTCTGCCCACCGAGGCCGAATGGGAATTTGCCGCACGCGGTGGCAACAAGGCTGGCAACGCCCTCTACGCCGGTAGCGACAACATCGATGACGTGGCCTGGTACTACAACAACAGCTATGCCGTTGGCAGCGACAGTGAGAACTACGGTACTCACGCCGTTGGCTCCAAGCACAGCAACGAACTGGGTCTGTATGACATGAGCGGTAACGTGCACGAGTGGTGCAGCGACGCTTATCTGCCCTACGGCACCGAGCAGCCCGAAACCCTTGACGATTCACATCGTCTCGTGATTCGTGGCGGTTGCTGGTTCAGCCTGCCCAAGGATTGCCGCTCGACCAGCCGCAGCAACGAGGCTGCCGGTATGCGCTTCTACACGATTGGCTTGCGCCTGGCGTTGTAAACCATCGTGTTGATGTAGAAACAAGAAACCAATGCACCCGATGCCCATCCCATCGGGTGCATTTTACTAAAGCCTGTTCAGTAGTTAACAACTTAAGAACTAACAACTAAAAACCAACAAAATGCTGCTCGTCATTATTACCGCATTGATACCGGCCCTGATTCTCGGCTGGTGGATTTATAAGAAGGACTCGTTGCGCCCCGAGCCCTTGAGGATGCTTTACAAGGCCTTCCTCTATGGCGTGGGCTCGACATTCGTCACGCTGGTCATCACCTCGTTCTTGAGCATGGCAGGCCTGATGATCTATGACCTGGGCTCGTTTGCCGGGGCAGTTGGCACGGCCTTGTTTGCCGCCGCCTTGCCCGAGGAAATCAGCAAATTGCTCATGCTGTGGCTCTTCATGCGCAAGAATCCCTACTATGACGAGTATCTTGACGGTATCGTCTATGCCGCCTGTGTGGGACTGGGATTTGCTGCGACCGAGAATGTCCTTTATCTGGTCCAGAGCACCGACTGGGTGGGCACCGGCATTATCCGTGGCCTCACCGCCGTTCCGGCCCATTTTGCTATTGCCTGTGCCATGGGTTACTTCTACAGCAAGCGCCACTTTGGCGACCGCTCTAAGCTCACGGCAGCCTGTGTGCTGGCCGTGCCCGTCATCATCCATTGGGTATATGATGCGCTGGCCTTCAGCGAAGGTATTTATCCCGCCCTGTCGGTAGTCATCAATATCCTGTTTGTCCTGCTCATTTGGTGGATCTATCGCAGCACCATGCGACGCATCAACACCATGCAACAACTCGACCAGTCCCGCATGACCCCGCCGCCCCTCCCCGGCAACAACGGCCCCCAATTGCCACCCCCATTCCCCGGCCAAAACCAACCCTAACAGGCTTTAACGCCGTGCGAATTGGCATCGGTTACGGGAGAATGGCGAAGTAGTCCCGTTAGGGACGTAATGGTTTAGGCAGGGGTGGAGTGAGGCGAAGCCGAACGAAACCCCTGTAAAATGGCATAATATTAGATCAAGTCCCGTTAGGGACGACACATGACAGTTTAATATGGCAAATACATACGTTAATAATCTACTGCACATCGTTTTTCATGTCAAGTCCAAGGGTACTCCTATTGTCGAAGGTGATCTTGACCACGTGCACCGCTATATTGCCGGTATTGTCAAAGCGCAAGGTGGTGTCTTAATCGAAATCGGTGGAATGCCTGATCACGTGCATCTGCTGGCATCCTTACCCAAGACAGTGGCATTAGCCGATTTCGTAAAGACGATTAAGGCAAGCAGCAGTAAATGGATAAAAGAATTGAATTCGTATTATGGCGGATTTTCATGGCAAGACGGTTATGGTGCTTTTTCAGTCAGTGCATCGATTGTTCCAAGGGTAATTCAGTACATACGCAATCAACGCGAGCATCACAAGGTACACACATTTATGGACGAGTATAAATCGTTTCTTCAAGCTGCAGGAATCGATTATGACGAGCGCTATTTGTGAGGTGTCGCCCCTAACGGGGCTCTTGCTTTGGGTTCTGGCCACAGTAACGGGGGTTGCGCTTCGCTTCACCCCCGCCTAAATGAAGTGCACCCCAAAAGTTGGACACAAAACTTTTGGAGTATGAAGTATAGTTTTAAAGAAAAGCTGGCAATTGTAAGTGAAGTCATTTGCGGCAAA
>CADBDH010000051.1 GCA_902793405.1 uncultured Bacteroidales bacterium | reverse complement strand
TTGCCAGCTTTTCTTTAAAACTATACTTCATACTCCAAAAGTTTTGTGTCCAACTTTTGGGGTGCACTTCAAAGCCCTGACCAGCCCTAACGGGCTTCAAAGTAAGACCCTTCATGCGAAAACAACATAACAGCATTATATTGTGGCACTTATGGGGATTTATCGTATTTTTACCGGAGACTAAAAAAAAATACAAGCCCTATGTTTGACTTTGACGGTGCAAACATAGGGCTTGTACTTACTGTCTTCCTTCTATCAGTAGCCTGGTGTTACTTGAACAGATAGGTGGTGACACTCTCGTGGCCCAGGTAGAAAGTCTTGGCCTTGATGACCTGGGGCTGGGTCTTTACGGGCACGGGTGCCGTCCAGCGGGGAGAGTCCACAGTGGGTTCGCTGCCGTCGAGGGTGTAGGTCACCAGTTCGTCAGGGTACTGGGTGTTGATGAGCAACATGCCATCAACCACCTTGATGCCCGGAGGTCCCACGCGGAAGTTGAAGCCCATGCCCTTGAGCAGCGGCAGTTCGCGGGTACCGATTTTGAGGTTATACTGGTGACGGGCCTCGTCATAGGCCTTGGTGTCGGTCAAATCCTTGCTCCACTCGGGCACGGCGGTCCAGGCACGCTCGCTCACACCCATCATCTTGGGCAACAGCATATACTGTACCTCGTCGAACGAACGCAAAGTCTCGCCCCACAACTGGGCCTGGATGCCGATGATGTTCTCGGGCTTCTCCAGCTTGGCCTTGCCGTCACCAGCAGTGGTGATGTTGAGGGGAGTACCGTCAACGGCCGTGCGGGCCGAAGCGTAAATGTTGGCGGGCAGGCCGCTCCAGGCGTCAAACTCATCGACCTTGCCACCCCAGTGCAAGCCCTGCTCGTTCTGGTGCCAGCTGTAGCCCATGTCCATGTAGAAGTTGGTCACGTTAGACAGGATGACGGGATAGCCGTCGTTGGCCAGGCGGTAAGGCACATCGCTGCGCGAACCCACAGTGCTCCAGGCGTTTACACCTGCCACACGGGGAGCCACCACGGCATTGAATTCGGGCTTGTGGTCGAGCGCCACTTCCTGCCAGCCCTCGATGCGGATCTTGCGGGCAGCCAGCAACTGGCTGATGCGCTTGATATAGTACTCGCTCACCTCGTGCTGGGTCTTGAGGCCCTCGCGCTGCATGAGCGCCTGCACGTCGGGACTCTTGGCCCAAGCATTATTGGGCACCTCGTCGCCACCCAGGTGGACGATTTCGAGTTTCAGGCCGGCTTCCTTATACATCTTCTCCAACTCGGCCACCACGCGGTCGATGAAGCGGTAAACGTCATCGCTCGCCACGTTGAGCACGTTGTCGTGATAATTCTGGGCCGAGGTGAAGACGCTCTCGTTCTTGTCGTCCCACAGGCGGAACTGCTCGGCCGTCGGGTTGTTCATAGCGCGGCTCTTCATCGCCACGATAGCTGCGCGGGCATGGCCGGGCGTTTCAATCTCGGGGATGATGCGCACGCCATGGGCACGGGCATACTTCAATAGCTCGATGAACTCGTCACGGGTGAAATAACCGTTGCCGCACTGCGACAGGTCATCGGGGTTGCCGTTGCCGTCGAAAATCTGTGCCAGGTAGCCCTTCTCGTCGAGCGTGGCACCGCGACGGGCGGCTACCTGCGTCAACTCGGGGAAACCGGGAATCTCCAGTCGCCAGGCCTCATCGTCGGTGAAGTGGAACTGGATGGTGTTGATCTTGTAGTAGGACAAGAGGTCTATCGTGCGCTTGAAGTCAGCGGGGTTGATGACAAAGTTGCGGGCGATGTCGAGCATCACGCCACGGTAGCCAAAGTCGGGCCAGTCGATGACGAAGCAGTTCTGCAAGCGGTGACCCTTGCTGTGGTCCAGGGCGGCCATCAGGGTCTTGACACCATTCATCAGAGCGGCCTGGGTGACACCATGGATGGAGATTTTACCGTCATGCACGCGCAAGGTATAGTACTCGCCGTTGGTGCTCAATTTCTTGTCCAACAGGAGTTCAATCACGGTCTTCTGGCCACTGGAGACATACACGCCACGTTTCTGCAACTCGTCGGTGAGCAACGCCTTGGCACGGCTATAACCGCCCCACTGGAACCATTTTCCATACTTGATCGACACCAGGCTGCCCACCTGGGTGAAGCCGTCCTCGATGTCCACCTGCTTGGGAGCGGGGAAGATGTCGTAGTCGTTGCCCGTGTAGCCGTCGCCAAAGCCGTTGATGGCCTCGTTGTAGGCATACATGTAGTTGCCGTCGGGATAAGCCTTGTGGTCACGCCACTGGCCGGGCTTGTCGAGCGGCGAGCGGTTGATGTTGACCGCAATAGGCTTGGTCATGTCGCCATTCAGCACTACATGGCCGCCGGCGGGCATATAGTTCTTGTTGACGAGGGCGCCACCCATCACCACGTCAATCACCAGCGAGTCGCCGGCAGCAAGTGCCTTGTAATTGGCATTGGGCTTGACGCGATAGTAGGTCGTCGACACCTCGTTGATATCCACAGGGCATCCGTCGGGCAGACTCACCGAGCGGGAGAACTGATTGAAAAAGAATTCCCAGTTGCTATCGAGCGGCTGTTTGGAAATGTTCTTGATGACGAAGCGCGAACTGTAGTTGTTCGACACCGAGTTGTTCTGCCCCATCTGCCAGTTCACGGCGATGGGCGACTGGGCACTCATCGTCACGGCTGCAACGGCAAGGGCCAGTGCGGTCAATAATCTGAATCTCTTCATTGCTATATCTTGTTTTGTTCTAATATTCTGTCCAACAGGTTGTCGCAGGCATCCTCGAGCAGATCCAGCACGAGTTCAAAGCCCTCGCTGCCCTCATAGTAAGGGTCGGGCACATAGTCATGATGGGGGAACCGGCGGATGTAGTCGCCCATCATCACCACCTTGTCTTGCTGCTCGATGGTGGCTGCCAGGTAGCGCAGGTCGTCCACATTGTTGGCATCCATGCCCACAATCAGGTCAAAGTCCTCAAAATCACCGGCCTGCACCTTGCGGGCGCGATGGGTGAGCTCGTAGCCGCGCGGACGTGCATGGACACGCATACGCTTATCGGGCAAGTCACCGATGTGCCAGCCACCGGTACCCGCCGAGTCGATGTAAAAGCGGTCGCTCAGGCCCCGCTCGTCCACCATGTGCTGCATCACGGCCTGGGCCGCCGGAGAGCGGCAAATATTGCCCAGACAGACGAAAAGCACACTGTATTTTCCGTCTTCAATCATTTTGAAGGTGCAATATTACAAAAAATCACCGAAAATTGATACTTGCAGGAGTGGTTTTTTCGTTATTTATGTGTAACTTTGCTTGCCGAAACGTGAAACTACCGCCTCCCGCGATGTGGAGACTATAATATAACTTAGATGAACCGAAACATCTTGCGTATGCTGTCAATGCTGTTGTTGATGGGCCTTGCCATGGCAAGCGTCACGTCATGCGGCCACGGCGGCAAGGGCCAAGAACAGGATACCACGGCATGGAACTACAAGGCACCGCCAGCCATGCCCATTAACCGCAGCATCACCGGTGACAGCATGGGATTCATTGCCGATGCCGAGATTCACCGCCTGCCCACCTATATCGAACAACGTCCCCTCAAGGAAATCTTCAACGACAGCAACGCCTTGCAACTCGTCGCTGCCGAGAAAAACGGCTTCAAGCCCGTCAACAGCCTGCGCGACGCTTACCACATCGACCGCCCGCTCATCAGGATTTACTCTTGTGACGCCTATATGCTCGACGACTTGAGCGCATCGGTGCCCTACCTTGTGCCCAAGGCGGCCCAACTGCTCAAGGAGATCGGCTATGCCTTCCAGGACAGCATCCGCAAACGCGGCGGCAAGCAATACCGCATCAAGGTCACCAGCGTGACCCGCACGGTGTATAGCGTCTCCAAGCTCATGCGGCGCAACCGTGCCGCCACCGAGAACTCCTGCCACCGCTATGGCACCACGTTCGACATCAGTTGGGTGAGGTTTGACTGCATGGACCCCACGATGGTCGTCTCGCTCGAGGACCTGAAGAACATCCTTGCCGAGGTGGTGCAGGACTTTCGCAAGCGGGGCCGCTGCTATGCCATCTTTGAACGCAAGTCGGGATGCCTGCACGTTACTGTGAGATAAAGAATAATGTACATTATATAAAACTTTAAAACCAATGACCTTACAACAGACGATAGCCGAGCACCTGAAATATACAGGTCAAAAAGGCTTAGACATCAGCGCCGCACTCATCGACTGTGACGGTGTACTCTACGACTCAATGAAGTACCACACCCAGGCCTGGGTGAAACTCATGAAGAAAAACGGCATCAAATGCACCCGTGACGAATTCTATGAAATGGAAGGCATGACCGGTAGCGAAATCATCAAGATGAAATTCAAAACCGGTGCCGGCAAGAACATTACCGACGACGAGGCTCATGCCCTGTACGGCGTCAAGACGCGCTACTTCCGCGAACTGGGCGAAGCGCCCGTGATGCCTGGTGCCGTGCGCGTGCTCGAAGCCCTCAAGGATGCCGATGTGGACCGCATACTGGTCACCGGCTCACAGCAGGACACGTTGCTGGATCGCATCGAGAAGGACTTCCCCAACCTGTTCGGCGAAGTGAAAGTCACCGGACATGACGTGCGCAAGGGCAAACCCAATCCCGAGCCGTTCCTCAAGGGTATGGCCAAGGCCGAAAAGAAGCCCAACCAGTGCATCGTCATCGAGAACGCTCCCCTGGGCGTACAGGCTGCACATGCTGCCGGATGCTTCACCATCGGCGTGACCACGGGTCCCATCCCCGAGAAAGACCTGTACAAGGCTGGTGCCGACCTGGTCTATAAGAACATGGACGAACTGGCTGCCGCACTGCCCTCGCTCCTCGTGGCTTTGTCACTCGTCAAGGCCTAAACTATTTCAACAACGAATTACGCGAATTATACAAATGATCTCTTTACAATAAGAATCTGTGTAATTCGCGTAATTTGTAGTTTAATTGCACAGTCATGGGACAGAACCTCATTTATACCAACGATGTCCAGGCGGCTATCGAGCGATTGACGGCCAGCACCGACCACAATCTGACCGTGTGGATTGCCGACGTGAACACTGCGCACCTGTTGCCCACCCCACCCCAACACCTTATCACCATTCCCGACGGCGACGAGAACAAGACGCTGGCCACCGTCACCCGCGTGTGGGACGAGATGGAGCGTATGGGGGCCACGCGGCACTCGCTGGTCATCAACCTGGGCGGCGGCATGGTGACCGACCTGGGAGGCTTTGCTGCAGCGACCTTCAAGCGCGGCGTGAGGTTCATCAATGTACCCACCACCCTACTGAGTGCCGTCGATGCCGCTGTGGGCGGCAAGACCGGCATCAACTACCATGAATTGAAAAACGAAATCGGCGCTTTTGCCCCCGCCAGCGACGTAATCATCTCCACTCGCTTCTTTGACACACTGCCCATCGAGGAGATGAAATCGGGCTATGCCGAGGTCATCAAGCACGCCATGCTGAGCGACCGAGACGAGTTCCTCAGACTGCTGGACCATGTTTTTAACGCGCCAATCAATCATGACGACCTGCTGGAACGGCTGCGCCGATCGGTACAGGTCAAGGTCGATATCGTCGCCCGCGACCCCAACGAGCAGGGCGAGCGCAAGGCGCTCAACCTGGGGCACACCATCGGACACGCCTTCGAGAGCCTGGCCATGAAGCGCGGCAAGCCCGTTCCCCACGGCTATGCCGTAGCCTGGGGACTGGTCACCGAAGCCGTACTCTCCCACATCAAACTGAAATTCCCCAGCGAGGATGTGCACCTGCTGGGCGACTTTGTGCGCGACAATTACCGCGAGTTCCCTTTCACCTGCGACGACTATAACGAGTTGCTGGAATTGATGCGCCACGACAAGAAAAGCCGCGACGGCGAGATCACCTGTACCCTGTTAACCAGTATTGGTGACTACCGCATCGACCAGACCGTCACCCCTGACGATGTCACCGCTGCCCTTGACATCCTGCGCGACCACCTCGGTCTTTAGACAAGCCCCCAAACACCTGAATATCTCCTTTTTGTAAATTTTTCACAACTTTTTGTCAAGTTTGCTTGTCATTTTGAAAAGTTTACTTTACCTTTGTCGCCGTAATCGATTACAAAGACAACCATGTTCAACAATTTAAAGAGGTTTCAATTATGAATTACAGTTATTTATTCCCACCTGTATTCAAGAAAATCGGTTGGGTTTTGTTTGTGATCTTCGCAGTACTGAATGTACTGTGGATGACAGGTGATATTGAGGGATTATTACCTGCGTGCAAAGTGTTTAGCATCTGGCCAGACGAGGGCAAATTCATCATGACTAATGACGACTGGACCGATGAGATATGCATCGTTGGCATGATCTTATCGCTGCTCTTTATCACATTTGCCCGTCTCAAGCAGGAAGACGAGTTTACTATCAACCTGAGGATGAAATCAATGGCCTGGGCTGTCAAGGGTTATGGACTCATCATCATGATGGCAACGCTGTTTGTCTACGGCACCAACTGGCTGTATATCATGCTGCTATCGATCTACCTGGTATTCTTTCTGTTTATTATCAAATTCTATTATGAACTAGAAAAGTTTAGAAAGGAGGTCCCTCATGAAGAATAATGTCAGAGTGGAACGAGCCATACACCACATGACCCAGGCCCAACTGGCCGAGCTAATCGGAGTGAGCCGTCAGACTATCAATGCCATCGAGAGCGGCAAATATGTCCCATCGACGGTATTAGCGTTAAAAATGTCTGTTGTCTTCAACAAACCAGTCAATGAGATATTCTCTCTTGACGACGAAGATTAATGGGACATGGGGACGGTTCTTTTGTCCCAGTTTTGCTTCAATTGCGAAAAAGTGGGACAAAAGAACCGTCCCCTTGTCCCAGTTTCATTATTTCCAGTGCCAGAGGCGGGAAACGGCGTGGGTGATTGTGCGCAAATGCAAATCCTTGCCCACGACTACCAGCATCACGGCAAAGAGGATGAAAAGGATGCCGACGATGAGGCGGGGCGTTAACATCTCACCGAAGACAAGCACACCGATGGCTACGGCAGTCAAGGGTTCCAAAGCGCCCAGGATGGCGGTGGGCGTCGCTCCCACATGATGCACGGCCACGGTCATGAACACCAGCGAGAGAATCGTGGGAACGATGCTCAGCCAAACGGCAAACGACCACGCACGGGCCGACGGCAGGACATGCAGATACAATTCGGGTGAGGTGAACGAATAAAGTATCAATGTAATTTCACACACCAGCATGGCATAGAAGGTGACCTTGAACGACGACATCTTGATGCTCGACTGATTGACCACAATGATATAGATAGCATAGGCCAACGAGGAAATGATGCACAAAATGATGCCCACTACGCTCAACGAGGCTCCTGTCTCACCCTTGTAAAGCAAGCCGATGCCAATAAGTGACATCACTATGGCGACAATGGTCATCGTTGTGACTTTTTCCTTGAAAAACGCCGCCATAATCACAGCCACCATCACAGGATAGACAAACAGGATGGTCGATGCGATACCCGCGTCCATGAAGTGGAAACTCTGGTAATAGGTGATGCTGGAGGCGGCAAACAGGATACCCAGCGAGAACAACACCTTGAACTCGTGGCGCGTGACCTTGAAACCGATGCGCTTGATGAGCATAATCACGGCCAGCAGAATGACAGCCAGACCAAAACGATGGGCCAGCACCGTGGCCGTGTTCACCCCTTCTTCATAGAGCGGCAGGGCGCCAAAAGGGTTTGTGCCATAGCACACGGCCGACAGCACGGCACACAGGATGCCAACGGATTTGTTCTTTTTCATCAGTATCTAGATTTAAAGCATTTCATGACGCGCTACCGCTTGAAGCGGCTCATCTCGTAGAAGGCGGGCAAGGCCTGGCCGTTGGCACTGTTGAACAGGCCGCGGTTCAAGCCCCAGTTGCTGTGTTCAAAGCGGGTGCCGTATCGGTTCTCCTCGGGGTACCACCAGAAGAGGCCCGTCACATTGTCGTGGCGGTTCAGTTCCTTGACCAGCTGGGCCGTGAACTCACGCTGGCCCTCGATGGTGCCCGGGGGACAATTGGTGAAATCCTCCTCGCCACGGTTCACGCCGTCATGCAGGTAATAGTAGGCGGCCTCGACAATCATCACGGGCTTATCGGGGAAGCGCTCGGCAAGCAGGTCGAGCGTCCTGCCCAGGTTGGGAATCGTGCCATGCCACATGGGATAATAGCTCAGGCCGATGATGTCATAGTCCACGCCTGCCTCTTTCAGGCGGTCGTAGTAGTTGCGGGTCATTTCCCACACGCCGGCCTTCTCGGTGTGGATGATGATGCCAGCCGACGGGCACACCTCGCGGCACGCCTTGCAGCCCGCCTTGAGCAAACCGGTAAAGATGTCCCAATTCTCGGCTTTCATCGGGTCAACGCGCCCCACGGGCCAATCCATGCCAAAGGTGATCTCGTTGCCCACCTGGATGGTAGCAGGCACTACACCGGCAGTCTTGAGCGCCAACAGGCAGTTGCGGGTATAGCGATAGATACTGTCGGTCAGCACCTTTGCGTCCAGGCCTTCCCATCGCTTGGGAGTAAACTGCTTGGCGGGGTCGGCCCAGGTATCACTATAGTGGAAATCCAGCATAACCTCAAAGCCGCGTGCCTTGATGGTCTTGCACAGGTCAATCACATAGTCCAGATTTTGGCACACGCCCTCGTCGTGATGGCGTCCAGGAGCATTCTGCGGGTCGACAAACAGACGCACGCGCATCATGTTCCATCCCTGCTGCCTGAACAGGTCATAGGAATCTACCGTCACGCCACACGAGTCCTTGTAGATCACGCCATTGCGGGCGTTGGATGTCATCATCGAGATGTCTCCGCCCAGCCAGGTCTGCCCCATGACTGGCAGCATCGCTGCCATCATCAGTATCAATGCCATTACACGTTTCATCATATATCCACTTGAAATGTCGGTTTTATATCATTACTTTCTTTCAGATATTAAAAAAGTGCCGATAATCATTGACTATCAGCACTTTTTGCGTTGTCGGGGTGACTAGATT
>CADBDH010000050.1 GCA_902793405.1 uncultured Bacteroidales bacterium | reverse complement strand
CCCCTCGACTTGCATGTGTTAAGCCTGTCGCTAGCGTTCATCCTGAGCCAGGATCAAACTCTTCGTTGTTGTATTATCGTTTCTTCTTTTCCAAGAATTTAAAATGAAAACGCAACACTCGACCTGAGTCCCAGTGTCCTTTCCCGGCCTCTATTGTCAGGGTGAATCTCGTATCTTACTGCCTGATGTACATCGTTTTAAACGATTCAGAATCGACGGGAACAACTGTTACATTGTCCCTTGTTCTCTTGTACTACTCGTTGCTGCAAACATGTCAAAGAGCTATCGTTTGACGCCACACCAGTGGCGAAAAGCGGTGCAAAGGTACTGCCTTTTTTGAAACTGGCAAATTTTTTGAGAACTTTTTTTCATCGAAATTATTGACATTTTTGCGAAAAATTAGCCTAATAAGTTGTTGTCCAACCTATTAGGCCATAGAAAAATTTTTTGCTATTTTACTGAAATCAGTAGTGGCGTTTTTTAAGGCATCATGCGGAAGACACGCACGCCAATATTTGTCTTGGATTTCTCGAGGTACTTGAACAACGGTTTGCTCTCGAGCATGACCTTGCCACCCGACATGGAAGCATCCAGCAGATAGGGGTCGCCCTTCTCGTCAACGATGATGATGCCGTTGTGCGACACATCCAGGCCCTCGATCTTGGTCACCAGCGAGACGAAGTCGCCCGAACGCAATGCGGCCTTGACGCCCTTGTCGTTGAGCCATGAGCGCTTGAGGTACGGGAAGCGGTGGTTGCGCAGCTCATATCGCCTGATCTTCTCCACCATGGCGCTGTCGTTCTTGAGCTGGCGATAGCTGTCGGTGTGGTGTGTCATGTAATCTATATTCTTGACCATGTAGTCGACATGGGGCAGATCGGGTGTTACTTCGACGAGATTGCCGCGCACATGGTTGTCGATGATCCACTCACTGATGTAGTGGATGCGGCTGGAGTAGTCCCCCATTTCGCCGCCACGGTAGCGCACGTTCTCGATGTTGGCAGCAAAGTCGCGCCAGGAGTAGCGTCCGTTGAGCGTGGCCCGCGTGAGCGAATAGAGCGTCTCGATAAAGGTGAGGCAGTCCAGCTCATGGATGTTGATGGTGAGTACCTCCTTGTCGGCCTCCAGGGTGTGGGCCACATAGGGGGTGCCCAGCAGCTTACGGGCATAGAACTCGATGAGCGCGTTGGCCTCGTTAAGGCCGCTCTCACGGCCTTCCATCAACAACTGGTTGATGCGGACGGTGTCGCCGTCGCAATGGAAACGCATCTGCGACATTGTGGCTGCCTGGACAGCCTGCTGGCCGGCTGGACGCGGGGTGCAAGCCAGCAACAATAATGCTATAACAAGTAAACAGTGTTTCATATCGTCATTATATTTGTTTCTTGGCACAAAGGTAATGATTTTTTCGGTACGCCTTCCTTCCACGAGATTTTTTTGGCCATCCTTTATTATATATATTGTGTGAACGACAAAAATAACGGCGACCAAAAACAGGCGACCCGTTGTGGGCCGCCTGTTGCTATTGAGAGCACTAAAAAGAGTTGCCTAAATCATAACAGCATGTCGATCAGGTCTGTCAAGTCGCTGATGTCGATGCTATTGCCGTTGATGTTGGCATTAACCTCACTGAACGGCTGCGGATTACTGCCCAGCAGATAGTCGATCAGGGTGGTCACGTCACTGATGTTGACCACACCGTCGTCATTGGCATCACCCAGCAGAACAGGAGTCATGGTCTCGGTCGCATTGATTGCGTACAGCTCCCACCTGTCGCTCACGGGCGAATGCTCGGGTCCATCGGGGCTCATGCCCGCCAGCAGATGCTGACTGCCGTCAACGGCCCTGACGATGCCAAGCATTTCATATCCGCAATTCACCTTGAATGTGCCATCGGGACTGAAGGTTGACATATCCTGCCAATAACCCTGCTTGACGGTCATCGTGAAGGCGCCAGGCAGATTCTCGCTGTTGACGTCGCCATCGCTCTTGGGCATCACCATCACAAAGGTGGAGTCGTTGAGCTGCTCACGGCAAATCGCCAGGCTGATGTTGACAAGTTCCTGCGGCTTGGGCTCAACCATGAAATAGTCGGCCTGTTCGACGAAATTAGCAGGCATGAACGTGTTGGGCACATAAGGCACCTCGACCGTGGGAATCGGGGTTGCACGCAGTTCGATGGTGGGATTGTCACGGTCGGTGAGCTTGCCCACTACCGTCTGCCCCAGCAAGAGGCGTCCCTGCAAGGCCTGTGCCTCGTCATCGGCCGGAACATGCTCCCTGAGGATGAGCTGTGCCCAGTTGCTCTGGTCATAGTCCACGTCAAGGGTTGATTCGGGCTCAGGCAGCAACTGCGTGTTGTAGCTGGGATTGACGGCATCACCGTTGCCGTCCTTTACCCACAGCCACTCGTTCTTGCCGTTGAGCCATACGCCCGTCAGGTCGTTGGCAACGACATATTCCTTACCCACCTCGCCACGGCTGACGATGTCGGCAAGCGTCATTACGCGGTTGTTGACCACGCCCACCAGGCCAGCGGCGTTGTAGTAACCGCCGTTGACAAAGGCGAAGTCGGTCGTTTGTGTCCCCTGGTTGCCATTGTCGCTGAAGATCACGTTGGCTGGCATGGTACTGAGGTCGCCATTGTAAACCCAGCCATAGATGAGGTTTCCGTTAGGCGCCACGCCCACGGGAGCACCGAGTGCTTCGCCGGGCCAGCTGCTGCCGGAGTAGATTGACGTTTGGTCAGTTACCCAAGCACAGGGCTCGGCATAGTGGGCATCGTTCTCGAAATAGCAATAGAACACATCATCGCCCATGCCGGTTGCACACGACGGCAAGATGGCCGATTCCCCTACCTGGACAGGGCTATAACCCGTGTAGCCGTCATAGGTGAAGTAGTGGTCGCCGGGAGTGAGTCCCCTGATATCGCCAGTCTGGGCGCCATATCCGTTATTGAAGATAACGTTGAGCGACGAGGCCTCCTGCGAGTAATGGTACCAGCCCTGCTCGTTCTTCTCGGTCAACAGCGTGCCGGGCCAAGCGACAGGCGCGATATTCTGGCCGTCAATCTCCTCCCATACATAGACATAAGGATTATTGTCGGCCGACACGTAGATGTCAACCCTGTTGCTGCCGTTGACGTAGTAGGTGCGGGCCACCTGATTGATGACAGCGCCGTTATGGAGCACACCAGTCCTGAGCACATGCTGTCCGTCGGCATCAAACGTTACCGAGCCCTCATAGGTAATTTGCGTGCCGTTAGAGGCCGAAGGCTCGCTGCCGTCGGTGGTATAGACAATCACCGCATTGCTGTTGCTGGCCGTGAGACGAGGCGAAATGGAGTGTTCATATTCGCCACTGGCCAGGTCGATCGAGGCGATGGGATTGTGCAGGGCACGGGTATAGGTCGCCGTCACGTCCTCGGCCACGCCGTCATTGATGCTGAAGAACACGTCGCTGGTGATGCCCATGATGTCGGCCGTCTTGGACGCGTCATTGCCATAGCTCAATACCAGATTGATTCGGCTGGCATTCACCATGGCATGGAGCCAGGTCACTCCGCCAATCACCACGCGGTTATCATAGTTATATTGCCAGCCGGGGAAACTGCCAGTCAGACTGTTGTCATTGTCATCAAAGGCATAAATCCAGGGCAGAGCGCCACCGTCATACTTGACATAGACCATGATGTGGTCACTGCTGGCGCTGCCGTCCATCACATAATCACGCGTGACGATGCTGCTCGAGCGCACCTCGCCATTGGCCAACACGCCCACCTTGAGCGTCGTCGTGCGGTCAAACGTCAGTTCCAGGCCCGCGGTGTCGGTAATCTGTTTGCTGTAGGCGTTGGGCTGGCGACCGTCGGTCGTATAGACCAGCACGGTGCCCTCGGTCGAAGGCTTCACGTTGACGGTTACAGGTGCATTGTAGTTGCCGCTGCTCCTGTCGATGACAGGATAGCCATAGACCAGATCCTGCTTGACGTTGCCGTCCACCAGGCCTGCCAGCGACGATGTGATGCTCAGGCGACACGTGCCCTGGGTGTTGCACCACACCTCGGAGAAGCCCTCGGGAGCACCCATGCCAACGGCTTCACTGCCCAGCTGCAGGTACAATTCACCGTTTTCTCCGGTCACGCGCCACGAGATGCCGTAATTACCCGTCAAGACGGGGTCCCAGGCGGTACTCTGGTTGGTGATGCCGGCAGTGCGGCGGGCCTTGACAAAGCGTGCAATCAGGTCATGCCACACGGGGTGCATGAAGTGGGGATAGAACAGGCACGGCGTGCCCGGCATGGCCAGGATGAAGCAGTTGGCCTCGACAATCTGATTGTTGACGCGATGCATATAGTTGCTGTTGCTGGCATCGGTGGGCAGGTCCTTGAACGTGTCGTGGTTGTCGATGAAGGTGACGGCATAACGCTTGAAACGGTAGTCCCAGATGAGGCC
Organism: uncultured Bacteroidales bacterium; assembly: GCA_902793405.1. Lineage (GTDB taxonomy): Bacteria > Bacteroidota > Bacteroidia > Bacteroidales > Muribaculaceae > Sodaliphilus. The sequence continues at coordinate 4,754 of CADBDH010000050.1, read as the reverse complement.
GTCATTCTTGAGCAAGCGGAAACTTTGCCCGCTCAGGTCATTGAACGCCTGCCTGATCTGCTCCTGCAAGGGGAAGTCGAACGCGGCACTCTGGAAGCCGCCCTCGTTATAGACACCCTTGATCCACTCCTTGATGTCGCCCGATGTGCCCCAAAACTCGCCCACCGAGAAAGTGGGCCGAACCATGGCGTTGTAGTAAGCGAAATGCTTGGGCTCGAAGCCACGGGCGTAGTCATAGCGGAAGCCGATGTAGCCCAGCTCATCCTTGAGGTAGCGCAGATAGGTGAGCTCCTTTTGCTGCGTGGCGGGGCTGTGGTGGTCAATGTCACGCGCCCAAGGGCCCTTGCCGGCATCGCCGCCGCAATCGGTGTTGCCGCTGCCCATGCCACACTCATCATCCCAGCAGATGTCCCGGCACCTGCCATCCCAGTCCCAGTCCCACTGGATACTGTAGGTCTTGCCCGTTGTAGGTCCGACAACGTCAACTTCATCCACGAAGTCGTAGGCGTATTTTACATTATCGTCCCATGTGCTCAGGCCACCCTTGTGGTTGGCGACCACGTCCTCCATGGCACCCGTTCCGGCGGCCTTGTAGGCACTGATGAGGTTAATCAGCTCGGATTCGGTACCAAAATAGCTTTTAGGATTCCATGTCCTGCCATTGACCTCATAGGTCTGGCCACGACCGTGGTCCAGATAGAACACGGGCACAAAGCCCATACAGTCGGGGTTGTTGATCATGTCACCGTATCGGGTGCAAACCCACGAGCCGTTGTGGCCGGCACGCCAGGCCTCGCCCTCGGTAGTGAACACCGACTGGTCGGAGCACACGGTGGCACCGCTCTGCGGGAGCCACAGCAAGTCGATGTAGGGGGCAATGTTGTCCTTCTGGTTCAACAGCTCGGTCCAGGTGGTCACGGGAAGGAACCACTCGTCGTCCTCGCCCCATCCAGCACCATACATCGTGGCCATCGTCTGGTTTGTATGTCCGCTAGCCGGGCGGAAACTGTCCCAGAAGAAACCCTGCAACACAACGCCTCCATAGTTAGAAGGCCAGCCTTGGGCCGTCATGGCCAACGGAGCCATGAGCGCCACTAGAAAAATCAGTAGAATTTTTTTCATAAGCCTTGAATTTTAAGTTAATTTTCTGTTCTGTTTTACAATGGCAAAGATAAAAGAATTATTTGACTATTTATCATATTTTTCGGAGCAATTTCTGAAAATCTATCAACAATAATCAAATTAAACCAATCCCTTGACGGCATGTCTAAAAAAATGTGTAACTTAGCACCTTGAAAAGACAAAAATGAAACGAACGTTCATATTAATGATGGCGCTGGCCCTGATGGCTGGCAGCCTGTGGGCCAAGGATGACGAGGTCATCGTCACCCGCCAGTTGACTATGTCACAACGCAGCAGTCTGCCCGAAAAGACCATCACAGTGGAAACAAAACATCTGGTTCCCGACAAGAAAGCCGACGCGGGCCTCATCGACGCCATCACCCAAGTGATGGATACCATCGCCAGCGAGGATTACCAGAACCGCACCTTTGTGCTGCTGTTGGAACCCAAGAGCGACGGCACGATAGCCATTGCCGCCCGCAACGACGACATCGTGACGCGCGGCAGCAAGGACCCGACAATCTACTACGGCGAGCTGGAGCACAACCGCTACCACTTCGTCGTGCTCACGGGCAAAGACAACATTGCGCTGCTGGAGCAGACATTCAAGCGGCAGGGCAAGGTGAAGTTTGTGCAGGAGTTCGAGTTTGTGGACTTTCCCACCCCGCGCTATCCCACCAACGTCGTGGGCGAGTGGTCGCCCGCCACAGGTTTCAAGTGGCTGACGGTCATCATCAACGAGGATCCCAACACCGAACGCGAACCCATCGAACGTCCCAGCCGACTGATAATCAAGGATTAAAGACAAAAACGATATTACGATGAACGAAGACCTTAAAAACAACCGGAATTATGTGATTGCCATCGGACGCCAGTTTGGCAGCGGTGGCCGTGAGGTGGGTCAGCGCGTGGCCCAACTGCTCGATATCGACTACTTTGACAAGCAGCTGCTGCTCGAAGCCTCCAAGGCCAGCGGCATCAATGCCGAAATGTTTGAGGCAGCCGACGAGCGTACGCCCAAGTTCTTCCCCAGCCTGTGGCCGTTGAACCTGGCCATGGCGGGCTCTACCTTCATGGGCGACGTGACGATGACCGACGACAGCATCTACAAGGCACAGTGCCAGGTGATGAAAGACCTGGTGGACCGCAAGTCGTGCGTCATTGTGGGCCGCACGGCCGACTATGTGCTGCGCGACCACTGCCCCGTCATCAGCGTGTTCCTGCACGCCCCCATCGACGACCGCGTCAGGCGCATCATGGAGCGCGGTGACTGTGACACCCGCGAGGCCGCCGAGAAACGTGCCGACAAGGCCAACAAACTGCGCGCTGAGTACTACAACTTCTACACCGACAAACTGTGGGGCCACGCCGAGAGTTACGACCTGTGCCTGGACTCCAGCCTGCTGGGTGTCGAGGGCACCGCACAACTCATCGTCGACTACGTCAAGCGCCGCCTGGAATAAAACGACAATGTTCTTTTTATAATAGGAAAACAATAAATACAATAAGTACAAATTTCTTAACACCAGATTTTTGTACTTATTTTTTAATGATGGCTATCTCGTCAGGTGGCAAGTCATGGCGTAGTTGATGCCCTCGGTTTTTTGTGCGGTTCTGCCTCAGTAATTCAAGTAGAGACGCAAAATCTTGCGTCTCTGACCGTGAGGCACCACCAAAATGCCAACCTTGAGACGCAAGATTTTGCGTCTCTACAAACCTGCACATCTGATTATCAACGCTTTATCCTAATCAATACATTAAAAAATTTGCGGCTTTGCGACTTAGCGTGAGGTCTTGCCAGGCGTTTTGCCGAGCAATTATATTTTTCGACAAATGATTAAAATTTCTTAATTTTCATGAAATATTTATTGTTTTTCGATAAATAGATATATCTTTGCAGCGGAATTATCAACTAAAAGTATTGTAGATTATGAAAAAGACATCCAGTAAAGCATTGAAAATCGTGTGCGTTTTCGCGCTCATCTGCATCGCCCTGTGGGTAGCGTTTTATGCTAATCAGAGCTATTACGTCTTGACGACTGGGAGCGGCCATGGAGTCATCAACTGGGGCTCGCCAAACATGGGTTCCAAATTGACGATGTTTGCCGTTAACCGTCTCTGCATCTTGCTGATGGCAGGACTGATGGGCGCATTTGTGTTCAACATCCTCAAATACCTGAAAGGGGGAACGATATTCAACCGTGCCAATGTGGTGCTGTTGTGGATCATGGCGATAGTATTGCCCATCCATTCGTTCATCAGTGATAACATGGGCTATGCCTGCTCGGCGACGGATCACTATGAATGGGGCCTGACCGACACCCCGTTTGTCTATGCGATAGTGGCAGTACTTGTCGCCATACTTTACAAGTTGGCCTATATGCCGCCGAGGAACAGAAGTTAACCATTTAACCCCCATTTGCACTGTGATTATCGTGAATCTTGATGTAATGATGGCCCGCCGCAAAATGTCGCTCAACGAGCTTAGCGAACGCGTGGGTATCACCGTGGCCAACCTCTCAATCCTCAAGACCGGCAAAGCCAAGGCCGTGCGTTTCTCGACCCTCGACGCCATCTGCCGTGCCCTGGACTGCACCCCCGGCGACATCCTCGAATTCCGCCCGGACTGAGAGTTGAAATAACCATCACCCTCCACAACCAATCTAAACATACACACACATATCATGAAAAGACTATTTCTATACTTAATGCTTGTGAGCCTGAGTTTGGAGCTTTTCGGGCAGGATGAGCCAGACTCAATCATGGAGGTCACACTCCCTGAACTGGTGTTCACCGAAAGCCTGATCAAGCACAAGCCTAAAAGCGATGTGTTTAAAATTACTGAAAACCATCGCAAGGGCGTCACCAATGTATTCGATATCATGAACTTGCTGCCTGGAGTGACGTTCGACCAGTTGAAATCAAAAATCAGCGTTAAGAACGACGAGCGGGTCCTTGTAATTGTTGACGGGCAGGAGCGTAACTTTGATTATGTCAGGGCAATCGATCCTAAAAGGGTCAAGGAGATAGAAATCATCCATGAATTGCCTGGAAGATACGTTATTGCTGGCTATAAATATGTCATTGACATCAAACTCAAAAATGATTATGTGGGAAACGGCTTGTCCGTTAACAACTTCACGATTGTATCGCCAGGCAACAACGGCGATGACCACATTGTAAATGAGCAACCCAACATCCAGTACTCGCACACCGACAAGAAATGGAACTTTAATGTTGGCTATGTCTACGGCCATATCAGGTGGAACTACCCGATTTCCTACAGTAAGGTCTATCCAGGTCTGTCCGATTTGTCCAGCAAGGAATATACTACGGACAATCCCAACGACCACAATAAGAGTAATGCGCATGCGGCAAACCTCGGTCTGGACTGGAAAGTTGCCAACAACCAGACGCTGTCACTGCGGGGTTCTTTTATACATGACAACAGGCGCCATTCTACCCAATATGACTACACGGGCACTTCCACGGACAATGTGCCAACCAACTTCAGCGAACTGATAGGCAATGATGTGAAAAGCAATGACTTCAAGTTTTCTGTTATCTATAACTGGACCATCTGCCAAAAGTGGAAGCTATATGCTGACTTGAACTACAACCTATTCAAGACA
>CADBDH010000049.1 GCA_902793405.1 uncultured Bacteroidales bacterium | reverse complement strand
GAAAGAGCCCGGTGCAATACCGAACTCTATTCCTTAATCAATAACCCGTCCAACTTTTTGGGGTCACTTCAAAGCCCTGACCAGCCCTAACGGGCTTCAGAGTATGCCCCTTCATGCGAAAATACCAAACAGCATTGATATTGAGGCACGGCTCTATCCGAGAAATATTAGGGAAATGAACACAGCACCGTGTGTAATCACTCGGTGCTGTTGATTTTTATGTCCTTCAAGCGGTCAGTAATTCCATTCAACTTGTTGACCACCAGATACCTGTTTCCATACAGGTCCAACACGGTCCATTGATGGGTCAACACGATGGTGTCGGGGTAATGCGAGGCCTTGATGGCCAGCCTCTTGAAGAAGGAAGCCGACGAGGCGTCGTCCAGTGGTCTCAACAGGTAATTGACCTCGCTGACCTGTTCACTGTGGCCCAAGCGCTTGATATAGAAACCATAGGGCGATTTCAGGTTCAACGTGTCGTAATGCTCGGGATGGGGTTTGAGGTCATCGAGCAGCACCTTGGGCAAGAAAATGAGAGAGTCGCGGTGATAGGTGGCCGCAATGCTGGACGGCTCGGTACGCGGGTCAAAATTGGTGGCATAATCCGATGTATCCTTCTCAATCATCGTGCACATGAACGAAGTGAAGTGACCCGCATCGTGTTCCTGAGTGCTGATGATGCCGTCTGGATTGTGCTCAATCTGATTCACCAGGCGCTCGGTCTCCTGCCAGTTGGGCACAGCATGAATCATCACCATACCGTAAAACGCGACGAGGCAAACAGAAAGCAACAGGCCAATCCTGTTTAAAGCAGTAGCGTTGAATGCAGGTACCGCCTCACCCAGGAGCCGCAATAGGAAGACCATCGAGAAAAACTCCAAGCCGAAAGCCGGTCGCGTGATGGGCATACCTGAGGCAAAGACAATTCCGAACGAGAGCAAGACCGCAATAATCAGATGGACATTGTGCTTGAGCACGCGTGCCACAATATCCCTGTGCCTGATGCACATGGCAAGTGTCACGATGATGGCAAGATAGACAAGCCTGAGCTGGGAAAGCACTGTGCAGAAGGGCAACAGCTTCTTGAGAATCAGCGCCTTGTACATGCCCGAAGACGCGCCCGAGCGGGTAATGAGCGACGGGGCGAAAGTGGCCATACAGGTTCCCGCTATCAAAATCAGCGCCAGCCAAAAGCCTCGGGTTTTGTAAGACTTCTTGATGGTCAGCACATTGATGGCGACCAAGGCGACAGCCAGGGGCAGAACGATGCCCTCGTGAGTCCATCCCAGCAGGAATACCAACGGACACAACAGCATCACACGCCAGTCAACAGGCAACGACCCGTTTTTCTCATAATACCAGAGGAAAAGCAAGACGCCCGTCGAGCACCACAGGTAGTTGACACTGCCCGTTACCCACAGGAAAGTCTCGCAGAAGGTGGGGAGCATCAAGACCAGCGCCACCACCACGGCATAGGAGAAGAGGGTCAATCGGCCAGGAGCGGCAACCTGGCGGCGAAGCAGATAGATGAACGCGGCAAAGACCAGGGCATTCATCACATTGAAAACCTGCTTGCCCAAGAGGCCGCAGAACAGCTGGGCAGTCCACTGGACTACCGTGCGGCCGTTCCATGCGAAATAAAAGCCATACTGGGAACGAAAGACATCCCACAGGTTGCTGATGCGCTGGGAATAGTCGGGACCTGTCTTGTCGAACACGAATTTATAGACGTAGTCGTCCAGAAACTCGGGTGACAGCAGGTTGTGGATGTAGAAGGCAATAGTGACTAGCGCCAGTACCAGCAATCCACGGTTGTTGTCTAACCACTTCTTGTGTGAGGATGGCGCTGTCATTGCCTAGTAGAGTATAAAAAGCTCGTTTTTTACTTCACGGGAATCTTGTCGATGCGGCGCTGGTGACGTCCACCCTCGTAAGGGGTCGTCAGGAAGGCCTCGACCATGGCGATGGCCTCCTCGTTGGTGACGAAGCGGCCAGGCATGGCAAGCACGTTGGCATCGTTGTGCTGACGGGCCAGGCGGGCAACCGCCAAGCGCCAACACAAGGCCGAACGCACGCCTTGGTGCTTGTTGAGTGTGATGTTGATGCCTTCTCCACTGCCACACACGGCGATGCCGGGATAGCACTCGCCACTCTCTACCGCGGCAGCACAGGGATGGGCAAAGTCGGGATAGTCGCAGCTGTCCTCGTTATAGGTACCGAAGTCCTTGTAGGCAATGCCCTGGCCGTCAAGCCACTGCTTGACGGCTTCTTTGGTCTGGAAACCGGCATGGTCGCTGCACAGGGCCACGGGAATGCCGGGTTTGATGATGGTATTTTCCATTTTAGGCTATAGGTTTTAGGCTTTAGGCATTAGGTTATTCTAGCAACTAACGCCTAAAACCTAACACCTAAAGCCTTTTAACGATAGATTACTTTTTCAACTGCTGGAGGGCCTGCTCCATCGTGGCGATCTTGCTCTCGGCATCGGCCTTTTTCTTGCGCTCGTTGGCGACAACAGCCTCGGGAGCATTGGCGACAAAGCGCTCGTTGCTCAGTTTCTTGTCCACGCTGGCGAGGAAGCCGCGGGTATATTCCAGGTCGGCTTCGAGCTTCTTGATTTCCTCCTCAACGTCGATGCTGCCAGCCAGAGGCACGGCAAACTCGGCAGTGCCTACCATGAAGGCGGCTGCCGTGGCGTCCTTCTCGGTAACGGCCTCAATCTTCTCGAGTCCGGCGAGCTTGGTGATGATAGCCTCGAAGGGGTTGTTCAGGCCACCAACGGCTTGCAGGGTGAGCTGCTCCTTGTTGGGCAGGTTCTTCTGCTTGCGTACATTGCGCACACCGCCAACAATCTCCTTGACATCGGCCATGGCCTTGAGCAAAGCCTGATCGGCCTGCTCGGGCTCGGGAATGAGGGCATACATGATGCTCTCACCATCCTTGCGCTCATCGAGGTGCTGCCAGAGCTCCTCGGTGATGAACGGCATGAACGGATGCAGCAGACGCAGCAGCATGTCAAAGAACTCGAGCGTAGCCTGCATCGTAGCGCGATCCATCGGCTGGCCAAAGGCGGGCTTCACTGCCTCGAGATACCATGCCGAGAACTCTTCCCAGAACAGGCGGTAGAGAACCATCATAGCATCGCTCAAGCGGAACTTCGAGAAGTGGTCCTTGACGGTTGCCAAGGCATCGTTGAGGGTGTGGCGGAACCACAGCACAGCCTGACGGCTGGCCTCGGGCTGCTCGACGTCGGCGACCTCCCAACCCTTGACAAGGCGGAAGGCGTTCCAGATCTTGTTGTTGAAGTTACGGCCTTGCTCACACAGCGAGTCATCATAGAGGATGTCGTTGCCGGCAGGAGCAGCCAGCATCAGACCCATGCGCACGCCATCGGCACCGAAACGGTCGATGAGCTTCAGCGGGTCGGGTGAATTACCCAGCGACTTGGACATCTTGCGGCCCAGCTTGTCGCGCACGACGCCAGTGAAATAGACGTTGCGGAAAGGCATGTCGCCCATGTACTCGTAACCTGCCATAATCATGCGAGCCACCCAGAAGAAGATGATATCGGGGGCGGTCACCAGGTCATTGGTGGGATAGTAGTACTTGATTTCCTCGTTGCCGGGGTTGTTGATGCCGTCAAAGAGCGAGATGGGCCACAGCCACGAGCTGAACCACGTGTCAAGGGCGTCCTCGTCATGACGCAGCTGGCTGGCCTCGATATTCTCGTATCCGGGAATCTTGCGGGCCTTCTCCAGGGCCTCCTCTTCGTTCAAGGCAACTACATAAACCTCCTTATCCTCGTCGTCGGTGGGCAGGAAGTAAGCGGGAATGCGGTGTCCCCACCACAGCTGGCGCGAGATGCACCAGTCCTGGATACCCTCAAGCCAAACATTGTAGATGTTCTTATACTTGGCAGGATGGAACTTGAGTTCATCGTTCTTTAGTTGCGCTCGCTGTAGCCCACCTTGTTGTCATAGTCCTCGATCTTCTCCACCAGACCGGCATTCTTCAGGTCCTCAACAATCACCTTGCGGCACTCCATACGGTCCATGCCGACGTACAGCGGCGACTGCTCGCTGATGGTGGCATCGGCGTTGAAGATGTCGATGGTTTCCAGGTTGTGGGTCTTGCCCAGGACATAGTCGTTGGGGTCATGGGCGGGGGTAACCTTCAAGCAACCGGTACCGAACTCGATTTCCACATAGCGGTCCTCGATCACATTGATCACGCGGCCAACCAGGGGCACGATGACCTTGCGGCCCTTGAGCCACTGGTTCTTGGGATCCTTGGGGTTGACACACATGGCGGTATCGCCCATGATGGTCTCGGGGCGCGTGGTGGCCACTACAGCATAGTAACCCTTCTCGTCCTTGTGGATGATGTTGCCCTCGGCACGCAGCTGCTCCTCGTTCTCGAGGGTCTGCAGGCCGTCAACATAATACTTGAGATGATAGAGGTGGCTCTTCTCCTCGCGGTAGATCACCTCCTCGTTGCTCAAGGCGGTCTGGGCCTTGGGGTCCCAGTTCACCATGCGCAATCCACGGTAGATGTAGCCCTTGTCATAGAGGTCGACAAAGACCTTCAACACGCTCTTGCTGCGGGTTTCGTCCATCGTGAAGGCGGTGCGGCTCCAGTCACAGGAGGCACCCAGCTTGCGCAGCTGCTGCAAGATGATGCCACCGTGCTCATGGGTCCAGTCCCAAGCATGCTTGAGGAACTCGTCGCGCGTGAGGTCGCGCTTGCGTATTCCCTGCTCGGCCAGGCGTTTTACCACCTTGGCCTCGGTAGCGATCGAAGCGTGGTCGGTACCAGGCACCCACAGGGCATTCTTGCCCTCCATGCGCGCGCGGCGGATGAGGATGTCCTGGATGGTGTTGTTGAGCATGTGGCCCATGTGCAGGACGCCCGTCACATTGGGGGGCGGGATAACGATGCAATAGGGTTCACGCTCGTCGGGCACGCTCTTGAACAGGTCATGCGATTCCCAATACTTGTACCACTTGTCCTCGACCTCTTTGGGGTCGTATTTCGTTGCCAGTGTATTCTCTTTCTCGCTCATTGTTATTGGTTATAATACTGTTTTAGTTGATATTCAAACGGCAAAGTTAGTGAAAATGCGCCAAAGAACAATGCCTTTGGGCATAAAACTACGAATTACACGAATTTCTCCAGTCCAATTAACTGAGGAAAATCGTGTAATTCGTATTATTCGCAGTTAAATGACAGGTCAGATAAGGGAGAGGACGATTTGCTTGACGTCATTGCCCAACTGCTCGGCCTCCTGCATGGTGTGGGCCTCGCTGTAGATGCGGATAATGGGCTCGGTGTTGCTCTTGCGCAGGTGTACCCACCCGTCGGCAAAATCAATCTTGACACCGTCGATGGTGGTCATCTGCTCGCCCTGATAGTGCTTCTCGACAGCCTTGAGGATGGCATCCACGTCCATCTCGGGCTTGAGTTCGAGTTTGGTCTTGGCAATGCTGTACTGCGGATAGGTCTGCTTGAGTTCGCTCACCTTCTTGCCGCTCTTGGCCAGCAACGAGAGGAACAAAGCCACACCCACGAGCGCATCACGGCCATAGTGGCTGGCGGGATAGATCACACCGCCATTGCCCTCGCCGCCGATGACGGCACCCGTGCGGCGCATCTCGGTGGTCACATTGACCTCGCCCACAGCGGCAGCGGTATAAGAGCAGCCGTGGTTCATGGTCACGTCACGCAAGGCACGCGACGACGACAGGTTGCTCACGGTCGAGCCGGGCGTGTGCGAGAGCACATAGTCGGCCACTGCCACAAGGGTATATTCCTCGACAAAGAACTCACCGTTCTCCATCACAATAGCCAAGCGGTCCACGTCGGGGTCCACGACAAAGCCCACGTCGGCCTTGCCCTGGCGCATGAAGTCGCTGATGGCGGTCAGGTTCTCGGGGATGGGTTCGGGCGTATGTCCGAAGTTACCCGTCGGGTCGCAGAAGAGCTTCTCCACACGCTTCACGCCCAGTGCATCAAGCAATTGAGGGATAGCGATGCCGCCCACCGAGTTGACCGCATCGACGGCCACGGTGAAATCGGCCTTGCGGATAGCCTCCACATCGACCAGGTCAAGAGCCAGCACATGGTCGATGTGACGGCGCAGCCAGGTGTAGTTCTTCTGCTCGCGGCCCAAGTGGTCCACGTCGGCGAAGTCAAAGTCCTCGGCCTCGGCCAGGCGCAGCACCTCCTTGCCTTCGGCATCGGTGAGGAATTCACCGTTGTGATTGAGCAGCTTGAGGGCATTCCACTGCTTGGGGTTATGCGAAGCGGTGATGATGATACCACCACAGGCATGCTCGCCCACCACGGCAAGTTCGGTAGTGGGAGTGGTGGCCAGTCCTATGTTCACGACATCAAAGCCCATGCCCATGAGGGTCCCGACAACGGTGTTGAGCACCATTCGCCCCGAGAGGCGGGCGTCACGTCCCACGACGATGACATTAGACTTCACGGGTGAGTTGCGGCGCATGAAGGTTGCATAGGCCGATGTAAATTTGACGATATCAAGCGGCGTGAGTCCATCGCCGGCATTGCCGCCGATTGTGCCGCGGATTCCAGATATAGATTTAATGAGGGACATTATAGAGTTTTTAGTTTTTAGTTGTTAGTCTTTAGTTGTTAGATTTGGCTGTGGAAATAACGCACATGGAAGAGGAACGGCGTCACATAGGAAATCTCGCTGGTGAAACCGAACTGCGACTTGATGACGAGGTTCACCTCGCACTCCACGCCCAGGAAAAGCAACGGATATTGCAATCCATAACCCCACTGTGACGAGGAGGGCAACGTGTAGTCGGAATAATTGAAGGTGCATGAATTGGCACTCATCGTGTTTTCGTTGCCGTCGCCCATAGGTGTCAGTTTACCGGTAGCATACCATGTGGCCAGGTTGTAACGCGAGAAGCGGAAGTAGATGGGCTCTCCCTTTTTAGCGCGGTCGTTGGCCCGGTCTCCTGCCGACAGCACCTGCATATAAACATTGCCGTCGGGATCCAGGCGATAGAATGGAGCATCCTTGCCCACCTCAAAGACGGAGTCCTTGGGGACCGACATCTCCACACGGTGGTCGGCCAAGTAGGCATTAACGGCATTACGTTCGTCATTCAAGCGGTCGGCATAGCTCTGGTCGTTGTTGCACGCCGTGAGGAGTGTCAACGCGAGCACTGCCAACAGCATCAGTTTGTTCAATAAACTATTGTTCTTCATTATTGTTATGTGTTGATTGTTCTTGTTGTCCTAAATCGGGGAAAAGGTCGGCAAGCACCTGATGGAAAGCCTGCACGGCCTCGTCGATGGTGCCATAGAATTCGCCGCCGGCAGCGTTCTCGTGACCGCCGCCATTGAAATAACGCGAGCAGATGTCGCTCACCGAGAAATCGCCCTGAGAGCGGCAAGAGACCTTGATGCGGTCGGCATCCTCGCGCAGGAACACGCTCCAGTAGATGCCCGGAATGGCCAGCGGCTTGTTGACAAGCGTCTCGGTGTCACCACGGTTGTAATTGAAACGATCCAAATCTCCTTTGTCCAGGACGATGAGCGCAGCCCCCTGGTCGGGGAAGAGCTGCATCTTCTCGCTTATCGCATAGCCCTGAAGGCGCAGGCTGTCGGCACTGAAGGTGTTCATGGCCTTGTTGTAGAGGTTGACGCGGTCGATGCGGCGGCGCAGGATGGATGAGATAATCTCGTAGAATTCGGGATTGTCGCAACTGTAGGCAAATCCGCCCGTGTCGGTCAGCAGGCCCACATACAGGCAACTGGCTGCCTGACGGTCCATCATGCGCAGCAGGCCCATCTGCATCAGCACCCTGAAGACCAACTCACAGGTCGAGGAGGCCTCGGGGAACGATACCGACAGGTCGAACGCGTCCTCAGGGTCCAGATGGTGGTCGATGAGCACGCGCGTGGTGGACAGGGGCTCAATGATCTCGCCCAAGCGGTCGATGCGGTGCAACGAGTTAAAGTCCAGGCAAAAGATGGCCTGGGCCTCGGTCAAAATGCGACGGGCACGCACCTCATGCTTGGTAAACACCACCAGATCGCGCACGCCGGGAATGAATTCCAGGGCCTTGGGAGCCATGTCGGGAGTGACAACTGTGGCGTCTTTACCCAAGCGCCTGAGCACATGGCACAAGGCCAGCGTCGAGCCTAGGGCATCGCCGTCGGGCGACTTGTGGCACGTGATGGCAATGCGTTGCACACCGTTGATCAAGGCTCGCAAACGTTCAATTACCCTATCGTCAATGATGGATGAAATCATCGTTTTAAATCACAATAATCGGCAAAGATAGCGTTTTTTTGCCACACGGCACCCCGCTATACCGTTTAATTAAAGTTAATCTTTCAAGTTATGCGAAATATTCAACTTGACGGCTTAATGCCTGGGGGGCGTGAGGCGCACAAAAACGGGATAATGGTCGGACGGCTGACGGCGCGTGTAACGGCTGAAGTCGATCTCCTGCGGAGCGTCGTGGCCCTTCATCAGTTCGCCGGAATCCTTATCGGGAGTCCAATAGCTGTTGGTCAAGACCCCGTAGGCGTCAACCTGCCAGCATGGTGAGACAAAGATGTGGTCGATGCGGCTATCGGTGAACAAGTTGGTGTCATAGGAATTGAACGTGCCGTTTTCGGCAAATCGGATGCGGGTATCCAGGTAAGAGTCCTTCAAGAGGCCAGATTTGGTAAAAATCGTGTAAATCTCATCTTTCTGGTCCACATTGAAGTCGCCAGTTACGATGACCGGCACGCCCTGGGCTATCTCACGGATTTTCTGGACGATGAGCTTAGCCGCCTCGCGACGGGCAATCACACCCACATGGTCCATGTGCAGGTTGAAGAAATAGAAGGCCTCGTCGTTGGTTGCCGTTTGCCCGGCAAACTTGCCCCAAGTGCAGATGCGCACACAGGCCGCATCCCAGCCCAGTCCGGGCCGGTCAGGGGTCTCGCTGAGCCAGAAATTGCCATAGTCCAACAAGCGTAATTGGCTGGTCTTGTAGAAGATGGCCGAATACTCGCCACCCGTCTTGCCGTCGTCACGTCCGACGCCAATGTAATCGTAGCCGTCGAGTCCGTTCAACAGGTCAAGCAGTTGGGTGTGCAGGACCTCCTGAGTGCCGAAGATGACAGGCGCCATGAAGTTCACCTGGTCGCAGATGACCTGGCAGCGCTTTTGCCACACGTCACCCCTGAGGCTGTCGTCAGCAATTTTCAACCTGATATTGTAGGAGCCCACCAGCATCTGGGCCGACAGTTGCATGGCGGCAAGAGCCACCAGCAGGCAAGAAAGACATATCCTCTTTTTCATGATTTATTCGTTTTGGTTAATTCTCGATGCAAATGTAAGACATTTTCCTGATTTTACGGGGCAAGGGTTGCCCGAAAAGCCGAAAAACACTAACTTTGCACATTTATAATAATAAAAGTACAATTCAACTAAACCGCTTTCACCATGCTACAAGATATCTATAACAACATCATCAGTCCCGACGTGAATCTGGTCGGGGCGATCGCCAAGCTTGTGCTGAGCCTTGTGTTAGGAGCCGTCATCGGCATCGAGCGACGGCGCAAAGGCCAAATTGCCGGTTTACGCACGTTTGCGCTCATCTCGATGGGCGCGACGCTGGCCATGCTCATCTCCATCTACATTCCCCAGGAGTACCTGGGCCTGAAGAACGGCGACCCCGGCCGCATCGCCGCCCAAGTCGTGAGCGGTGTGGGTTTCCTGGGTGCTGGAGCCATCATACAAATGAAAGGCTCGGTGCGCGGACTGACGACGGCGGCGGGCATCTGGATGACTGCCTGTATCGGCCTGGCCGTGGGAGCGGGAATGTACCTCATCAGCATCATCGCCACACTGCTCATCATCTTCATCCTGGTGAACATTGAACGCATCGAGCAGCGCCACAACTTCTTGTGGGAGTCCAAGATTATCCGCGTGAAAATGCATGGCATCCTCGATGACATCCAGCCCTTGCGCGACACCCTTGCCAGCAATGACGTGCACATCAGCGACGAGTTCATGAAGTTTGACTACGAGGACGGTTTTACCATTGTCAACTTCATGATACGCACCCCAAACCAGGTGAATGTGCCTGCCCTGTTCAAGGAAATCAAGCAGCAGGGCGATCCCATCTCCATCACTATCACCAACGAGATGAATATGTAGCTCTTAGTTTTTAGTTCTTAGTTGTTAGTGGTTGGTGGTTATTGAAAACCTGTAGATAAAATCAATGGAATCAGTTGATATCAATAGTCTGATTAGTGACTTGGCCCTTATTCTGGTTTTGGGGGCCATTGCCACAGTTGTGTTCAAGATGCTCAAGCAGCCTGTTGTGCTGGGTTATATCGTGGCGGGCTTTTTGGCCAGTCCTCACTTCACGCTGCTACCGTCGGTGGTGGGCGAAGCCAATATCGAATTCTGGGCACAAATCGGCATCATTGTACTGCTGTTCTCGTTGGGACTGGAGTTCAGTTTCAAGAAACTTGTAGACGTTGGCGGCTCAGCCATCCTCACGGCCCTCATCATCGTGCTGGGCATGATGAGCCTGGGATTTGTCGTGGGCAAATTCCTGGGCTTCGGCCTGGTCAACAGCATATTCCTGGGCGGCATGATCTCGATGTCCTCGACCACCATCATCCTCAAGGCATTGACCGACCTGAACATGCGCCAGCGGCGTTTTGTACCGATGACATTTGCTGTGCTCATCGTCGAGGATCTGTTCGCAGTCGTGATGATGGTGATCCTGTCATCGATAGCATTGAACAACAGTGTCAAGGGCGGTGAAATGCTGATCAGCATCCTCAAGCTCTCATTCTTCCTGATCATGTGGTTCACTGTGGGCATTTTCATCATTCCCACCCTGTTCAAGCGCTTCAGGCGTTTCATCAGCGACGAACAGATGCTCATCATCTCGATGGGCCTGTGCTTTGCGATGGTGTTGTTTTCCATCCAATCGGGATTCTCGGCTGCATTGGGCGCCTTCGTCATGGGTTCGATCCTTGCCGGCACCGTCGAGGCCGAGCGCATCGAGCATCTCATCTCCTCGGTCAAGGACCTGTTCGGGGCCGTCTTCTTCATCTCGGTGGGCATGATGGTCAACCCCACGGTGATGACTCAGCACTGGACGGTCATCGGCCTGCTGGCCGTCGTGGTGATTGTGGGCATGATTGTCTTTGGCACATTCGGCATGCTGGCGACCGGACAACCGCTCAAGCTGGCGATGGAGTCGGGTTTCTCGTTGACCCAGATTGGTGAGTTCTCTTTCATCATCGCCACACTGGGTACCAGCCTTGGCGTGCTGGACAAGAGCATCTACCCCATCATTGTTGCCGTGTCGGTAATCACGACGTTCACCACACCATTCTTTATCAAGCAGGCCGTTCCCTGCTACAATGCCATCTACAAGATACTGCCCAAAACCTGGACCCGGCTGCTCAACGGCTACAGCCAGGATGCCAGCGAGAGCGAGGGCAGCGAGAGCAAGCAACTGTGGAAATCGGTCATTTCACGCTTTATCATCAGGTCGCTGGTTTATTCGGTGGTCATTATCGCACTGATTGCTGTGTGCCGCACCTATCTGATGCCGTTTATCCTTAACATGATCGGGGACACCGCCTGGGGACGACTGGCAAGTGTTGTCGCCACCCTGGTCATCGTGGGCCCGTTCATCGCCTCCATCATCCTGCCCAACGTCAAGCGCAGCGAGCAGGAACGCCTTGTCGAGGCCTCGGGGTCGGTTTCCTATGTGCCCCTCGTGGTAATGTCAATTATCAGTGCCGTGCTGTCGATGATCTTTGTCACCTCAATCCTGCAACGTGTTTATCCCAGTGCCGCATCGATCGGGGTTGCCATTCTTCTCGTCCTTGTCACGTTATTCCTTTTCTCGATGGTTCCCACCCCGTTGCGCCGTCGTATCACCAGCATCGAGAAACGCTTCATCAACAACATCAACGAGCGTGAGAACCGCCGCACCGGACGTGACATCAATCTGGTGAGCGACCTGCATCTGGCCTATATGACCGTGGGACTTGACTGCCCCTTTGTGGGCGATCGCCTGCGCAATCTGGATCTGCGCTCTCGCTACGGCATCAACCTGGTCAACATCCAGCGTCGCGGCGTTCTCCACCCCGTTCCGTCGGGCGAGATGCGCATCTTCCCTGGCGATGTGCTGGGTGTCATCGGCACCGAGGAACAGATTCAACAGGTATTGCCCCTTGTCGAGGCCAAGAAAGAGCAAGCCGAGACCACGAGCTATAATGATGTGAAGTTTGTACACTTCGCCATCAGCGGCAAATCGCCCATTGTGGAGCAGCGGCTCGAGGACACCAAGCTGCGCGAGGACTACGGCGCACTGCTGGTGGCCGTGCAGCGCGGCGAGGACGACTACATCTCCCCCACTCCTGACCTGCTCTTCAAAGCGGGTGACATCCTGTGGATTGTGGGCGACCCCAAGGTGCTGTCCAAACTCAAATAAATCATTCACAATCATTAGTGTCCGGGGAAACATCGAAAGATGTTAGCGGTTCGAAGAACCGATTTCAATGAGAAAGACCATGCAAGAACCTCGGAGAGGTTCGCAGCTTGGTCTATGAGCTGAATATTGCAAGTGCCTCGAATAGGAACTTTGTGATTGACAGGCATTTGACTATTGCTGAAGTTCGTCTACGACGCACTTTCCACTTTGTATGACAGCCACCAAGCTACGCTCATCTTCGATGAGCTTGCATGGTGTTTTCCATAAAGGTCGAGTCTTCGACCCGACTTGCCTCTTCGAGGCAAAAACCAAGTCCACAAAACAGCAGAAATGCTTATTCGATTCAGTTATAGTGAATTATGCCGATGTTGAAAACCTTTACCGGCACCCATTATTCACGATATCGATAAAAAAGGAGGATACGGTGTCCACCATGACGGGACATCGCATCCTCTTTATTGGTCTAACCGATAACAATCGTTATCGGTCAGTCATTGATCAAGATTAGTTGAGCAGCATGTCGATAAGGGCAGCCAGGTCACCAACGTTGATCTCGCCATCACCGTCTACGTCGGCGTTAGCGCGGCTAAAGTCGTCGGCATCCTCAAAGTCGCTGTTCAGCTGGTGGTCAATCAGGGTGGTAACGTCGTTGATGTTGATCAAACCATCGTTGTTCACGTCACCGGGCATTACCTGAGCACCTACTCTCTCGATGATCACCTTGAGGCCATTCAGGTCAACGGTAATCTTGTACTCGCCACCCATGATGCGGAAGGCATTCTTGCCGGG
>CADBDH010000048.1 GCA_902793405.1 uncultured Bacteroidales bacterium | reverse complement strand
GGTCTGCATGAAGCATGTGGGCTTGAACGTGTGCGCCGACCCGTTCGTTAACTCGGGCATGACGGGTGTGAACGGCGGTCTGGTGGTCCTCGTGGCCGACGACCCCTCGATGCACTCCTCACAGGACGAGCAGGACAGCCGCTTCTACGGCAAGTTTGCGATGATTCCCACGCTGGAGCCCAGCACTCAGCAGGAGGCCTACGACATGATGGAGAAGGCCTACGAGCTGAGCGAGGAGGTTTGCCTCCCCGTGCTCATGCGCGTGACCACCCGCATGGCCCACAGCCGTGCCGTTGTCGAGGTGAAGGAGACACCGCGTGCCGAGAATGAATTGAACTATAACGCCCAAGCCAGTCACTGGGTGCTGTTGCCCGGCAACGCCATCAAGCGCAACATCACGGTGACGGGCCAGCAGGCCGAACTTGAGGAGCGTGCCGTCAAGAGCGAGTACAACAAGTATGTTGAGGGTGCCGACCACTCTTTGGGTGTCATTGCTACCGACAACTACCTGATGGAGTGCTACCCCGACGGTTGCCCCTATCCCGTGCTGAAGATCAGCCAGTATCCCATGCCCAAGGAACTCATCCGCCGCATGACCGAGAAGTGCGACGCCGTCCTCATCGCCGAGGAGGGTCAGCCCTTTGTCGAGGATCTCGTCCGCGGTGTGATGCCCGGTAATGCACAGATCAAGGGCCGTCTGACGGGCGAACTGCCCCGCACGGGCGAACTCAGCCCCGACGCGCTCAAGAGCGCTCTGGGCATTGAAGTGCGCGAGGGTTATGACAGCTGCGAGGATGTGGCTCCGCGTCCCCCTGCATTGTGCCAGGGTTGCGGCCACCGCGACGTTTACACTGCCCTGAACGAGGTATTGAAGGATTATCCCAATGCCCGCGTGTTTGGCGACATCGGTTGCTACACACTGGGCTTCATGCCGCCGTTCAAGGCCATCCACTCGTGTGTTGACATGGGTGCCAGCATCACCATGGCCAAGGGTGCCAGCGATGCAGGCCAGTGGCCCGCTGTTGCCATCATCGGCGACTCCACCTTTACCCACTCGGGTATGACGGGTCTGCTCGATGCCATCAACGAGAATGCCAATATCACCGTCATCATCAGCGACAACCTCACCACCGGTATGACCGGCGGTCAGGACTCGGCCGGTACCGGTAAGTTCGAGGCCATCTGCCGTGGCCTGGGCTTGCCCGAGGAGCACCTGCGTGTGGTAGTTCCCCTGCCCAAGAACATGCCCGAGATCACGCAGATGATGCGTGAGGAGATCGAGTACCGCGGCACCAGCGTGATTATCCCGCGTCGCGAGTGCATGCAAACATTACAACGTCATCTCAAACAAAAGAAAGCACAGGAGGCAAAGCAATGAAAACTGATATCATCCTTTGCGGCGTGGGCGGACAAGGTATCCTGTCCATCGCCACCGTGATTGGCGAAGCTGCCATGCACGAGAATCTTTATATCAAGCAAGCCGAGGTTCACGGCATGTCGCAGCGTGGCGGTGACGTGCAGTCCAACCTGCGCATCAGCAGTAACCCCATCCACAGCGACCTCATCGCTAAGGGATCGGCCGATGTCATCATCTCGATGGAGCCGATGGAGGCACTGCGTTACCTGCCCTTCCTGAGCAAGGAGGGCTGGATCATCACTTCGAGCAAGCCCTTTGTCAATATCACCAACTATCCCGAGGTGGACACCGTGATGGCCGACCTGGCCAAGGTGAAGAATGTCATCACCCTCGATATCGAGCAGCTGGCCAAGGACAACGAGATTCCCCGTTCGGCCAACGTGATCCTGCTGGGTGCTGCCCAGAAGGCCCTCGGCATCGAGTATGACAAGCTGGAGAACGCTATCCGCCGCGTCTTTGGCCGCAAGGGCGACGCCGTGGTCGAGGCTAACCTCAAGGCACTTGCCATCGGAAAGGAGGCCCAGCGATGAAGCCCACACCCATTAGCCGCGAGATCATCGATCGCGCGATTGACGAGTACGGCATCATTGACTATGCCAACGCCACCATCCGCGAGGTGAAAGCCATCGCCGAACGCGCCGAGCGCGAGTCGGGTCAGGAGTTCATCAAGATGGAGATGGGTATTCCCGGTCTGCCCGCTGCCAAGATCGGTGTCGAGGCACAGATCAAGGCCCTGCAGAACGGTTGCGCCCGCCTCTATCCCGCCTTGCCCGGTGAGCCCATGATTAAGGAGGCCACATCGCGTTTCATCAAGGCGTTTATCGACATCGACATCCCCGCCGAGTGCTGCATCCCCACCGTGGGCTCGATGCAGGGCACCTTCGCTTCGTTGCTCACCATCACCCAGAGCAACAAGAAGAAAAACAAGGCCCTCTTTATCGACCCCGGTTTCCCCGTGCAGAAGCTCCAGCTGGAGATTCAGGACGTGCCTTACGAGACGTTCGACATCTACGAGTTCCGCGGCAAGAAGCTGCGTGCCAAGCTCGAGGAATATATGGCTAAGGGCGACGTTTGCTGCCTGATTTACAGCAACCCCAACAACCCTGCCTGGATTTGCCTGACCGACGAGGAATTGAAGGACATCGGCGAGCTGGCCACCAAGTATGACGTTATCGTGCTTGAGGACCTGGCTTACTTTGCCATGGACTTCCGTCTGGACATCAGCAAGCCCTTTGAGCCGCCCTTCCAGCCCAGCGTGGCCAAATACACCGACAACTACATCATGCACATCAGTGGCAGCAAGGCCTTCTCCTATGCTGGCGAGCGTATCGCTATGACTTGCATCAGCCCGGCCATCTTCAACCGCCACTATCCCGATTTGTCGGCCCGCTACGACGGACTGCCCTTCGGCAAGGTGTTCATCACCCGTACGCTCTATGCCTTGTCATCGGGCACGAGCCACAGCGCCCAGTATGCGCTTGCAGCCATCATGGACGCTGCCAGCAACGGTGAGTATCACTTCCGTGACGACGTCATCGTCTATGGTGAGCGCGCCCACAAACTCAAGGAAATCTTCACCCGCCATGGCTTCCGTATCGTTTACGGTATGGACGGTGACAAGCCCATTGCCGACGGCTTCTACTTTACCATCGGCTACGGCAAGATGACCAGCGGCCAGTTGGCACGTGAGCTGATGTACTACGGCGTGAGCGCCATCTGCCTGGCCACTACCGGCTCATGGCAGGAAGGCCTGCGCGTGTGCACCTCGTTCATCCAGGATCACCAGTACAAGATCCTCGACGAGCGCATGGCTATCTTCGCCGAGAACAATCCTATTGATTAGGCGTTATGCCCTATAGCCTGAAAAGAACTAAGATGTACTGTTAAGAAACTGTATTTTATCAAATACACGCACAGTAATTGAGGATGTGTCAAGTTTTTGGCACATCCTCACGTTTTTCTGGGGGCCAGTATCTATATCAACTGATTCTTTTGGTAGTTTCAATTTTTTTGTATATTTGCGGTTGGAAACTTAACCTAAACCTTTACAGCTATGGATATTAACAGACGTGAATTCCTGCGCCGCCTCGGTATCACCGCTGGCTCGGCAGCAGCGTTGGCGGCCCTGGAGCCGTTCAGCATGTTGGCTGGCACGACCAGCAGCCATCAATCCCCGGGTACGGCGCCCGACCAGGCTGTCCGCATGACCTATCGTGTGCAGCGCGGCACGGGCGAGCAGGTGTCGCTGTTGGGTTTCGGCATGATGCGCCTGCCCCGTGACAATCAGGAGCTGGTCAACCAGCTGGTGGACTACGCCATTGCCCATGGCGTGAACTACTTCGACACCGCCCCGATCTATGGCGGCGGCCTGAACGAAGGCATCACTGGTGCCGCTTTGAGCCGTCATCCCCGTGAGAAATACTATGTGGCCACCAAGATGTCGAACTACAACGAGAGTCTCTGGGCCCTTGACGAGGCTAAGAAGATGTATGAGAGCTCCTTCGAGAAACTGCGGGTAGATTACATCGACTATTACCTGCTGCACGGCGTGGGGCAGGGCGGAATGGATAGCCTGAACGGCCGTTTCATCGACAACGGCTTGCTCGATTTCCTCCTTGGCGAGCGCGAGGCGGGCCGCATACGCCATCTGGGCTTCTCCTATCATGGCGACGTGAGGGTGTTTGACTGGCTCATCGACCACAATGACAAGTACCACTGGGACTTCGTGCAGATTCAGATGAATTTCCTGGACTGGCGCCATGCCTCGCTCAACAAGAGCGGCAGGAAACATGATGCCGACGCCGAGTATCTTTACGACAAACTCGAGAAGGCTGATATTCAGGTCGTGGTGATGGAACCCTTGCGCGGCGGTTCTCTGGCCAATATGTCCGATGACTATGCCAGCCAGCTGCGGGCCATGCGTCCCGATGCCCTGCCGGCCGAGTGGGCCTTCCGTTGGGTGGGATCGCACCCTAACATCTTGACCACCTTGAGCGGCATGAACCAGATGGAGCACCTGGAGCAGAACGTGCACACTTTTTCGCCTCTCGACCTGTGTACCGATGCCGAGAACGCCCTGCTTGAGAAAATTGCCGACGGCATGGCGGGCATTCCCGTTATTCCCTGCACCGCTTGTGCCTATTGCATGCCGTGCCCCTACGGCGTGGACATACCGGGCAACTTCAGCTTCTATAACGAGGCCGTCAACCAGCATATCCTGCCTCTGCCGGTGCCCACAGCATCTGATTATGCCGAGCGCAAGGAGCGCTTCCTTACCGGCTATCGTGAGGCCCTGCCTGCCGATGCCCGTGCCAACCAGTGTGTCGATTGCGAGGCCTGCCTGTCAAAGTGCCCGCAGCAGATACGCATCCCTAACCAGATGAGCCGCATCGTCGAGCTCATGAGGAAATCCTGACTCAAACAAAATAAACGCATAGAGGGCGTGCCATAATTCAATTGCTGGAATGATAACCGCCCTGCGGGCGGGAAATTATTCAAATTAATTATAAATTTTTTATTAATATAGATAAAATATTAATTTTAATTTAATAATTTGATAAATTTCCCGTGCGTCAGCACGGTTATATTGCCGAGTCGTAATTATGACGCGGCACCTCGTTGTTTTTGGGCCCTTTGGCGGAGAGGTTAGAACTCGAAGCCCAGGTTAATGTAGAAGGAGACGTTTTTAGTGTAGTTGCTCCAACTCAGTGAGCCGCCCAGGGGGCCGAGGATACTGTTATAGGCGTAGCCTATCTGGGTGCCCCAGATGGGCTTGCCTTTAAAGATGTCACCCAGTTTGTTGTCATGTTCGGCGACGTGACCCTTGACCATGAGGTAGTGCTCCTTGAACAGGCGCTGCTGCACCTTGAGGCCTGCCACGAGCAGATTCTTCTCCATGAAATGGCAGTAGCCGAAGCCCGAGAACGGCAGTTGCTGGGCATAGTAGATGCCACCGCGGTTGCCGCCTAGCATGTTCATGGCCGTTGTGGGAATGTCGCTGCCGAAGAGCATGCGGCCATAGACCATGGGCTGCAGATGGGTCGTACTGGTCAACGGCATGGTCATGCGCCAACGGGCGCTCACCTCGCTGAATCCGGCATGGCCTTTCCACTGGGCAAAGTTGTCAGTATAGTAGGCATATAGTGCCTCGGCGCGCATACCCGTGTGGGTGAAGTACCAGTGGTCTTCGCTGTTGTACTGGGCGCGGGCATGGTAGTTGAAATAGTGCTCGTTTTTCATGAAGTCGTTGACGCTGTATTCGCTTTTCAGCACATCATAGTGGTGGTAATGCTCCCAGGCGATGCCCAGGTCAACGTTCAGGTTGAGCGCGTCAAACGAGAACAGGGTGGCGTTGGCTTTCTGATAGATGAATTTTATTGCGTCCGAGCGATGTTTGCCCTGGTACAGGTCGATGTCTTCGTGCCAGATCTCATAGGACAGGCCTATCTTGCTGTGAGGCTTGGGTATCATGTTCCAGGCCAGGCGGCCCATGGTGCGCTTGCCCAAACGCAGGGTGAGGTCCAGCGTCTTGTCGAGTTTGTTGCCGAAGTAATAGGTAGCACCCACTTGAGCGGCCACCAGTTCCTCGTTGTCATAGCGCACGCCCACGCTCGCCTTGATGGAGTTCTTGGCATTCTCCTCGTTCACGAGTTTGCCCGCCGTGGTGTTGTCAATGTCGCTCAGGCTGATGATGCTGTATTCGGGCTTGTAGTCGGCAGGTACACCGACCATCTTCTTGAGCATCATGATGGAGTCCATCTGGGCCCTTGCTGCCTCCTCGCCGCGCTTGATCAGCTCCTTGATGGCCGAGCGGTAGAAGTGGGCTGCCGAATAGCCTCTGACAGGCACGCGGATGATGAGGTCGCAATACTTGTCATTCTCGTCGCTGCGATTGCGGATGTCGGCTCCCACCGAGCGCTCCAGAATATCGGACGTGGAGTAGTATTTATCATTCAGGCCCAAATCGGTCCTGACGCCAATGACGATGTCAGCACCCATCTTGCGTGCCAGGTCGGCGGGGAAATTGTTCTTGGTGCCGCCATCGACCAGGATATAGGGATCCATTCTCACGGGAGCGAAAACACCGGGAACGGCCATGCTCGCCCTGATGGAGCGGGGCAGCGAGCCGTGGTCAAGCACCACCTGGCTGTCGGTAACCAGGTCGGTGGCAATGCACCCGAAGGGGCGCGGCAACGTCTTGAAGTCGATATCCTCGGGCTGGCGCAGGTAGTGGCGCAGGGTCTTCTCGACGTTGATGCCGCGGATGAAGCCTCCCGCCAGCGTGTCCTGGCTCTTGTCCAGGAACAGGCGGTAGTCAAACAGGTAGATGTTCTGCTTCTCGCGTTCGGCAAGGGTCTGGTTTCTCATCGACAAGCGGTCGCGCAGGATGTCGCCCCAGTCCATGCTGTTGACGATGGTCTCGATGTCGGCCGCATCATATCCCACGGCATACATGCCGCCGATGATGCTGCCCATCGAGGTGCCCGTTACCATGTCGATGGGCATGCCGGCCTCTTCCAGCACCTTGAGAGCGCCGATATGGATGGTACCCATGGCACCGCCGCCGCACAGCACGACAGCCACTTTCTTGCGTTTTTCAACTACCGGCTGGGCAACCATACCGATTGCCGCCAGCAATAAGATAATAGAGGTAATGACTCGTTTCATATCAATGTTTTTTTGTTGATTCTGCAAAGTTACATCTTTTTTTGTTACCTTTGCACATCGACTATAAAACCGTTACTGCATTATGAAGACATATCTCGTGACTGGAGCCGCAGGTTTTATTGGCTCAAACTTTGTGAAATACATCCTTAACAAGTATGGCGACAACATCGAGGTCATCATTCTCGACGCCTTGACCTATGCCGGCAACCTGGCATCCATCAAGGAGGAAATCGAGCGCCCCAACGTGACCTTCATCCGCGGCGACGTGGGCGACCGTGAACTGGTGCAGGACATCCTGCAGGACAACGATGTGGACTATATCGTCAACTTTGCCGCCGAGAGCCATGTGGACCGCAGCATCACCAATCCGCGCCTGTTCCTCGAGACCAATATCCTGGGCACCCAGAATATGCTCGACTGTGCCCGCGAGGCCTGGTTTACCGGCAAGGACGCCCAGGGACGCAATACCTATGCCCCCGGCAAGAAATACCTGCAGATTTCGACCGACGAGGTCTATGGCTCGCTCAGCAAGGACTATGACGAGCCGCATCCGCTCGAGGTGAGCGACGACGTGCGCGAGGTGATCCAGGGCCGCACCGACCTCAAGACCTACGGCCGCCATTTCTTCACCGAGGAGACCCCGTTGGCACCGCGTTCGCCCTATTCGGCAAGCAAGACCAGCGCCGACCTCATCACCATGGCCTATCACGAGACCTACGGCCTGCCCGTCAACATCACCCGCTGCAGCAACAACTACGGCCCCTTCCACTTCCCCGAGAAACTCATCCCCCTGATTATCAAAAACATCCTTGAGGGCAAGAAACTGCCCGTCTATGGCAAGGGTGAGAACGTGCGCGACTGGCTCTACGTCGAGGACCACTGCAAGGGCATCGACCTGGTGCTGCGCCAGGGCACCGTCGGCGAGGTCTATAACATCGGCGGCTTTAACGAGGAGAGCAACATCAACATCGTCAAGCAGGTCATTGCCATCATCGCCCGCATCATGCGCGAGGAGCCCGAATACCAGCAGCTGCTCAAGTGCGACCTCGAGGTCATCAACAACGACCTCATCGAGTTCGTCACCGACCGTCCCGGCCACGACATGCGCTACGCCATCGACCCCACCAAGATTGCCCGCGAACTCGGTTGGTACCCCGAGACCCCCTTCACCGAGGGCATCGAGAAGACCATCCGCTGGAACCTCGACCACCAGCCCTGGGTCAACAGCGTCACCAGCGGCGACTACCAGCGCTACTACGAGGAAATGTACGGCAACCGGTAATTCCCTCAAGTCAAGGCCAAATGAACATACTACCGCCCTTTGGGCGGGAAGTAAAAAATATTATTAATTAATTTGATGAATTTTCCGTGCGCCAGCACGGCCAATAATGATATTTAGAGATGCGGTATCGGGTGGTTTTTGAATTCCAGAGCGAGGACGGAGCGATGAGCGACGTGTACAACTATCGCGACGAGCAGCAGGCACAGGACAAGTTTGCCGAGTTGCGCGACGAGGTCATGCACGCCGTCAATTCCCAGAAATGTGAGGTGATAGACGAGCCCACGCACTACAGCGTCATCAACCGCAGCGAGGGCATCTACGGCTACGTCCGCCTGCTCGCCGACAACTGGTAGTCCTCACGCCAAGCCTCCGAGTCATTCTGATTTGAAGACAAGAAGGACAAGAAAGACAAAAACTTGATTATCAATAAAATATAATTAATTGTCCTTCTTGTCTTCTCATCTCACTAACCACTAATCTCTAATCACTAATCTGCGAGCACAGCTCGCATTTAATTCTCCTCACTATTGTACATCTTGATGTAATCATCGAGGCTATCTGGCGAACCCAAAGCTTCCGCCACACGGCGCTTTTTGTTATAGGCCGAATGAGCCTCTTTGTATCCCATGCACGCCATAATGACCGATGTGGGCAGGTTGCAGCAGTACAGCGACAGGTAGTTGATGTCCGTCTCGCTCAGTGAGGGGAAAACGGCAAGCGACTCATCGATGATGTTGTTGTACCGTGCGTTGACATAGGCCCGTAACGACTTCCAGAAGGATCCATTGTCGGATTGCTTATAGCTGTAGGACCGGGCAAAAGTTTTGCTAAAGTGACTAGGCGAGTTGGCATAATTTGTCACTTGCAGTTCGACCAGGTGTGTGAACAGCTCAATCTGGTCTTGTATCGCCTGCTTGAGCTCATCGCTCATGGTTTGGTGCTTGTTGAGTTGGGTTGCCAGTGTCTTGGCATCGCTTTGCAACTGTTCGATGATCATCTCACTCTCCTCAATCTGGCGATGCCGTTGTGCCAGCCTGAACCTCATGGCCATGATTGCCGTCAACAGGATGCCCACAAACAGCGCAGTAGCCAGCAGCGAGATGATCCAGTTGTTCTTGTAGGTCAGCGATTTATTTCTCAACACCTCGTTGTCATATTTCGCCTCCACGTCGCGCAATTGCCGCTGCATGTTGTTGCTTAGCAGTGAGTCAGAGATGTCGTCGGCCCGGTTATAATAATACTGGTATTGGTTGGCGTCCCCATGGCAGCGCGCCAGTTCTGCATGGCATCTATTGTACAGAATCCGCAACCCGTTATTCAGACTATCCTTATCAACCTGGTTCAGGTATAGCATCGCCGAGTCTGCCTTGTTGAGCCGGCTAAGTGTGAAGGCCGCAATCAGGAGCATGTGGTCATGTTCGTCATAGGGACAATCGGCATCGGCTAGCGTTGCCAAGACCATATTCTTGGCTTGGATTACCGTGCTAGGGTCGGGGCTGAACATTTTTAAGTCGGCCATGTAACCCATGTTGGTTGCATCCAGATATTTGTTGCCAAGCACTTTGGCCAGTCTGTCGGCCCGTTCAAGATACACCATGGCACTATCGTCATTGGTATAGGCATAGCAACTTCCGATTGTGGACAAGCAGTTAAGGATATAGACACTGTCATGCACTTGCTCAAAATTGTGCAGTGCCCGTTTTATTGTCACGACATCGGCACTGTCACTCACAAGATAGCTGCGGTATAAGCAGCCCACCCTCAGCAAAGCATAGCCCAAGTTAAAGTGGTCGTCAGGAGCGGCGACACTTACTGCCTGCTTGTAATAGGGCATGGCACCCTCGGGGTCACCCAGTACCTCGGTCACTGCACCTTTATAGATATAGGAGCGGGTCAGTTTCTCCCGCTCGCCCTCATGATGCTTGTAGTAGTCAAGCGCCACATTGATGGTGCTGTCGCTCGTGATGTCCACATAGCAGCGGTATTGCGCCTGCGTCAGTAGTAGCGCATGATAGGCCCGGTCGCCAGCACTCGGCAGTTTGGCGCCGTCGATGGTGGTGAGCAGCTGCAAAGCGCTATCCGGGTCATTACTGCGCAACACGCTGTCGGCAAGCACCAGCCTGGCGTCATAACGGGGTGCTCCTCCACCATGGCAGCCAGGCAGCAGGCCTACCAACATGGCAAGGGCCGTTAAAATAAAAAACAGGTTCTTGTTCATGTGGGCAAAATTAGCAAAAATTCATCAATCCGACCCTCAAAAATACCCCGAAAAACCACCTCCAAATCCCACGTTACACCCATGTTACATTTTATTTTATTAAATGCTTGAATATGAGTACTTTGTAATTCCAAATGTTACGTCGAAATATTTGTTTTTTTGATGGCTTTCAGGTAATTTTGCCGCTAGAAGTCTAACACTAAAAACAAGTATTATGAAACGGACGACAGTATTATTTTTTATTATCCTTTTCACAGCAATACAACTTCTAGCCGATGGCAATTTGAGGAGCATCACGCTAAATCACAAGGGCGGCCCGCGTGATGGTGTTCAGATGTACTACGATATGCCAGCGGCGTATTACAGCTATGACACTAAGGCCCAATGGATTATCATCGATGGTGACGGGGTGGTAAGCTACTATGATGTGGAGATTTCCTCGCCATTGACCAATACGGTTGAGATTTGTACTCAGGTGGACGGCGATTACGACACCTTCAGCATCTCCTCCTTGCCCACAGGCACCCACGTCATCACCATCACTTCTCCCTCGGGCAATGTCTTCGAGGGTACCATATAAAACAAAAATCGTCCATTTCATCGAGAATTTTTGAAAAACAACAAATACAACTATAACAATTAATACACATCATTAACAATCAAAAATATTAACGAATCATGAAGAAATTATTAGTTATTTCATCCCTGCCGCCAGCGGCATTTGCGT
>CADBDH010000047.1 GCA_902793405.1 uncultured Bacteroidales bacterium | reverse complement strand
CATAGTCTTGCCGCCACGCTTGCGAGCGAAAATGATCATGTTCTTCATTGAAACCGACTCTTTGCGGTCGGGGCGGATTTCGGTGGGCACCTGGAAGGTTGCACCACCCACGCGACGGGACTTCACCTCCACCTGGGGAGTGATCTTCTCCAACGCTGCTTTCCAGATTTCGAGAGGGGTCTTCTCTTCACTAGCCATCTTCTGGCCCACGAGATCCAGGGCACTGTAGAAGATACGGTAAGACGTGTTCTTCTTACCATCATACATGAGGTGGTTGACGAACTTAGTTACGCGAACGTCACCGAACTTGGGATCGGGCAGAATGATCCTCTTTTTGGGCTTAGCCTTTCTCATTTTTTAAACACAGTTGTAGTTTTAAGTCTGCTTGGTTGTCTCTTGCTTTGTTCTTCAACGCCCGCCGCTGCGGCGCGTTTACTCAACCAAATGAATCAATCCAATAAAACTGAAAACTAAGTTTGAAATTAATTTTACTTTTGAATTGTTTTAGTAAGTCTTGGCCTTGATGCGTCAGTGATTACTTTTTCTTCTTGGGACGCTTGGCACCGTACTTGCTGCGGCGCTGGGTGCGGCCTTCAACACCGGCGGTGTCGAGAGTGCCACGGATGATGTGATAGCGTACACCGGGAAGGTCCTTAACGCGACCACCGCGTACCATGACGATCGAGTGCTCCTGCAGGTTGTGGCCCTCACCAGGGATGTAGGAGTTAACCTCCTTGCCGTTGGTCAGGCGTACACGAGCAACCTTGCGCATTGCCGAATTCGGCTTCTTAGGCGTGGTCGTGTAAACACGAACACACACACCGCGACGCTGGGGACATGCGTCCAGAGCGGGCGATTTGCTGGTGGATTCCAGAGCAGTGCGGCCTTTTCTTACTAATTGCTGAATAGTAGGCATCTTAGTTCTGTTTAGTTTTTTAATTAATTTGACAAATATTTTTCAGTTTGCTTCCCTGCCCTCAAGGCTACCTAATCTATCACGTTATCAAGCGTTTAGACCTCATTTTCGGCCTATCGGCGCAAAAAAGCGATGCAAAATTACAAACAATTTTCCGAATGGCCAAACTTTTTACCTCTTTTCTAATATATATAATGTACCCCACCCCGGCGAGTCAACTACCTGTTTCTCATGCAAATAGGTCTAAATTCGTGGTTTTCAAGCAGTTTTAAAAGTGTGAAAATTATTCAAACTTAATATTATTTAACTTATTTTGGCCAAAAAATTGGCCTTTTTAGGGTTCAAAGGGACACATCGGCACCCTCTTCCCTACCCTTTCTCGTGAGCCCTATCAACAGTGTCCAGCCCCCAAAAAGGGGTACACATTATATATATAATAATAAAAAGCATTACCTTTGCTGCGGTAATCCCTAGCACTGAAAGATGATGAATCTCATAGCCAATATCACCCTGCTCGTTGCAGCACTGCTCGACATGATTGTGCTGCTTGGTAGCGACATAGCCGACCACCGCGACAATGGCCACAGCAACTCTAAGTACTACCAGTGGCTCAACAAGAATGGCGAACTCATGTCACTCAAGCGCCTGCTGCCGCTTGCCGTGTTTGTCGGCACATTCACCACGATGGCGCTACAGTCGTGGATAGTGGTTATGATCCTGGCAGCGGCACTGCTCATCCAGGGCATCTGCCTGCTGTGGCGGCGCCAATGGAAAGTATTATTGGATGACGGAAAGAATGCGAGGAAGATGTTGTTCACAGCCATATTTATAGTGCTGTGCGTCATTTTCGGTGTGGGTCTTAGTGCCCTCTGGAGCTCAGTCGGCACCACACTCTTCGCCTCACGCGTCACATCGATGACAGTTGTGATGATCGTCCCCATCACCTGGCTGCTCACGATGCTCACGGCCCGGGTGCTCAGGATTCACCCTGACTCGGACGATCCAGAGCAGCAAGACCAGCAGGATTAAGAAGTTTCAAGTATTCGGTATAGGGAATGAAACGCCCTCCCATCGACTTGAGATGGGGCGTCTCGAGTTGGCAGTCAATCATCTTGCCGCCAATGCGCTGCATCAGCTGGGCCAGATTGATCAGGGCAAGTTTGGACGTATTGGGCTCTCGCGAGAACATGCTCTCGCCGATGAAACATTCTCCCACGACCACACCGTACAGGCCGCCGACCAGCTCTTCCTCGTGGTTCCACACCTCGACGCTCGCGGCATAGCCCTGACGGTTCAAGTGCCGGTAGGCTGCCATCATATTCTCGCCAAGCCATGCTCCGGCCATGTCGTAGCGGCCGTCAACCTCGCTGCACCCCTTGATAACGCCGTCAAAATCCTGGTTGAACGTCACACGGTAAGTCTTCTTGTTCATCAACGTGCGCATCGAGTGTGAGATGTGAACCTCGTCGGGGAAAATCACAAAGCGCTGCATGGGGCAGTACCATGCAGGATAGGGCCAGTCACGGAACGAGAACCAGGGGAAGATGCCATAGCTGTAAGCCAGCAGCAACCGTTCCTCGCTCAGGTCACCGCCCACCGCAATCAACCCGTCGGGTTCTCCCTGGCGGGGGTCGGGAAACACAATATCTTCAGTCAGTTCATATACCATCTCCCTGCTTGTCCAAATCGTCAATCACACATTCCCCACCCTGCTTGAGGGCACCAAACAGGATTTCGCGCACCAGTCTCGACTTGAGCCTGTTGTGGATCACGCGGTCCATCTCTCGTGCGCCGTATTCCTGGCTGTAGCCTTCTTGCAGCAGCTGCTCGTGGGCTTTCTCTCCCAGCGTGAGCGTCACGTTCTTGGACGACAGCATCGACTGCAGTTCACGCAGCTTTTTGTCCAGGATCATGCCGGCCATGGTGCGGTCCATGTCGTTGAACACGACAATCGACGACAGGCGGTTGATGAACTCGGGCTTGAAGGTCTTCTTGACCTGCTTGAGCATCGCCTGCCCTGCAGTCACGGTCGAGGCAAAACCCACCGAGGCCTGGCGGGCAAACTGCGCGCCGGCGTTGCTGGTCATGATGAGCACCACGTTGCGGAAGACGGCTTTGCGGCCCTTGTTGTCACTCAGGGTGCCATAGTCCATCACCTGCAGCAGCAGGTTGAAGATGTCGTCATGGGCCTTCTCGATCTCGTCCAGCAGCAGGACACAGTCGGGATGCTTGCGCACGGCATCGGTCAGCAGGCCGCCGTCGTCATAGCCCACGTATCCGGCAGGCGAGCCGATAAGCTTGGCCACGGTGTGCTTCTCGACATACTCACTCATGTCAAAGCGCACCAGCTCAACGCCCAGCTCCTTGGCGAGCACGCGGGCCACTTCGGTCTTGCCCACGCCGGTGGGACCTACAAACAGCAGCGATGCCAGCGGCTTGTTCTCGTCGGTCAGTCCAGCCTTTGACATCTGCACAGCCTCCACGACCTGCTTGACGGCAGCATCCTGGCCGTAGATCTTGTCCTTGATGCGCGACTCCAGCGTCTCGAGTCGGCCATTGTCGCTCTCGTCCATCGTCAGGGCATCGACCTTGGCAATGCGGGCGAGCACGCTGGCGATAAGCGCCTTGTCAACGCGACGGCTCTCACCCTCCTTGCGGTTCATCTGCACCCAGGCACCGGCTTCGTCCATCAGGTCGATGGCCTTGTCGGGAAGGTAGCGGTCGGTGATGTGGCGGGCACTGCCCTTTACCGCGAGTTCCAGTGCGTCGTCGTCATATTCCACCTGGTGGAACTGCTCATAACTCTCCTTGAGCATATTCACGATTTTCATGGTCTCTTCGACGGTGGGCTCGTCGATGGGCACCTGCTGGAAACGACGCATCAGACCCTTGTTGCGCATGATGTAACGGTTGTATTCCTCGTAGGTCGTCGCCCCGATGAAGCGCACCTTGCCTCTCTCGAGATAGGGCTTGAGCAGATTGCTCGCGTCCATCGAACCCTCGCCTATCTGCCCGGCTCCAACAATGTTGTGAATCTCGTCGATGTAGAGGATGGAGCCCTTCTCGGCGGCGATACCCTTCATCACGGTCTTGAGGCGCTTCTCAAAATCGCCACGGTATTGTGTGCCGGCAATGAGCGAGCCCATGTCCAGCTGATAGATGCGGGCGTCGCGCAGGGTCTCGGGCACATTGCCGTCCTGGATGCGCTGCGCCAGGCCATAGACGATGGATGTCTTGCCCACACCGGGCTCACCGATGTGCAGCGGGTTGTTCTTGTCCTTGCGGCACAGCACCTGCACCGTGCGGTCGAGTTCGGCCTCACGGCCGATAAGGGGATTATGGTCGGCCAGGTGGTCGTTGATGCACAGCACATAGTCGCGCCATCCGCCCGTTGCCGCACGGGGATTCTCGCGTTCATCGGGTGTAAGCAGTTCGCCATCATCACCGATTTCACTGCCAGCGTCATCGTTATGATCGCTCATGACGCGTTGCGTCTCGGTATAAACATATATCAACCGCTTCAAGAAACGGTCCTTGTCCTCGTTGACGAGAGCGTTCAGGCAGTTGGCCGCAAACGATTCCTTGAGCTGCAGCATGGCCAGGAAGAGATGAGGCACATCGACCACATCGGTGGCTGCCAGCTCGGCATCGTGCTGCATGATCTGCATGAGTTGCCCGTACTGATGCGAGGCGTACATCTGGCGGTCGACTTCGTCGTCGCCAAAGTGCTCCTGCCTGTCGATGTAATCCCTCAACTTTTCCTTCACTTCGTCGAGGGGCAACTCGAGCACACTGGATTCCAAGATGTTGTTCACCACCTTGTCACCCAATGCCGAAAGCAGCAGGTGCTCGGGGGTCACCAGCTTGTTGCCACACGTGTCGGCAAGAATCATTGCCGAGGTGATGATATTTTCAAGATCAGAAGTATAATCCACGGTTCTCTGTTTTTCTTTTTGGGTTGGTAAATCTGCTCCGGCTCAATCTACTCCGGCTCACAAGTGATTTTCAGGGGGAAGCCCTCGTTGCGCGCCATCGCGGTCGCCTGCGACGCCTTGGTCATCGCCACGTCATAGCTGTAGATGCCCACGACGGCCTGGCCCTCGCGGTGCACACGCATCATCAGTGTCACAGCCTCGTCGGCAGGCTTGTTGAACACACGACGCAACACGTCGGTGACAAACTCCATCGTCGTGAAATCGTCGTTATGGAATATCACCTTGTATTGGCGCGGTTCCTCGATCAAGACGCGTTCGCGGCTCTTCACGCCAGTGCCGGTTCCCGGCTTGTTATCTGATGCCATATAGATGTCGTATTATTCTGTTCCTTTGACAAAATTACTCATTTTTCAACAACCCAGCAAATAGTGTGCCATGTCAGTAACGAGTGACACCGCCCAAGCCATTTCGGCAGGACGGTGTCACATGATGCGGTTCCCTGGAGTCAGGGCGATGGCCTGTTACCAGATGATGACACGGTCAGACGGGTCGCGCCACATCTTCATCTCGGGCTGGATGTTGAAGGCGTTGAAGAACTCCTCCAGATTGCGGATGGCGACATTAACGCGGTTCACGCCCAGGCTGTGCGGGTCAACCTTGGTGCGGCGCAGCATCTCCTCCTTGGTGATGTTGGCAGCCCACACGTTGGCATAGCTCAGGAAGAAACGCTGGTCGGGGGTGAATCCGTCAATCTTCTTGTCACCCTTGCCCTGCTCGGTCTTCTTGAAGGCGCTGTAGGCTACACGCAGTCCGCCGTGGTCGGCGATGTTCTCGCCCATGGTGAAGGTGCCGTTGGCATGAACGTCATCGGCAACGATCTCAGCGCTGTACTGTGCGCCCAGCTTGTTGGCGAGTTCCTGGAACTTGGCGGCGTCCTCGGCGGTCCACCAGTCCACCATATTGCCGTTGTGGTCAAAGTTGCGGCCCTGGTCGTCAAAGCCATGGGTCATCTCGTGGCCGATGACCACGCCGATGGCGCCATAGTTGCAAGCCTCGTCGGCATTGGGATCAAAGTAGGGAGCCTGCAGGATGCCGGCGGGGAAGCAGATCTCGTTGCTCGAGGGCTCGTAGTAGGCATTGACCGTCTGCGGGGTCATGAACCAGCGCTCCTTGTCAACGGGCTTGTTCAGCTGACCATATTCATATTCGGCCTGGAAACGGCAGGCATTCATCACGTTCTCCCAGTAGCTCTTGCTGGGGTCGATGTCCAGGCTGCTGTAGTCGCGCCACTTGTCGGGATAACCGATTTTCACAGTGAAGCTGTTGAGCTTGACCAGGGCATTAACCTTGGTCTTGGGACTCATCCACGACAGCGTGGCGATGTGCTCGCCCAGGGCCTTTTTCAGGTTGTCCACCAGCTGCTGCATCTTCTTCTTGGAGTCGGCGGGGAAGTACTTCTCGACATAGAGCTGGCCCACGGCCTCGCCCAGCATGGTGTTGGGGACGTCGAGCGAGTGTTTCCATCGCGGCATCTTCACCTGCTTGCCCGACATGGCACGGCTGTACATGTCGAAATTGGCATCGACAAACGCGTCACTCAGGTAGGGCGAAGCGGCATCCAGATACTTATAAATCAGGTATTCCTTCACCTCGTCGTCCTTGAGCGTTTTCATCATCTCGTTGACCTTTGCCAGCGATTTGGGCTGGAAAACGCACACCTTGTCGAGGTTGCTGATATTCAGGCCGGCGAAATACTGGCTCCAGTTGATATTGGGATAATCGGCCCTGAGCTGGTCCATGCTCATCACGTTGTAGAGTTTGCTGTAGTCACGGGTCTCCTCACGGGTCATCGCCACGCGTGCCAGTGCCGTTTCAATGTTCATCACGCGCTGGGCCGCCTTCTTGGCATTGCCCTTCTTGTAGCCGATGAGTTGGAACAGTTGCTGAATGTAGTTGACATAGGCTTTGCGCACCTTGACGGTGTTGGCGTCGTTCTCCAGGTAATAGTCCCTGTCGCCCATGCCCAGACCGCCTTGCATGAGATACATCATGTTGGTGTTAGAGTCCTTGAGGTCGGCCATGACTGACGAGTTGAAAAACGGCGAGCCAATGCCGAGATGCTGGTTGGCGATAGCGGCCATGAACTGGTCACGCGTGAGCGCCTTGAGCTGGTCGATACCGGCCTTGAGCGGTGCCATTCCCTCCTTGTTGAGGCGAACGCTGTCCATACCCATTGCATAGAGGTCACCCACCTTCTGCTTGATGCTGCCACGGGGATTGTTGGTGCCCAACGTGGTGA
This sequence comes from uncultured Bacteroidales bacterium, assembly GCA_902793405.1. GTDB lineage: Bacteria > Bacteroidota > Bacteroidia > Bacteroidales > Muribaculaceae > Sodaliphilus. The sequence goes on along the minus strand of CADBDH010000047.1, from coordinate 3,993 downwards.
TGATGTCCTTGACCTGGTTGCGGCTGTTCTCGGCCAACTGGTCAAACGTGCCGAAACGTGCATACTGCGGGTCGAGCGGGTTGTTGAGTTTCCAACCGCCACAAGCATACTGATAGAAGTTCTCGCCCGGCATGGTGGTCGGGTCCAGATTGTTGCGGTCAACGGCCTTGATGGGAGTGCCAGCAACCGATGTCATTGCAATGACTGACATGAATAACAAAATGATTTTTCTCATAAAAAGTGATTTATTGATTATTGTAATATAAATTCAATTTATTCAGCATCTCCAGCAGCCTGACCTCCATCACGTCATATCCTGCAGGGCTGGGATGCACACCGTCGTCGGTATAATCGCTTATCATGGTCGTGCCGTTAGCGGTCATCCACGAGAAGTAGTCTATGTAAGGCAGGTGTTTTTCCTGGCAGTAGCCCAGGATGCGCTCGTTCAGACGCTTGATTTTCCCGACCACGTCCTTCACGCCTTGATTCCAGATGAAACTGTCGGTGGGCAGGACCGACGAGAGCACGACACGAATGCCGTGGTCAAGGGCCAGTTCGGTCATCGACACGATGTTGTCCATCGTGATGTCTTCGTCATAAGGGCCGTTGTTCTCGGCAATGTCGTTTGTCCCGCAGTTGATGACCACAACACGGGGCTTCAGGTTGAGGACGTCCTGGCGAAAACGGGCCAGCATCTGGCTGGAAACCTGTCCGCCGATTCCGCGCCCCACCAGATGATGGGCGACAAAGAAGTCGGGGTGCGTCTCTTCCCAAAACTCGGTGATGGAGTTGCCCATCATGACCACGCGCGACGTGTCCACGACCTGTGAGAGTTCCTTGTTGGACGCCGCATAACGGGCCTTGTTGGCCCAATCGGCCGGCTCGGCACACTGGCCACTGAATATGTTCCAAAACAACATGATGATGACAAATAACCGTTTCATGAATAGTTGTTGCTTAAAAGATTCAAATATCAGGTTTGAACTGCCCTACCGACATATCGCCAAGGTTCTTGCGGAATTGCATCGGACTGACGCCGAACTGCTGCTTGAAAGCCTTGGAAAAATGCGAGAGATTCTGGAAACCGCATTTGCTGGCAATCGTTGTCAACGATTCATCCTCGTTGGCAATCATGCGTCGGGCATAGTTCAGACGCACCTGGAGGACATAGGCTACAGGTGTCAGCCCAGTGATGGTCATGACACGGGTGCGCAGCTGCTTGCGGCTCAACGACAAGGCTGCGGCTATATGCTCCATGTCGATATCGTCTTTGGCCATCTGGGCATGGATGACATCAACGAGTTTGCCCACGAAGTCCTGGTCCTCCTTACTCAAGGGTGACGATTGCACATCACGGCTGCTGTCGTTACGGCTTTGTATCAAGCGGTCACGGATGACTGAGCGCTGATTGATCAGGTGCTCGGCCACCAGCCTCAACTCGCCCGAGTTGAAGGGTTTGACCAGCACATTGTCGGCTCCCGTCTCGATACACGCCATGCGCTCCTGCTCGCTCATGTTAGAGGTCATCGCAATAATGGGGATGTGCTTGAGTGTAGGTGTCGAACGCAGTCGCTTGATCAGCTCCCAGCCATCCATGACGGGCATGGTCATATTGGTGATAATCAGGTCGGGCACCAGGTCCTGGGCATTCTGCAACGCCTCACGGCCATCACGAGCGAGCCTCAGGTGGTAACGTTCACGCAGGCGGCTGGCGATGAAAAAGGCGACATCCTCGTTGTTCTCGACAATGAACACGAGGGGCAGCTGCTTGGAATCGGGGCGGAGGCGCTTCTCGGCAAACTGGGTAATCGTGTCGGCCGCTTCATCGCCTGCATTATTCTTGATGACCTGGACAGGGAAGGTGATCGTGAATTTCGTGCCTTGATTGAGCTCGCTCTCGACGGTGATATTTCCGTTCATCGCCTGCACAATCTGGTTGACAAGCGTCAGGCCGATGCTCACTTGAGCACCATTGTCATCGTTCTCGTAGCCCTGTGACAAGGGGTCGAATAAGCGGTCTATCTCCTCTTGAGGAACGCCCTTACCCGTATCGGACACAACGATGCGCAAACGGCCCGTCTCGTATTGATCCATCATAACGGTCACATTGCCGTTGCGGGGAGTGAACTTGATGGCAAAAGAAACCAAAGTCTGCACAATCTTGCGAATGTAGTCGATGGGGAACTCCACAAAGAGCGAACTCAAGGGGGAGCGGAACTCGAGTTGAATAAGCTTGTTGCTGGCCTCCTCGGTATAATTGTCGACGAGCATGCGCACAAACATCAAGATGTCGCCGGTTCTCATGTCAGGTTTCTCGACAACCGATTTCACCTTCTCAATCTCCAGCAACTGGTTGACCATGCCCAGCATATTATTGCCATGACTGATGATCATCTCGCCCAGTTTTTTACGATCCTCGGCATTGGTCTTGCCGCCCTCGACCAGTTGTTGCCCGGCGTTCATGATGACGGTCAACGGGGTTTGCAGTTCACTGGTGATGTTAGTGAAAAAGTGTGACTTGGTCTCTTGGGCCTGGCGGTGTATCATCATGGCGCTCCTGGTTTTGCGCCATGCGAATGTGATAGCACCAAGTAGCAGCAGGAGCATCAGGGTAAAAAGTATAATGCCCCACTTCATCACTTGGCTTATTCTGTTCTGGCCCTCGCTCAGCTCTTCGGCTGTCAGGTTCTGGGCAGTAACATCCATGACGCCTGCCAGCGCCGACATGAGTTTCGTCTGCAGGGAGTCGGTCAACGAGGTATATCTCTCAAGATGAAGGGCAGCGATGGTCGGGTTATCCTCATGCATGGTCTGCCACAAGCCGCGTTCGGCGACTCGCTCAGTCCTGGGCGAACCGCACTTGATGCTTTGTTCCAGGGCTTTCTTGTAATAGCCGATGGCCGTCTCGCGGTTTCCCAATTTCTCGTTAACGCTGGCCAACTGGTTATAGCACACCGCCATCGAATAGGCATTCTCGGCCTTTTCCAGCACGGGGATGGCCTTGAGCATCACGGCAAGCGCTTCGTTGTGTTGTGACATGTTTTCCAGCACAGCGCCCTTCTGCGTCAACCTCACAGCGGCTTTCTCGGCACGGCCCGCCTGGTTGTCTATCTGATAGGCCTCTTCGATTGTCTCCAGAGCCTTTTCGAGCTCATTATTCATCAGATAAAGTTCGCTGGCTATGCCCAATCTCATGGCCAGGCGGTCACTGCGTTTGAGCTTACGCTCAAGAGCTATCGCCTGTTCAATGAATTTAATGCCAGGCTTGGGTTGACGCACAGCCAGGTAAATCGCGGCAAGAGAGTTCAAGTCACTGCTGATGTTTCTCTCGTCGCCCAGCTCAAGGTCTATCCTGTAGGCCTCCAACAGGCTTTTCAGCGCTTTGTCATAATTGGCCAGCCGGTAGTGGGCATTATACATGGTCATGAGCACCTCGCTGCGCAGCTGTTTGTCAGGCAGTCCTCTTGACAAGGTGTCGGCGATAGAGATGGCAGCAAGCGATTGAGCATACCGTTCCTTGTCAAAGTAATACTCGGCCATCCAGTAATGAAGGTTCGTCTCCATGACAGCTGATTTAGAATGCGCATCATAGGAGTAGAGCGAATCAACAAAATGGCAAACGTAAAGTTCACTAAAGATGTCGTTGGCAAGAACGATCTTCAACTTGTTGTTGTCGCTGTTCTGGTATTTGACATAGAGAGAATCTACCGAATGGCCACACACAGGAAGACACAAGCCCAGCACAACCAGCAGGGCCAAAACGATTCGCTTTGACAATATGGCATGAACCACCTTCATCCTCGCAAAAGTAATCAATATATTCCACTCCACCATACACCATCCCCACTTTTTATCGATAGGCCACCCTTCCGGCCCATCCAGTTTATCCAGCCACCGGGGGGATAAAAAAACGAGAGGCGACATCATTGCTGACATCACCTCTCTTAAGGGGCGGTTACCTACTCTCCCACTTTCGCAGTACCATCGGCGTGG
>CADBDH010000046.1 GCA_902793405.1 uncultured Bacteroidales bacterium | reverse complement strand
CTTTATGCGGAAAAATTTGAATCGCCCGAAGCCTTCATGAAGGCTTTGGATGAATATATCGTGTATTACAACAATAAAAGAATCAAATTACGGTTAAATAGAAAGAGCCCGGTGCAATACCGAACTCTATTCCTTAATCAATAACCCGTCCAACTTTTTGGGGTCACTTCAATACCCTGACCAGCCCTACGGGATTCCTACACAGGACAAAGGCAAGAAGAGTCCAGTAGGGGCAACACCGCATTACCCTTAACGGCTTTGACGAGCTTGGGGGGGGCCGGGATGCTGGTGTGAGAAAGAAAAATGATTACCTTTGTGGCCGTAAAGTCACGACAATGAGTAACACGTCGGCCATAGCGCAGTTGCTGATGCAACGGGAATTGCTCCGCCAGGAATACCGGGAGGAGAAGGAGGCCTATCGCCTGCACAGCGAGTCGATGGGCCTCGCACGCAAGGTGACGCGCGGCGACGCGTGGTACCCGCTGCACGTGGGGCGCACTTACTACAACTCGCTCAACCAGTACTGCATAGAGGTGACCCGCAAGGCCGACGAGGAAATCGACCATAACTTCGAGTACGGCAAACCTGTCGTATTTTTCAAGGCCGAGGTGCCCGAGGGTGACCTCAGGCAAGCGGGGCACATCCACTTTTTCAACTTCACAGGCAGCATCTCCTATGTGGACGGTGACCGCATGGTGGTCGCCATTCCCGAGGGCCACACGCTGGAACTGCAAAATGCCGACCTGCCGCTGGGTGTGCAACTGTTTTTTGACGAGACGAGTTACCGCATGATGTTTGATGCCCTGGAGCGGGTCATCAACGCCAAGGGCACCCGCCTGGCCTACCTGCGCGACTTGTTCTACAGCCACCAGAGGGCCGAGGCCTTCGGTTTCGAGAACATGCGGTTCCCTTGGCTCAACAGCAGCCAGGAGCGGGCGGTGAACGATGTGCTGCGGGCCAAGGACGTGCGCGTGCTGCACGGCCCGCCCGGCACGGGCAAAACAACGACGCTGGTCGAGGCCATCAACGAGACGCTGATGCGCGAGACGCAGGTCCTGGTGTGCGCTCAGAGCAACACCGCCGTGGATTGGATCAGCGAGAAACTCGTGGATTGCGGCATCCCCGTCCTGCGCATCGGCAACCCCACGCGCGTCAACGACAAAATGCTGAGTTTCACCTATGAGCACCGCTTTGCCGACCATCCCGACTATCCCAAGCTGTGGCAGGTGAGACGCAACATGCGCGAGATGCGCCGGCGCCGGCGCGAGAAGGTCGAGCATTACCACCAGAAACTCGACCGCCTCAAGGAGGTGGCCGTGGAGCTCGAGGTGCGCATCAACAACGACATCTTCGGGCAGGTGCGCGTCATCGCCTCTACCCTGGTGGAAGCGGGCAACAAGTTGCTCGACGGCAAGCGCTTCGGCACCGTATTTATCGACGAGGCCGCCCAGGCCATGGAAGCGGCGTGCTGGATTCCCATCCGGCGGGCCAGCCGTGTGATTTTTGCCGGCGACCACTGCCAGCTGCCGCCCACCGTCAAGAGCCTCGAGGCCCTGAAGGGCGGACTGGGCAAGACGCTCATGGAGCGCATCGTCGAGAACAAACCCGAGTGCGTATCGCTACTCGAGGTGCAGTACCGCATGAACGACGAAATCATGCAGTTCAGCAGCGACTACTTCTACCACGGCAAAATGAAATCGGCCCCCGAGGTCGCCCACCGCGTGATTCACGAGGGCGACGCGCCCATCCTGTGGTTCGACACCTCGACCATCGAACTGGGCGAGGACGAGCAGAACGATTTCAGGGAAAAGTTTGTGGGAGAGACCTTCGGCCGCATCAACAAGGGCGAGGCCAACCTCACCCTGAGCCTGTTGCAGATTTATTTCCAGCGCGTGGGCAAGCAACGCATCCTCGACGACCGCATCGACGTGGGTATCATCTCGCCCTACCGCGCCCAGGTGCAGTACCTGAAGCGCCTGATCAAGAAACGCGCCTTCTTCAAGCCATTCCGCCACTTGATCACGGTCAACACCGTGGACGGTTTTCAGGGCCAGGAGCGCGACGTGATTCTCATCTCGCTCGTGCGAGCCAACGACACGGGCCAAATAGGCTTCCTGCGCGACCTGCGCCGCATGAACGTCGCCATTACCCGCGCCCGCATGAAACTCTTCATCCTGGGCGACGCCCCCACCATGACCCGCCACCCCTTCTACAAACGCCTCTACGACTACATCCAAACCCCGCACACCCACACAAAACGAATGAATTAAATATAAAGAAAACAATAAATACAACAAATACAATGCTCCGCTCCTGATGGATTTGTATTTGTTGTATTTATTGTATTCCTTTTCTCTTATTCTTTTGTGGTAGTGATCTTCTTGAGCCACTGGCGGTAGCCCAGGACGGCCATGACGGTGTAGAAGGCGTAGAGGCACGCCGTGAAGGGTATTTGCTTATAGATGTAGAGGACGGTGCACACGGCATCGACCACGAGCCACAGGAGCCATTGCTCGGCGTACTTCTGTGCCAGCGCCCACAGGGCGACGATGCTCAGGGCCGTGGTGAAGCTGTCACACACGGGCACACTGCTGTCGGTCCAATTGACCAAAATCCAATAGATTACGACCCACAGTGCCATGCCGATGAGCGCCACGGGCAGCACGCGCCGCAGCGGGAAACGGGTGATGGGTCTTTCGGCTGCCTTCTCCCCCGCCTCACTGCCGCGGCTGCGCACCCACCGCCACATGGCATAGCCATAAATGGCAGCAAGCACATAATAAACTTCCATACCGAAGTCGGCATAGAGCCCGCGCTCCCAATACAGGTAGCCGTGGACGATGGGCATAATCACGCTCACGAGCCACAGCCAGATGCTGGCCTTGAACTCTAACCACAGGTAGATGAGCCCCAACACCAAGCCTGCCATGTCGATGGCTTTGACCCAGGTGAAGTCGGCAAAATATTGGGCAATCGCGTCAATCATTCTGGTTATGAAAAATAGGCTTCAGAATCTGAAAGTAATATATCCTAATGCATTGATGCCGGCCATGGGATAGAAGCGAGGATCACTGAATAAGGTGTATTTGTTTTCCTTGCTGCCACCGGGATAGAGGGCGCTGGTCATCGAGTAGCCGTTGGTCTCGTACTTCTCGTTGAACAAATTGTAGATGGTGGCGCCCACCGTGATGCTGCGCACGTGCGGCAACGTGAAGGTGTAGCCCAGGTCCAGGTTGTTGACGAAATAGGGGTCGAGAGAGTCTTCCTTGCGCTCGAAGTTGTCGAGGTACTGGCGAGATACATACTGCGTCTGCAGGCTGGCGCTGAAACCCTTGTAGTCGAACATCAGCATGCTGCCCACGGTCACGCTGGGCGAGAAGGCGATGGTGGTGTTACCCTTCTCGATGGCGGTCTGGGTCCACATGTCGTCCCAGCTGTCGGCGTCATAGTCGCTCACGTAGCCCACGTAATCCTTGATGCGGTTGCGCGAGAAGGTGGCGTTCACCTCCCAACCCAGCCAGTCGGTGAAGTGCATTCCTGCCAGCAACTCGATACCCATTCGGTAGCTCTTGTCCACGTTCTCGGCCATGAGCTCACCAATCTCGTTGATCTTGCCGTTGAGCACGAGCTGGTCCTTGTAGTTCATGTAGTAGAGGTTGGCGCTGAACAAGTAACGGCCCGAGCGGAACTCGTAACCGGCCTCCCAGTCATAGAGCTTTTCACTGGTGGGGTGTTCCAGGAACAGGCCGTCGGTGTAGTTGTTGCGGGTGGGCTCCTTCTGGGCCACGGCAAACGAGGCATAAGCGCGGTGCTTGGCATTAATCTGCCAGTTCAGACCGGCCTTGGGGTTGAAGAAATTGAACGGCTCGTCGATGTCAAGCGTCTGCAGGTGCTCGGGATCGGCGGTCCAGTCCCACTTGTCGTTGTGGCCCGTGATGCGGTAACCGATGTGGCGGTACTGCAGGTCGGCATAGGCGCTCAAGCCGCCGGTGATGATGTAATTACCTTTTATATAAATATTGAAGTCGGTCTTGCGGCCGTTGTTGCGGTAGTACTCGTGGTCTGGAGCCAGCGGGCTGGTGTAGTTCTCGACCCAGATGACCTGGCCAAAATGGTCGTTGCTGTAGCGATTGATGCCGCCGCCCAGCGTAGCACCCAGGCGCTCACCGTTGTAGTGCAGCGAGAACACGGCGCCACCGAAGCCGCTATCCACGCATTTTTTGCGCACCAGGCTGGCCTTCTTGCTGGTTCCCTCGGCAGTTACCACAGGCTCCAGGGCATACTCCTTGAGCGTGCGGGCGTTCTTGTACTCCTGGTAATAGCCGTAACCGTCGGTATAGTGGAGTGCCAGATTCAATTTCCACAGGGGGTTAAAAGTCTGGTCCAGAATCAGCTGGTAGTGGGTCTGACGGTAAATGTCCTTCTGGTCCTTATAGAAGCCCGTCACCTTGCCGTCGTGCTTGATTTCGCCGTTGGGGTTGTAGGTGCGGTTGTTCTTCAGGTCGTCGCGGCTGATGCCGTCCCAGGCGTGGTAGGTGTCTTCCTTGCCGCCATAGGTGATGAACCTGAGCGACGTCTTATCGTTGAAATAACCCACCTGGCCAAAGTAGCTCACCAGCTCGCTGCTGGCACGGTCACGGTAGCCGTCGCTGCTGATGTGCGAGAGACGGGCCTCGATAGCCCAATGGTCACCAAGCACACCCGTGCCCACGCGCAGGGTCTCTTTGTTGGTGTTAAAGGAGCCGTAGCTGCCCGAGAAATCGGCGAAAGCGTCACGTGCAAAGCTTTGGGTGCGCAGGTTCACACTACCGCCAAAGGCGCCCGAGCCGTTGGTCGAAGTGCCAGCTCCGCGCTGCACCTGGATATCGCGCACCGACGAGGCAAAGTCGGGCGTGTTGACCCAGTAGATGCTGTGGCTCTCGGCATCGTTCTGCGGGATATCGTTCACTGTGATGTTGATACGGGTAGCATCGGTGCCACGCACACGCATCGACGTGTAGCCCACACCGGCACCCGCGTCACTCGTCGTGATGACACTCGGGGTCATCGTCAGCAGGAACGGGATGTCCAGGCCATGGTTCTCGGCAGCCAACTGCTTGCCGGTGACGTTAGTAAAAGCCACGGGAGTGTTTGCACTTGCACGTGTTCCCAGCACCTCCACCTCGCTCAGGGCGACCGAGGGCACCGTGTCGGTTGCCGCAGGCTGTGCTGCCGCAACAAGGGCTGCCAGCGATGTGGCAACCGTCAATAAGGTCTTCTTCATTAGTTTTTAATTAATAAGTTGTTCTCTACGCCGGTATTGTCCGGATCAGATTCCATGGGTATGATCTCAGCCCCTTGAGCACAAAGGACACCCCAAACTCATTGAATCACGCTGCAAAGTTAGTGCAAGGTGAGCACAGAACAAAACAAAAATAATAGTTTTTGTTTTTTCTGTCGAACCGCAGCCTAACTTGGGCTCCGGCCAACGTTAGTGCAAGCCGAGAGGAATGGCAAGAAAAAACTCGTTTTTCTTGCATTTCCGAGGCGCCGCCTTAGCTGGGTTCAAACCGATAGAATAAGATCCAAAATCCACTTTCGCCCACTACTAAGTTGCATTTCTCAATTTTTACTAGTATATTTGCATCGACATTTTTAAATATCATCTTGTAAATACGATAATTTATGAAAGAGCAAGTTTTAAAGGCAATGCGCGAGGCCGGCAAGCCCGTCTCGGCAGGTGATGTGACCAAGGCACTGGGTGCCGACCGCAAAGAAGTGGACAAGGCTTTTGCCGAACTGAAGAAGGAAGGCGCCATCGTGTCGCCCGTCCGTTGCAAGTGGGAACCGGCCAAGTAATCACACAGGGAAATGAAAAAAATAATCATCATTGACGGTGGGCCTCGCAAGACGATGAACACCGCCAAAATGCTGCAACATTTTGCTGATGGGGCTCAATCGGTGAGCGACCAGATCGAAGTGAAGACGGTACGGCTCTATGACATGGACTACAAGGGCTGCATGTCGTGCATGGCCTGCAAAATCAAAGACAGGGCATCCAACGTGTGCCGTTTCAAGGACGCCCTGACGCCTGTCCTGGAGGAAATCGCTCAGGCCGACGGCTTGGTGATGGGTTCGCCGATCTACTTTGGCGACGTGACCGGACAGATGCGCACCTTCCTGGAGCGCCTGGCATTTCCCTGGCTCTCCTATAACGATTACAGCATGACCGCGCCCAAGCGGATGCCCGTGTTGCTGATGGAGACCATGAACGGAACGCCCGAACGCAACAACAGCCAGCATTACGGCTCGATGGAATACTGCATCGCCACCGCCCTGGGCCAACCCGAGCGCCTGATTGCCTACAACACCTATCAGGTGAAGGACTACAGCCGCTTTGAGCTGGCAGGCTTCTCGGAGGAAGCTAAACGCCAATACCGCGACGCCCATTGGGAAGAAGACCTGCAACGGGCCTTTGATGCCGGACGCGACATGGCCCAGAAAATCCTGGCATAAGCAGGAATCAGCCTTAGTCGTGCTGGCCAGGAAGCTGGCTCAGCACAGCATTGCAAGGTATGGAAACCGTTCAGCACATTATCATCGACGACACGCTGGCAAGGGTCGGCATGCCGGAATTTGCCGGCTATATCAGCCATGCCTATTGCTATGCCGGTCATTGCACGTTTCAACGCCACGGGCGGGAATTCCGGCTCGAGGCGGGCGACTGTATGATTGTCCCACGGCGCGGTGACCTGGTGCGAAACCTGCAGGAGAGCGAGGACTTCGAGGTCTGCGTGATTTACGTCACCCAGGAATTCATCGAGGTTTCCACACCGCAGTCCAACTACGGCATGAAGGGGCATCTGGCTTTGTTCGAGAACCCCATCATGCGGTTGACGCCCGAGATGCAAGAGCGCTGCGCCTCCAACTTTGACGTCATTCGTCAGCGGTTGGCACAGCCACAGCACCACTTCTATCGCGACGTGCTCATTACTGCCGTGCAGACGATGATTCTCGACTTCTTTGACTTCCATGCCACGCTGTACGGCTTTGACCGCATCACGTCACAGTACTACCAGCTGATGGAGCAGTTCCTTGAACTGCTGGAACAGGGCGAATTCCGACACAACCGCGAAATCGGCTATTATGCCGACAAGTTGTGCGTCACACCCAAATACCTCAGCGAGGTCTCTAAGAAAGTGAGCGGACTGCCCGCCAACTACTGGATTACACGCTATACGGCCCTCGACATCAGCCGCCAGCTGCGTGACCGCTCGCTCTCGCTCACCGACATCAGCGACATGTTCGGTTTCTCATCGACGGCCCACTTCAGCCGCTATGTGCAGAACAACCTGGGCGCCCGACCGAGCGATTTCCGAGAGTAATATTGCAATTCTGCTTTTTTGGTAAATTCCCCCGAAATCCGTGTAACATGGGTTTCGGGGGACTGTTATACCTTTGCATCGTGATAATCACCGAATGACCAAACAATTAAAAAATACAGATATGGGAAAGACTTTAATCGCTTATTACTCCCGTCGCGGAGAAAACTATGTGAACGGCAGCATCAAGAACCTGAAACTCGGCAATACCGAGGTCGTGGCCGCTAAGATCAAGGCCCTGCTGCCCGAGGCCGACATGTTCCAGATTGAGACCACCTACGAGTACTCCAAGTCCTACATGACCTGCATCGACGAGGCTAAGCAGGAACTGCGTGAAGATGCACGCCCCGAAGTGAAAAATCCGTTGGAAAGCATCGACGAGTATGACACCATCATTCTGGGCTATCCCAACTGGTGGGGCACGATGCCCATGGTGTGCTACACCTTCCTCGAGGCCTATGACTTCACGGGCAAACGCATCATCCCCTTCTGCACCAACGAGGGTAACGGCATGGGCTCGTCAGAGCGGTTCATCAAGAAACTCTGCCCCACGGCAACCGTGCTGAACGGCACCCCCATTCATGGCGCCGAGGCTGCACATGCCGACCGCGAAGCACAGAATATTGCAAACATGGCTAAATAAATAATAGAATATGAAAGGATTCATTGTTGACCCGAGAAAGACGACCCCTGAGGAAATGCAACAGGGAATGCGTGACGTGAAGCTGGTGTTTGACATCAACCACACCATGCCCTACACCGAGGAATATGACCAGCTGGTGAAGGAACTGTTCAAAGGCAAAATCGGCGAGGGAAGCCGCGTGCTCCCGCCGCTCAACCTTGTCTGTGCCAACCAGGTGACCATTGGCCGCAACGTGATGATTATGGGCGGATGCCTGATGATGTCGCGTGGAGGCATCACCATCGACGATGACGTGTTGATTGCTGCCAACGCGCAACTCATCTCCAACAACCATGACCTGAATGACCACGCGCTGCTCATCTGCAAGCCTGTGCACATCTGCCGCAACGCCTGGATTGGCGCCGGAGCCACTATTCTGCCAGGTGTCACCGTAGGCGAGAATGCCGTCGTGGCTGCTGGGGCCGTGGTGACCAAGGACGTTGCCCCAAACACCATCGTGGGCGGCAACCCGGCCAAATTCATCAAGAATGCTTAAAACAAACAATCAAAAGGACAAGGAGGACAAGTCATGATTTTTGACAGGAACGATAAGAAAGAGGTGGTGGCACTGTTGGGCGCCGGAAGCATGGGCACGGCTATCGTGCGCCGCATTGCAGCCGGAAAGAAAATCCTGCTGGGAGACATCAGCGAGAAGGCCCTGGAGCGCGTTGGCGAGGACCTGAGCCGCAGCGGCTATGACGTGGAAACGCTGGTCGTGAACGCGTTGGAGAAGGACAGTGTGGAGGCCTTTGCCAAGCGTGCTGCAGAACTCGGTCCCGTGATGTACTTTATCGACACGGCTGGCGCATCGCCCAACCAAGCCTCGCCCGAGCACATCGTCAACCTCGACATGGTGGGCACGGGCTATGCCGTTGATGCCTTCGGGCAAGTGATGGCGGCTGGCGGCGCAGGACTCATCATCTCGAGTCAGGCAGCCTACATGTACCCCATCCCCAACGACATTGAGCTGCAGCTGGTCAACACCCCGACCGAGGGACTGCGGAATGTGCCGTTCATTCAAGAGGTGGCCATGAAGGATTCCGGCCTTGCTTACATGATTGCCAAGCGCATGAACCACCTGCAGGCTCAACGCGCCGCCGCAACCACCTGGCGCGACCGCCGCGCTCGCATCAACACCATTTCGCCGGGCGTCATCGTCACCCCGTTGGCCTACGACGAATTCCGCGCCGCCGGCGAGGGTTACCAGGCCATGATCGATGCCTCGGCCGCACAGCGTACAGGCACGAGCGACGAGATTGCCGAGGCCGCCGCATTCCTGCTGGGCGAACATGCCAAGTTCATCACCGGCACCGACCTGCTCATCGATGGCGGCGTCATCGCCTCGATTCGCACAGGCGAGTTCAAACTCTTCAGATAACAGGCACCATGGAGTCATTATTGAGGATTCTGATCGCTGCCAAAACCATATAAGTCAAACAGATAAAACAAGTACAGGAAGATGGAAACAATCAAATTATCTAATGGAGTGGAAATGCCGTTGCTGGGCTACGGCGTTTTCCTGGTGAGTCCGCAGGAATGTGAGCGCTGCGTGACCGATGCCCTGAACGTAGGTTACCGGTTGATTGACACGGCTCAGGCCTACTACAACGAGGAGGGCGTGGGCGAAGCCATCAAGAAGAGCGGCATCGCACGCGACGAGTTGTTCCTCACCACCAAGGTGTGGATTGCAAACGCCGGCGAGGAAAAGGCGGCAAGGAGCATCGATGAGAGCCTGCGTAAACTGCAGACCGACTACATCGACCTGCTGCTCATCCATCAGGCCTACGGCGACGTGTTCGGGTCGTGGAGGGCCATGGAGAAGGCCTATCGCGACGGCAAGGTGCGCGCTATTGGCGTGAGCAACTTCCAGGCAGCAAGGTTCTTCGATTTCTCACATTATGTGGATGTCAAACCCATGGTGAACCAGTTGCAGTGCAACGTGATGATCCAGCAGACGGGCATCGAGCCATTGCTTAACGACTGTGGCACGCGCATGATGGCATGGGGTCCGTTGGGCGGACAGGGAATCGACGGAATCGTCAAGAACGAAATACTGGGCGCCATTGGCGAGAAATACGGCAAGAGTGCCGCACAAGTGGCACTGCGCTGGCTCACGCAACGCGGCATCGTCGCCATCCCCAAGTCGAGCCACAAGGAACGCATGGCACAGAATTTCAACATCTTCGACTTCAAGCTCACCGACGATGAGATGGCGCAGATCGCCACAATGAATGAGCATGACGCGGGCACAATCAATTTCACCGACCCGCAATTTGTAAAATATTTAATCGAAACTTACGGATAAAAATGAAAGCGATGAAATATCTGCTGGCATCGGCACTGTGTCTGCTGGTGTCAACCGCCTGCAGCGGAACAAATCAAGGAAATAGCAACGAGAACGATACAGCCACCCAGCAGGCGCCCACAACAAGTGGCGAGAAAGCCCTGGTGGTATTCTTCTCACATGCCGGCGACAACTACAGCGTGGGCAACATCGAGGTGGGCAACACCAAGATTGTGGCCGACTACATCACCGAGGTGACAGGCGCCGACCAGTTCGAAATCGTCACCCACAAGTATGACGGCATGGCCTACAAACCCCTGTGCGACCTTGCCAAAGAAGAACTGGAAAAAGGAGAACTACCTGAATTTGAAGGCAGTGTAGATGTATCAAAATACAAGACCATCTTCATCGGCGGTCCTGTGTGGTGGGGCACTTACCCGCAAGTCATGTTCACCTTCTTCAAGAAATATGACCTCAACGGCAAGACCATCATCCCCTTCACCACCCACGAAGGTTCAGGCCTCGGGAACTGCGTCGAAGACCTCAAAGCGACCTACCCCAACGCCACCGTCACCGAAGGCTTCTCCATGTACGGCCACGACGTCCGCACCCACAAATCCGACGTCCAAACCTGGCTCAAAACCCTAGGATTCTGACCACATTTTAAACAACAAAATACAAAGAACATACACTCCACACACAACAAAAAAAGAGGCAACCAATTGCAAACCAATTGATTGCCTCTTCAACATTGTGAACCCGTGGGGAGTCGAACCCCAATCGAAGGAACCGGAATCCTTTATTCTATCCATTGAACTACGGGTCCAGAGTGGTGCTTTTGTGGAAAAGCGGGGCAAAATTACGGCTTTTTTTGTAACTTTGCAACACCCGCAGGGCAATTTGGGCGATTTAGCGTTCGTTGCCCGCTGCGGGCACGCTATCTGTATTGACACTTAATTGACCGAGGACATGAACGTAAAGATCGAGCCATCGTGGAATCGTGTGCTTGCTGCCGAATGGGAGGCGCCCTACTTCAAACAGTTAACCGAGTTTGTGCGTCAGGAATACCGCACACGTCAGGTGTTTCCGCCTGGCAGGCAGATATTTGCCGCCTTTGATGCGGCTCCTTTCGAGCAAGTCAAGGTGGTGATCTTGGGACAGGATCCCTATCATGGCCTGGGTCAGGCCAACGGCTTGTGTTTCAGCGTCAACGAGGGTGTGCCGATGCCTCCGTCACTGATTAACATCTTTAAGGAGGTGCATGATGACGTGGGGGCTCCGATGCCGGCCAATGGCGACTTGTCGAGATGGGCTCGGCAAGGGGTGCTGCTGCTCAACGCGACGCTGACGGTGCAGGCGCATCAACCCTTGTCGCACCAAGGCAAGGGCTGGGAGGAGTTTACCGACCATGTGATAGCCCATCTTGCCCAAAAACGCGAGCACCTGGTATTCATGCTATGGGGATCTTATGCCAAGCGCAAGGGGGCCTTTATTGACCGCTCACGCCATCTGGTGCTCACGGCTGCTCACCCCTCGCCCCTGTCGGCCAACCGGGGCGGTTTCTTCGGGACGCACCATTTCTCGACTGCGAATGCTTACCTTGTCCAGCATGGTCTCAAGCCAATTCAGTGGTAATACCATCTGAAACAAGGGCTTCTCAAGGGCCAATTATAGAAATCTCAATCAAAAAAAACTGCGATTTTGTGATGCCATTTCAAAAAATGGTTGTATCTTTGCACCGCTTTTCGAAACAATTTTTATAAATATTTTTTGTAATGTACTTAGATTCAGAGAAAAAGAAAGAGATCTTTGGCACTTACGGCAAAAGCAATACTGACACTGGTTCCCCCGAGGCCCAGATAGCATTAT
>CADBDH010000045.1:2886-18515 GCA_902793405.1 uncultured Bacteroidales bacterium | reverse complement strand
GTCAAAGCCGCTCACGTCAACAGCGGGCAGCGCACCACATTCCCAGAACATACTTGCCATATTGGTCACCTCGCTGGTGTTCAAGTATTGCATGCCCTCAATGCTGGTCAGGTCGTACATTTCGGCAAACCAGTGATAGGTGCTTGTGGGGCGTGCGCTGGCGAACGAGGGATCGAAGACTACCTTGGTGACACCGTAGCTACTGCCGTCAGAATACCAGCCAGGATTATCCATGCCCGAGTTCAAGTCATAGGTCGTGCCCGGGCGGGTGTCACGCTGGTTGTCATAATAGAATGTCAGCGTCGTGTTCGACGGCGTGTAGCAGGCATAGGGTTCAGGGGAATTGGGATCTCTGGTGAAGTAGCCCGGGTTGCTGGGGCCTCCGTCGATGTGGGCATATCTCTTGTCATCATGGCTGACATCATAGGTTGTGCCCATTTCGCCCACCAGACTGGTGCATCCCCAGAACATATTTCCAGACTCTGTTACCGCATCAGTATTCCAGGCATTGCTCACATAGATAGTTTGCAGACTGTTGCAGAAACAGAACATCTTGAACATGCTGTTCACTTTGTGTGTATCGAAGCCACTCAGGTCAAGGCTTGCCAATTTACCACACTCACTGAACATGAAATTCATATTGGTCACTTCACTGGTGTTCAGATACCCGAGTCCCTCAATGGTCTGAAGATTTGTCATGCCTTCAAACCAACTGGCAGTGCTCGTCGGGCGGTAATCAGCGAATGAGGGTTCAATGACTACATGGCTTGCATAGGCATTGATGCCCTCAGTATACCATTCGGGTTCATTGTTACCTGTGTCTACGAGGTAAGTCCGGCCTGAGATGGTGTGCCGTTGGTCGTCATAGTGCAATGTCAGAGTAGTACGTACATAGGTTGCATAAGCCTCAATTAAAGCAGGCGCATTGACATCGGTGAAGTAGCCTGGATCGCTGGGGCCGCCATCAATATGGGCATAGGTCTTGTCCACATGATTGGCATCATAGGTCGTGCCCATACCACCCACCAGTCTGGTGCAGCCATGGAACATGTTGTCAGAACTAATCACAGCTGCGGTGCTCCAAGAGTTATTAGCATAGATGGTGATTAAGTTGCTACAACCTTTAAACATATCGACCATGTATTGGAGCTGAGCTGTATTGAAGCTGCTCAGATTCACATTCCTCAAACCTGAGCAGTCATTGAACATTCCGGACATTTGAATCACCTGGAACGTGTTGAAGCCACTCAGATCAAGGTTCGTCAAACCTGTACAGCCAGAGAACATGCGGTACATGTTTGTTACTTTAGCCGTGTTGAAACTGCTCAAGTCAAGGCTCGTCAAACCTGTGCATCCCGAGAACATGTCTCCCATGTCTGTCACATTAGCCGTGCTGAAACTGCTCAAGTCAAGGCTTGTCAATTCGTAGCAGAATGAAAACAAGTATCTCATGCTGGTCACCTTGGCCGTATTGAAATGGCTCAGATCAAGGCTCGTCAATTTGTTGCAGTGAGTAAACATATTCTGCATATTGGTCACCTCGCTAGTGTTCAGGTAGCTCATGCCCGTGATGGACTGAAGGTTCTCCATCTCAAGGAACCAATTGCTAGTGGTCTTTGGGCGGGCGGCAGCGAACGAAGAGTTAAAGACCACCCTGGTCACATTGCGATTTGTACCGTCATCGTACCAGCTAGGATAGTTATATCCCGTGTTCAGGTCGTAGGTCGTGCCCGTGCGACTGCTGCGCTGGTTATCATAGTAGAACGTCAACGTCGTGTTCTCAGGCGTGTAGCAGGTATAACCAATAGGTGCATTCGGATCGGTGAAGTAGCCCGGGTTGCTCGTGCCTCCGTCGATGCGGGCATAAGTCTTGTCCTTGGGATTGGATTCACTATAGGTCGTGCCCTGGCCGCCCACTAGACTCGGGCAGTTAAAAAACATATTTGCTGAGTAGGTCACGGCAGCCGTGCTCCAGCCACTGCCCGCATAGATAGTGCGCAGATTGTAGCTGCCATGGAACATGCTACCCATGTTAGTCACTCTAGACGTGTTGAAGCTGCTCAAGTCAAGGCTTGTCAATTCGTAGCAGTAAGAGAACATAGAAGCCATATTGGTCACCTGACTGGTGTTCAGATAGTTCAGGCCTGTGATGGACTGAAGATTCTCCATCATGTAAAACCAAGAATAGGTGGACGTGGGGCGGGCACCAGCGAATGTCGAGTTAAAGTCCACCTTAGTCACATGGCTGCCGTCATCGTCCCAATCGGGCCGAGCACTTCCCACATTCAGGTCGTAGGTCGTGCCCGTGCGGCTGCTGCGCAGGTTGTCGTAGTAGAACGTGAGCGTCGTGTTCGACTCTGTGTAGCAGGCATAGGCCTCGGCAGCGGCGGCGCCGAGGGCACACATCATGGCCGCCATCAGGACGGCGAGTCTGAAAAGTAGTTTCTTGCTCATAGTTATCAGGATTTATTGGTTAATAATTATATTGTTGGCGATTCGGAGTATCTTGCGAGGTGTTGACCACAAAGATAATAATTTTTTTCCAATTTCATCACCGGTTTGCCCATTTCCCATCTCCCGTATCCCGTAGTCGCCTTATATATATACTGAGATTTAACTAACATTTTTATTAACAACTAATTACAATAACAACAACATTATGAGACGACTTTTGAAATTTACGAATTACGCGGCTCAGCTCATGGCACTGATCGACATAGGGAAGGCCATGAAGCGCTGGGCCACAATGAGCATCATCAAGAAATAAAAAGAACGCCCAAAAATCAAAACACAAATGACCTCTCCCTTCAAAAAGCCACCAACAAAAAAAACGCAACCGACTGATTTCTCAGCGATTGCGCTTTCTTCAAGTGATCCGATCCGTAGTCAAACGCTCTATTCAATTGAGCTAAGGGACCATTTTTTCGTTTTCAGCGGTGCAAAGATACTGCCATTTTTTGAACTGGCAAGCATTTTTGCAAACTTTTTTTCAAAAAATTTTCGGGCGCATTCACCATTTTGGCACTATCTATCATAATGCCAAGCAGTTAGGCGCAGGAAGATTTTTTTTAGTTCAGCAACCAGGTTGCAATGGCCCAGATGACAAAAATCACCAGAGCGATGAATGTGGCGGTCCACAGGGGTTTGTATTTCACCACATACAGACTGAGCTTGGGGACATCGGCCTTCTCGGGTTTCTCGTCGGCAACGGCGAGCTTGTGCTCATCGATGGGCTCGATGGGCTGAGCCTCTTCCTTATATAAATATGCCTTCATGTCTTGTTTCGTTGTTTAGTTTGTTGTTTCTTGGGTGCAAATGTACACCTTTTCCCGCAAACGGCCAAAATCCCCACCTTTTTTTCAATAAAAAGAAAGGGGCGGGACGCTGCAATGCTACAGCGTTCCGCTCCTTATTTATAAGAATCCACATCAAAGGATGTGATGAAACTCCGACTAAATACAGGATTTGAGGGCGTCACACGCTTTGTAATCCTCCGGCTTATTAGGCACCTTGCGGTCGAGGCCCGCCATTACGTGCTCCGCTTTGCTCGGCATTTCATAAAAATTTGAAGAGTATCCCGATCTGCTTTGATGTGGACATTTTTTCAATGAACGTTTTGTCTTAATGACACCGCAAAGTTACACACTCTCTTCGACAAATGCAAGAGATTGGGCCATTTTTAACACTACATTTTTTCATTCAGCTCCTATTGATTTCAGCTAGCAGAAACAATAATCCCGCCCTGAACAATCTCATGCCGAACCCTATAAAACGTCAAATCAGGATGTAAGTATCAGCACCTTGCTGACATGAAATCGGATACCATCATTTCTATCCGACATCTGGCTCGGGATCATCAGCCGACAGCAGGCGGATGGGAGCCACAAAAAACAGATCATGCGCGTGTTAATAAAAAGATGTGAAAAATGGTGTGGAGTTGAGGGAATTTGCTTACCTTTGCACCCGATTTGACGAAGGTAGGTTACACCTCAGCATAATGCAAACAAGTTTGCCTGTGTATTTGGCTTGAACTACCCTTGCCACCCGAATTTGAACATCCATAACATAAACAAGAACGAAATAATTTCCAAGTCATGAGAGGTATTCATGTTACTAGTGAGATAAAGCCTTTGAAGAAGGTTTTGTTGCACCGTCCCGGACGTGAACTGCTCAACCTGACACCCAACACGCTTGAGGAATTGCTGTTTGACGATATTCCCTATCTGAAAGTGGCCGAGGAGGAACATGACGCCTTCTCGCAAGTGTTGCGTGACAATGGGGTTGAGGTGGTTTATCTCGAGGACCTGATGGCCCAGGTGCTGGACATCAACCCTGAAATCAGGGAGCAGTTCCTGCGCCAGTTCATCGAGGAGGCTGGCATCTGTGCGACAAAGTACCACGACATCATCTATAACTACCTGAACGGCATCACCTCGAGCAAGGAACTGGTGCTGAAGACGATGGAGGGCATCTATCTGCAGGACCTGCCCCGCGACCCGCGCGAGGTGGAGAACTCGCTGGTTGACCAGGTGCGCGGCGACAGCCGCTTTGTGGTCAAGCCCATGCCCAACCTGTATTTCACGCGCGACCCGTTTGCCTGCATCGGCACGGGCGTGAGCATCAACCGGATGTTCTCCGTGACTCGCTGCCGCGAGACCATCTACGGGGACTACATCTTCAAGTATCACCCCGATTTCAAGGACGTGGAGCACTACTATGACCGCGACCTGCCCTATCGCATCGAGGGCGGCGACATCCTGAACCTGAACGAGCACACGCTCGCCATCGGCATCAGCCAGCGCACCGAGCCCGACGGCATCGAACTGATTGCCAAGAACATATTTGCCAACGGCAATGCGGCCATCGACACCGTGCTGGCCATCCATATTCCCGAGACCCGCGCATTTATGCACCTGGACACCGTGTTCACCCAGATTGACCACGACAAGTTCACCGTGCATCCGGGCATCCTGGGACCGCTGGAGGTCTTCAAGCTCACCCGTGGCGAGGGCGAAGACATCAAGCTGGAGCGCAAAGAGGAGACGCTGGAGGAGATCCTGGCCGAGGCCCTGGGTCTGCAGCATGTCAAGCTCATCAAATGTGGTGGCGGCGACCTGATCACTGCCGAGCGCGAGCAGTGGAACGACGGTTCCAACACGCTGTGCATCGCTCCGGGCAAGGTCATCGTCTATGAGCGCAACAACGTCACCAACGCCCTGCTGCGCGACGAGGGCATTACCGTGCTGGAAATCCCCAGCAGCGAGCTCTCACGCGGCCGTGGAGGGCCCCGCTGCATGAGCATGCCCCTGTGGAGGGATTAATGCTCGCGTTGCTCGCAGTTTAGAGTTTAGGGTTTAGAGTTTAGGGGCTCGCCTCCAACTAAAAACTAGAAACTAGAAACTAGAAACTAAGGACTAACAACTATATTACTAATCTTTTAATACATTTTACAATTATGCCTAGAAGTTTATCAGGAAGAAGTTTCTTGAAGTTACTCGATTTCACCACCGAGGAGATTCAGTATTTACTCGAGCTCTCTAAGGATTTCAAGCGCATGAAACGCGCTGGAACTCCCCACAAGTATCTTGCCGGCAAGAACATCGTGCTCTTGTTCGAAAAGACCTCTACCCGCACCCGCTGCTCGTTTGAGGTTGCAGGCAATGACCTGGGTATGGGTGTTACCTACCTCGATCCCGGTTCATCACAGATGGGCAAGAAGGAGTCTCTCGAAGACACCGCCAAGGTGCTGGGCCGCATGTTTGACGGTATCGAGTACCGCGGCTTCGACCAGCAGATTGTTGAGAACCTCGCCAAGCACGCCGGTGTTCCCGTTTGGAACGGTCTGACCACCGACTTCCACCCCACCCAGATGCTGGCTGACGTCCTCACCATCGAGGAGCACTTCGGCTACTACAAGGGCCTGACTATGGTCTTCATGGGTGACGCCCGCAACAACGTGGCTAACTCGCTGATGGTCGTTTCGGCTAAGTTGGGTATCAACTTCGTAGCTTGCGGCCCCAAGGACAACATGCCTGACAAGAAGCTTGTTGACACCTGCAAGAAGATTGCTAAGGAGAACGGTTGCACCATCACCCTGACCGAGGATGTGAAAAAGGGCACCAAGAACGCTGACGTCATCTATACCGACATCTGGGTATCGATGGGTGAGCCCGACGAGATCTGGGAACAGCGCATCAAGCTGCTCAGCCCCTATCAGGTAAACGACGACGTGATGAAGAACGCCAACCCCGGCGCTATCTTCCTGCACTGCCTGCCTTCGTTCCACGACCTGGAGACCACCATCGGTGAGGACATCCACAAGAAGTTCGGTCTGCCCGAGATGGAGGTTACCGACAAGGTGTTCCGCAGTCCGCAATCCAAGGTATTTGACGAGGCCGAGAATCGCATGCACACCATCAAGGCCGTCATGTACGCCACGCTGAAGTAATCAATTTCGCAATGTGAAATTGAGGATTAGAGATTAGTGATTAGAGATTAATGAGCGATTGCTCATTGACTTTAATCATTAATCTCATTTCTCAAGCATCATTAACCGACTATACATTATAAAAGATAATATGAGTAAACGTCTTGTTATCGCTCTGGGCGGCAACGCCCTGGGCAAGACTCCCCAAGAGCAGCTTGACCTGGTAAAGGGTACCGCATCGACCATCGTCGACCTCGTTGAAGAGGGTTACGACGTGGTAATCGGTCACGGCAACGGCCCCCAGGTGGGTATGGTGAACCTGGCCTTTGAGTACTCGGCTAACAACGGTGGCGGCACCCCCGCCATGCCTTTCCCCGAGTGCGGCGCCATGACACAGGGTTACATCGGCTATCACCTGCAGCAGGCCGTGGAGCGCGAGCTCGCACGCCGTGGCATCAACAAGCCCTGTGCTGCTGTGGTGACCCAGGTGGTTGTTGACAAGAACGACGACGCCTTCCAAAAACCCACCAAGCCCGTGGGCATGTTCTACAGCAAGGAGGACGCCGACCGCATCGTCGCCGAGACCGGTTACACCTTTGTTGAGGATGCCGGCCGTGGCTACCGCCGCGTCGTTCCCTCGCCCATCCCCGTCAAGATTGTTGAGTTGCCCATCGTCGAGCAGCTCGTGGGCCTGCACAGCGTGGTCATCACCGTGGGTGGTGGTGGCATCCCCGTTGTGGAGAACGGCCCTGGCGACTATGAGGGCGTAGCAGCCGTCATCGACAAGGACCGCGCCAGCGCCAAGTTGGCCCTCGACCTGAATGCCGACATGCTGGTCATCCTCACCGCAGTGGAGAAGGTGTCCATCAACTTCAACAAGCCCGACCAGAAGGACCTCGACCGCATGACCATCGCCGAGGCTCGCGAGTACATCAAGGAAGGTCATTTCGCCCCCGGCAGCATGCTGCCCAAGGTGGAGTCGTGCATCAGCTTCGTGGAGAACACCACAGGCGGCACCGCCCTCATCACCTCGCTCGACAAGGCCCGCGAGGCCCTGCAGGGCAAGACCGGCACTCTCCTGGTCAAGGAGTAAAGACACACTTTATAATACTACAGTCATGGTTGGGCGCTATCACGTGTCCAACCATGATTGTTTTTTGGGTAATGATATAGATGCTGGCCCAAACCCTGCGGGGCTAATGCGAATATTTATTTTATCGTTTAATTCAACTAATTAGCGAAATTAGCATTGAATTAAAATCAATGGGCCAACTGCAATATCGTTCCCTTGTTTTTTGGGGAGAGCGTTATTGACGGAATTCTTTCGGGGTCATGCCTGTCATGCGCTTGAAGAATTTGGTCAGGAACGAGGGGTTGGGGAAATTCATGTCGTCGCAGATGCGGGCGACTGACTTGTCGGTGTGCTTGAGGTCGATTTTGATGCGGGTGACCAGGGCGTCGTCAATCCACTGTTTGGCGCTCTTGCCGCTCACCTGCTTGATGATTGTGCTCATGTATCGCGGTGTGAGACACAGGCGCGAGGCATAGAAGTCGATGGTGTGGTGCTCGGGGGCAAACTCGCTCACCAGCTGGATGAAATCGGTGAACAGGCGCTGCTCGCGTGACTGATGCTCGCGATAATACTGCTCTTGACGGCTCCACAAGTGGTCCACATACCACAGGAAGGCACTCACCAGGTGAAGCGTGACCTGGCTGCTGCCATCCTGTTGCCGCAGGTGATTGTAAAGCATCAGGTGCAACTGGTCCAGGTATTCCTGTTCGGCAGGGTCCAGCCTCATCTGGAAATCGCGCAAGTGCCCGTCGAAGGCACTGGGGATGCGATTGCCCACAGCCAGCGAGAACAGTTCGTCGCTGATCGACAAACCAATGCCCTGCACATCGCTGGAGGCATCCTTGTACTGAAGGATGCCGTTGGTGCCCAAGAACACCATGTCGCCCACCTCGAAGCGGCGCTCCATCATGTTGATGACGGGATTGGCCCAGCCGTTCTTGATCATGAGGATACGCATCTCGGGCATGAGCGTCGGCTGTTCTTTGAGCTGCTCTTTAATCAGGCTCAGGCGCACGTTGCGCGCTACAGCCAGGTTGCGTGAGATGTAGTTGTTTGCCAGGTTATCATCTTTCCCCTCGATGAGCTGTTTGAGTTGGACCAGATTCAGTTGTCTTAATTCCTCCATCATTATCAAATTTGAACGCAAAGGTAATCAAATATGGCTAATAAACAAAAATAATCATCAAATTTGTACAAATAGAACATTTTCTCCTTACTTTAGATAGATACTGGCACAGAATATCGTTGTAATTTTGCGATATCAAACAAAAACGCAATGATATGAAACGGCTATTATTCATCATCGGCATCTGCATGGCGTTTACTGCTGCGGCACAGACGCTCGAGGAGTGCCAGCGCGCTGCCGAGCGCAACTACCCGCTTATCGCCCAGCACGACCTCATCGGCCGCACCACCGACCTCACCGTTGCCAATATCCAAAAGGGATGGCTGCCCCAACTCACGGCGACTGCTCAAGCGACCTACCAGAGCGCTGTCACGGCATGGCCCGATGAGATGAAGGGACTCATGCAGCAGATGGGTGTGGACATGAAGGGCCTAGCCAAGGATCAGTACCGCGTGGGACTGGACCTGCAGCAAACGGTGTTTGACGGCGGCGCCATCAGCGCCCAGCAGCAAGTGGCCCGTGAGCAGGGTGCCGTGCAGCAGGCCCAGCTCGACGTCACCTTGTATCAAGTGCACCAGCGCGTCAACGAGATGTACTTCGGCCTGCTGCTGCTTGAAGACCAGATGCGCCTCAACACCGACCTGCAACAGCAGCTTGCCGCCAGCGAGAAGAAGCTCACCTCGATGGTCAAGCACGGCACGGCCGCCCAATGCGACCTGAACAACGTCACTGCCGAGCGCCTGAACGTCGTTCAGCAGAGGACCGTACTGGAGTCTCAACATCGTGTGCTCCAATCGATGCTGGGCACCTTTTGCGGCATCGAGATCAGCCATTTGACCAAGCCTGCCGCTGTCGATGCCGTAGCTGGCAACAACCGCCCCGAGCTTAGGCTCATCGACAGTCAGTTGCGCCTGGCCGACGCCCAGGACCGCGCCCTCAAGGCGTCCCTGCTGCCCCGCTTGGGCGTGTTTGCCCAGGGCTTCTACGGCTACCCGGGCTACAACATGTTCAAGGACATGATAAGCCGCGACTGGTCATGGAACGGCATGGTGGGCGCCCGCTTGACGTGGAACATCGGTGCCCTGTACACCCACCACAACGACAAGGCCAAGGTGCAGCTGCAGCGTGAAACCGCCCAGAACCAGCGCGAAGTCTTCCTGTTCAACAACCGCCTGGAGCAGATGCAGCAGAACGAAGCCATCGACCGTTACAGCCGTCTGATGGCCCAGGACGAAGAAATCATCACCCTGCGTGAACAGGTGCGCAAGGCCGCCGAGTCCAAACTCTCGCATGGCATCATCGATGTGAATGACCTGGTGCGCGATATCAACAGCGAGAACGCTGCCCGCGTGCAGCAGTCCATCCACGAGATCGAGATGCTCAAGCAGATGTATGAGTTGAAATACACGACGAACAACTAACCAAACGACATAACGATGAAGAAGTTAACTATCATGGCAAGCGTGGCACTCCTGGTGATGACCGCTTGCAGCAAGAAGGAGAAGGCGTTTGATGCCACGGGAACGTTCGAAGCCACCGAGGTTACCATCTCGGCCAAGGCAACGGGCGAACTGAAATCCTTTGATGTGACCGAGGGGCAAACCATCGAGGGCGGTACCCAAGTGGGACGCATCGACACCTATCAGCTGGTGCTCAAGAAACAACAGCTCGAGACCCAACGCGGACAGCTCGCAGCCAGCAAGCGACAACTGTCGTCCAACCGGTCGGCAGCCAGCAGCCAGCAGCTGGACCTGAACAAGCAGCTCTCGTCCATCCAGCAGCAGATTGCCAATGCGCAACGCGAGCGCCAACGCTATGCCGAACTGGTCAAGGACGGTGCCGTTCCCCGCAAGCAGCTCGACGACATCGACAACCAGATCAAGGTGTTGAACCGCCAGCTGGAGGCCACCCGTGACCAAATACGCAGCGCCAACGCCGCGCTCGCCGAGCAGGGCAAGGGCATCGGCGCCCAAATGGACGGCATTGATGCCCAGGTGGCCGGTATCGACGCCCAGCAGCGCCAACTCGATGACCAGATTGCCAATGCCGACATCGTGGCCCCCTACAAGGGCACCGTACTGGAAAAGTACGTCGAGCAGGGCGAATTTGTCTCGACGGGCAAACCGCTGTTCAAGATGGCCGATGTGGACAACATGTTCATCCGCGCCTATGTCACCTCGGCCCAGCTGCAAAACATCAAGGTGGGCCAGACGTGCAAGGTGTTTGCCGACTATGGCGACGGCCAGAAGAAAGAGTACGCCGGCACCATCACCTGGATTTCCAACCGCTCTGAATTCACCCCCAAGACCATCCTGACCGACGACGAGCGCGCCGACCTGGTCTATGCCGTCAAGATTGCCATCAAGAACGACGGCTATGTGAAAATCGGGATGTACGGGGAAGTGAAATTCTAGAACATCTAGAGCATCTAGAATATCTAGCACAACTTGAACGGCTCGATAAAAACCACTGGCAATGAACGCAATAGAGGTCAATAACGTGTCCAAGTCCTACGGGACGGTCAAGGCGCTCGACGATGTGTCCTTCACCGTGGGCAAGGGTGAGGTCTTCGGTCTCATCGGGCCCGACGGCGCCGGCAAGACGTCGATGTACCGCATCCTGTGTACCCTGTTGCTGCCCGATTCAGGCACAGTCGCGGTGGACGGCTTTGACGCGGTGCGCCAGATGACTGACATACGCCGCCGGGTGGGTTATATGCCCGGCAAGTTCTCGCTCTATGAGGACTTGACGGTTGAGGAAAACCTGCAGTTCTTTGCTACCCTGTTCGGCACGACGGTTGAGGAAGGCTATGACTGCATCAAGGCGATTTATGGCCAGATTGAACGTTTCAAGAACCGCCGGGCGGGTGCCCTGTCGGGTGGCATGAAGCAGAAACTGGCCCTCTCGTGCGCCCTGGTGCACAGCCCCAGCGTGCTCTTCCTCGACGAGCCCACAACAGGTGTTGACCCAGTGTCGCGCAAGGAGTTCTGGGACATGTTGGGCACGCTCAAGGACCGTGGCATCACTATAGTGGCCTCTACCCCCTATCTCGATGAGGTGCGCCGCTGCGAACGTGTGGCTTTCCTCGATCAGGGCAGAATTCGGGGCATCGGCACGCCCGACGAGATACTGACACGCTTTGCCGACATTTTCAATCCCCCCGGCATCGACCACGCCCAGGGTGGCGAGGTCAAGAACGAGAACGTCATCGAGGTGGAACACCTGGTCAAGGCCTTCGGTTCGTTCCATGCGGTCGATGATATCAGTTTCACGGTCAAGCGGGGCGAGATTTTCGGTTTCCTCGGGGCCAACGGTGCCGGCAAGACCACAGCCATGCACATGCTGACAGGCCTGAACCAACCGACGAGTGGCACGGGCCGCGTGGTGGGCTACGACATCCGTACCGAGCATGAGCAGATCAAGAAGCACATCGGCTACATGAGCCAGCGGTTCTCGCTCTACGAGGACCTGACGGTGGCCGAGAACATCCGCCTGTTTGGCGGCATCTACGGCATGGACGACAAGGAAATTGCCCGCAAGACCGACGAGATGCTCGAGCGCCTGCAATTTGCCGACCACAAGGACACGCTGGTGGCCTCGCTGCCGCTGGGCTGGAAACAGAAGCTGGCTTTCTCGGTGAGCATCTTCCACGAGCCGGGCGTGGTTTTCCTCGACGAACCCACGGGCGGCGTTGACCCCGCGACGCGGCGGCAGTTTTGGGAGCTGATTTATGAGGCGGCAGGTCGCGGCATCACCGTGTTTGTCACCACCCACTACATGGACGAGGCCGAGTACTGCGACCGTATCTCCATCATGGTAGACGGCAAAATCAAGGCGATGGGCACGCCCGATGAGTTGAAACAGAAGTATAACCAGCCCGATATGGACCACGTGTTCACCTATCTGGCACGCCAAGCTACGCGCAGCAGCGATTAAAACCCCGGAGGCATGAAACAGTTCATCTCATTTGTCATCAAGGAAGCGAAGCACATCCTGCGCGACAAGCGCACGATGCTCATCCTCTTTGGCATGCCGCTGGTGTTGATGCTCATCTTCGGCTTTGCCATTACCACCGATGTCAAGAACGTGCGCACCGTAGTGGTCACCAGTTCGATGGACCACCTCACAAGGCAGGCGGTGGACCGGCTGGCGGCATCAGAGTACTTTACCATTACCCAAGTCGTTGCCACGCCCCGCGATGCCGAGCGTGTGATACGTGGCCAAAAGGCCGACTTGGCCGTGGTCTTCGGCCCCGACTTCGCCTCCAAGCGCAGCGGTGTCCAGTTCATCGTTGACGGCGCCGACCCTAATATGGCCCAGCAGTGGACCAACTATGCCAGTGCGGTCATCACCAATGCCGACGGCGGCGTTGTCAATTCCAAGATGCTTTATAACCCGCAGATGAAGTCGGCCTACAATTTCGTGCCGGCCATCATGGGTATGCTGCTGATGTTGGTGTGCGCGATGATGACCTCGATTTCGATTGTGCGCGAGAAGGAGAAAGGCACCATGGAGGTCTTGCTCGT
Source organism: uncultured Bacteroidales bacterium (assembly GCA_902793405.1). Lineage (GTDB taxonomy): Bacteria > Bacteroidota > Bacteroidia > Bacteroidales > Muribaculaceae > Sodaliphilus. The sequence goes on along the minus strand of CADBDH010000045.1, from coordinate 5,364 downwards.
CTCGCCCGTCAAGCCGCTGATGATCATCATTGCCAAGGCCATCCCCTACCTGGTGCTCGCTTTCGTCATCCTGCTTATCATCTTGCTGATGGCGCGTTTTGTGCTGGGTGTGCCGCTGGTGGGTTCGCTCTTCTGGATTATCGTCATCTCCATCATCTACATCCTGCTGGCCCTCTCGCTGGGTCTGCTCATCAGCAACGTCGCCAAGACGCAGCTGGTGGCCCTCCTGCTCTCGGCCATGGTGCTGCTGGTGCCCATCGTGATGCTCAGCGGCATGCTGTTCCCTGTGGAATCGATGCCCCGGGTATTGCAGTGGATATCGGCCATCGTGCCGCCCCGCTACTACATCGAGGCCATGCGCAAACTCATGATTATGGGCGTGGGCATCAAGGAGGTTGCCCGCGAAGTCCTGATTCTCACGGGCATGGTTGCCCTGCTGATGACGCTCGCCCTGGCCAAGTTCAACAAACGACTCGAATGACATGACACTCAAGTATCTCATACAGAAAGAGTTCACGCAGATTCGCCGCAACGCGTTCCTGCCCAAACTCATCGTGGTGTTCCCCATCATGATCATGTGCGTCATGCCTTGGGTCATGAATCAAGAGGTGAAAAATATCAAGGTCACTGTGGTCGATAACGACCGCTCGACCCTGTCACAGCAGATGGTGCACAGCATCGAGGCCAGCAACTACTTCATCTTCAAGGGGCAGCAGCCCACCTACCGTGCCGCGCTGCAGGAAATCGAGCAGTCGCGGGCCGATATCGTGATGGTCATCCCCCAGGACTACAGCCGCGACATGACGCTGGGACACCAGCCGCAGGTGCTCATCGCCGCCAATGCCGTGAACGGGACGAAAGGGGCCATGGGCAGTGCATACCTGACGCAGATTGTCACGGCTCACGTCAATCCCGAGATCACAGCCATCCAGTCGCGCGTTGCCACCCTGTTCCTGTACAACAAGAACCTGGATTTCAAGCTCTTCATGATACCGGCCCTGTTCGCTATCGTGATGATGCTGATGACGGGCTTCCTGCCCGCCCTCAACATTGTGGCCGAGAAAGAGGCGGGCACCATCGAGCAGATCAACGTCACTCCCGTGAGCAAGTGGTCGTTTATCCTGGCCAAACTCATTCCCTACTGGATCATCGCCCTGTTTGTCATCACCGTGTGCCTGCTGTTGGCCTGGGCGGTCTATGGCATCACCAGCGTGGGGCCGCTGGCGCTGATTTACCTGCTGGTATTGCTGCTGGCGCTGTTCTGGAGCTCGTTCGGCCTGATGATCAGCAACTACAGCGACACCATGCAGCAAGCCATCTTTGTGATGTGGTTCTTTGTGGTGATGATGCTGTTGCTCTCGGGCTTGTTCACCCCCACCCGCTCGATGCCCTCGTGGGCCTATGCCACCACCTATGTCAACCCCATGTCCTACTTCATCGAGGCGGTGCGCACGGTATTCATCCGCGGTGGCGGCCTCTCCAGCATCTGGCACCAGGTGCTTGCCCTGCTGGGCATAGGCAGCGTCATGGCCGTCTGGGCCGTCGTGAGCTACAAGAAGAACTCATAAAAAAAGAGTCGATGGCTTGAAAACAGTCATCGGCCTTTTCCTGCTCAAATGGTCGTGGTCTTCACGACCCCGGTCCACATCGTTAAAGATCGCCTGCTGCCATTACCTCAAGAGCGACACAAAGTTCCTTCTCGGTCGTGAAGATGTGATCGGCCACCGCAGCAAGGCTGGCGGCAGGCGTACCCGGGAGGAAGCCCACAGCAACCGCAACATCGGCATGACACATGGCAGCAAGGTCGTTATGCCCATCGCCAACAAAGACGACCATCTCTCGGGAATCTGCCTTGTAGGCATCAACGACATCCTCCTTGTGCAATAGCTCCGTTATCCCAATGACATGGTTGCCAGTAATCTGTGCCCTGGAGCAAAAGGCCTCGCAGCCCATCTTCCTCATCAGGGCATCGCACCAGCAGTCGAGATTGCTGGTGACTATTGCACACTGGTCGCGATGACTGTTGACAAAATCCACGATGAGCCTGTGCAACGGCACTGTTGTCACCAGACGGCTTACCTCATCTACCGGCAAATGGCCAAGGGCTGCCACACGTTGCCGCAGACTCTGGTCAAAGGGCTCCCGGCCAGTAACGGCAGCGATGGTCGCATCGGCCACAGGGGCCTGCACACCAAAATGAGCCGCAATCATCGGCAAGGTCTCGCGGGCAGTGAGTGTCCCGTCCATGTCAAAGAGAAACTTCACCTTTCCTCGTTTTTGTAGAAAATTCAGGCTCCGTGGGGTTACCCCCTTGGAGCCTGATAGCATTTTGCGGAATTATTTCTTTGGAAAGAACCTGTTGATTAGGCGTGCTTCTTTGCCTCGTCAACGATAGCCTTGAAAGCGGCGGGATTGTTCATAGCCAGGTCGGCGAGCACCTTGCGGTTGATCTCGATACCAGACTTGTGAATCAGGCCC
>CADBDH010000045.1:0-2851 GCA_902793405.1 uncultured Bacteroidales bacterium | reverse complement strand
AGCGCCAAAGTAACCCCTTGTAAGTTTTAAGATTTTCTTGCGTTTGGCTCTTGAAGCCACGTGATTAACTGATCTTGGCATTTTTTTGAATTGTTTTGACTGCTAGCGGCCGCTGGGCGGCACTTTGAGCTAGACATTCGGTTAATAATAAAAGATAAAAATCTTGTGATTAAAAGAAAATTGAGTTGTTTACTTCACCAGGAGCTGACGCACGATGTTCAAGTTGGCCTTGTCCACGATGCTCATCTTACCCAGGTTGCGTTTACGCTTCTTGCTCTTCTTGGTCAGGATGTGACTCTTGTAAGCATGTCTTCTTTTAATCTTTCCCAGCGGAATTCGTCTTAACTTTTGGCATTTTGTTTTAGTTTAAAAAATGTTATTAATTAATCGAGACCAGGCACTTACCAAGCCTGATGCTCTTCCTTCACGTTTTTGTTACTCCTCGGTGGGAGTGTTGTCCTGCTGAGCGGCACCTTCGGGGGCATCCTTAGCCTCTTTTTTCTTACCGCTGCCGGGCTTCTTGGGCGAGAGCATGATGGTCATGCGCTTTCCCTCGAGCACGGGCATCTGATCCAGCTTACCATACTCTTCCAGGTCGTTGGCGAACCTGAGCAACAGCACCTCGCCCTGTTCCTTGAACAGGATGGAACGTCCCTTGAAGAAGACATAGCTCTTCACCTTGGCACCTTCCTTGAGGAAGCCGATGGCATGTTTCAACTTGAAGTTGTAATCATGCTCGTCGGTTTGTGGTCCGAAACGAATTTCCTTGACCACGAGTTTGGTGGACTTGGCCTTCTGTTCCTTGGCGTGTTTGCGCTGTTGGAACTTGAACTTCTGGTAGTCCATCACGCGGCACACGGGGGGCTCGGCTTGGGGCGCAATCAGGATCAAGTCCAGTTCCTGCCCCTCGGCGATTTTCAGGGCCTCCTCGATGGGATAGATGCCCTGCTCCACGTTGTCACCCACCAGGCGCACCTCGCTGGCACGAATTTCATCGTTGATCAGGTTGGTGTCTTTATCGTTTTTGCCGCCCATTTGGCGGGCTTAAAAGTTGGTCATTTCTGCCACTTCGCGATTAATATCGGCTGCAAAGGTAGTAATTTTTTTCGAACCTTGATCACCTTCGCCCTGTTTTCTTATAGAAATTTCTTCACATCCGGCTTCTTTTTCGCCCACGATGAGCAGATAGGGGATGCGTTTGAGCTCGTTGTCGCGGATCTTGCGGCCGATTTTCTCGTTGCGGTCATCGACGATGGCGCGCACATCCAGCTTGTTCAGTTCGTCGGCCACGTGGTGTGCATAGTCGTTGAACTTCTCGCTGATGGGCAGTACCACGCACTGGTCGGGAACGAGCCACAGCGGCAACTTGCCAGCGGTGTGCTCAAGCAGCACGGCCACGAAGCGCTCCAGCGAGCCGAAGGGGGCGCGGTGGATCATCACGGGACGGTGCTTCTGGTTGTCGGCACCGGTGTACTCGAGCTGGAAGCGCTCGGGCAGGTTGTAGTCCACCTGGATGGTACCCAACTGCCAGCGGCGGCCCAGGGCGTCCTTAACCATGAAGTCGAGCTTGGGACCATAGAAGGCAGCCTCGCCGGTCACCTGCTTAGCCACCAGGCCCTTCTCCTCACAGGCCTCGATGATGGCACGCTCGGCCTTTTCCCATACTTCATCGGTACCCACATATTTCTCCTTGTTGTTGGGGTCACGCAGCGAGATCTGAGCCTCGTAGTCGAAGCCGAACACCTTGAAGATAAACGAGATGATGTCCATTACACCCAGGAACTCCTGCTTCAACTGGTCGGGGGTGCAGAACAGGTGAGCGTCGTCCTGTGTGAAGCTGCGCACGCGGGTCAGGCCGTGCAGCTCGCCACTCTGCTCGTAGCGGTAAACGGTACCGAACTCGGCATAGCGGATGGGCAGGTCACGGTAGCTGCGGGGAGCAGTCTTGTAAATCTCGCAGTGGTGGGGGCAGTTCATGGGTTTGAGCATGTACTCCTCACCCTCCTCGGGGGTAGTGATGGGACGGAACGAGTCCTTACCGTACTTGGCATAGTGGCCGCTGGTCACATACAGCAGCTTGTTGCCGATGTGCGGCGTGATCACCTGCTGGTAGCCATAGCGCTTCTGGATCTTGGCCAGCATGTCCTGCAGGCGGTTGCGCAGGGCGGCACCCTTGGGCAGCCACAGGGGCAGACCCTGGCCCACGTTCTGGGAGAAGGCAAACAGCTCCATCTCCTTGCCGATCTTGCGGTGGTCGCGCTTCTTGGCCTCCTCGAGCAGCACCAGGTACTCGTCGAGCATCTTCTTCTTGGGGAAGGAGATACCATACACGCGGGTCAATTGCGGGCGGGTCTCGTCACCGCGCCAGTAGGCGCCGGCAAGCGACATCACCTTCACGGCCTTGATAGCGCCGGTCGAGGGGATGTGCGGGCCACGGCACAGGTCGGTGAAGTTGCCCTGGGTATAAGTAGTGATGTGACCGTCTTCCAGGTCATTGATGAGCTCGCACTTCAGGCTCTGGCCCTTGTCGCCAAAGAATTTCAGGGCGTCGGCCTTGCTGATGTCGGCACGCACGACGTCCTCGTTCTTCTGCACGAGTTCCATCATCTTTTTCTCAATCTTGGCGAAGTCTGCGTCTGTCAAGGTAGTGTCACCGGTGTCGATGTCATAGTAGAAACCGTTCTCGATGGCGGGGCCGATACCGAACTGTACGCCGGGGTACAGCTCCTGCAGGGCCTCGGCCAGCAAGTGTGCCGATGTGTGCCAGAAGGCGTGCTTGCCCTCGGCGTCCTCCCACTTGAAGAACTTGATATCGCCATCCATACAAATGGGGCGTGAGATATCCCATTCC
>CADBDH010000044.1 GCA_902793405.1 uncultured Bacteroidales bacterium | reverse complement strand
CTTGTAAGCCAGATTCAACGTGTCGCGGGCATTGAGCTGCGCCGTGGTGATGGTGCCGCTCGGGTACTGGCTCAGCAGGTAGGAGCGGAAGGTCGCGTCGGGGAAGTTGGTGGCATTAATCGTCACATCGGCATGGGCAGCAAGTGCCGCCAGCAGTACCGCCAGTGAAAAAAGTAAAAGTTTCTTCATAATCGTTATCTTTTAATTAGTTAATAAATCTGCGTTCCAATTCTTCATCAATGCCGCAAATTTAATAATTATTTTTTACATATCCAATATAAATCCAACTAAATTCGCACTTTTCTCTCACAATTATTGCTCACCGAATTAAAGATTAATGAGTAACGCGTGCATTTCTCAACACAAAAAAACGCCCTGCTACCCACACGGTCGGTAAAGATATGCCTCTGACCCTGCGGGGCTAATGCGAACCTTTAGCGGCGAAGCCAATTTCACAAATTCAACTAATTTGATGCTAGCATTTTAAATGTGAAACGCCTATAATGACATATCGAGCTTCGCTCGAAAAATTGAACAAAATCATAAACAAATTTTTAATAAATATTTATTTTAATTCTATTATCCACTGAATTTTGTTTAATTTTTCGGCCTTAGGCCGATTAAAACTGAATCAAATGGAGTTTTGCAACACCCTCAGTGAAAACAGGGCAAAAAATGAATGCTCCAACCAGCATTTTATTAACATTGTTTTCTATTCCGAATTATTTCACTACCTTTGCAGCCAAATTTGAGAATGTACATTATTAAAAAAATGAAAAAATTCAACGAGTATAACGGGTTTAACCTGTCAGATATCAACAAGGAAGTCCTGCAGCAGTGGGACAAGGAAGATGTGTTTGGCCTCAGCATCAGTGAGCGTGAAGGCTCACCGGCCTATGTGTTCTATGAGGGTCCTCCCAGTGCCAACGGCATGCCGGGCATCCACCATGTGATGGCCCGCTCGATCAAGGACATCTTCTGCCGCTACAAGACGATGCAGGGCTACCAGGTGCTGCGCAAGGCCGGTTGGGACACCCACGGCCTGCCCGTAGAGCTGGGCGTGGAGAAGGCCCTGGGCATCACCAAGGAGGATATCGGCAAGAAGATCTCGGTCGATGAGTACAATGCCACCTGCCGCAAGGAGGTGATGAAATATACCCGCGAGTGGGAAGACCTGACCCACCGCATGGGCTACTGGGTGGACATGAACAACCCCTACATCACCTACAAGAACAGCTACATCGAGAGCCTGTGGTGGCTGTTGAAGCAGCTCTACAACAAGGGCCTGCTCTACAAGGGCTACACCATCCAGCCTTACTCGCCCGCTGCCGGTACCGGATTGAGCTCGCACGAGCTGAACCTGCCGGGCTGCTACCGCGACGTGAAGGACCAGACGGTGACGGCCCAGTTCACCGTGCTGAGCGGCGACGAGCACCCCGTGATCAAGAAGATCCACGAGGTGGCCGACGAGGGCTTCGACGAGGCCTATGTGCTGGCATGGACCACCACCCCGTGGACCCTGCCCAGCAACACCGCCCTGTGTGTGGGCAACAAGATCGACTATGTGGCTGTTGAGAGCTTCAACCCCTACACCGGCAAGCCCGCCATCTACCTGCTGGCCGAGGCCCGCGTCGATGCCTACTTCAAGGCCGACGGCAAGGACCAGCCGCTGGAGTTCAACGCCGGCGACAAGGTGGTGCCCTGGAAGGTCATCGCCTCGTTCAAGGGTCAGGACCTGCTCGAGATGCGCTACGCACAGCTGTTCCCCTGGGTAAAGCCTGTTGACAAGGTGGACGGCAAGGTTGTGGGCAACGACAACGGTTTCCGCGTCATCCCCGGTGACTATGTGACCACCGAGGACGGTACCGGTATCGTGCACATCGCTCCCACCTTTGGTGCCGACGATGCCCGCGTGGCCAAGGCTGCCGGCATCCCCGCCCTGTACATGATCAACAAGAAGCTGGAGACCCGCCCCATGGTGGACCTCACTGGCAAATACTACCTCATCGAGGACCTGGACGAGGAATTCGTCAAGAACTTCGTCAACGAGGACCTCTACAAGGAGTATGCAGGCCGCTGGGTGAAGAACGCCTACGACCCGCAATACACCGTGGGTGGCAAGTTTGACGAGGTTGCCGCCAACAAGGCCGAGGACCTGAACATCTACATCTGCATCCGCATGAAGCAGGACGGCACCGCCTTCAAGATGGAGAAGCACACCCACAACTATCCCCACTGCTGGCGCACCGACAAGCCCGTGCTCTACTACCCGCTGGACAGCTGGTTCATCCGCGACACGGCCTGCCGCGACCGCATGATTGAGCTCAACCACACCATCAACTGGAAGCCCGAGCACACGGGTACCGGCCGATTCGGCAAGTGGCTGGAGAACCTCAACGACTGGAACCTGAGCCGCAGCCGCTACTGGGGCACCCCGCTGCCCATCTGGCGCGACGAGGACGGCGAGGAGAAGTGCATCGGCAGCATCGAGGAACTCTACAACGAGATCGAGAAGGCCGTTGCCGCCGGCGTGATGACGAGCAACCCCTACAAGGACAAGGGCTTCGTTCCCGGCGACTACAGCGAGGAGAACTACAATAAGATCGATATCCACCGCCCCTATGTCGACGACATCATCTTGGTGAGCGACAGCGGCAAGCCCATGAAGCGTGAGCTGGACCTCATCGACGTGTGGTTTGACAGCGGTGCCATGCCTTATGCCCAGCTGCACTACCCGTTCGAGAACAAGGAGGCCGTAGATAGCAAGACCTTCTTCCCCGCCGACTTCATTGCCGAGGGCGTGGACCAGACCCGCGGTTGGTTCTTCACCCTGCATGCCATCGCCACGATGGTGTTTGACAACGTGGCCTACAAGAACGTCATCAGCAACGGTCTTGTGCTCGACAAGAACGGCAACAAGATGAGTAAGCGTCTGGGCAACGCCGTTGACCCCTTCGGCGCCATCGAGAAATACGGCAGCGACCCCCTGCGCTGGTACATGATCAGCAACTCGTCGCCCTGGGACAACCTCAAGTTTGACGAGGCTGGCGTGGTCGAGGTAGCCCGCAAGTTCTTCGGCACCCTGTACAACACCTACTCGTTCTTTGCCCTGTATGCCAACGTGGACGGCTTCGACCCCGAGGCCCCGCAGGTGCCCATCGCCGAGCGTCCCGAGATTGACCGCTGGATCATCTCGCTGCTCAACTCGCTCATCGCCAACGTGCAGGCCGACCTCGAGGACTACGAGCCCACCAAGGCCGCCCGCGCCATCAGCACCTTTGTGAACGACCACTTGAGCAACTGGTACGTGCGCTTGAACCGCAAGCGTTTCTGGGGCGGCGAAATGACCCAGGACAAGCTGGCTGCCTACCAGACCCTGCACCAGTGCCTCACCACCGTGGCCCTGTTGATGGCTCCCGTGGCACCCTTCTACAGCGACCGCCTGTACCGCGACCTCACCCACAGCGAGACCTCGGTACACCTGGCCCTGTTCCCCAAGAGCGACGAGAGCGTTATCGACAAGCAGCTCGAGCAGCGCATGCAGGCCGCACAGGACGTCACCTCGATGGTGCTGTCGCTGCGCCGCAAGCAGAACCTCAAGGTGCGCCAGCCGCTGCAGGCCATCATGGTTCCCGTGCTCGACGAGCGTCAGCGCGCCGATGTCGAGGCCGTTGCCAACCTCATCCGCAACGAGGTCAACGTCAAGGAGATCAAGCTCGTGGGCAATGACGCCGGCATCCTTGTCAAGCGCGTGAAGCCCGACTTCAAGAAGCTGGGCCCGAAGTACGGCAAGGTGATGAAAGCGCTGGCCGCACGCATCACCGGCATGTCGCAACAGGAAATCGCCCAATTCGAGAAAGACGGACAGTTCACCGTTGACCTGGACGGCCAGCAGGCCGTTGTCGAGCTCCCCGACGTGGAAATCATCAGCGAGGATATCCCCGGCTGGCTCGTGGCCAATGAGGGTAACCTGACCGTGGCACTCGACATCACCGTGACCGACGAGCTGCGCCGCGAGGGCATCGCCCGTGAGCTGGTGAACCGCATCCAGAACGTGCGCAAGAACAAAGACTTTGACATCACCGACAAGATCAATGTCACCATCGCTCCCGACGAGCGCACCGACGACGCCGTCAAGGCCTATGGCGACTACATCGCCCGCCAGGTGCTCGCCAGCAGCATCCAGGTCGCTCCCGTCGATGCCGCCACCGCTGTCGAGCTGGACATGGACGGCTGGACACTGCCCGTGAACGTTGAGAAAGTATAACCGAGTTATCTAGGGTTTAGGGCCCGCAAAGCCTCTAGACCCTATTGTTTAAACAATAAACATCAAACTGTTGAATATGGCTAACAAGCAAGAGAAAACCCGATATAGCGATGAGGAGTTGCAGGAGTTCAAGGAGCTCATCCTCGCCAAAATTGAGCAGGCACAGGAGAACTACAAGCGCCTGACCGACACCATCATGGTCGATGAGTCCAACCCCACCTTCAAGATGATGGAGGAAGGTGCCTCGACACTGCAGAAGGAGGTTTCCAGCCAGCAGGCCCAGCGCCAGTTGGACTTCATCCGCAAACTCCAGGCAGCCCTCGTGCGCATCGAGAACAAGACCTACGGCGTGTGCCGCATCACGGGCAAGCTCATCCCCAAGGAGCGCCTGCTTGCTGTTCCCCACGCTACACTGTCGATCGAGGGCAAGGAAATCGAGGCCAGGAACAAAAACAAGAAATCCTGACATCAGCAGACTCCCCTTCACATGAAGCTCTCTAACGGCAAACTGGCAGCGCTGATCATCGCGCTGGTCATCGTCATCGACCAAGCTCTCAAGATTTGGGTAAAGACCCACTTCTACTACGGCGAGGAGGTGGAGATAACCTCGTGGTTCAAGCTGCTGTTCATCGAGAACAACGGCATGGCCTTCGGCATGGAACTGGGCAGCAAACTGCTGCTCACGCTGTTCCGCATCATTGTCTCGGGCGCAATCATCTACTACCTGTGGAAGCTGCGCAACCGCACCGATGTGCCCAAGGGTTATGTGGCCTGCGTCGCCCTGATAACGGCCGGCGCGCTGGGCAACGTGATTGACTGCATTGCTTATGGCCTGATTTTCAACAACCCCGTTCCGCCCCAAGTGGCCCAACTGTTCCCGCCCGACGGCGGCTACTCTACCCTGTTCAACGGCCGGGTTGTGGACATGCTCTACTTCCCGCTGTGCGAGTGGAACTGGCCCCAGTGGATGCCCATGATTGGCGGCCACCACTTTGTATTCTTCCAACCCATCTTCAACATCGCCGACGCCGCGCTGAGCGTGAGTGTCATTGTGCTCATCCTGTTCTATGCCCGCTATCTGGCCACCGTCAACCTCAAGGACGAGGTGACTGACAGTGAGGAACAAGTTCAGGAGGCGCAAGACGAGGGCACCACTGCCGACGGCGACGAATAACACACTACTCAACACAACACTACCGCATGCGCCGTTTCACCTTCAGCATATTATTGCCGCTGCTGCTCGCCTGGTCGCTGTTATCCTGCGACAGGACGCCTGGCGGCGTGTTGAGCGTGAACGAAATGGCCGACCTGATTGTTGACCTGCAACTTGCCGAAGCCTATATCGAGAGTCACATGCAAGACTTTACCGACGACTCCAGCAAGATGGTCGTGAAACAATCCATCTTCAAGAAATACGGCATTACCCAGCAGGATTACGACTCCTCGCTGGTGTGGTATGCCCACAACATGGATTCCTATATCAAGGCGCACGATAAAGCCGTGGGCAAGCTCCAGTCGATGCAGCAGAAGGCCATAAAGAGCAAGGACGACAGCAACATCGGGCAAGCCAGGGAACTGACCATGGAGGGCACCAACGGTGCAATGCCTCCCAGGTCCCGCCAAATCAAGAATCCCAGCCTGAAAAAATTGGGTGCGGACACCAAGGGCGACTCGGCCGACCTGTGGGATGCCCCGCGCTGCTACATGCTGGCTCAGGGCGCCAAACGCGGGTTCATCACCTTTGACGTGAGCCCCGACGTGCACAAGCAGCCCGGAGACCGTTACCAGCTCGCTTACAAGCTGGCACGCGGCGGCAACGAGTTCAAGGTGAGCCTGAACATCGATTATACCGATGGCGCCACTGCCCAAATCACCCGCGGCACCAACAGCGACGGCTGGGTGGCCATCGACATCCAGAGCGACACCGCCCGCCATGTAAGGCGTGTGTATGGCTATGTGAGCTACGACATCAAGCCGGGCCAAACGGCCTATGTCGACAGCCTGATGCTCCTGCGCACCCACCTCAGCAAGAGCAATTACGGCTATATCAATGCCCAGCGTCTGATAGAACGTCCCAAGAAATAGTTGACCCCAGTAATGGCCATGAACAACCTGTACCTGCAACTGTTTCTCACCTTCAGCAAGATAGGTGCTTTCACCTTTGGCGGTGGCTGGGCGATGATCAGCATCATCCAGCGCGAGATAGTGGAAAAGCACAAGTGGATCGCCCTTGACGAGTTCCTTGACCTGCTTGCCGTGGCACAGTCCATGCCCGGCATCCTGGCGGTGAACATCAGTGTGGTCATCGGCGACCGCCTCAAGGGCATCAAGGGCAGCATCTGCGCCGCCATCGGCACCATCCTGCCGTCATTCCTCATGATTCTTGCCATCGCCATTTTCCTCACGCCCGACACCATCAAGAACAACGAGATCGTGAGCCGCATCTTCAAGGGCATCCGTCCTGCGGTAGTGGCCCTAATCATCGCGCCGGTGCTCACCACAGCCCGCAGCGCCGGCATCAACTGGAAGACGGTCATCATTCCCGTGGCTGTGGCCTTGCTCATCTACAGCAAGATTCCTTACATCTCCAATCCCATCATCTACATCGTGCTGGGGGCCATTGGAGGCTACATTTACTATATGCGCAGCCTGTTGCGCCAGGGCGGAAAGGAGGCTAACGATGATTGAGAATTACCTGAAGCTTATCTGGGCCTACCTGAAAATCGGCCTGTTCGGCTTTGGTGGCGGCTATGCCATGCTGTCGCTCATCCAGCGCGAGGTCGTGGACTCAGGGTGGATTACCAGCCAGATGTTCACCGACATTGTCGCCATCTCGCAGATGACCCCCGGCCCCATCGGCATCAACAGTGCCACCTACATCGGCTATGTGGTGACGGGCAGCGTGCTGGGCTCGCTGGTAACCACGCTCACCGTGGTGCTGCCGCCCTTCATCCTCACGCTCATTGCCAGCCACTACATTGAGCATCACCGGCAGAGTCCCTTCATCAAGGGCGCGTTCATGGGCCTTAGGCCCGTCGTTGTCGGCCTGATTGCATCGGCTGCACTGCTGCTGATGAACAGCGAGAACTTCGGCTACGAAATCCAGGAACGCGTCATCACCATCGGCATCTGCATCGCCTCGTTCTGCGTTGTCTATTTCACGCGCGTTCATCCCATTCTGGTCATCATCCTGGCCGGCATTACCGGGCTACTCGTTTTCTAGCCCGCCGGCCTGACGAAAAACAGAGGTGCGCCCCGCATGGGACGCACCTCACTCCATATATACTTAACAATTTACAATACAGGAAAACTGATGATTAGTTCCAGTTCAGCAACACGTCGATGAGAATCGACAAGTCCATGACGTTGACGATGCCATCACCATTCATGTCGATAGTGGTCAACTCAAGACCGTCGCGGGTGGGCTCTCTGTTCAAGAGGTAGTCAACCAGTGCGGTCAGGTCGGCAACATTCAAGATGCCGTCGCCATTGGCGTCACCCATCACTGCGGGCTCTTCGGTATCCACATAGACAGCGGTCACACCGTCAAGGTCCAAGCCGTCGATGCTCAGCCAAGCGGTGTTGGCAGCCATATAGGTGCCCTCCTCCTGGGGGAAGAAACCCAGCACGCCATCAGCGTCAACACCCAGGGCCAGGTTGGTGGCCGAAGCCTTGATGGCCTGATCGGGGTAATAGGTAATCTGATCATAGGAGTTGACGTCGTAGTAGTTGTTGAAAGTGCTGTAGTAACCGCCTTGCAGCAGGTCGCTGACCAGGGGGAAAGTCGTGTTGTTGGCAATGTCGCCCACGGGCACGACCTTGTTGCCGCTGGCATAGGCATATTGGCACTTGAGCAGTACGGGAGTGGCAGCGGGAACGATGTCGCCCTGTCCATAAACCTTCTCGACTGCGGCATAGTACTTGCCATCGTCACCGGCCTTGACGGTCTTGACCGTGTAGGCGCCCTCAACGCCACCGTCCTGCGGCAGCAACAGGGGGAAGTCGCAGCAAGTCGTGGTCCAGTACCAGCCATCGTTATCGACAACAGCCTCGCTCTGGGGTTTCACACCCAGGAACGAAGTCTCGATCGACTCCTCGCTCACGGGCTCAATCCACCAGCGTGAATCAGTCCTGTCGCTGCTGCCAGCGGTCAGGCCGACGCCCTCGTCGCGGAAGTAGCACGTGAACGGGCGATCATTGATGTAGGTCACAGTGGTTGCGATATAGGTATCACGGCCACCCTCGTTCTCCTTGGCGGGAGCTACGTCCATCCACATGTCAGTCAGGGTATAGGTGCTGACACCTTGAGCGCACAGGCTCGTCTGATCCAGACGAGGGATGTAGATGATTGAACCGGGATCCGACACCTGTGCCGAGTCCTTCAACATGAGGATGCAGGACCAGAAAGCATTAGGCTTGGAAGAGAACACGTACTTCGTGCCCTTGATGCTGATATAAGCATCAGTATTGGCACTATGCACACGGTAGAACCCTGGGTTGGTATATTGCGCACTCGCAATGATAGCCACCAGCAAGCAAACGATAGCGGTAATTTTTCTCATAAAAATCCTATTAGGTTAAACATGATTATTGTCTTTAAAAAAGTGCGCGTTATGAGGCGCCGACAGCGGCTCACTTGCGCTTTTCCGTGCCTGATGTGCTATTGTCCTCCTCGACAAAGCCCTTAACGTTAAGGAAGTACACTTTTCGGCATGGCTTGCAAAGGTATGTACAAAAAACAAACCTCACAACAAATCATGAAAAAATTATGGAATTTTTTCTATAATTCAACCAAAAACAACAGTAGAATGCTCGTTATATGGCATTTGGAGTATTTTTTGTAACTTTGCGCCAAGGTACGGTTTCCTGACCTTACCGATCACATATAACACTATCAATTCCAGCAAGAACAGCAATGAACAGACGTCGCCTCACCCTTATATCGTTGACACTGACAGCCTGCCTCCTGGCCAATGCGGGAGGCTGGATACGCATCAACCAACTGGGCTACCTGCCCCACGCGACCAAGGTGGCCGTGCTCATCAGCCAGGAAAAAGTCGAGGTCACGCAGTTTGAACTCGTCGATGCCTACACCGGCAAGACGGCCTACCGCGCGACTACCATTCGCAATATGGGAGCAAATGGCCAGATGGCATCCACCTGCAGGTTAGACTTCAGCGCCTTTGAGGGCGAAGGGGCTTACCGCATCGTGGCCGCCGGCATCGAGTCGCCTGTCTTCCCCATCAACAATCGGGTGTGGGACGGCACGGCCGACTTTGTGCTCAACTACATGCGCCAGCAACGGTGCGGCTACAACCCGTTTCAGCGCGACAGTTGCCACGTCAAGGACGCATACGTGCGCTACCATCCCGAGAAGGAGGGCCAGCGCATCGACGTGCGCGGCGGCTGGCACGACGCTGCCGACCTGCTGCAGTACACCACCACGAGTGCCAACGCCATCTACCAGATGATGCTCGCCTGGCAGCAGTGCCCGGCAGCCTTCGGCGACCAGTATCAGGCTAACGGCCTGGAAGGTGCCAACGGCATTCCCGACATCATCGACGAGATCTATTGGGGCCTGACATGGCTCGACAAGATGAATCCCGCTCCAGGCGAACTCTACAACCAGATTGCCGACGACCGCGACCACATCGGCATGAAACTGCCCAAGGACGACCCTGCCGACTATGGCTGGGGGCCCAACAACGGCCGGCCGGTCTATTACATCGACGGCAAACCGCAACAGCGCGGCAAATACATGAACGCAACGATGGGAGCGGCCAGCACGGCGGGCAAGTTCGCCAGCGATTTTGCCCTCGGAGCCCAGGTGCTGGCTCCCTACTATCCCGAGTTTGCCGCCAAAATCGCCGCCAAGGCCGCCGATGCCTATCAGGTGGGCCTCGACAAGCCCGGCAATGCCCAGACGGTGAGTGTGGTGTCGCCCTACATCTACGAGGAGGACAACTGGGTCGATGACATGGAGCTGGGCGCCATCGAACTCTACCACGCTACCAGCGACCCCAAATATCTGACCCAGGCGGTGGAATATGGCCGCCGCGAACCCATCACGCCCTGGATGGGCGCCGACAGTGCGCGCCACTACCAGTGGTACCCCTTCATGAACATGGGACACGTGCGCGTGGCACAGGAGGCCAACGGCAGCAACGACCGCTTGCGTGACGAGTTCATCCGCAACATCAAGGCGGGCATCGAACGCGTATATGCGCGTGCCGAGCAGACGGGCAACCCCTTCCTGTGGGGCGTACCCGGCATCTGGTGCAGCAACAACCTCACCACGGCGATGCTCACCCAATGCATCCTCTACCGCCAGCTGACGGGCAACTGCGAGTTCATTGAGATGGAGGCGGCCCTACGCGACTGGCTGCTGGGCTGCAACCCGTGGGGCACCAGCATGATTGTGGAACTGCCCCGTGGAGGCACCTACCCCCACGCGCCGCACAGCAACTATGTGATGGAGGGCGTGGGCATGCCCACAGGCGGCCTGGTTGACGGCCCCGTGTATGCGACCATCTTCAACAGCCTCAAGGGCGTGAACCTGGCCGACGACATGCGCAATATCGAGGGCAACACCTATGACCTGTTCCAGCCCCATGACGTCGTTTTCCACGACAACACCCACGACTACAGCACCAACGAGCCCACCATGGACGGCACGGCCTCGCTCACCTTCCCGTTCTCTTACTACGAGACTGAGGGCAACCAAGCCAGCGGCAACTTCCTGTGGGACGAGGGAGCCATCGTGCGCGGTGATGCCGGCAAGAAGGAAATCTGCCTCGTCTTCACCGCCGATGACCGGGCCGACGGGGCCGAGCGCATCATCAGCACCCTCAAGAAACAGGGCATCAAGGGCGCATTCTTCTTGACGGGCCGCTTCTTTGACCTCTACCCCGACGTGGTGCGCCGCCTCATCGATGACGGCCATTACGTGGGCAGCCACAGTTACGGCCACCTGGTTTACTGCGACTGGGAGAAGCGCGACTCGCTGCTGGTAACGCGCGACGAGTTCCGCGACGACATCATCAAGAGCTACGCCAAGCTGGCCGAGTTCGGCATCACGCCTCAACAGGCGCCATGGTTCATCCCGCCCTATGAGTGGCACAACGCCACCATTGCTGCTTGGGCACGCGAGATGGGCCTGCAGCTTGTCAACTTCTCGCCCGGCACCGCCAGTTGCATGGACTACACCTATCCCGGCATCACCGGCGGCAACCCCTACCGCGACAACCGCTGGCTGTGGGACCGCATCATGCGCTGTGAACGCGAAAAGACCCTTAACGGCCACCTGCTGATGATCCACCTGGGCACCGACGAGCGCCGCGTGGAGAAATTCTACGACCGCCTCCCCGCCCTCATCAAGACCCTCAAGAAAAAAGGCTATTCTTTTGTATCCCTTCCTGAAATGCTGGAAAACCAATGATTCAACCCCAAATAAAACGCAACAACACTACACTGTCGATTTGCAAGGCCATTGCCATTATCCTGATGTGTGCGGGTCATGCCGAGGGGCCCACGCTGCTCGTGACCTTCATCTACCTGTTCCACATGCCGGTGTTCTTTATCGCGGCGGGCTATTTCTTTGACAAGAAGTACCTGGCCGACCCATGGACCTTCTGCAAAAAGCGGTTCAAGGGCCTTTACGTGCCCTTTTTCAAGTGGAGCCTGTTTTTCCTCGTTTTCCACAACCTGTTCTTCAAGATCGGGCTGTTGAACGAGCACTACGGCAACTGGGCCGGCGGCGTCACCCACCCCTACGACTGGTTCCAATTCTGCCAACGGCTGGTGCACATCATTTTCTCGATGGGCGGCTACGACGAGTTCCTGGCGGGCGCTTTCTGGTTCTTCAGGGCCCTGCTGGTGTCCAGCATCGTGTTCCTGGTACTTTACCTGCTGCTGTACAATCGCCACAAATGGCTCAACCACAACACCGTGCCCATCGTGATAGCCGTGCTTGCCGTGGGTTTCGCGTGGTTCAAGGTCGCCAATCACCTGACCATCGCCACCATCGTCCAGGGCGGCATACGCGAGTGCTGGGGCGTGCTGTTCTTCAGCCTGGGTGTGATTTATAGGCGCCACGAGCACCGCATTCGTGAGCACTGGGCATTGACGCTGCTCTACATTGCCGTTTTGGTTGCCGGGGCTACCCAGGAATGGCAAGGCATGGCCCTGAAGGTCGAGTTGCGCACCGTGGCTACCCTACCCTTCACGGGCGCTATCGGCTTCCTGATGGTACATCACATTGCCTCGTGGCTCGACCGTCACGAGGGCATCGCCAAGCGCTTCATGGTCTATTGCGGCAACAACACGCTCTACATCTACGTGTTCCACATTATCTCGTTCAAACTCGTGTCGGCCCTCAAGATATGGTACTACGGCCTCGACTGGGGCCAGATAGGCTGCCACATGGTCATCCACGAGAACAGCACGACCGACCTCTTCTGGGTGCTTTACACTATCGTCGGCACCGCCGTGCCCCTGCTGGGCATCTACACCTACCGCCGCCTGAAGTGCCTCACGCAAAGACGCGAAGCCGCTAAGAACCTTTAAGGTTGCCCGCAAGGATTCTCAAAAACACAAAAAACATCCGCTCCCAAACTTCACACTGCGAACGCAGCAAGTTTGAGAGCGGATGCTATTAGTATAATTAGTGTCCTGTAAAAATACGATAAAACCACATAAGTGCCTCAATATAATGCTATTATGTTATTTTTACATAAAGGGGCTCACTTTGAAACCCGTTAGGGCTGGTCAGGGCTTAGGCAGGGGTGGAGCGTAGCGGAACCCCTGTAAAAGTTCGCTACTGCTGCAGGGGTTACACTCGGCTTCGCCTCGTTACACCCCTGCCTAAGCCCTGGACGCCCCTAGCGGGGCTTTCCCCGGACACTAATGATAAAAAAGCTTGGCGGTCCTTAGTGTGAGGCTAAGAGGTTAACTTTTTGTGGGGGGCAAACCTGCTGATAAAGTAGCAGACGGAGAGTATCACGACAATGACCAAGAGGGCGATAGGGATATTGAGGAAATAGGTGCCGGCGATATCGGTCAGACCGTGTCGCATCAGGTGGAAGCCATAGTTGGAGTTTAACAAGACAGACCACATGGTAATGGCACACACAAAGGCCATGACCACTCGCCACAGGGTGCCCCACACACTGTAGCCGAAGAGCTGCTTATAGGTCGTGAACACGAGCACCGCGCCAAGGAGGAACACAATCCACCCCAAGCCAGTGATGTCATACAGCATGTTCAGGATCAAAAACACAACGGTACTGAACACTTGAACGAAGAAGCCCTGCGGAAGAGTATGGTACGGATTGCGAGGGGCAAAGCGGAAAATGAAATAATTGGGAATGACCAGGAAAGAGAGCATGATCAAGGAGAGCGCGTCGGGGTGCCTATTCAGCTCGTCGAGAACTCTGCTCAGGAACTCACTCGGCGGCGGGAATGCGCCATAGAGATGGACGTTCAGCCAGGCAAACACATGAGTGATGTAGGCCATTTTATCTTCAGAGCTGGTTTGAAACATGCCGTGAATGGCGCCCGTCAGGAAATCGACAACCACACCCAATACGCCAACGAGCACGAGCATCTTGATGGGCGGGAAACTTACCTGACGCTTGCCGTTGATGTAATCGCTTATCACATAGCCGGGACGCAAAAACAGCTGCAGCAGTGTGAAGGGCAACGAACGCGAGTGCATGCCCCACACCTCGGCAAAGCTGTGCCACACACTGCGCCAAGTGATGCGCCCCAGACCTGACTTCTGCGAGCAATAGGGGCAAAAGTTGCCCACAAAATCATGCCCGCAGTTGCAGCAATAGTTAGTATCCTGGGAAGCGAACTCGTTGTCGAACGGGTCCAACTGCCATTGCCTGAATCGCTGGTATACTGTCTTAATGTCCACTGTTATAATCAATTGCCAGGTCGCGGTTACCCGCTAAAGCCTAAAACCTAAAGGAGTAAGGGTCATCATGCATCAGAGTTAGTTAACATTCTGATAAGCAACTTTACAAAGAGCTCAAACCCACCGAGAAGATTGGACTCTCCGGCCTGTATCATGTGTATGCTGAAGTCGATTCCCAACATGAGCAGCGCCAGCAAGTGAGCACAAACCATTGCCAAGGCCAAACGCCATAGCGTACCCCACCAGCCGTATCCGAAGAGCTGCTTGTAAGCAAAATAAAGCCACACATTCCCCAACACAAATATTACCATGTGCAGTGACGTGACATCATCAAATATGTTGAAAATCAAAAAAACTACCGCTGAGAACACCTGAATGAAGAAGCCCTGCGGCAAGGTGTGGCGAGTGTTGCGCGGAGCAAACCTGAAGATAAAATAGATGGGAATAATCAGGTAGGACAACAAGATCATCGACATCACCTCGGGATGAAGGTTCATCCACTCAAAGGCGTTGTCGATAAGCAACATCTTGTCGCCAGCAAAATCAAAGTCGTTATTGAACATGCCGGTGATGGGGGCGCCGATGAGATAATCGACCAATACCCCCAACAGGGCGATGATGGCCAGCATCTTGACGGGCGGGAAACTCACCTGGCGCTTGCCGCTGATATAGTCGCTGATGAAGTAGCCCGGTCGCAGGAAGAGCTGCACCAGCGAGTAAACCAGTGAACGGTTGTTGAGGCCCCACACCTCGGCGATGCTCCTGGCTACACTCTTCCAGGTGATGGCTCCCATGTCCTGCCGCTGCGAGCAGATGGGACAGAAGTTGCCCACAAACTCGCTTCCACAGTTGTTGCAGCGGTGCGTGTCCTGGCTGTGGGCCCTGTATTCGAACGGGTCCACCTGCCATTGCCTAAATCGCCGATATATCGTCTTGAAATCCACTAAGCCAATTATAAGGGTTTAGGTGCCAGGTTCCAGGCTGTAGCGGCCATGCGCCACTCAAATGCCTAACACCTGACACCTAAAGCCTAAAATCAATCGTCGTATTCCATGCCAATAAACTGGAAATTGCGGTTAAACTCAAGTTCCATGCCGTTGTTGAGCTTTACCTCATAGACGCTGCGGTGGCGCTCCAGTTTAATAATGGACTTGCCAGGGTAGTTCTGGCTGATGTAGCTGCTGATCTGGGCAGGAACAGCCTCGGTGGGCACCTTGCTGTTATAGCACTCGATGTCCTTCCAGTTACCCGACCTGTCAAACTCGATTTTCTCACCGCTCTCATAGCGAATGGTGAAATCATCCCAGTCGGCGGTCACCAACAGGGGCACCTTAGTGGCAAAATTCGCCTTCAGGAAGGTCTGTGCAGCCTGGGGCAGCTGATCGTAGGTGATCACACGGTCATCGTCATCGGCACTCATGGTCAGGCTCATGGTCATGACCATAGCCATCAACAGGAAAAACTTGATATTCTTCATAATATTTTAGTTGTTAGTTTCTAGTTTCTAGTTTCTAGTTGTTAGTTGTTAGTCCCTAGTTGTTAGTCCTTAGTCCTTAGTCGCAAGGAGGCGGATGCTCCCCTAAACTCTAAACTCTAAACTTTAAACTGCGAGCAACGCGAGCATCAATCGTCCATATCGACAATGGCACCCTGATTGTTGAATTTCAACTCAAGTCCGTTGGCCAGATCCACTTCATAGCCATTAAGCTCCTTGTCAATCTTGGTGATCATCGCATCGGGATAGTTAGCCTGGATGGTTGTCGCAACGGGGGGCGGAATTATGGCCGTGGGGATGGGATTAGTCAGCGGGCACTCGATCTTGTCCCACATGTCGTCGGTATCGAAATCGATGTGCGTGCCGTCGGCCAGGAAAATCTCATATTTCCAACCGGTCAACTCCAGGTCCTTTTGCGCAAAGGTAATCGTCTGGCCAGGGAAGTACTGCTGGACGAAAGACTGGATGGGCGCAGGAAGCTGCGCAGGCGGTACAGGCTTGTCGCTGCAGCCCGTCATCAATAAAGCTAAGGCAAAAATGCCTGATACAATAAAATTCTTCATCTTGCTAATACATTATAAACTGCTGCAAATATACATGTATTTCTTCTAACAACAGCAAGAATCTCACGAAAATAGTGTTGTATTCTCATCTCGAGGCCTCAAGAGCGCTCGTCATTTGCTGTTGAGCTTTCGGCCTACGGTAATGGCTGAATAATTGTCGTTTTTTTGAGGGCTGGATGTTGTTTTATTGAGGTTTTTGCGTATTTTTGCACTGACCAAAATTCAAGTGTGATATATAATGAATCTGCAATCCCTGAATAGTAAAATTATGCACTTTAAGCGCTGGCAACGGCGGTCGCCCGCGTTCCGTCTAGCAAGCCAAGAGGAGCATTGCTGCCTATGCTGCGGGCACCGCTTTCGCGGCAACTATTGTCCACGCTGTTCCCAAAAGGCGGGGCTTGGGCGCATAACCTGGCGCAGTGTCCGCAACGGAATAATGGACGTTTGGGGGCTGGGCTCGCGCTCGATGCCTTTGTCCATTTGGCAGCTATTGTATCGCCCGGGGTACTTCATCGGTGACTATATCAGCGGCAAGCGGCAGTTGAGTTTCCCGCCAGTCAAGATGCTGTTTATCATCGCTTTTATCTACGCCAATATCTTCTATTGTTTTTTCCCCGAAGTGTTGAAAGTGCCCCTGGAGGAACAGGGAGAAGTAGGTTATAAGCTGTGGATTAGACAACACTACAGTTTGGCCATGCTGGTCATGTCGGTTCTAGCCATCATCCCCACATGGGTCATCTTCAGGAAATCGCCACGTCACCCACGCCACACGATTCCTGAGGGTTTCTTCATCCAGGTGCTCTTCCAGACGCTCACCATCACGCTGTCATTATTGACGATACCGCTTGATTTCACCCAATCCCCTTTCAGCACATTGGCTTACGACCTGTTGATTATGGCCTATTATTTCGTCGGTTATAAGCAGTTATTCGGTTATGGGATATGGGGGACCCTATGGCGTCAAGTCTTGGTCAACATCTGTGTCATTTTTTCCTTCATGTTATTGATCTGGTTATTCTTCCCCTCGATGATAGACACTGTTCTGGAAGCGTTGGACGTCGTCGATTATTTTATCGAATATGTCTTATAGACAAGCGCTCGCGATGGAACCGTCCTATATATAATACCGCAGGGTGAAACGATTGCCAGATAAAAAAAAACTGCGATATCTCAAAAATTGTTGTACCTTTGCCAGTCGAACTACGGATTTAATGACTTAAATAATTCTAAAATGAAAAGTATCAAAGCAATCCTTTTGTTGGTAGCCGTGCTGGCAACGAGTTTCAATGCCAGGGCCGACCATGACCAAGTGATCAGTTTCAATGAGATGCCTGAGGCCGCCCAGGCCATCCTCAAACAGTATTTTGCCAACAAGGTCCCCCTGGTAGCAACTGTCGATTGGGATGATTACACCATCGTCTATGACAGTGGCGAGAAGGTGGAATTTGACAAGCAGGGCAATTGGAAAGAGATTAACTGCCGCACCTCGTGTGTTCCCACTGAATTGATTCCCGAGGCTATCAAGTCGCACATCCAGGCCACTTTCCCCGGCTCGGCCATCATCAAGCTCGACCGCAACCGTCGCGGCTATGAGGTAAAACTCAACAATGGCCTTGAAGTGGAGTATGACCCCACATTCCAGATCATTGACATTGACGACTGATTAAGAACATCAGAGGTTGTTGCAAAACTCATTTGACGCAACTATAAATCGGCCTACGGCCGAGAACCTTTAGCTCGGCGAAGCCAAATTAAACAAAATTTTGTATAAAATTCAATTAAACAATTATTTATTCTGATTTTATTAATGATTTTGTTTAATTTTTCGAGCGAAGCTCGATTAAACCTTTTCAGGCGTTAGTTTTGCAACAGCCGCATTTTCATCTACCCGTTAATCAATTATTTTAAAACCAGAACATATGAGCAAGATGTATTTCAAAGTATTGTCTATTGGCGTAGCGCTGTTTGCGCTCTGGTCCTGCGGCGGTAACAATAATGACGCTTACCAGCAGCAGCAAGTCCCGGTGCCTGTCCAAGAGCAACCGGTACAAGCCGCTCCAGTCGATTCTGCAATGGCTCAGGATCCTGCCCAGGCTCAAGCTGCTCCCGCCACTACAGTCCAGGGGCTGCCCGAAGCCATCACCGCCTTTATCAAGCAGCATTTCCCCAATGCCCAGGTAGTCGGTGTTGAGCCCGACCACGATCATGGCGGCCTGGAATATGACGTATATCTGAACGACGGCACCCAGATCGACTTTGATGCCAACAACCAGTGGGATCAAGTGGAATCGATGAAAGGCGTTCCCGCATTTTTTATCCCCAAGGGCATTGCCAACTACGTGAGGAGCAACTATCAGAACACGGTCATCACCAAGATCAACAAGGAGTACCATGGCTATGAGATCGAACTCAATAATGGCGTTGAGCTGAACTTTGACCGTTCAGGCAACTTCATGGGCATGGACGACTAATCGCCACAGCACATTTCATCAATACAACGGGCGTCGGGGAAAGTACAACCTCGGCGCCCTGTTTTTTCCGCCCATACCGTTTCTGACAGCACATTCTCACGCTAAGGCGCTAAGACGCTAAGTATTTAGGTCTACGAATTAAACGAATTAAACGAAAGCATCCGCATCCATGAACTGCAACGGGATGCGGATGCAAGTTGTTTGAGTTGATTAAGTTGTCTTTATTATGCTCGCGTTGCTCGCAGTTTAAAGTTTAAAGTTTAAAGTTTAGAGAAGCATCCGCGCCCATGAACTGCAACGGGATGCAGAAGCCAGTTGTTTGAGTTGATTAAGTTGTCTTTAATTTCAGGTACGCGGATGCCAACTAGAAACTAGAAACTAGGGACTAGAAACTTTTCTTGTCTTTTTCTTTTATATTAATCAAATCTTTACTAAATTTGCGACAAATAACATTATTAACCGAATAAAAACCATCAATTATGAAAAAAGCACTTCTTTTCAGACTCGCCGTCCTGGTGGCGGCCATGATGTGTGCTCTCGGCGCCGCTGCTGCCGAGGCCTATGCCTGCTACACGTCCTCGAACACGACGCTGACGTTCTACTACGACAGCCAGCGCAGCAGCCGCACGGGCACGACCTACGACCTGAACACGGGCACCACCCATCCCGGCTGGTACACTGACGGCACCAATGCCAATGTGACCAAGGTGGTCTTTAACTCCTCGTTTGCCGATGCCCGCCCGACGACCACCTATTATTGGTTTTACAAAATGGAGAAACTTCAGTCCATCACGGGCATGAGTTACCTGAACACCAGTGAGGTGACCTATATGCTTAATATGTTTTATTACTGTTCAAATTTAACGAGCGTTGATGTGAGCCACCTCAACACGTCCAAGGTGATAAGTATGTACGGCATGTTCGGTTTCTGCAAGAACCTGACGAGCCTTGACCTAAGCAACTGGAACACGTCCACGGTAAACAGTATGGGTTACATGTTCTGTTTCTGCAGAAATCTGCAAACCATTTATGTGGGCAGTGGCTGGAGCACCGATGCCGTGACGAATTCCGGTTCTATGTTCACTATGTGCACCAGCCTAGTGGGTGGCCAGGGCACGACCTATGATACCAATCATATCGATGCCACCTACGCCCACATCGACGGCGGCACGAGCAACCCGGGCTACTTCACCGCAGCGACTGAGGCCTATGCCTGCTACACGCCGTCGAACAAGACGCTGACGTTCTACTACGACACCCAGCGCGCTTCCCGCACGGGCACGACCTACGACCTGAACACGGATAACCTTCCCGAATGGGTCAATGATCACAATGCCATAGTGCTAAAGGTGGTCTTTGACCGGTTATTCGCCAATGCACGCCCGACGAGCACCTGCGGTTGGTTCCTTGATATGCAATATCTTCAAACAATCACGGACATGAATTACCTGAACACCAGCGAGGTGACCAATATGTCAAGTATGTTTGCTCTTTGTCCAAAATTGACAAGTCTTGACTTGAGCAGCTTCAATACGTCCAAGGTGATTGATGTGACTGGCATGTTCAATGGCTGCAATGGACTAACAAGTCTTGACTTGAGCAGCTTCAACACATCCAAGGTGACCTATATGACATTTATGTTCTATAACTGCACCAATCTGCGAACCATCTATGTGGGCGATGGC
Organism: uncultured Bacteroidales bacterium; assembly: GCA_902793405.1. Classification (GTDB taxonomy): domain Bacteria; phylum Bacteroidota; class Bacteroidia; order Bacteroidales; family Muribaculaceae; genus Sodaliphilus. The sequence goes on along the minus strand of CADBDH010000044.1, from coordinate 269 downwards.
TGGAGCACAGCAGCTGTGGGCTTGTATTCCGATGATATATTCAATGGTTGCACCAGCCTTGTGGGCGGCATGGGCACGACCTATGATGAAAATCATGTGGACAAGGCCTATGCCCACATCGACGGCGGCCCGAGCAACCCGGGCTACTTCACCAGAGACCCCAATTCCCCTGAGGCATACGCCTGCTACACGCCGTCGAACACAACGCTGACATTCTACTACGACACCCAGCGCAGCAGCCGCACGGGCACGACCTACGACCTGAACAC
>CADBDH010000043.1 GCA_902793405.1 uncultured Bacteroidales bacterium | reverse complement strand
GACAAGAGAACTACTGCATGATAGGCAACCATGCCATCCCGGTCATCGCCGACGCCATTCTCGCCGACCTGCCCGGCATCGATGTTGAGAAAGCCTATCGAGCAATGGTCGAGAGCAGCACAAGGCCGCACCCCAACTCGCCGTTTGACCTGTGGGAAAAACTGGGCTACATGCCCTGCAACAAGCAGGGATCATCGGTTTCCATCACACTGGAGCAGGCATTTGACGACTGGTGCGTCGCTGCCGTTGCCGAGCGCCTGGGGCACCAAGACGACTATCAACATTTTGCCCAGAGGGCGACCAACTATAAAAACCTGTATGATGAAGAAACGGGGTTCTTCAGAGCACGTGATGACAACGGGCAATGGGCAGAGACATTTGACCCGCTCAGCTATGAGGACCACAGCTTTATTGAGGGGAACGCCTGGCAATACCTGTGGTTTGTGCCTCATGCACCCGAGCAATTCATCAAGCTTATGGGTGGCAAAAAAGCATTTCTGAAAAAATTAGATGAGAATTTCAGCCTCACTACCGCCAACCGTGAGACTAACGGCAATGCCTCGGCGTTTATCGGCCAGTATGCCCACGGCAACGAGCCCAGCCACCACACCGTCTATTTCTACAACTTCGTCGATCGCCCTTGGCGCACTCAAGAACTGGTCAACCAAGTGCGCTCTGAATTCTATAACGCCACTCCAGCAGGCTATGCCGGCAACGATGACTGCGGACAGATGTCGGCGTGGTATATTTTCTCGGCACTGGGTTTCTATCCCTTCAATGCGGGCGCTGCCGAATACGTCACCGGTACGCCACTGTTCCAGCGTGCCACCCTGCACTTGGCCGGCGACAACACCCGCAAGGGCGACAAGGGTATATACGTCAAGGAAATCCGCCTCAACGGCAAGCGGCTACAGGGTTTCAAACTCAAGCATCAAGACATCATGGCGGGAGGAACGCTGGAATTTGTCATGAGTGAGAAGCGCCCCTAGGCCTTCGCTGTCCTTAGCTTTTTATACTGTAGGTATCGAGATGCCGTCGAGCTGGCGGTAGAGGTTCAGAGCATAGACGTCGGTCATGGCGCTGATGTGGTCAAGAACAGCCTGCACCTGCTCGAACAGCGTGGGCGCATGCACGTCGTACTGCTGCGGGAACTTGTTCATCAGCAGCTGCGAGTAGTTGCGCTCGGGGTGCATGACGGCCTCGATGAGTTTCTCGAGCAACAGGTTGATGATGCGGTTGCCCGCCAAGTCCACATCTACCACATAGCCGGCACGGTAGAGCCTCTCCTGGGCCAATGCACTGCAAGCCTGATAGGCACTGGCCGACAACGGGTCGATACAGTCGATGAGGCTGCCCTCGAAACGTCCCTCCATGATCTCGTCCTCATGGTCGGCAAAGGCAGCGGCGCACTGCTCGACCAGCAAGCCGACGATGCAAGAGCGCAGATAGGCGATTTTCTCGTTGGGGTCGGCGACACGGTCCATGTGCTCGCGCAGGTGCGACTGGCGCTCGGCGGTAAAGAAGCCCATCAGCAGGTCGATGGTCTCGTCGGTGCCGATAATCCGCAGTTTGTGACCATCCTCGATGTCCATGATCTGGTAGCAGATGTCATCGGCGGCCTCGACGATATAGACGAGCGGATGACGGCAGTAGCGGTCCTCTTCCAGCTTGATGATTCCCATCTCGCCGGCAATGCGCTCAAAAATCTCCTTCTCGGTGGTGAAATAGCCGAATTTGCCCTTCTTGCCGGCATGCATCGACGAATAGGGGTATTTTACGATAGCAGCCAGCGTCGAGTAGGTCATCGCAAAGCCACCGGGTCGGCGCCCCTTGAACTGGTGCACCAGCGTGCGGAACGAATTGGCATTGCCCTCGAAGTGGATGAGGTCATTCCACTGCTCCACGGTGAACTTGTTCTTGAATTCCAAGCCCTTGCCCTCGCTGAAGTAGGCCCCGATCGTCTTCTCGCCCGAATGGCCGAACGGCGGATTGCCCAGGTCATGCGCCAGGCAGGCGGCAGCGACGATTTCGCCGATGTCACGCAATTTCTCGGCCCACGGCTCGCTCGCATATCGGGGCATGAGGCGGATGACCACCTCGCGCGCCATCGACTTGCCCACGCTCGACACTTCCAGGCTGTGCGTCAATCGGTTGTGCACAAAGATGCTGTCGGGCAGCGGAAACACCTGCGTCTTGTTCTGCAATCGGCGGAATGGTGACGAGAACACCAAGCGGTCATAGTCGCGCTCAAAGTCGCTGCGCACTCCCCCACCCTTATTGTCGTGGTAATGCTCCAGTCCCAGCCGTTTGTCCGAAATCAATCGGTCCCAATTCATTCTCTCCATATCTTCATCGATTCAAATATTCATATATCGTTTTACCCACAAGGCAAACAATTTATCGTAGGCTTGATAGCCATTCTTGCCTAGTGTAATGAAATCTTTTGCAAGCAAACCCTTGACAGCCGAATTGACCGAACTGGCCGATGGTAAATGATATTTGCGGGCAAAGGCTCCACTTGTCACATTCGCTATCTCACCCTCGATGGCAATGGCGATGAAAACATTGCGCTGCTTTTCGGGCATCTGGCGCAACAACGTCTCGTAGGTATCATTGGCCATATCCAACGTGTAGCTGATAGCCCCATCTATCATTTCGGGAGTACAGGTTTCGCCCTGTTGTGTGCGCATAAACAACACATTCATCAAACGCTGCATATAAGCGGTGACACCGTTGAAATCACGATACACCTGACCTACGACCTCGGGCAAAAGGACCTTGCCGGCCTCGTCAAACAAGCCAACGGCAAAATCTCGATAAACGCCTGAATCCAGTGGTTTAAGATTCATCAAGGTCACCGATTGGTAAAAGGGTCGTGAAGGTGAAGTAAACATGTTATCCATCAGATGCCGCTGCGAACCAGCAAACACGAAGTTGGCATTGCGGCAACGCTGTATATAGGTGCGTAACATGGCCTCCACATTGGCCCCATCATTATAAGATGCAATCTGTTGAAATTCATCGATAGCCACCAGACAAGGACGATCAGCATTTTCAAGAAAACGGAAAATCTCGTCGATAGACGCCTCTGGCTTGTCGATCGAGCCCATGCTAACGCCCAATGAAGGCTGCCCAAACACATCAAATGAAATGTCGGGGCGCAATGATGCCACGACGTCAATAAAACGCTGCAACACTTTTTTGCCAAAAGGTCGGAGCGCGTCAATGATACTACGCCCCAAGACGTTGACAAAATCCTGCAGTGATGATGTCGCATAGATGTCTATCAAGAACGTGTAGTAACTGTCCTTGACAACAGGCTGAGCAAAACAATGACGGATGAGGTCGGTTTTTCCCAAGCGGCGAGGCGAAATCAACGCCACATTATTTCCGTTGGTCAACAGGTCTATAAGCCGCCCAGTCTCTTCCACGCGATCACAGAAGTAATGCTCACCCGCATAGCCATTGGTCACAAATGGATTTTTCATATCGCTTTTGCTTTGATTCTCGCTGCAAAGATACAACAATTCCACAAATTATCATAATATAATTATCATAAAATGATAATCACTTTATGATAAATCATATTTGGTTGTAATTGAGTCGGTTAATTTTCCAGTTGTCCGGCTACCCAGATGACCCACTCGTCGATATTGTTGGTGAGGCGGGCGGGCAGCGGTAACGGGATGCGCACGTCGGGGGCGATACCGTTCTTGTCAATTGAGTTTTCGGGAAGCCCCACAGTGCGGGATATGGGCACATTAAGCCATAGCCTGCAATTTGGCAACTGGACGTCAGAAAGGTTGCCAAAATCATTGCAGCCCGATGTATTATCACGGCCATAAATAGCAGTCCTGTTGCTGCAACGACTAATATCCCTCACTAAATTCTCGGCTGAACTGGCAACACTATTATCGATGATCAGGGCAGCTTTTTTAACGGACTTGTCCTTCTTTTTAAGGAATATCTCGGATTTTGGATAACTCAGATACTCTAACTCTGGATATTCGGTCGCCATCTGCAGGATTCTCTGGTGCCATCCCTGCTGTTTGAGGTATTCCATATTCTGTGGGGTATTGCGGATTTCAATGGTCTTAAAGAACCCTCCCCGGTGGTCATACAGCAGATGCAAATATGGATAATACATGTTATCATTACCACCTCCATTACCGCGCACATCAAGGATGAGATTCTTGCAATGCGATTTCTTGAACTGCTTGATTGAGTTCTTGATCCATTCTTGATCGGGATAAACATCACAAGACGGATAACGGATCAGAAAAGTCTTATCGGTCACTTTACAAGCAACTGGCTGTGGATTATACACTTCCATCTGTTCAGCATAATTGATGGATTCACGATGGAAATAGGAGTACGGAGTAAGATTATCAATGGTTACATATAACGTCATGTGAAAATCGCTGAACCAACCAGTATAGGCAGCAACAGCATCCCAGCATGGCCGTTCTCCCCGCCCCACCTCGTCACGCAGTCGGCTTTTGGTTTCCTCATAATCTGACCTTGTACTGTCATTCACCCAAAAGGAAAAACCCGAGTAGTTGTCCTCAATATACTTCACGGCATAGTCATAGTCCTCAAGGTGCTGCTCTACAGTCAGTTCGGGCAACTGTGCCCATGCCATCACACCAACAAAAAGGCATAAAACAAAGTTAATCAGTCGTTTCATCGTTTCTAATAGTACTCAAGGTAAATGGTCAAGTAGCTTGTTCGCTCTTTCTTGCAACAAAATTACACAAAATACACGATAAAGCTACAGCCCTGATAAAAATTATTGGCTGGTCAGTTTTCCAATCAATTAACCCCGTTAGGGGTGACAGATTGTGCATCAATGACTTAGTGTCGCCCCGATGGGGCTTGGACGTGTGTCCTCTACTGCTGCAGGGGTTACACTCGGCTTCGCCTCGTTACACCCCTGCCTATGCCCTGGTCGCCCCTAGCGGGGCTTTCCCCGGACACGAATGATAAAAAATGAAATCTGGAATCTACCCTCGAAAAAGAAAAACACGGTAAGATGGCATGGCTAATCATTATTTGATGTATTTTTGCAGTTTGTAACCAATCATTGAATCATGGAGAAGATTGAGGTGAAGATTGTGAACCGTGGGCCGCATGAGGTGCCGCAGTACGGGACGGCATTGAGCGCCGGAATGGACCTGCGCGCATGGCTGGAGGAGCCGCTGACGCTGCAGCCGCTGGAGCGTGCGCTGGTGCACACGGGCATCTATATCGCCCTGCCCGAGGGCTATGAGTGCCAAATCAGGCCCCGCAGCGGATTGGCGCTGAAACGTGGACTGACGGTGCTGAACACACCCGGCACCATCGATGCCGACTACCGCGGCGAGGTGGGCGTCATCCTGGTGAACCTGAGTGGTGAGCCGCAGACCATCGAGAACGGCGAGCGCATCTGCCAGATGGTGGTTGCCCGCCACAGCACCGTGGAGTGGACCATCGTTGAGAACCTCGATGAGACCGAGCGCGGTGCGGGCGGTTTCGGGCACACGGGAACGAAATAGTTGATAGTTAACAGTTAACAGTGAATAGTTAGTCGATGAAACGACATTTAGCGATTATAGTGATAGCGGTGCTGGCTGTGTCGGCCCTTGCAGGCAAGAAGCAGACTTCTGGCCAGAAGGGAATCAGCCCTACCGACCAGCGCAAGGCAGAGTACATCTTCATGCAGGCGCAGAGCGAGAAGTTGAACGACAACCTGGACGCGTTCTACGACTTGCTGGCTTATGCCCACGAGATTGACTCGACCAACACTGCCATCTCGTTTTACATGGGTTTGTGCAAAATACGCATGAACAACACCACCAAGGAGCAATGCGAACAGGGACTGGCGCTGATGAAAGAGCATTTTGACGCACAGCCCCAAGACCTGTACGAAACCACATTCTACAGCGACGCCAACATGCGGCTGGGTCATCCCGAAGAGGCCCTGCGTGCCCTGAAGGTACTCAACGAGTACAACCCCAACCGCCTGGAACTGCAGTTGCGCCTGGCCGAGGCCTATTCGCAATCGGGCGACTACACCCAGAGCAATGCCACCTATGACAGCATCGCGGCCCTCTTTGGCAACGCCATCCAAATCACGACGAGCAAAATCGAGAACTACATGGCGATGAACGACAGCACCGGCGCCTTGCGCGAGATGCGCGCCCTGCTCGCCACCGCCCCCCAAAACGATTCCTACAACATCGCGATGAGCGGCCTTTTCCAGCACTACGGGATAAGCGACAGCGCCCTCTACTATCTGGACCGCGCACAGGAAATAGCACCCGAGAACGGCATGATCTACCTGACCCGTGCCGATTACTGCCGCGAGGCCGGTGACAGCGTGGGATTTGAACAGCAAATCTACAACGCCCTGACTGCCGAACAGCTCGATGTCGATACCAAACTGGGCGTGCTGCTGCAATACATCCGCGAGAACATGGTCCAAGAGGATACCACCCAACGCATCGACAACCTGTTCACCGTGCTCATCCAGCAACATCCCCACGAATCAAAGATCCACCAGCTCTATAGCGAGTACCTGTACGCCAAAAAAGACATCAAGGGCGCCATCGAGCAGCTGAGCTATAGCCTTGACGTGAATCCCACCGATGCCGACGGCTGGCGCAACATGGTCATCCTGAATATGATGGACGACAACTATGCCGATGCCATCAAGGTGTCGGAAAAGGCAATCGAGTACAACCCCGACAACCTGGACCTGCGCCGTTATGTTGCGGGATGCTATTACCAGATGGAAGAATATGACAAAGCGATTGCCTCCTATGAAGAGACCCTCTCCATGGTAGATTCGACAGAACTCGTGATACGTGCCGAGATCATTACGGGCGTTGGAGACATCTATAGCCAGATCAAGGATACAGCCAAGGCCATTGAGTGTTATGAACAGGCGCTGGAGCTCGATCCGCTCAATTCAGGTGCGCTCAACAATTATGCCTATTTCCTGGCACAACGCGGAGAAAACCTGGACCGTGCCGAACGCATGGCGGCCCTGGCCCTGAAGGACGACCCCGAGAACGCCAACTTCATCGACACCTATGCTTGGGTCTTCTTTGCCAAGAAGGACTACGAGAATGCTTTGATCTACATCAAAAAGGCGGTTGAACTTGACGAGGACAACCACCTGCTGGAACACTATGGCGACATCCTGTGGTTCGTCGGCGAGAAGGAGCAGGCCGTGGAGCAATGGACCAAAGCGCTCGAAGAGGATCCTGACAACGAACTGCTGCAACGCAAAGTAAAAGACAAGACTTATTATGAGACAGTCTTATGAATTGCCGGGGCAATTCATAAGACTGAGGTCTAGGGTCTAGAGTCTAGAGTTTAGGGATTAGGGTTTAGGGATTAGGGAGACTATTTCCTTTTATCATCGAATTATAAGATTAAGATTATGAAAAAGACAAATATCGCTATTCTTATCATGCTAGCGGCCATGATGACTGCCTGTGGCACATTCAAGAAAGCCGCCCCGGTGCCTGACACGACGCCGACAACGACCACAACGCCGAGCACCGTCACCGACCCCGTTGACGCCGTGATTGCCACCTTGGGCAACTGGCAGACGATGCAGACGGGCGGCAACATCAAGCTGAGTGCCGGTAGCAGTTTCTCGTCGGCCATTCAGGTGCGCATGGTGCGTGACCAGGCCATTTTCATCTCGCTGCGTCCCATGCTGGGCATCGAGGTGGGCCGCCTGCTCATCACCGCCGACAGCCTGTATGCCGTGGACAAGGTGCACAAGCGCTACATCGCCGAGAAAGTGTCCCTGCTCACATCGGGCATTCCCGTCACGGTGAGCGACGTTCAGGATATGTTCCTGGGGCGACCGTTCATCCTGGGCAAGGGAACGCTGAACGAGACATTGAAGTCCCAGGTGACCGTCGGCGAGGCCTCACCTCTGGTACTGACGGCCAACGAGAGCTACAAGGGCTATGGCTATGTCTTCAACTTTGACAAGGCCGGACGCATCGCCTCGCTCAACATCGCACCCACAGGGAAAGCCGCAGCAGCCTATCAAGTCAAGTACAGCGACGTGCGCGGCACATCGGCGGGCAACATCGCCCACAGCATCGTTGCCGATGCCACCATCGAGAACAAGAAGATGGCACTCTCGCTCACCTACAAGAACATCGAGTGGAACAGCAACGTGAAGATTGACCGCAGCCTGCCCAACGGCTACAGCCGCATGAGCGCCCGCGACCTGTTCTCGCTGTTCTCCAACTGAGCCGCATTGCCGTCGGCTGCAATATTTCACCCTTTCGTGCGTTATGTTATTATACATATAACGTAAAACTGTCAATGAGATTCCATTCCCGCATATTGATGATTGTGGTGTGCCTGTTGTGCGCCACAGTCGCATTTTCTCAAGTCAAAATCACCGGTAAAGTCATCGATGCCGCCGGCGAACCCATCGAGTTTGCCACGGTGCGACTGCTGGGCACCGCTGTGGGCACCAACACCGACACCAAGGGCCAATATGAGATGACGGTCCCCAAGGCCGACACCCTGATGGTGGAATTTTCCTGCTTGGGCTACTCGACGGTGACCCGCCAGCTCATCAAGCCCGAGGGCACGGTGACCATCAACCCGAAACTCTATGAGAAAACGCTGGAACTGGGAGAGGTAGAGATTACCGAATACAAGAAACAGACCACCACGATGCAGGGCATCGACGTGGACATGCTGCGCCGCACGCCCGATGCCTCGGGCGGCAGTGTCGAGGCGGTGCTGACCACGATGGCGGGCGTCAGCTCCAAGAACGAGATGAGTTCGCAGTATATGGTGCGCGGCGGTTCCTACGACGAGAACAGCGTCTATATCAATGGCATCGAGGTCTATCGTCCGCAGCTCATCAGCTCGGGACAACAGGAGGGAATGAGTATCATCAACCCCGACATGGTGCGCAAGGTCGATTTCTCGACGGGCGGTTTCAGCGCCGCCTATGGCGACCGCATGTCGTCGGTGCTGGACATCACCTACCGCGAGCCCGAGGCCTTTGAGGGCGCATTTGCAGCCAGTCTGCAAGGCGGCAGCCTGATGTTGGGCCACAGCACGAACCGTTACAGCCAGATGCATGGCGCACGCTACAAGCGCAACTCGTCACTCATGGGTTCGCTCGAGAGCAAGGGCGAATACGACCCACAATATTTTGACTATCAGACCAGTCTGGTATTCAAACCCACCGACAAGCTGCGCATCGCCCTGCTGGGCAACGTCAGCATCAACGATTACCGCTTCACGCCCGTGAACCGCGAGACCAGCTTCGGTACCAGCAAGGACGTGAAGTCGTTCACCGTCTATTTCGACGGCTATGAGAAGGACAAGTTCCAGACCTACTTTGGCGCCGGAGCCGTCACCTATATGTTCAACAACAAGGGCACCGACCTGACGCTGCAAGCCTCGGGCTACCGCACCGACGAGCTGGTGTCCTATGACATCCACGGTGAGTACTGGCTCGACCAGGCCGGTCAGGAGCTGGGTGTGGGCAAGTACCACGAGCATGAGCGCACACGCCTCAAGATGAACGTGTTGGACCTGACCCTTAGGGGCAACGTCGGCATCAACAACAACAGCATCTCCTATGGCTTCTCGATGCGCAAAGAGGACATTTACGACCGCTCCCGCCAGTGGCAGTGGCGCGACAGTGCGGGCTACTCCCTGCCCCACATTCCCGACCAGGTCAACGTCATCTTCACCGAAATCTCGAGCAACGACCTGAACACCACGCGCCTGGCCGGCTGGCTCATGGACACGTGGCGCTTCACCACCGGTGCCGGTTACTGGTCGTTGAACGCGGGATTGCGACTGTCGCACTGGAACTTCAACGGCGAGACGCTGGTGTCACCGCGTGCAAGCCTGGGCTTCGTGCCCGAACGCAACGGCAACCTGTCGGTGCGTCTGGCAGGCGGTATCTATTACCAGGCCCCCTTCTACAAGGAATACCGCCAGCAGGTCATGGATACACTGGGCAACCGCAACATCCTGCTGAACAAGGACATCAAGTCGCAGCGCAGCATCCAGGTGATTCTGGGCGGTGACTATACCTTCCGCGCCCTGGACCGCCCCTTCAAACTCACGGCCGAGGCCTATTACAAGAACCTGTCGAACCTCATCCCCTACGAGATCGACAACCTCAAGCTCGTCTATAGCGGCGTCAATTCCTCGAAGGGTTACATTGCCGGTATCGACATGAAACTCTTCGGTCAATTTGTCGAGGGTACCGACTCCTGGCTGAGTTTCTCGCTCATGAAGACGCAGGAGACCCTGAACGGCGTGAAGGTGCCCCGCCCCACCGACCAGCGCTACAGCATCGCGTTGTTCTTCACCGACTACTTCCCCAACATTCCGCGCCTGAAGTTCAGCCTCAAGGGCATCGTCAGCGACGGTCTGCCCACCACGGCACCCCACCTGACGCGCGCCGACTCCTACGTGCGCCAGCCCGCCTACAGGCGTGTTGACGTCGGGCTGAGCTATGAGCTCGTCGGCAAGGACAACCATCCCGTCAGCGGCTTGTTCAGCCATTTCAAGGAGATCTGGCTGGGTCTGGACTGCTTTAACCTCATGGACATCTCCAACGTGAGCAGCTACTACTGGGTCACCGACGTCAACAACATCCAGTACGCCGTCCCCAACTACCTCACCCGCCGCCAGCTCAACGTCCGCCTCTCGGCCAGCTTCTAAAAACTTGCCCCACGTTTTTCAAGCAACAGCCACAACCTGGATTGGCAACAGCCACAGCTTTTTATTGTTGGCTGCAGCACTCCCTTGCTGCACGCCCCTTGCCTCAGGGTAATAGACTGTTGATAAAAAATGTGACAATATATTGTATCATAAAGGCAAAAATGTTAACTTTGCAGGTTAGTAAGTAAATATCTATTATTATCAACCAATAAAAAAACCAAAATCATGGCAAAACCTTATGTAATTGGTATCGACATGGGCGGCACTAACACCGTCTTTGGAATCGTTGACGCTCGTGGCAACGTGATTGCGAGCAGTTCTATCAAGACTGGCAAGCACAGTGACTTTAATGACTATATCGACGAGCTGCACACCGAGCTGTCTCGTCTAATCACGGACAATGAAGCCGACGGCAAAATCAACGGCATCGGCATCGGTGCTCCCAACGGCAACTACTACACGGGTATGATCGACCAGGCTCCCAACCTGCCCTGGCCCATGCCCATCCACCTGGCCGAGATGGTAACTGAAAAATTCGGCATTCCGTGCCTGATCACTAACGACGCTAACGCTGCTGCCATCGGCGAGATGACCTATGGCGTGGCACGCGGTATGAAGGACTTTATCATGATCACGCTGGGCACTGGTGTGGGCAGCGGTATCGTGGTAAACGGCCAGATGGTTTATGGCCACGACGGCTTTGCCGGCGAGCTGGGCCACGTGATCGTGAAGCGCACCAACGGCCGCGTGTGCGGTTGTGGCCGCACGGGCTGTCTGGAAGCTTACTGCTCGGCAACGGGCGTGGCACGCACGGCACGTGAGTTCCTGGAACTGCGCGACGAGCCGTCAAAACTGCGTGATTATGACATCGAGACCATCACGAGCAAGGACGTGTATGACTGCGCCGTTGCCGGCGACAAGCTGGCAAAGGACATCTTTGAGTACACGGGCAACATCCTGGGTGAGGCCCTGGCAGATTTCACCAATTTCTCGAGCCCCGAGGCATTTGTGCTGTTCGGTGGCCTGACCAAGAGTGGCGACCTGATCATGAATCCCGTGAAGGAGGCCTTTGAGCGCAACGTGCTTGGCATCTACAAGGGCAAGGTAAAGATCCTGATCAGCGAACTCAAGGAGAGCGACGCCGCCGTGCTGGGCGCCAGCGCCCTCGGTTGGGAAGTTAAGTCATGAAATGGGCGTTGCCCATTTCATGAAGTTTAGAGCTTAGGGCTTAGAGCTTAGAGGGGCATCCGCATTAATGCTCGCTGGGCTTGAAAGTTTAGAGCTTAGGGCTTAGAGCTTAGAGGGGCATCCGCATTAATGCTCGCTGGGCTTGAAGGTTTAGAGCTTAGGGCTTAGAGCTTAGAGGGGCATCCGCATTAATGCTCACTGCACTTGAAGGTTTAGAGCTTAGGGCTTAGAGAAATCTCAAATCAAACGATTACATTTGGAGGAACAGGTTTCATATCAGTTTGAAAAATTGATTGCATGGCAAGAAGCGAAGGAATTGACAAAAGCCATCTATAAACTTTTGGGTAAATTCCCTCGTCAAGAGGATTACGTATTATGCGATCAAATACGCCGAGCCGCGATTTCTGTTCCATCAAATATTGCAGAACAATCTGGCCGAACATCACACAAGGAGAAGATACACTTCCTAGAAATTGCCTATGGCTCACTGATGGAGGTTTATTGCCAACTGCAGATTGCATGTGAACTGAATTACATCACGACGAACGAGCTTGAAACAATCAAGCCAATGATTTTCAAGACATCTCGTCTGATCAGCGGATTAAGGAACAACTATGTGAAAAAAGCAGAACTCCCTAAGCCCTAAGCTCTAAGCTCTAAACCAACAAAGTGGCTTGGCAAAATTGCCAAGCCACTTTGTTATTATTTACGAGAATGATTATTCTTCGGTCTTGGGAGCCTCTTCGGCTGCAGGAGCCTCGGCTGCGGGAGCGGCGGCTTTCTTGCGGCTGCGGCGAGTGCTCTTCTTGGCAGCGGCCTTCTCCTGGTTCTTAGCCTCGAGCATAGCCTCATTGAAGTCAACGAGCTCAATGAAGCAGGTCTTGGCGTTGTCACCCAGACGGTTACCAAGCTTGAGAATGCGGGTGTATCCACCGGGACGGTCGACGATCTTGGCAGCTACTGTTGAATAGAGCTCCTTAACGGCTTCCTTGTTCTGGAGATACTTGAAGACGATGCGGCGCGATGCGGTGGTGTCGTCCTTTGCCCTGTTGATGATGGGCTCGGCATACATGCGCAGAGCTTTAGCCTTAGCAAGGGTCGTAACGATGCGCTTGTGCATGATCAGCGAGATGGTCATGTTGGCCAACATGGCTTCACGATGGGCGCTCTTGCGGCTCAGGTGGTTGAATTTCTTATTATGTCTCATCGTTTTTTACTCTTTTTCTAATTTGTATTTAGTGATATCCATGCCAAAGTGCAGATTGAGTGTAGCCAAGAGCTCCTCAAGCTCGCTGAGCGACTTCTTACCGAAGTTGCGGAACTTGAGCAGGTCGGTCTTGTTGAAGACCACGAGTTCTCCAAGCGTCTCGACTTCTGCCGACTTGAGGCAGTTGAGTGCACGCACTGAGAGGTCCATGTCAACAAGCTTGGTCTTGAGCAGCTGACGCATCTTGAGAACTTCCTCGTCAAACTCCTCGTTGGCATTGTTCTCGGTGTTGTCAAGAACGATTTCACGATCGGTGAAGAGCTGGAAGTGCTGAATCAGGATTTCGGCAGCACCCTTGAGAGCTTCCTTCGGGTGAATTGAACCATCGGTAGTGATTTCGATGATGAGTTTCTCGTAGTCGGTCTTTTGCTCGACACGGAAATTCTCGACAGTGGTCTTCACGTTAAGGATGGGTGTGTAGATCGAGTCGATAGCAATCACGTCGATGGGGTCGTTGGCGTTGCGGTTCTCCTCGGCGGGAACATAGCCCCTGCCCTTATTGATGGAGAGCTCAAGCTGGAATCCGCAGGAGGGATCGATGTGGCAGATCTCGAGATCGGGGTTGAGAACCTCGAATGCGCTGAGCACCTTGCCAATATCGCCAGCCTTGAAAACGCTTTGACCTGAAACCTTGACCACGGCCTTCTCGGTGTCGGTGTCCTCGACAATGCGTTTGAGACGCACCTTCTTGAGGTTGAGGATGATATTGGTAACATCTTCCTTTACCCCAGGAATAGTGGCGAACTCATGCTGCACGCCGTCGATGCGGATGCTGCAAATCGCGAAGCCCTCGAGTCCTGACAGGAGGATGCGGCGCAGGGCGTTGCCAATGGTAACACCGTAGCCGGGCTCCAGGGGACGGAACTCGAAGCGGCCGAACGAGTTGTCGGCTTCCAACATTAAGACTTTGTCGGGTTTCTGAAATGCTAAAATAGCCATGGATATAAAAATTTTACTGTTTAGAATACAACTCGACGATCAACTGTTCCTTGATGTTCTCAGGAATGTCTTCACGAACGGGATTGTGCAAGAGCTTGCCGCCCTTGATGTTCTCGTCCCATTCAATCCAGGGATACTTGCTGTGGTTGAAGCCAGCGAGAGCGTCTTGGATGACCTCAAGCGATTTGGACTTCTCACGAACAGCGACGATCTGACCCTCACCGACTGAGTAGGAAGGAATGTTAACCACCTTGCCATCGACGGTGATGTGGCGGTGCAGAACGAGCTGACGTGCGGCAGCGCGTGTGGGAGCGATGCCCAGACGGTAAACGATATTGTCGAGTCGAGCCTCGAGCAGCTGCAGGAGCACCTCACCGGTAACGCCCTTCATGCGAGAAGCCTTGTTGAAGAGGTTGCGGAACTGACGCTCAAGAACGCCATAGGTGTACTTTGCTTTTTGTTTTTCGCGAAGCTGTGTGCCGTACTCGGACATTTTCCTGCGACGGTTGGCACCATGCTGGCCCGGGGGATAGTTCTTCTTGGCGAAGTATTTGTCCTCACCGAAGATGGGCTCACCCAGTTTACGTGCAATTTTAGTTTTAGGACCGGTGTATCTAGCCATAGTCTTTTTCTTAAAAAATAATTAACATTGTGAATTGGAATCGCTTCAGTGCAGCCGCGATTGCAGAGAGGTCGTTAAAAAATGCAATCCATTCACTGATAGAGATTCGCGAAAAATTTGTTAGTAAAACCTGTTAAAACAGTAGTTTGAAAGCGTGAAGCGCCTAAGTCTCTTAGACCCTTCTGCGCTTGGGAGGACGGCAGCCGTTGTGGGGCAGCGGCGTGACGTCGATGATCTCGGTAACTGCGATGCCGGCGCCATGGATGGTGCGGATAGCCGATTCGCGGCCATTACCCGGACCCTTGACGTAGGCCTTCACCTTGCGCAAGCCGAGGTCGTAAGCGACCTTTGCACAGTCTTCGGCAGCCATCTGGGCAGCGTAGGGCGTGTTCTTCTTAGAACCGCGGAAGCCCATCTTACCAGCCGAGGACCACGAAATTACCTGTCCCTCACCGTTGGCGAGGCACACAATGATGTTGTTGAATGAAGAATGCACGTGCAGTTGACCAATACCGTCAACGCGAACGACTCTCTTCTTAGCTGCGACTGTCTTTTTAGCCATAATTCAATAATGTTATTTAGTAGCTTTCTTCTTGTTAGCAACAGTTTTCTTGCGTCCCTTGCGGGTGCGAGCATTGTTCTTGGTGCTCTGACCGCGAACGGGGAGACCGTTGCGGTGACGGATACCGCGATAGCAACCGATGTCCATCAATCGCTTGATGTTCATCTGGACCTCGCTACGCAGGTCACCCTCTACCTTGTATTCGTTACCGATAACCTCGCGGACAGCTGCTGCCTCGGCATCGGTCCAATCCTTAACGCGGGGCGGCTGAGCTGCGCCCGATACCAAAGATGTAGGTCAAGGCGATGACGCCGCGCTTGTTTTGGGGAATATCAACCCCGACAATTCTTACTGCCATATATCTAATTCAAAAATTTTTGCAAAGTTAATACTTTTTTTTATCCCTGACGCTGTTTGAACTTGGGATTTTTTTTGTTAATCACATACAGGCGCCCTTTGCGACGTACGATCTTGCAGTCCTCGTTGCGCTTTTTGATAGATGCTCTAACTTTCATAATTGTATTGTGGTTTTGTTATTTGTATCTAAATGAGATTCTTCCTTTGGTCAAATCGTAGGGGGACATCTCTACTCTCACCTTGTCACCGGGGAGGATCTTGATGTAGTGCATCCTCATCTTGCCGCTGATGTGTGCGGTGATCTGGTGTCCGTTCTCGAGTTCAACGCGGAACATTGCGTTGGACAGAGCCTCAACGATTGTACCGTCTAATTCTATTGCTGTCTGTTTTGCCATATAAAAGTCTTAAAAAATGCGTTATCGTTTATTGGTTTCAATCAGATGAACCTGTCACCCAGGACCTCCTTGATTCCGTCGAAGGAGGAGAGGATGTCGGGCTTGCCATGATGGATGGCGATGGAGTGCTCAAAGTGCGCACTGGGCTTGCGGTCACGAGTGCGGGTTGTCCAGCCGTCACGCTCGGTGATGATGTTCTTGCTGCCCATGTTGATCATGGGTTCGATAGCAATGGTCATGCCGTTGCGCAACAGGGGACCGGTTCCACGTCGTCCGTAGTTGGGGACCTCGGGGTCCTCGTGCAGCTTGCGCCCCACGCCGTGTCCGCACATCTCGCGCACGACGCTGTAGTTGCGTCGTTCGCAATAGTGCTGGATGGCGTTGCCGATGTCGCCGATGCGGTTACCGGGCACGGCGTGCTCGATGCCGACGTAGAGCGACTCCTTGGTGGTGCGCAGCAGCTGCAGGGTCTCCTCGGCGACGTTACCGACACAGAAGGTGTAGGTGCTGTCGCCGTTGAACCCCTCGGGGGTGACGGCACCGCAGTCACAGGACACGATGTCGCCATCCTCGAGCACGTAGTTC
>CADBDH010000042.1 GCA_902793405.1 uncultured Bacteroidales bacterium | reverse complement strand
GTTTGCAACACGCCTCGTGATGGAGCACTTCGTGAACAAGGGCACCTTCGACAAGATGACCTTCAACACCAGCCTGACCCGTCACCTGATGGAGAACGTCAACTTCGACTTCATGGGCGCTGCCAAGAAGACCTCGATCATCGTGCTGGCTCTCATCGTCATCATGGGCGCTCTGTTCGGCCTGCGTGGTCTCAACCGTGGTATCGACTTCTCGGGTGGCCGCAACTTCGTTGTTCAATTTGACCATCCCGTATCGACCCAGACTCTCGAGTCTCAGTTGGAGGAGCAGTTCCCCGGTGCCAACACTTCGGTTATCACCATCGATAACGACAAGAAGGTTCGCGTATCGACCAACTACAAGATCAACGACAACAGCGAGGGTGTTGACGATGAAATCATGGGTAAGCTCTATGAGGGCATGAAGAGCGAACTTGGCAGCATGACCAAGGACGACTTCAGCATGTCTAACGAGAGCGTCGGCGTTGTTTCGAGTGAAACCGTCGGCCCGAGCATCGCTAGCGATATGACCCGCCAGGCCGTTTGGGCTGTGCTGTTCTCACTGCTGGCAATGGCACTCTACATCCTGTTCCGTTTCCGCAACATCGCGTTCTCTATCGGCGCTCTGGCTGCCGTAGCGTTCACCTCGTTTGTGGTTATCGGCTTCTACAACCTGCACGGCTTGCTGCCCTTCTCTATGGAGATTGACCAGACGTTCATCGCCGCTATCCTGACCGTTATCGGTTATCAGGTGAACGATACCGTGGTTGTATTCGACCGTGTGCGTGAGTACCGCAAGCTCTATCCCAAGCAGAACCTGTACACCACCTTCAACAAGGCCCTGTGCAGCACGCTGTCACGTACCATGATGACCTCTATCACGACCCTGCTCGTGCTGTTCATCATGCTCTTCCTGGTTCATCTTCGCGATGATCCTCGGTGTTATCATCGGTACCTGCTCGTCTCTGTTCATCGCTTCGCCCGTGGCTTACTGGATTGCCCGTCGCAGCGACAAGAAAGAGGCAGCTCTTGCCACCAAGAAGTAATCCCTCTTGGTAAAGAAACAAACCGGCTGGCACCTGTGGTGCCAAACCGCAAGCCAGCCGGTTTCTTGATGCTCCTGTAGTTCAATGGATAGAATGGAGGTTTCCTAAACCTTAGATTTGGGTTCGATTCCCAGCGGGAGTACAAATCGCCTGAGTGCAATAGCGCTCAGGCGATTTTGTGTAGATATAAAAACAGGGTTTAGAGTTGTCGGGGGGATGATCCCACCAGACTCTAAACCCTATACTTTAAACTTCCAGTTCCTGAAGGCTCAGGAACTGGAATGAAATTACTTCTTGAAGAAGCGGTTGTACAGGCCGGTGAAGCCCTGGCCGTGGCGAGCCTCGTCACGGGCCATCTCATGAACGGTGTCGTGGATGGCGTCCAGGTTCTGGGCCTTGGCCAGCTTGGCGATGCGGAACTTGTCCTCGCAGGCGCCAGCCTCGGCGGCCATACGCTTCTCGAGGTTGGTCTTGGTGTCCCAGACTACCTCGCCCAGCAGCTCGGCGAATTTGGCGGCATGCTCGGCCTCTTCAAAGGCGTAGCGCTTGAAGGCCTCGGCAACCTCGGGATAGCCCTCACGGTCGGCCTGGCGCGACATGGCCAGGTACATGCCCACCTCTGAGCATTCGCCCTCGAAGTGTGCCTTCAGGCCAGCAAGAATTTCGGGGTCAACGCCCTTGGCAACGCCGAGAACGTGCTCGGCGGCATAGGTTACTTCTTCGTCCTCCTTGAGTTCTTTGAACTTCTCGGCGGGTTGTTTACACTGCGGACATTTCTCGGGAGGTGTGTCACCCTCGTGTACATAACCGCACACGGTGCAGATCCATTTTTTAGCCATAATAGTTATTCAGTTGTTACTTCTGTGATTAGTAAGTTAAACAGGTAGTTATTGTTAATCGTTTGGGGAACAGGGAGAACTTATTCGGTCACTTCCTCAAAGTCCTCGGGTCCAACGCCGCACAGCGGGCATTCTTCGGGAGGTGTGTCACCCTCATGGATGTAACCACACACGTTGCATTTCCATTTCTTCATTGTCGTGAATTGTTTTAGATGGTTAATAAAATTTGACTTACTGATTACAAAGTTACAGCCTCGAGAGCCTATATTCCAAATATTTTAATGTTTTTTTATGAAAAAAATCCCCACAATGCATCAGAGCATTGCGGGGACATTTCCTAAATCAGTGGATGTACACTGGGATTAGCCGTTGTGCTTCTTCATCACCTTGATCAGGTCAAGCATCTTGTGGCTGTAGCCAATCTCATTGTCATACCACGATACCACCTTGACGAACTTGTCGGTCAGGTAAACACCTGCGTCGGCGTCAAAGATGGAGGTGAGTGCGCAACCCAGGAAGTCGCTCGAAACGACCTTGTCCTCGGTGTAACCCAGAATACCCTTCAGCTCACCCTCGCTGGCCTTCTTCATGGCAGCGCAGATGTCCTCCTTGGTGGCGGGGTTCTTCAGGTTAACGGTCAGGTCAACTACCGATACGTCCAGGGTGGGGACGCGCATCGAGATACCGGTCAGCTTGCCATCCAGCTCGGGGATAACCTTGCCAACGGCCTTAGCGGCGCCGGTCGAGCTCGGGATGATGTTGCCACAGGCGGCACGGCCACCACGCCAGTCCTTAGCGCTGGGACCGTCAACGGTGCGCTGGGTAGCGGTTACCGAGTGAACGGTGGTCATCAGACCGCTCTCGATGCCGAAGCTGTCGTTCAGCACCTTAGCGATGGGAGCCAAGCAGTTGGTGGTGCAGCTGGCGTTGCTCACGATGGTCTGACCGGCATACTTGTCGGTGTTCACGCCGCAAACAAACATGTCAGCCTGACGGCCGTCATCACCCTTCTTGCTGGGAGCAGACAGAACCACGTACTTGGCGCCAGCCTTCAAGTGCTGCTCGGCGCGGTCCATGGTCAGATAGAAACCGGTGGATTCAACGATGTACTCTGCACCAATCTCACCCCAGGGGATGTTCTGTGCTTCCTTCTCGGCATAGATGTGGATGTGCTGACCATTAACGATGAGTTCTTTCTTCTCCAGGTCATAGTCCACAGTACCGTCGAAGCGGCCATGCATGGTGTCATACTTGAGCATATAGGCCATGTAGTCAACGTCGAGCAGGTCGTTGATACCTACTACCTCGATGTCGTTAACGTTCTCGGGTTCAAAAGCTGAACGGAATACAAAACGGCCAATACGTCCGAATCCATTAATACCGATTTTAATTTTCTCCATAATACTAATAATATTTTAATAAATAATGTAGATATTTTAGTCTTCTTTAGAATTTTTGTTATCTTTGCATTGACTTTATGAAAGTAGGTCTTTGCGACTGCAAAATTAACGAAAAAAATTTTATAATCTTGATATTGAGCCATAAAAAGTCTATTTTTTATCTCAATTAAGAATGTTTAATAGTTGATTTCACCGTCGCACTAACACCTATAGATGTGATAGATAACGTTATATATTAATTTTTTAATCTTAATAGAATTATGGGTTTCGTAAAAGAATTTAAGGAGTTTGCCATGAAGGGCAACGTGATGGACATGGCTGTCGGTGTTATCGTCGGCGGTGCGTTTGGCAAGATTGTCACCTCGCTGGTTGACGATGTGCTGATGCCTGTTATTGGTCTCTTTACCGGCAACATTGATTTCTCCAGCCTGGAGTACAAGATCAAGCCTGTTACCGAGCTTGTTGAGGATGCCGCTAGCACTGTTGGTGCCGATGGCGCCGTCGAGACTGTGACCAATGCTGCCAGCAATGCAGCTGCAGCCGCTGGCGTTGCAACCGAGGCAACTGGTGCCGTTATCAAGTACGGTCTGTTTATCCAGAACGTCATCGACTTCCTCATCATCGCTCTGTGTATCTTCTTGATGATTAAGTTCATGAACAAGCTCAGAGCTCCGAAGCCTGAGCCCGAGGCTCCCGCTGGTCCCACCCAGGAAGAACTCCTCACCGAGATTCGTGACCTGCTCAAGAAGAACTAAACTTCTTTACACAGCAAGGCTTGTACCCGTAAGGGTCTCCCTTGCGTGACACCAAACCAAGCACGCCCGCTGCACGACGATTGGCAGCGGGCGTGTGATGTTTATTGCCGGTTGGTGCAAAAAATAAGGCTACGCCACCTCGGCGGCATAGCCTTTAAATCGTTGAATACTTGAGATGTTTTTTGTCAGTCGTTGATTTTCAATAGGCCTGTGCGATATGCTTTGCCAATTAATTCTGCAACATTGCGAGAACCGGTCTTGCGCAATAATTGCTTACGATGATATTCCACAGTGTTTGAAGAGATGAAAATCTTCTCACCTATCTCTTTGCTGTTATACCCTGATGACAGCAGCTCCAGTACTTCCTTCTCTCGGGAAGTGAGTTCGGTTTTGGGGGCACTCATAAATATAATGTTTTTTGATAAAATGCTAATTATAACATATTTGCAAAAATAAATAGTAAAACTCAGCAGACCAAACAAATTAGCAATAATTTGGACAAAATGATATCAAAACTATTTATTTCAGTAGAAAAATTGGGCATTTGTTTAGTTTAAACCGCCAAAATGGCGCAAATCACCCCGATTTTATAAATAATTAAATGTTTTCAAATATTATTATAAACCATTAACTATTTCTGTAATTAACCCCGTTATCTTTAATATTTACGCAGTTTTGGCCGTCGGTTTGAGCCATGGCCGTTGTGCTGGAAATGGGAAGGGGAGGATTCTGCGGGCGAATAACCGCCCCGGCAACCTCCTCAAGGACCCTGTGCTGTCAAAAACTGATGATTGCCGTGTGATCGTTGATGACGGCTTCATGCTTGGTGCCGATGTCGTTACGGTCCTCCAGGATGCTGCGCAGGACAAGGCGCGCGATGCCATACACCCGTAGCCGCATCGCCGCTTTGGCCAGGGGGCGCAGGATGCCGCGTGTGGTCTCGTTAACCACACGGTTTACCCCGTCGATGAGTTGCTCGACCAGTGCGAGATTGTCACGGCTGCCCTCATTACCCTCGGCAAAGGCGATATAGGTCTCGGTGACAGGCTGCTGCAGATGCTTGAGCAGCAGGTCGGCAATGGCGTCGGGCGTGCCGGGCAGATCGACATAGCGCATCATAAAGTTGTGCTTGCTGCGGTAATTGTCGATGGCATGGCTGATTTCGGGCCAGTAGCGGGTGAGGACGCCACGTGTCATGCTGGGGATGCAGTTCCTGAACACATCCTGGGCTCGCTCGGCAAAGTCGGGGTCGGACGGCAGGCTGTGCAGGGTGATGGTGCGCAGCTGGATTTTGCCCGTCGTGGTGTTGCAGGTAGCGAGGCGCCACTGGCAGGGATAACCCACGGCAGCAGCCGTCGCCACTTCGACCATCTGCCCGTCGCGCAAGTTCGTCTGGCTGATGTCGCTGATGTGCAGATGACCCGTGAAAACGACATGGACGCCGGCCTGGACAAGGCGCTGGCACAGCTGGCCGGCATCATCGACCATATAGGGGGCTGCCAGGGTGTCCTCCATGTGGAAGTGAGGCACCAGGTGATGGTGCATCATGGCAATGACGCGCTTGCCCGCAGCGGTTGCGGCAGCGGCCTGCTCAACGAGCCACTGCTGGCTGGATGGCTCGAGGCTACCGCTGGTCTTGCAGTGGTCACGGGCATCGCCGCGCGATACAAACGTGTTGAGGCGGTCCATGCAGGCATCTACGGCCAGGATCGTGAGGTTGTCGGTCACGTCACGGCAATAGCTCAGCGTGTCGGGGTCTCGGCGTGACTGTCCGTCATAGCCCATTCCCCTGTATAACTCGGCAAACTCGCTGCGCGTGACGGTATCGGCGGGCGTAGCGGTTTCTCCGTCATAAATCCTGGCATCGGGGTTGTTGATGTCGTGATTGCCGGGGACGACAAGCACTTGGATGCCGGCATCCACCAGCCGTTGCAGCTGTTTCACCACCAGCTGGTGGCTCAGGCGTTCACCGTCCTTGGTCAGGTCACCGGTCACCAGCACCAGGTGGGGCCTGATGTCCAGGATGTCGGTCACCAGGGTTTCCAGGATTTCGGCGCTTTCACGCAGCATTTTCCGGTCCTTGATCAGGTAATCTTCAAATGCCTTACCCTCGCTGACGAGTAACTGCGGTGCCATCACATGCAGGTCGCTGATGACAGCCATCTTAATGACTTTTATATTCATATCGCTCATGGCCGGTAACGTGGTTAGGGAGTTAGTTGAGTTCCATCATGTCGATGTCGGGCAGAAAGACGCTGTCATTCCACGGGCTGATGACATTGTCGCCTTGTTTGAGGTCAACTTCGATGATTTAGTGACCACAAATATAGCAATTATTTTGAAAACCTGGAACTTGCAGTGCCAAAAAACTACAAAGTGACGGTCAGCTGCAGGTCGTTGGTCTGGGACTCGTTAGGAGTGCCCACGGCGTTGCGGTCCTCGAGAATGCTGCGCACCATGGGCTCGAGACGGGGATACACATCGTTCTCAAAGAATTCCCACATGGCGTCGGCCTGACTGGGAATGACTTCTTCAATCATGGTGCGCACGCCTTGCTTGCCCTGGGCGATGATGTCCTGGGTGTCTTTTTCCTGCTCGTTACCCTCGACCACGGCAAGCATGACGCGTGAGAGTACCTCGCTCAGGTGCCGCAGGGCGAGTTGTGTCGCCTGTTGGGGCGTCTCGGGAAAGTTGGCCTTGACGTTACCGGCCTCGATCATCCTCTTGAGTTGGTTCATTTGGGTCCCGTAGCGGCTCCACATCTTGTCCGACATCATTGCCGCGATTCCCGGGGTGGCCATGAGGATGCGTTGCCGGCCCTGTTCGCGCAGGGTGGGGCAGTTGGCCGTGGCGGTGAGCCATCGGGTGTCGATATCGAGTGAGCGGTGCTTCTTGTCGAGTGTGGCGACACGCAATGCAAACGGATAGCAGATGGACGACCCCGTGGCAATCTCCACCAGGCTGTCGGTACGTTCCTTATTATAGAATGTGGCGGCATCGGTCACATGCAGGTGTCCCGTGAACAAGGTGTGGATGCCTGCTGCCATCAACTGGCTGGCGATGTTGTCGTGTCCCTGCACGATATAGTTGGCTAGCAGACGCTCCTCCTGGTCGAAGTGCGGTACCAGATGGTGATGCATCATGGCGATGACGCGTTTCCCCTTGTCACGGGCCTTTTGGGCCTGTTCAATGACCCACTGCAGTGTTTCGGGCTTGATGCGCCCACCATTATAATAGGTGTCGGCACTGTCGCCGCGGCTCTTGAGGGTGTTTTTCTCGTCCATGTTGCTGTCGATGCCGATGATGACCACGCCCTTGACGGGCTCGCAACAGTAACTCAACGAGGCCGGGTCGCGCTGCGATTTCGCACTGTATCCATAGTCGCGGTAGAGCTGTGCAAACTCCTCGCGACTGATGGTGGCGGTGGGGTGGGTCTTGTCATCGTCAAATCGACGGGCATAGGGATTGTTGCAGTCGTGGTTGCCGGGAATGACGAGTGGCTGGATGCCGTGGCTGGCCATGCGGCTCAGATACTGCACCATGCGCTCGTGGCTGGCACGTTCACCGTTATGGGTCAGGTCACCCGCAAGCAGGACGATGGCCGGCTTGAGCGCGATGATGCTGTCGGTGAGGGCGTTCATGATGTCATCGCTCTGAGCCATCATCTTGGTATCGCCGGCATCAGCGCGGTCGATGGCAGTGCCAGGGGTCACCAGCTCCGGTGCCAGCAGATGCATGTCGCTGATGATGACGATGCGGTCGAGCGCCGTGCCGGCGGTGGTTTCTATAGCAAGCAGGGTGGATAAAATCATCAGTATGAATAGTCTTGTTCTCATTGTCAAACGGTTCTGTTGCATTTATTGTGCCAATACCACAACCGGGTTACCCGATGCTTCAATAACCCTTCCAGTGCTCTTGGATACAAGAATTAGTTCATCATCAAGATCCAGTCAATCAGCATCGTCAGGTCGGTCACGTTGATGGTGTGATCACCGTTCATATCGGCACTTGATATGTTGATAAAGTAAGAATTGCCCAACAGATAGTCAATCAGTGCCGTCACATCCTGAATATCGACATTTCCATCGTTATTGGCATCGCCATAGACCGTGTGATAATAGATGACACTCCAAGGAACTGTTCTTTCAACTACATAGTACATGGGGATGTCTTCTTCCTCTATTTCCTCGGTCACCTTCTTGTAATAGACACGGACAAGGAACAGAATTTGGCCATCATCGCTGTCGGCTAAGGCGCCAAATGCCAATTCCTGGCCATCTTCACTGCCCACCACGATAGCTGTGCTGTTGTCCTGTACCTCGGCAACGAGTTTAAAGCTCTCGCGGAGTGCAGTCTCATCGTTGACAGGAAAACCGTTGGGGTCGATTTGGTAGTTGCGAATGTTCGCACATAACCTCCATACGCGGTACATATAGGGCTCATATTCCACGCTGGCATAATCGGGCATCTCGGCTTGCATAAAGATTATAGGGTTGTAGATCATGCATTGATTGCCATCCTCGTCGCGCCATCTGGGCCCTTCGCCAGCACTGCCAGACACCGTCATGTTGAGGTAGGCTACACCCGTCTTGAGGATTGGGCTTCCGTAGCTGTTATGGATATAATTGGAGTCATAATCTGTACGGTCAAAGCCAAAGGTCCAAGCCGTTGCCCTGTAGCTTATATAATCACCATATTGTCCAGTAATGACATCTTTGTCATAATGGTTAATGAGACCAGGCTCATACACAAGACCGTAATCATATGAGAAGTCGTACATCTCCATAAATGTACCATCGGTTCTGCGCTGCAACTGGGAAATAAGTTCGTTGGGAGTACCGTTGTTGCCTCGTTCCAGCGTGTAGTAGTAGATTTGTGGCAGCGATTCAAGAAACATTTCCACGTTAGCGTTCTTGACACTTGCGACAAGACTGGCGTCATCGTCCCCCATAACCTGGTCATGGGTATAGAAGCCGTCGATGGTGGCATTGACCTTCATGACGGGAACAATGACAACATTAGAGCTTCTCACATCGTCATTTGGCTTGATGACATAGCCGTAACGGTTGGGATGTTGATTGGTCGAAACGCTGGCAGTGAACCGGTCCATAAACATGATGCCTTCCATGTCAATGATGCCGTCATTAACGGCAAGGTAGCCTTGGGTCGGTATGTCGATGTTGTCGGTGGGAAGATACATTTGGGTATCATCCTCATAATTAATCACATACATCACACGATCTTGCGCCGTAGTGGCGAGCGACAATTCGGCCACGGCAATCAGAATTTCAGGCATGTCGGCGTCGTAGCGGTACAGGGTGAACCCATTCTCGCCGTTAGCAACCCGTTCAACGGTCAGGCCGTTTGCCGGGTCGGGGTTGGACAACGTCAGGAAGTTGCGGTAGTAGTTGAGTTCCTCGGCTGCCACAAAGTCGCTCTCATAATGGTCAAGCATGAGATACATGAAGTCATCGTTTGGGCCGTCTTGGGCAGGATCTTGGGCATTTGTCCACAAGTTGCTGGTCATCAGGATGGCCAGCACACACATCATCTTGGATAAATAGGTCATCTTTTCCATGTTCTTTTCGATTTAGTTGTTATTTATTGCTGTTTGATTCATGATGAAGTTGTAGCCAAATGCTAGTCGAGGGCAGTGACCGTGAACCCGCATTGTTCAAGGTGCCGCCAGTAGCCGGGGTAGGACTTGCTCACCACATCGGCATCACTTATGATCAGCCCCGGGTATCGCACCGCCGCCGGAGCAAACGCCAACGCCAGGCGGTGGTCACCATGCGTGTCGATGACGGGCGGCTCTTGCGATACGGGAACCTTCTCGCCATACCACGAGATGGCATCCTCGCCCTCTATCTTCAAGACGTGACCCAGCTTGGATAATTCCTCGCGCAGCGCTTCCAGGCGGTCGCTCTCCTTGAGGCGCAGGGTGCGCACGCCTGTCATGCGGAACGACCGTTCCAGCAGGCACATCAGCACTGCCCACGAGGGCACCAGGTCGGGGGTGGAGCTCATGTCGGCAAAGGCCGAGCAGCAACAGCCGATGAAGTGGCTGGTGTCCAGGCTCACACCATGGGCGTCAAAGCGTGATGCGATGCCCAACTTCTTCCCCAGTTCTACCAGGCGGGCGTCGCCCTGTATGCTGTCGGCGACTAGGCCCTCAAGGGTGATGCCGGATTGGGGCAGCAGGGCTGCCAGGGCATACCATGGGGCCGCTGCGCTCCAGTCGGTCTCAACGATGTAGTCTTGGGCTGTGTACCCGTTGTCCACAACGATGTGGTCGGCGGTGATTTCCACGTCGGCTCCCATGGCGCGCATGACGGCTGCCGTCATGTGGATGTAGGGTGCCGAGACGATATCGCCCGTTAGCCGGATGCTCCCGCCCCCGATGGCAGGCAGAATCATCATCACGGCCGAGGTGAATTGTGAACTCACCCCACCGGGCATAGTAATGTCCCCGCCATGCATCGCCGTGCCAGTGATGCGCAACGGGGGATAGCCGTCCTTATCCAGGTAGTCGATGTGGGCCCCCAACCCGCGCAGTGCGTCAACCAGAGCGCCGATGGGGCGCTGACGCATGCGCTCCACGCCATCGAGCGTGACAACGGCACCGGGGCGGCAGGCAAAGTAGGCGGTCAAGAACCGCATGGCGGTGCCCGCGGCACCCACGTTGATGTCCCCGCCGTCGCGCGACAGGGCATCGACCATCACCGCCGTGTCGTCACACCATGCCGGGCGCAGCACCTGCGGCTCGCCCTCGCACAGGGCGGCAATCAACAGGGCGCGGTTGCTGATGCTCTTCGACATGGGCAACGCTATCGTTGCGTTGGCCCTGGCTGGTGCGGTGAGTTGCAGGTCCATAAGGTTAGAGGTTTTTGATTATTATGCTACAAAGATAGTAATTTCATGGGATTTATTGTAATTTTGCGCGTTAAGTTATCAATATTCGGGATTATGACATTAGTTGACGCTTTGTTGATTTTGATTGTGGTGGGCGCTGTCGTGCTGGGCTACCGCAAGGGGTTTATCGGTCAGTTGTCGTCGATTGTATCGTGGATTATAGCCATTGTGCTGTGCTACAAGTGCGGTGACCTGGTCCAGAGCATTTTCCTCTCTATCGTTCCCAGTGCCGCCGAGTGGCCGCTGTCGAGTATCACGGTCAAGACGGTATCGCTGGCGTTTGCCTTCCTGATTGTCATGCTGGTCATCAGGTTGCTGATGCGCTTGTTCAAGGGTGCGTTAAAGGCTGTCAACCTGGGATTTATCGACCGCTTGGGCGGCTCGCTGCTGTTCATGTTCAAGTATGCCTTCATCTTGAGCATCGTGCTCAATCTGCTCTATGCCATCAATCCCGATATGGACACATTCGGCACCAAGCACATGTTGAACAACAAGCCCTATGAGCTGACGCTGGACCTGATGCCGGCCATCTTGGGCAGCGACAAAATGCCCAGTGACTCGCTGAAGCTGTACCGTGACCTCATCGAGCCTGTTCCTGTCGAGTCTGTTGATTGATTTTCAGTCCTTTGGAAGAAGTATCTCATCTATCCATCCGTCCTTGCGATAACGGCACAGGTCCACATAGGCGTCAATGCCTGGGATGATGCCGGTCTCGCTGTATTGCCAGATGGTGTATTCGCCTTCCCAGTTGATTTCGGGCTCGCTGTTGGAATAGCGGCCAATGTACAGATGGTGCTTGTTGAAATGCGGCGTCAGGTTCTTGTTGTAGAAACCCATGGTGCTGTAAATCATGGGCTGGACGCCATAGTGGTCCTCGACGAGTTGGCAGAACTTGTCCACGCTGTCGATGAGTTCGCTGCGTGACCAGTCGCCGCGCACTTCCACATCCAGCATGGGGATGAGGTCCTGGACATCGCTCAAAGCTAAGGTGGAAAAATTATTGAATTGCTCCTCGACCGACGACGTGGAGGTGAGATAGTGGTAGCTGCCGACGAATAAGCCGTAGCGGCGGGCCTGGGTGATGTTGTGGGCATAGTGCGGCGAGTGGTAGGTCGCGCCCTCGGTGGCCTTGATGTAGACGAAGCGGATATCCTTGTCGCTGCTCACTTTGGCCCAGTCGATATAGCCCTGATAGCTCGAAATGTCGATGCCGTCATACTTGGCTTGTTCGTTGCGGGGCGGCACCTCGCGCTGGGAGCCCGCGTGCCGGGCTTTTGGACCCGTGCACGAGGGGAATGCCGCTGTGGCCAGCATCAGCAGTGCCAGCAATGACCATGTGGCGGCTCTATGTACCGGTTTAATCATTGTCGGCCGAACTCTTGTTGGTTTTGCGGCCTTTGAGTTTAGCATTGCGGATGCTGTCGTTGCGCTGCGATTGGGTAAGCTTGGACGAAGAAGAGGAGTTGATCAGGTTGGCACTCTTCTTCGACTTGTTGCTGGCGTCGCGTTGGGCCTTTTGTTCGCGGGCCTTTTGGGCTTCGGCTTTGCGTTTAGCCTTGGCTTCGGCTTCTTTTTTGGCTTTGGCCTCGGCTTCGCGTTGTGCCTCGGCTTTGCGCTTGGCCTTGGCTTCGGCCTCACGTTTGGCTTCGGCCTCGCGGGCTTGCTGGTGAGCTTTCTCGCGTTTTTTCTGCTCAGCCTTCTGCTGGGCTTTCTTGTCGGCCTCGGCTTTACGCTTTGCCTCTTCCTCGGCTAACTTCTTGTTGCGCTCCTTGGCTTTTTTCTCTTTTTCGGCCTGTTTTTTTGCTTCCTCCTGTTGCTTTTTGGAGGGTTGGGGCGTTTCCTTGGGCTTTTGCTCGGTCATGTTCACCTTGTCGGGCTTCTCCTTGTGGTCCACAGCATCCTTGACACTGATGTTCTTGGGTTTGTGTTTGCTGGGCACATAGATGATGTCGTTCAGGGTGCAACCCTTGGCAAAGCGGCTCATGTCCACCTTGCCGCCGTTTCCCTTAACGGGCTTGAACAGACCGTTGTCGGCAAACTGCCACAGTATCCACTTGTAGCCGATATTGGGCTGGCTGTTGCTGTACTTGGCGATGAACAGCGGGTAGTTGGCAAAGACGCGGCCCAGATGCTTGGTGAAGAATTTTTCTGAAGTGTAGATCAGAGGCTTGCAGCCATAGTAGTCCTCGAGCAGGTCGGCAAACACCTTGACGCTGTCACGCAGTTGCTGTGACGACCAAGAGCCGATTTTCTCGACGTCGATGACGGGCAGCAGGTCCTGGTCCTCACGCTTGGCGGTGCGGATGAAGTTGTAGAACTGGGTCGTCGCTGCCGAGCGGGTGGACAGGAAGTGGTAGCTGCCCACTTTGAATCCGTGCTTGCGGGCGTTGCGGATGTTCTCGTAGTAGCGGGGATCGACATAATCCGAGCCCTCGGTAGCCTTGATATAGATAAACTTGATCTTCTGATTCTTCTTGAGCTCTTCCCAGTTGATGCTTCCCTGATGCTTGGAAATGTCGATGCCGTCAAACTGAACGTTGTCGGGGTTCAACGTCGTCGGGGGCTTGGGCTTGGGAGGTGCGGCAGCCTTGGCCGTGTCGGTGGTCGACGGCTTGGCAGGGTCTGCTTTCTGGGTTTTGTCATCGGTTTTGGCCTCTTCCTTCTTGGGAGCAGGTGCAGGCTTTACCGCTTCTTCCTTTTTGGGCGCAACGGGCTTGGCGTCAGCTTTCTTGTCGTTTGTCTTGACGTCTTTCTTGTTGGTGGCGTTGGCCTTGTCGTTACCCTTTTTGTTGTCTTGCTTCTTGTCCTTCTGGACGCGCTCGCGGGTAGGCTTATTGATGTCGTTATGCTGTGGGGCAGCAACTCCCGCCAGCGGCAGGAGTAAAAATGCCGTTGCGAGTAGTATGGTGTATAATGTCGCTATGCGTTTGGGTATCCTATAATTCATTGCTATCGATGTGTTCAGAGTAAAGTTGGATGCAAAGGTAAGAAAAATAACTTGAAATCTTTAGCTGGATTCAACATCTTTGACATTTTTTATGACACAGCACTAGGGTTGGGTCTTCAGGACGTATATCAATTCTTTAAATTAGGCAATGATATGGCTGTTGGGCCAAACCCTGTGGAGCTAATGCTAAGTTTTTTTCAAACAACTTTTACAACTGACTGGTTAAACAACGGTAACAACCTTTTTTGGGGGGGGCATCCGCGCTCTTGGCACCACGCTAAGGCGCTAAGACGCTAAGTTTTTTTTTCAATCGGCAAACCTTTAACTGTCTGCGAATTTTACGAATGATACGAAGGCATCCGCGTCCTTTTCTTGTCGGCGGATTTTATGGATTAAAAGGATTGGCATCCGCGTCCTTTTGACTTTAGGGTGGGGTCAAAACGGCTGAATACTTTAAAATATGGTGGTGCGGGATTGATAAAAAATGTTAATATTTTCATGTAATGCGTTGGTTTTTGAGTATATTGTGCTCTTTGTGTGTTTTTGTGGTTTCATGGCTTTGTATCGTTTCGTTTTTTGTTGGCAAAGATAGGTGATGAGGGAGCTGTTGTCAATGACAAAAAGCAGGCGCACGCGCCTGCTTTTCTCTAATCATAAAGCCTCTAGCTTGCTAGTGCCAGCGCGCCTATCGAATAATAACCTTGTTGCCGTGGTGGATGTAGATGCCGGGGGTGGAGGGGATGTCCTTGCCCATGGGCTGGCCCATCAGGTTGTAGTAGTTGTCGTCATATTGGCGCGGCCGCTGGTCAGTTACCACCTCGTCGAGGCCCGTCATGTTGTCGGGGGTGTAGCGCATGCCCTTGTAGATAATCTGGCCGTCCTTGACCACATGGCACAGGCCGCAATACTCCTGGTAGTCGGCATCGGGGTCAGGCTCACGGGTGAACGGCGTCAACAGGTCACCCATATTGCGGCTATCAAAGCCGATGCCCTCCACCACATAGCACATTGTATCGCCATTCTCCTTTACGTATGCATAACGGCTGCAAGAAACGCCATCTATCTCAATAGGTTCGACCTCAGTGAAATTCTCACTAGTCAATACTATATCATTACCCCCGCACTGTTGGCAGAGCAAATAATAACTAACACAATCCCAAGAATCCCCAGGAATATTTCTAAAATTATAAAGGATTCGGGTTCCGCCATCAGAATAGAAATCTAAACGAAACATTAGTCTGTTTTCATCAAGTAGCTTGAAATATGCATTGTTTCTCATAAACGTGACTTCTCCTTCATCTCGAAGTCCAGCAATTAGGCTATCACTCGTTACATCCAGTTCATTACCTGTATAATAGTAGCAGGCATTGTTTATTTGGCCTGGCAGATTTGTCCATCTTGGGTCATTGTCTTGACCTCTGAACTCGTAGATGTAATAGTAGCTGGTCGTGTCGCCATGATTGATGATGACCTTCTCGTTAACCCACTTCACACCCTCGCGAACTGTTGGCAGGTAGTCAGAGTCCCACCATTCGTTAAGTGCGGTCATGTTGAATGTATTGATGATTGCAATGAGCGCAATAAATATTGTCTTCTTCATAGTTTTAACGTTTAACTGTTAAACAATCTGCAAATATACTAAAAATAACTAATAATAAATAATTGCTCTAGAGATTTGACGGATAGACAGCGAATGTCGCTCCTCTCTCCACCCTGAAGCCATCCTCAAGTGTCACAGTCCCCGATGCCTCAATCTCATATTCTATACCGTTCTTGACGGTGACATTGCCGATGGAGAGAAGGGGTCGCCGATGGCGACTGTGGGTGGAGTGTTCTTGTTCCCCGAGTGTCGCCTGCGCGTCCAGCAATGCT
>CADBDH010000041.1 GCA_902793405.1 uncultured Bacteroidales bacterium | reverse complement strand
ACGATTCTTATTTAGTATAATTTATTTGAGTATCAGTAAAGATGTCATCAAACAATGCTTGATTAGTAAGCAACGCGAGGTGGACCATTGCAATTGAGGATGTGTTGAACTAATCCAACAACTTGACCAGGTCTCTCTTCATTTCCTCATCAATATCTCTATACCGCTGGAATGCCTTGCTGCCTTCCTTGTGGCCAGATAGGGCTGAGACAAGGTTTGGGTCTTTGACTTTTCTGTAAATGTTACCAATAAAAGTCCTTCGCGCCATGTGGCTGCTGGCAACCTCATAGATGGGTCGCTTCACTTCCTCGCGGGTCAAGGGGTCTAATGTGGTGACAATCCTATCAATGCCAGCAAGTTTGAAAAATTCCTTGATGGCCTTGTTGTATTTCTGCTCAGAAATAAACGGAAGAAGGCCTGGACCTTCAAAGTCCTCGTAACGTTTGAGAATCTCTTTAGCTCGCTCATTCAGTGGGACTCGTACCGTTAAGGGGCGTCCTTCTTTGGTTTTCTTGGGAATATACTCAATGGCACTGTTGACAATACTTTGCTTTGTCATTCTGTAGAGGTCACTCACACGGCAGCCGATGACAGACTGGAAAATGAAGATGTCACGCTGAATGGCGAGTTGAGGCCTTGCTGACAAATCCGCATTCCAGATCTGCTCCCTCTCGTCTAATGATATATAGACCGGTGTACCATACAGGCACTCTTCAATGGGGAATTTATCGAATGGGCGATTGGTGGTCTTCCCATTCTCATAGCACCACAGAAAAAACGTTCTGATGCGTGAGAAACAATCTATCAGAGTGTTCTTTCCTCTGGGTTGTGGTGTGCGCTTTTCGGGTATGTTCTCATAGATTTGAGGGTATTTCTCGAAGTACTTATACTCGTTCTCAAAGAAATCCCACATATCAGCAAGCGTGTCCCTGGTCACATCGTTCACGTCAAGAACAAAGTCTTTCCTGTTTCGCTTGGTCTTCTTGACATAAAGCTCATATCGAAGCATGGATCGCTTAACTACTCTGAAATTCTTCTTGCGAACTTCAGACAGGCGGTGTTTCTCCAAAAACTCATCAAACATCTGCTCAAAGGTTTGTTTCTTTTCACCTTCAGGAGTGAACTTTTCGGGGTGATAATATCGGACAAGGATAGCTTTAAGCCAGTCTTTGTCCAGATTGTCCTTATCACGTTCGTATTCCCTTTCGATAAAGCCTTTGAGTTTCCGGAGTTCTTCATTGGTCTCTGTACGAAGCTTTGGGTCACAAATAGCCTTCGACTTGACACACTCATTCTTCTCGTCCCAAAGATTAGGATTGATGGTGAGTTCTGTCTGGGCAACTGAATCCAATCTCCTACCATCCCTCAGACGCAAATATATGGTGGCCGTCGATTCCGTGTCATACCTTTTTGCCGATTTTTTTATGATAAATGTAACTTTCATGTCTTTTTTATGGTTGTTGGGATAGTGTGTAAATAGCTTTATACAAAGGTAATACTTATCCTTTGAATGACCAAATTTTTTCCCCACATTTTCCCCACATCTGCTAAAAACCTTGCAAAACGCTTAAATGCACTTAAATCCGAGGGTTTTTGTAATATGCTGAAAATCAATAGATAATAAGCAAAATTAAAGGATTTTCAATTGAATGCCATTTAAGCCGTTTTAATATTTTCAATTGCGGCTCTGGGTACCAAGCAAATAGTTAAGGTATTGTATCTCAATTAGATACAATACCTTTTACTTTAACATTACTTGAACTTTTTGACAAATAGCTGTATCAACCTTTGCTATTCTCCTCCATGTCTTTCCAGATTTTCTCGTACATAGCGTCTGTTGACAGAATTGAAACTAAACGCGATGGACGTGTCCTAATACTGTGACATTCAGGACAACGCTGTGGTACACTCATTGTTGTAGCCATCCACTCTATGTCAGGAGCCTTAAAATGATTACCACACTCTGTACACTTGAATATAATAGTTCCTCGTTGCATATTATACTTTTTGATTGATTATAGTGTTTTATATCATCGAATTTTTGACAGACAACTTCTATCTGCCCTTGAACGTAATGTCATTATTGCGGATAAGGATTTCAGGGGATTTCAGCCAAATTATAAGAGCAATATTGCATATCAGTCATCCCACCCAATCTTAAGAATCCATCAATTCCATGCCATTCTCTAACCTTTGAATTTTTATCATTCTCTAGATAGTGTACTGAACCATCGGCTGTGATGTCGACAGACATTAATTGTGCCAACATTTGCAACAAGTTTAATGGATCTTTAACCATTACATATGAATTGATTTTAGGTTTGATATTCCTATTATGTTTGAATTTGTATAGACCAAGCCCTGCGGGATTGAATGTTATGGCAGCGCAACCAGTACGCAATGCACAATAGGCTGCTTGGCCACCACCTTTAGAATGGCCGACCATAACCAACCTAGAGGTTCCCAGTATACTAGATAGTTTTTCGGCATTTGCACAGGCTCGGTCATATTGTTCGCTTAGACCTATCAATTGCTTCTTATTAGCTTCCCAATCTTTAAGATTAGCGCCTCTAGTTCCCGCGATTGCATAAACGTATTGTGGATTAATTCCCTCTTTGTAGTATAATGCAGCCTGTAGGCCACTCTTTTTGTGATCAAGTTGAAGATTATAATATTTGTTACCAAGAAATATCCATGGTTTCGATAAAATGCTATCCTTGCGATCTCCGTAAACATGCGCTGCGATTCTGGCATAGTCATTTACACGATTGAATCCTCTGGCGCCTTCAGTTGAAACCATTTTTTGTATCTTTTCATAGACTTCTTTATCGCGCAACAATAGTCTACGGGCATACTTTGAATAACTGACTGTATCAGTATTTGATAATCCCATAAACTTAGCACTCAATCTCTCAGTCAGAAAACGTATAGTATTTGTAGAACCATCCAACTTGGATCTCTCTTTGACTCTAGCCAGAGAACAATATTCATCAATAAATACTGCTAAGGCTTTCTTCTGATGATTAACATCTGTTAGCCCTAATGATATGAAAAACTCAGATAGTTCCATAATCCGATAGAATTTAAAAAAGACGGATGTTGGCTCAGATTACTCTATTTCGAGAATATAAGCTCATGTTATAAGAACTAGAAATTCCATTTATTCACAAGGTTCTATCACTTCTGGCTCTATAATCAAACCGTTTTCTTGTAGCCACATTTCTTGGAAGGTGCGCCTAGCCGCCCAAGCTACATCAGTAACAAATGAAACGTTCATGGCCGCACCGACACCGGCACCGACTAATGGTATAGCCTGAAGTGCTTTTCGTTTTGTTAAATTTACGCCTAGTTGCTTTGCTAAGTTCTTTATTGTTATGACAAGAGCTTCTCCACTAGCGGTTTTGGTAGCTGCTTTTTCTGCTATTTTTTTCCAAGTATTTTTAGCAATAATGACTTTAATTGCTTGGATATTTGCAAGGGCCACAACCTTTTCGTGAACATTATTGGCTCCAGCAACCGAGAGGATGCCATACACTAACTGCTTGTCACTTTGCGTCTTACATTCATAACCATAGCATAAACCTATTTTGTGAATGGCACGTAGGCACATCGTTATCAAGGCTGGTATGTCAACCGCCATACCTGGAAGACCACTGGCTCCTGTTGCGGCACCTTCAGCAAGAGCGATGCCATTTGCCCAATTATGAACTTCATTTGCAAGCTTATCAGATAATTGTAAATCTTTGTGTCTCAATTCAGAAATCTGGTTAACCTTACCATCACGTTTGATATCTTCGGTGTCGGTTAATCCTTGTGCAATCCAATCTGCACCAGTTAGAGCACCCTGTATAGCTCGAGGAGGTATTACTCTCTCAACAGTCCAAGATAGGGGTTTTAGTGCACGACCCGTGAGTCGTGACATGACACTCGGCTTTTTTTCTTTCCACTTAATTATCGCTTTGTATTGTTCTTTTTCGTATTTGTTCATAACTGAGATATGTTATTAATTCGGTATTAAGGTAATATATGAGTCCTCTAAGGTCCCCGTCAGGGGCGTTAATCCTGTAGATGGCTCAAAAAAAGCAATAATGGTCCGTCAACCATAATCATAGCGGTTATTATTAAACATTGTTGCAAAATTAAACAAAAATCTGTAAATTAACCCACAATGCTTGCATTTTTTCAATCGATAGTTTGGCATAGTAAGATTATACCGCTATTTAAGGCCATTTTATTAAGACCATTGTGTGTGTTTTTTTACTTGAACTTTACTTGAACTTTTTGACATTTGTATTTCCATGATAATCAGAGAAACTCATCCTTGATGTGGCGTAATCGGTTGATTATCTATGAGATTAGGTGATTTTTGATGATATATGATGATGGCTAGGATAGCACGGCTCTGGGTACGAGTACAAGGTGCTGACAATCATTAGATTGCTAGCACTTTTTTTTGTTCTTGCAACTTAGTGGCGCAAATTACGGATAAAGAGATCTTTATTGTTAAAAGAGATTTTTATCATATGAAAGGTGTCTTTATCGTATCTATCCTTTTTCTACTTCGATAATGGTCAAAATAAATGGCTGGTTTTCAGTTTTTTAGGGATGATGGATGGTGGGTGATGGTTTTTTCTATACTTTTGCAGTGGAATAGATTATGGATTCCGTTTCTATGATAATGAGAAGAGGATGAGTTGGC
Source organism: uncultured Bacteroidales bacterium (assembly GCA_902793405.1). Classification (GTDB taxonomy): domain Bacteria; phylum Bacteroidota; class Bacteroidia; order Bacteroidales; family Muribaculaceae; genus Sodaliphilus. Next base: position 31,057 of record CADBDH010000041.1, on the reverse strand, counting down.
AATCACTAAAAAAACGATACAAGGGTTTCAAGCGTTGGCAGCGTGAGCCGATGCGATACGTCCAGGGTGATGTGGAGCATCGTTGCAACAACTGCGGGTTCACCTTCACGGGCCACTATTGCCCTACCTGCTCTCAGCGGGCAAACTTGGGGCGCATCGGGTGGCATAGCGTGCGCCAGAGCGTGATGGACATGTGGGGTTTGGGGTCGCGTTCGCGTTCTGTCCTGTACAGCGTGTGGCAGTTGCTCTTCCGCACTGGTTACTTCATCGGTGACTACATCAGCGGCAGGCGTCAAGTGAGTTTTCCGCCCGTGAAGATGCTGTTCATTCTCGCTGTCGCCTATGCGGTCTTCTTCCATTGGTTGTTACCTGAATTCAAGGGTCTCGGCTATGGGCTGGATTTCCATGAACTTGGTTTCAGTGTGGATGATGGGGAAAACATGGCTAACATGTCCAAGCCGTTTTATGACTGGTATGAGACCCATTTCAGCTGGTCCATGCTGATACTTTCCTTCATGGCCATCTTCCCCACCCCCGAGGGGTTCTTTATCCAGGTCCTTTATGCCACCCTGCAAGTGTCTATCTTCCTGCTGATGGTGCCGTGCTGGTTCATTTTCAAGCAGATGACAGTCCTCACGGGCATATTCGTCGTTGTGACGGCTTATTATATCATCGGTTACAAGCAGCTGTTCGGCTATGGCTTGTGGGGCACCTTGTGGCGCCTGATGTTCGTCTATATTTTTATTTACTGTTGTGCGTTATTGCTTGGGCATTTTGTGTTCTATTCGGGGTCTTCCCGCGACATTCATGTGATGGGGTACACTTTTCCTGCCGGAAGCTTCATGACGTGCTTCTATGTCATCTTTGGAGTCCTGATTTTGTCCTCGGGCTACCTCATCAACCGCATCGCTACCCGCAAGGCCCGGCGACAAGACGCCTAAAGGCCAGCAACATAACCAAAAATCAGAATCAAAGCACTGTATATCAACGATATGCGGTGCCTTTGCTTTTTCTTTAAGGGTTAACCGTATATTGGTTTTAGTGGGGGTGGATTTTAAATAACGGGCAGGAAATTTTGATATGTTATGGAAATTTAGCAATTTTGCAGAATAATTGGATTTTTTTGACCATCACGTTATATATTTAATGTGTTTTGGGCCTTATTGTTGACAAAAAATGCGAAAATTTTATCAATTTGCTTTTATCATACTGGTGATTCTGGGCCTGCTGGCCTCGTGCTCGCGGGACGAAAAGAAGTACCGCATCGGGGTGTCGCAGTGCTCTGATGACATCTGGCGCGACAAGCAGAACTCTGAACTGCAGATCGGCGCCTATTTCCACGATAATGTAGAACTGAGGTTTGCTGTGGCATTTGACAGCGACGAGCGCCAAATCCAGCAGATCGACAGCCTTGTAGGCACTGGAATCGACCTGCTGATTGTGGCTCCCAACCAGGTATCGACAATTTCGCCGGCCATCGACCGCGCCTACGACAAGGGCATCCCGGTGATTGTGTTTGAACGCAAGACGAATACTAAGAAGTACACCGCCTATATGGGTGCCGACAACTACGAGATGGGTCACCTGATGGGCGAGTATGTCGCCACACGGCTCAATGAACGTGGCCGCATCATCGAGGTGATGGGCCTGAAGGGGTCTTCGCCCGCGATTGAGCGCCACAACGGTTTTAGGGAAGCCATCGCCCAGCATCCTGGCATCCAGGTGGTTGCGACCCTGCAGGGCGACTGGACCGAGCCGACGGCCTACAACACGGTTAAGCAGTGGCTCGACAAGAACAAGGGAGAAAAGATTGACCTGGTGTTCGGCATGAACGACCGCACGGCGATGGGCGCCCGCAAGGCCTTTGAGGAGGCCGGAGTGGCGTTGCCGCTGTTCTGCGGCATCGATGGCCTGCCGGGCGAGAACGGCGGCATCCGCCTGGTAATGGATTCGCTGCTGGACGCGTCCTACATCTACCCCACCCACGGCGACCAGGTGCTGCAGCTGGCCGTGGATATCCTTGAGGGGAAGCCCTACGAAAAAGAGACGAAGCTGATGTCGGCGCTCGTCACCCAGGAGAATGCCCGCGTGCTGCTGATGGAGAGCGAGGAAATCATGCGCCAGTCGCACAACCTCGAGCAGCTGCACGAGAAGGCCAGCCAATATCTCGACCAATTGGGCAACCAGCGCACGCTCATCTTTGTGGCCCTGGCAGCCATATTCCTGTTGCTGGCATTGCTGGTGGGCATCTACATGTACTACCTGCAGCGGGCGCGCATCCAGGACGAGCGCATGCAGATGGAGCGCGAGCAGCTGGACTTCTACACCCAGGTGAGCCACGAACTGCGCACGCCGCTGACGCTCATCCAGGGGCCGCTGGACCAGTTGTTAAGGACCAACGACTTCCGCACCGCCAGCGACAATGCGCGTGAACTCTTCACTATCGTCCGCCGCAACACTCAGCACCTTACCGGTCTCATCAACAAGATGCTGGATGCCCAAACGGGCGGCACAGTCACCGACGTCAACGCCCATGTCGAGACGCAACATCTTGCGCCTACCGAATCGGCCGAAAACGTCAAGCCCGATGAGGACGCTCCCACAGTGCTCATCGTCGATGACAATGCCGATATCCGCATCTATCTGCGGTCTATCCTGCAAGGGCAATACCGCCTGCTGGAGGCCGAGGACGGCAAACGCGGCCTGGAGCTGGCCCGCGAACAGGTGCCCGACCTGATCGTGTCGGACGTGATGATGCCCGTGATGAACGGCCTGGAGTTCTGCCAACAGGTGAAAAAGGACGACATTTCCTGCCACATCCCCGTCATCCTGCTCACTGCCAGGGCGCTGGAAAAGCATCAGATCGAGGGCTACGAGAGCGGTGCCGACGCCTACATCACCAAGCCGTTCTCGCCTGAATTGCTGCTGGCCCGCATCAGCAACCTGCTGCAGAGCCGCCATCAGCTCAAGGACCTGTGGGGCATGAAATCCGCAGCAGAACCTGTCGAAGCCCCCGCCACGGTTGCTGCGCCCGCTCCCACGCCCATCGAAGACGCCTTCATTTCCCGATTCAAGAAGATAGTGGAAGAACGACTGCCAGACAGCAACCTGAGTGTCGAGGACCTGGCTGCCGACATGGGACTGAGCCGTGTGCAGCTATACCGCAAGGTCAAGGCCTTGACAGGCAGCACACCGGTGGACCTGCTGCGCAAGGCAAGACTTGCCCAGGCTCAAAAGCTGCTGCAGGAGTCAACGCTGTCGGTTAGCGAAATCGCCTATAAGGTGGGATTCGCCTCTCCGTCCTATTTTACCAAGTGCTACAAGGACGAGTTCGGCACCGTGCCAGGCGAGGCACGCAAGTCCTGATTCCACCCAACAAATGCAATAATGCCCTCACGCTAAGCCGCCAGGACGCTAAGTCTTTTAATATTGCTCGCAAGCGACTCGCAACAAAGCAATTTTCTCTAGGGCAGCAGCTGGTAGTGTTTAACGCCTCGAGACGCAAGATAATGTCTCTCTACTGGTCAAGTGATTGCCGACTCATTGAGATACAGAATACGCGTTAAGATAAGAGCGCCCTCCCGTGTGGGAAGAGCGCTCTTATCACATTCTTGAGTCCCCGAATTAGAGGTTCAGATAGGCTTTCAAGGCTTCGACATATTCCTCGAAGGCTTTGCGGCCTTGCTCGGTAACCTGGCAGGTGGTGCGTGTCTTCTTGCCGACAAAGCCCTTGGTGACGGTGATGTAACCGGCATTGGACAGTTTGTCGAGCTGCACGCTCAGGTTACCTGCTGTGGACTCGGTCTGCTCCTTGAGGTAGACAAAGTCGGCCTCGTCCACGTTCATCAGGATGGACATCACTGCCAGCCGCAGCTGGGAGTGAAGGATGGGATCCAGCTCTTTCATCGCTGCAACTTGGCTTTACGGTTAATGATGTGACCCGGAATGATCATCATGCAGATGAAGGCAATGATGAACAACGGCAGAATCAGGTTGGCATACAAGGGAACCTCGGCCGCAATGCAGCAGACGATGAATATGCCGCAAGCCAGGCCGATTGCGCCACCTGCCACCAGCGATTTCTCCTTGATGATAATGCCCTGTGCCATCTCGGCCATAGGAACAATGATAAGTGCAAAAGCAAACATCATCTTCCATGCATCGTAACCCTTGAGCAGTGAAAATCCCAGGCAGAACAGTGTTGCGACAAAGGCCGATATACCTACAATCGTCCAGATCTGTGACGTGAGCTTGTCGGAATAACTCTTAACGCCATATTTCACACGCTGCTTCTTATCCATAATGGGGGTTGCGATGCCACCGACAACACCGATGAGGAACCACAGCCAGTTCCATGCCGGATTGTGGGTCTTCACTAGCAGAATCCATAACAGGGCTGCCACTACTACCGAAAGGTAACCCCACATCAGCATGATGTTGCCGTCGCCGATGTAACGCTGGCGGGTGCGATTGATCATCGCGGTAATCAGTTCGAGACTTTCTTTCTCGGTCATTTTCTTGTCTTCCATAACTTGAATGTTTTTAATTTGGCTATAAAGCGGTTTAAAATATAAACTAAAACTCTCCGAAAAAAGAACAGCACTCGCGATTACCGTTCTTATTTTCACGCTGCAAAGATAAAGCGGTTTATAATATAAACCAAATTTTTGCCATATATTTAACCTTTATTAACACAATCACGTGATAAATACCCCCTCTGACCCATAAGACACATCTTTTATAATAAAAGACGCTAACTGATGCCAAATCTTATAATCAATGTTGAATAGACCCTACGTTTGCAAAAATCGCTCTTGATAGCCGCGAAAGAAACACTTAACTTGCGTATAAAACCATAAAAATGGTGTGGACCGACGCTTCATCTAATCTAACGGTTGCCGCAGACCTGGCTTGGGAGTGAAACGATGTAAGACCCACATCTTTTGCCATTTTTTAGCACAAAATGCGCACCAAACCCCAGAACAACTTGTAAAAAACGTTCATTGACTAACAAAATTGATGCACCGAAACATATTTACAAGCGGAAGAACGAAAACTGATAGTCCCCTATATATTAATAGGTTAACTTTGCAAACAATCGATATAAACTAACAATTTTTTATTAATTCATGCTCATGTTGACGTGTACCCTAGTGTATGCGCAAACAGAAATCACAGGCACCGTCGTTGACGAGACAGGAGAAACCGTCATCGGCGCCACTGTGATGGAGAAAGGTACCAGCAATGGTACAGTGACCGACTTTGACGGTGTATTCACCATCAAGGTCAACCCCGGAGCAACCCTCGTTTTCTCCTACGTGGGCTTCCTTAATGTCGAGATGCCTGCCAGCAATGGCATGGTCGTCACCATGAAGGAGGACGCACTTGCCCTTAACGAGATCGTCGTGACGGGTTACACCACACAGCGCAAGGCCGACTTGACCGGCGCCGTGAGTGTAGTCAGCGTGACCGATCTGGTAAAGCAGAACGAGAACAACCCCATTAAGGCGATGCAGGGTCGCGTGCCGGGCATGAACATCTCGGCCGACGGTAACCCCTCGGGTGCCGCTACTGTCCGCATTCGTGGTACAGGTACCCTGAACAACAACGACCCGCTTTACATCATCGACGGTGTTCCCACCAAGGCCGGTATGCACGAGCTCAACGGTAACGACATCGAGAGCATCCAGGTCTTGAAGGATGCCGCTTCGGCGTCTATCTACGGTAGCCGCGCTGCCAACGGTGTCATCATCATCACCACCAAGGGCGGCAAGGACGGCAAAGTGAAGATCGACTTCGACGCCAGCCTGTCGGTACAGACCTATGCCCACAAGATGAAAGTGCTGAACGCCAAGGAGTTTGGCCAGACGATGTGGCAGGGCTATGTAAACGATGGCCTAAATCCCAACCTGAACGGTCTGGGCTACCATTATGACTGGAGTTACGATGCCCAAGGCGTTCCCATGCTCAACAACATCACGATGAACAAGTTCCTGGATCCTGCAGGCTTGACTCCCGCCGCCGACACCGACTGGTTCAAGGAGACCACCCGCACGGGTCTGGTTCAGCAGTACAACCTCTCGCTGAGCCAGGGTACCGAGAACGGAACTTCATTCTTCTCGCTGGGCTACTACAAGAACGACGGTATCATCAAGAAGTCGGACTTCCAGCGCCTCTCGGCCCGTATGAACTCGACCTACAAGCTGTTACCTGTGGGCGACCGCAAGATCGTGACCGTGGGTGAGCACTTCACCGTAAACCGCACCAACGAGCTTCAGGCTCCTGGCGGCTTCCTGGAGAATGTGTTGCAGTTCAACCCGTCACTGCCCGTTTACACGACCGATGGCCATTACGCCGGACCCGTGGGCGGTTATCCCGACCGCGAGAACCCCGTGGCCCGTCTGGACCGCAACAGCGACAACCGCTATACCTACTGGCGCATGTTCGGTGATGCCTTCATCAACATCAACCCCTTCGCCGACTTCAACGTGAAGTCAACCTTCGGTCTTGACTATTCACAGAAGCAACAGCGCATCTTCACCTATCCCATCACCGAGGGCACCGTGGCCAATTCGACCAATGCCGTCGAGGCCAAGCAGGAGCACTGGACCAAGTGGATGTGGAACGCTATCGCTACCTACAACATGGAGCGCGGCAACCATCGTGGCGACATCATGATCGGTACCGAGCTCAACCGTGAGGATGACTCATGGCTCAGCGGCAAGGCCTACGACTTTGCTGTCCTGAATCCCGATTACATGTGGCCCAACGCAGCAGTCGGCGAGGCCGAGGCCTACGGCTCTGGCGAGGGTTACACGCTGGTATCATTCTTCGGCAAGGTGAATTACACCTACGCCGACCGTTATCTGGCCAGCGTGACCATGCGTTACGACGGTTCGAGCCGCTTCGGCCGCAACAACCGCTACGGTACCTTCCCCTCGGTCAGCCTCGGTTGGCGCATCAGCGAGGAGCCCTTCATGAAGCGCATGGAGTGGCTCGACAACCTCAAGCTGCGCGCATCTTGGGGACAGACCGGTAACCAGGAGATTTCCAACATTGCCCGCTACACCATCTTCGAGAGCAACTATGGTGAGGCCGGTTTCGGTGGCCAGAGCTACGGTACCAGCTACGACATCGCCGGTACCAATGGCGGCCAGACGCTCCCCAGCGGTTTCAAGCGCAACCAGTTGGGCAACGATAACCTCAAGTGGGAAACCACGACTCAGACCAACCTCGGTTTTGACTTCGGCCTGCTGCGCAACGCGCTCTATGGCTCGTTTGAGTGGTACTACAAGAAGACCACCGACATTCTGGTTTACATGCCCGGCATCGGTGTAATGGGTGAGGGCAGCAGCCAGTGGATCAATGCTGGTGAGATGACCAATAAGGGTATCGAGCTGAACGTGGGCTACCGCGGCAGCGTGGGCGATTTCCAGTATGACATCGCCGGCAACATCGGCACCTACCGCAACAAGGTGACCAAGCTCCCCGAGACGCTGGCAGCAGCCGGCACCTTCGGCGGTAACGGCGTCGAGAGCATTGTGGGACATCCCATGGGCGCCCAGGTGGGCTATGTATATGACGGCATCTTCAAGAGCCAGGACGAGATCGCCAACCATGCCGCACAGAATGGTGCAGGCCTGGGCCGCATCCGCTGGAAAGACCTGAACGGGGACGGCGTCATCAACGAGAAGGACCAGAAGTGGATCTACTCTCCCGTGCCCGACTTCACTTGGGGTCTGAACATCTATCTTGAATACAAGAACTTTGACTTCACCATGTTCTGGCAGGGCGTACAGGGCGTTGACGTTATCAGCGACCTGAAGCGCGAGACCGACCTGTGGGCCGGCTTGAATATCACCAACCTGAACAAGGGTCGCCGCTTGCTTGACGCATGGACCCCCAATAATCCCAACTCCAACATCCCCGCTGTCAGCACGATGGACAACAACAACGAGAAGCGTGTGAGCAGCTACTTTGTGGAGAATGGTTCCTTCGCCAAGATGCGTAACATCCAGCTGGGTTACAATTTTGGCAGCAGCGTGTGCGACAAGTTGCATATCGCCCGCCTGCGCATGTATGTATCTGCCCAGAATCTGCTGACCATCAAGAGCAAGTCATTTACCGGTGTGGATCCCGAGAATCCCAACTTCGGCTATCCTATCCCCCTCAATGTCACCTATGGTCTCAATGTTTCATTCTAAAATTCAGGATTCACTATGAAAAAGATATTCAATATATTGTGTGTCGGTCTGGTTTGCTGCAGTGCCACCACTCTGTTTACGTCTTGTGATGATTTTCTCGATGAACACAAGCCTCAAGCCACACTCAGTGACGAGCAGGTAAAGTCGCCCGAGAATGCCGAGGCTATGGCCATCTCGGCCTACGCCATCTTCACCTCGGCCGAGGACATCAATTCATCATTCTCGATGTGGAACTTCGACGTCCGTAGTGATGACGCCTATAAGGGTGGCAACGGTACCAGCGACGGTGACGTGTTCCATCAGCTTGAAATCCAGCAGGGTGTACTCACCACCAACTGGAACATTAATGATATGTGGGTAAGGTTGTACAACAGCCTGTCGCGCGTGAACAGTGCCATTGCCCTGCTCAACGAGACCGACGACAGCTACGCCATGAAGGGACAGCGCCTGGCCGAGATGAAGTTCTTGCGTGCCTACGGCCACTTCCTGCTCAAGCGCCTGTACAAGAACATCCCCTTTGTCATCAACGAGAACTTAACCTATGACGAATACAACGCACTGTCGAACACGCAGTACACCAACGACGAGGGCTGGCAGCTCATCATCAACGACCTGATGGAAGCCTATAACACCCTGCCCGTTGTTCAGCAGGACAAGGGCCGTCCCACCCGTGCTGCCGCAGCCGCCTTCCTGGCCAAGGTTTATCTCTACAAGGCCTATCGTCAGGATGATGCCAAGAGCAACCAGGTGACGAGCATCAACCAGGGCGACCTGGAGAAGGTCATCGAGTTCACCAATCCTGCTCTGTATGCCAACTACGGCCTGGAAGATGACATCCACAACAACTTCCGTCCCGAGGAAGAGTATGAGAACGGCATCGAGAGCATCTGGGCTATCCAGTACTCCCGCAACGATGGTTCGACCTATGGTAACCTGAACTGGAGCTACGGTTTGATTCCGCCCAACATTCCCGGTGCTACCGACGGTGGTTGCGACTTCTACAAGCCCTCGCAGAACCTGGTGAATGCCTATCACACTGGTGCCGATGGTCTGCCCTTGCTCGACAACTTCAATGAGAAGGACTTTGACTTGAACGCCGACAATGCCGACCCGCGCCTGTTCCTCACCGTGGGTATGCCTGGCCTGCCCTACATGTTCAACCGCAACTACATGATGGAGGAGACCAGCATCTGGAGCCGCAGCAACGGTCTGTACGGCTACTATGTATCCCTCAAGCATAACGTAGACCCCGCCCTCATCGGCAGCTACCTCATTAAGGGTTCTTATTGGGCCAGCTCGATGAACCGTATCGTCTTCCGCTATGCCGACGTGCTGCTGATGCGTGCCGAGGCCTATGCCCAGTTGGGTCAGGCCGACCAGGCCATCAGCCTCGTGAACCAGCTGCGCTCACGTGCTGCCTCCAGCACCCAGATGATTTCCAGCTATCCCAGCCTCTATGGCGTGAAGATTTTCGTCAGCAACTATCGCGGCAGCTATTCCAAGGACGAGGCCGTGAAGATTGTGAAGATGGAACGCCGTCTGGAAATGGGTATGGAGAGCGAGCGTTTCTTCGACCTCGTGCGCTGGGGTGATGCCGCCACGGTACTCAACAAGTACTACTCCGAGGAGATCGGCAACTGCGCTATCTACAGTGCCGCCCATTTCACCGCCAACAAGGACGAATACCTGCCTATCCCGTTCAGCCAGATTTCGGCCTCCAACGGCCATTACACGCAGAACATTGGCAACTGGTAATCACAGCAACATAGTTAAATTCCGAAGAATAAAATAACAATGATTATGAAAGCGAAGATATTATATATATTCTGTGCATGTCTTGCTTGCTGCGGGCTCGCCCCAATGCTCAGCTCGTGCTCTGATGATAACATCAGTGACCTGAAGTTGTCGGGTAACTGCATGATTGATCAGCTCTCCCTGGACAACTTCGAGGGAATCATCGACTTGCCTTCACGCTCCATCCTCGTTCGTCTGCCCGAGGTGTATGAGACATCGTCCATGACGATCACATCACTCAAGATGTCGGATGGCGCCGTGTGCAACGTTCGCCAGGGCGAAACCATCAACATGGATGCCGCCAAGGTGCTGCATGTCAAGAACGGTGACGTCTTTATGGACTGGACCCTGTCGGTTCTCCACGACGAGGCCCGCATCACCTCGTTCGTGATCAACGACATCTATACGGGTAGCATCGACCAGGAGACCAAGTCGATTGTTGTCTATATTCCCGCAACGCTCGACATCACCAACCTGGTACCCACCATTACCTATAGCCAGAATGCTACGATCAGCCCGTCATCGGGTGTGGCTCAGGACTTCTCTAACCCCGTTACCTATACAGTGAAGAACAACTCTGCCGAAAGCACCTATACTGTTAAGGTTATCGCCATCAGCAAGCCCAAGGCCCTCTTCCTGGGTTCGGCTCCCACGATGAGCGAACTGGATCCTGAGGCTCAGGCTGCTTGCCAGTGGATGCTGGGCAATGTTGAGAGCTCGCTGTACGCTTCGTTTGCCGACCTGCGCGCTGGCACGCTCGACCTGTCGGAGTGCAAGCTCATCTGGTGGCACTGGCACGTTGACGGTGGTGTTGATGGCCATGACAACTTTGTCGCCAAGGCTACCGACGCCATGAGCACGCTGAACGAGCTGCGCCACTTCTACGAGAACGGCGGTGCATTGCTGCTCACCCGCTATGCCGTTAACCTGCCCTCGTTCATCGGCACTACCGGTGACGACGAGTGGACGACGCCCAACAACTGCTGGGGTCAGGACGAGGCCTATGCCGAGTTGTGCGGCGGCCCGTGGACATTCCGCATCTTTGACGGTCAGAATGATCATGCCATCTATCAGAATCTCGTGACCGGTGATAACCCCAACGAGGTTTACTGCACCGATGCCGGTTACCACATCACCAACTCCACCGCCCAGTACCACATCGGTACCGACTGGGGTGGCTATGACAACTATGACGTTTGGACCGGCCGCACCGGCGGTAGGGTTCTCGGCGTAGGTGGCGATGGCGCTATCGTGCTCTGGGAGTATCCTGCTCACGACGGCAAGGGAGGCATCATCTGCGTCGGTTCGGGCTGCTACGACTGGTATTCCTATACCTACGAGGCCGGCTACACCGAGAAGTTCCACAAGAACATTGAGATTATGACCAAGAATGCTATCAACTATTTAACCAAGTAATTGACTCATGAAACAGTACAAGAATATTTTCAGCGCATTGCTGCTGTGTTGCTTTATGGTCGCTTCGTCGGCATGCAGCGAGGAGAAGTTCGGCCCCGACCCTTCTAAGGACTGGGACGGCACAACCGCTTTCTTCAACTCGGTGGACGAGGCTGGTTTCCAGACCTACTACAATCCCGGAATTGGCCGTTGCGGTGACCCGATGCCTTTCTACGACACTAAGGCTGGCCACTTCAAGGTGCTCTACCTGCAGGAGTTTGACAACAACGCCGCTTTCAACTACCACCCCTTCTGGGGCGTGTCGACCGTTGATGGCGCCAACTATCAGTCACTGGGCGAGGTATTGCCCACCGGCACCTCTCCCGACGAGCAGGATGCTGCACTGGGTACAGGCTGCTGTGTATATAATGAGAAGGATGGATTATACTATATATATTACACAGGACATGACCGTTATGGCCGCGAGGCTGTGATGAGGGCTACCTCGACCGACTTCAAGGACTGGAACAAGGACGCCTTGTGGATGCTGAAGGGCTCGACCTACGGCTACTCTGACAACGACTTCCGCGACCCGCAGATTTTTGTTGCCGACGACGGCCTTTACCACATGGTCATCTCCAGCAACCTGAAGTTTGCCGAGTTCAAGTCGAGCGACCTGAAGGTGTGGGAACACGTCGGCAACTTCCCCATGATCTGGGACCGCATGTGTGAGTGCCCCGACATCTTCAAGATGGGTAACCACTGGTACCTCATTTACAGTGAGGGTTACCGTGCCTCATGGAGCCGCAAGGTGAAGTACATGATGGCTCCCACTTGGGAGGCTCTGAAGGCTTGCTTCAACGATCCCGGTGCCAACTGGCCCCGCGACGGTCATGAGGGCGTGCTCGACACTCGCGCTTTCTATGCCGGCAAGACGGCTAGCAACGGTCAGGACCGCTACATCTGGGGTTGGTGCCCCTACCGCACGGGTAACACCATCCACGACAAGAACGTCAACGTGGGAGCCGGTGGCGAGCCCAACTGGTCGGGTGCGCTGGTATGCCACAAGATCATCCAGCATGCCGACGGTACGCTCACCGTGGGCGAGGTGCCTGCTATCGCTGCTAAGTTCAACAAGGAGCAGACCGTCAAGGTGATGGCCAGCAGCGGTGCTCAGATGAGCGGTGTCAACGGCACCCTCTCGGGTGACGACGCCTATGTGCTGTACAACCGCCTGGGAACCAGCACGGCATCTCGCTGGTGCGTGGTACCGACAGCGACCGTTATTACACGATGATGGTCAACCCCGAGGATGAGAACCACCGCAAGGTGAACTTCGAGCAGGAGGGTACTGCCGGTAAGGGCTTCATCGAGGGTATCGATGGCTATTGGTTCGAGCGCCCTGCCGACAACGTTTACCACATCAACATCTACACCGACAACTCGGTGATGGTGATGTACATCAACGACGTTTGCGCCTACACCAACCGCATCTACGGTATCCAGAAGAATTGCTGGAGTATCAACAACTATGGTGGCAAGATCACCATTTCGGACCTGAAAGTGTTCCAGTAAACGGTAATATTTAGAACCTTTACTATCATGAACAAATTATTAACAATTCTGGCGGCAGTGCTCGTGGCCTTCTCGGCCACGGCACTGGCCCCCCAGATGTTGAGCGAAAACCACGCCATGCTGCGGGTTGATGCTACGGGCAAGTACCTGTTGCTGCCCGTGCAGGAAAAGGAGGAGAACGCCTACGTGCGCGTTATCGTGGACAACGAGCAGGTGCAGACCCTCAATGTGCGCTTCGCTGTGGACAAGGTGGACTACTATGTGCCTCTCGACATTCAGCGATTTGGCAACAAGAAGGTGCTGGTTGACATCTCTTTCCATGGCGACCGCCGCACCACTGGTGCCGTCAAGGACTTTGTCTGCTGGCGTGAGATGCGGGTGACCGACACGTTCGACGACAGCAACCGTGAGCGTTTCCGCCCCGCCTATCACCACACCCCCGCCTATGGCTGGATGAACGACCCCAACGGTATGTTCTACAAGGATGGTGTATGGCACCTGTACTACCAGCTCAACCCCTACGGATCGCAGTGGGAGAACATGACATGGGGACACTCCACCTCGACCGACCTGATCCACTGGACCCACCAGCCCATCGCCATCGAGCCTGATGCCCTGGGTACCATCTTCTCGGGCTCCTGTGTGACCAACGGCAACGACGTGGTGGCCATCTACACCAGCGCTGGGCAGAACCAGACGCAGTCTATCGCCGTTTCGCACGACAACGGCATGACGTTCGAGAAATATGAGGGCAACCCCGTGTTGACAAGCGATGTGCCCGACTTCCGCGACCCGAACCCCTTCTGGAACAGCGATATCAACGCGTGGAACATGATTCTCGCCGCTGGCCAGGAGATGAACATCTACAGTTCCAAGGACCTGAAGACCTGGAAATATGAGAGTTCCTTCGGCAAGGAATACGGTAACCACGGTGGCGTGTGGGAGTGCCCCGACCTGATGAAAATCGACGGCAAGTGGGTGTTGCTGTGCAACATCAACCCCGGCGGTCCCTTCGGCGGTTCGGCAACGCAGTACTTTGTGGGCGACTTCGACGGCCACAAGTTCACCTGTGAGTCGATGCCCAAGGTCACCAAGTGGATGGACTACGGCAAGGACCACTATGCCACGGTATCGTTCTATAACGCACCCGCTGGTCGCCATGTGGTAATCGCGTGGATGTCTAACTGGCAGTATGCCAACCAGGTGCCCACCCGTCAGTTCCGCAGCGCCAACTCAATTCCCCGCGACCTGGGCCTGTTCACCGACGGCGAAGAGTCCTACGTGAGCGTGAAGCCCTCACCCGAGATGCTCGCAGCACGCGGTGCCAAGGTGAAGAAGCCGACCGAGACCTGCGAAATCGTTGTGGATGTGAAAAACTCGATGGAATTGACCCTGTCCAACGCCAATGGCGAGCAGGTGGTGATGACCTATGATGCAGCCAAGCAGACGTTTGCGATGGACCGCACGGCCAGTGGTGACGCTTCCTTCAGCGAGGCATTCCCCGTTGTGACCGTCGCCCCTACCCACGGTGCCATCAAGCAGCTGCGCATCTTCGTTGACCGCTGCAGCATCGAGGCCTTTGACTCCGACGGCAAGATGGCGATGACCAATCTCGTGTTCCCCACCGCACCCTACACCAACCTCAAGGTCAAGGGCGGCAAGGCCACGATTTACCAGATCAACTATTAGCCTATAGCTGTTAGCTTTTAAGGCAATGGTAACCTTACTAAAAACTAACAACTAACAACTTAAAACTAGATATAATAATGGCAAAGACGAATAAAATCGCGATCATCTCGGTCATGCTGTGCTTCTTCTGCATGGGCTTCGTTGACCTCGTGGGTATCGCCTCCAACTATGTGAAAGAAGACCTCCAGCTCACCGACTCGGTGGCCAACATCTTCCCCTCGCTGGTGTTCTTCTGGTTCCTCATCTTCAGCGTTCCCACGGGCATGCTGATGAACAAGATCGGCCGTAAGAAGACGGTGCTCCTGTCGTTGGCAGTGACGATTCTTTCGCTGATGATTCCCTTGTTCGGCAACAGTTTTGCTGTGATGCTCATCGCCTTCTCGCTGTTGGGTATCGGTAATGCGCTGATGCAGACCTCGCTTAACCCGCTGGTATCGACCGTGATGGGTGGCGGCAACCTGGCATCGACGCTCACCTTCGGCCAGTTCATCAAGGCCATCGCCTCGTTCCTCGCGCCTTATTTGGCCATGTGGGGTGCCACGGCGGTGATTCCCAGCCTGGGACTCGACTGGCGCGTGCTGTTCGCCATCTACTTTGTAGTAGGCACGTTCTCGGCTGTCTTGTTAGGAGTAACCCCCATCCACGAAGAGAAAATCGAGGGCAAGCCTTCGACCTTTGTGGAGTGCTTCAAGCTCCTCGGTGAGCCCATCGTGCTGCTTTCATTCCTGGGCATTATGTGCCATGTGGGTATCGACGTGGGTACTAACACCACGGCCCCCAAGATTCTCATGGAGCGTCTGGGCATGTCCTTGAACGAGGCCGCATTTGCCACCTCGCTGTACTTCATCTTCCGTACCATCGGCTGCTTGACCGGTTCGTTCTTCCTGCGCGTGCTCAAGATGAGAACGTTCTTCATCATCAGCGTCATCATGATGGCCCTGTCGATGTGCGGCCTGTTCTTCGGCCACGAGAAGTGGATCCTGTACACCGCTATCGCATTGGTTGGTTACGGTAACTCCAACGTATTCTCCATGTGCTTTGCCACGGCTCTCGAGTCGATGCCCAAGAAGCAGAACGAGGTGTCCGGCCTGATGATCATGGGTCTGTTCGGCGGTACCATTTTCCCGCTGCTCATGGGCTTCGCCAGCGACGCTGTGGGCCAGGCAGGTGCTGTAGCAGTGATGGCCATCGGTGTCATCTACCTGTTCACCTACATCAAGCAACTCAATCCCGCAACTAAAAACTAAGGACTAAAAACTAAGGACTAAAATGGATAAACGTTATGTAGTGGGCCTGGGCGAGGCCCTGTGGGATGTCCTCCCCGAAGGTAAGAAACTGGGTGGTGCCCCCGCCAACTTCGCCTATCATGCCGGGCAGTTCCTGGGCAGTGACAACGCTATCGCCATCAGTGCACTGGGCGAGGACAAACTCGCCGAGGAGACCATCGAGGCCCTCGAGGAACATGGCCTCAAGTACCTCATGCCTCGCGTGCCCTATCCCACCGGCACCGTGCAGGTGACCCTTGATGAGCAGGGTATTCCCACCTATGACATCAAGGAAAATGTGGCATGGGACAATATCCCCTTCACGCCCGAGATTGAGGAGATTGCACAGAACTGCCGCGCCGTGTGCTACGGCTCACTGGCTCAGCGCAATGTCGTGTCGCGCAAGAACATCCACCGTTTCTTGGATGCTACTCCTGACGACTGCATGAAGATCTTTGACATCAACCTCCGTCAGCAGTTCTACAACAAGGAAATCATTCAAGAGTCATTGCGCCGTTGCAATGTCCTTAAAATCAACGATGAGGAGTTGGTAATCATTGGTCGCATGTTTGGTTATCCTGGTCTTGACATGGAGAACAAGTGCTGGCTCATACTGGGCAAGTACAATCTCGACATGTTGGTACTCACCTGTGGCACCAACGGTTCCTATGTGTTCAAGCCCGGCGAGATGTCCTTCCAGGCAACTCCCAAGGTTGAGGTGGCTGATACCGTTGGCGCCGGTGACTCGTTCACAGGCTCCTTCTGTGCCGCCATCCTGGCAGGCAAACCCATTCATGAGGCCCACAAACTTGCAGTAGAGGTGAGCGCCTACGTCTGCACCCAGAACGGCGCCATGCCCACTTTGACCCCCGAACTCCTCGCCGCCGCCAAGTAAACCGACTACCTGCTCAACAACAAACGGGCCCGACTGGAATCACCCCCAGCCAGGCCCATTTTTTATAATATAGATTTCCCCTTAATTCTTTGAGGGTGTTAGAAGTCGCTGAAGAAATTCGGGCGGATTAAGAGGCCGATGCGCAGGCGGCAGTGGTACTTGTTGTAGTCGAGCAGGTTCTCGCCGTAGCCGTCATAGAAGTGCAGCATCAGGTACTGGTTATCCCTCTTGCTGAAGCGGAATCCAACATTAAGGATTGTATTGAAGTTGAGGTTCCATCCCTGGCGTTTCACAAAGGTGATATCGGCCACCCAACGCCTGTCGGCCGAGATAAACTGTGTACCAGCCTGGAAGATACCGCAGTACTTGAGGATGTCTTTGTTCTGCTGACCGTCGATGATGGGAATCCATGTCTTGGCATACACCTCCAGCCGAGGGTCAATAATTGCAGCATAACTGATCGA
The DNA here is from genome assembly GCA_902793405.1 of uncultured Bacteroidales bacterium. Lineage (GTDB taxonomy): Bacteria > Bacteroidota > Bacteroidia > Bacteroidales > Muribaculaceae > Sodaliphilus. Next base: position 13,776 of record CADBDH010000041.1, on the reverse strand, counting down.
AACCTTATTCCAACTGCGCGAGGCCTCGCCGTCACGCCCGTTGGACTCATGTTCGAGCATGATTGTGCCATTACCCACAAGTTTACCATTATACACAACCAGATTCTGAATACCGATGCCGGGATTGAAGTTCAGGTCGTGGAAAGGCAACGACTCCTCAAACACGTTCCAAATTGCCTTCTGTGAGTATTGCAAGAACAGGTGGCTGTGCAAGGGCAGGATGGACTTGGTGAGCCTGTGGCGGAAACTGATTTGGAACTTCACGTCGCTGTTGAACTCGGTGGGCTTGGTGTTCAATGCCGTACCACCCACGAAGTAGGTGTCCTTATAGATGCCAAAGGCCGGCCGACTGTCAAAGTCGTTAATAACGCTGTCCACATCGATTTTGTGCTCCACGCCTTTTTTTGATGTAACAATCTGGCCCATTAACGGTAGGCCGACCATTAACAACACAGCAAGGAATATGGTTCTCCTGAATTTCATTGTCAATATGATTAAGATGTTATTATTACAATACTGTTAATCCTGATACTTCGATATCAGTATAAGACCTGATGATGTGGCCGTTGAGCCACAGATAAGTCATCAGGTTCCTGCTTTCAGTGTCATACTCTCGGGTAAGCAGATACACGTCACCGCCATAGCTGTAGATTTCTATGGCTTGTGAGGAGTTCTCATCACTCTCGTGTGCCTGATAATGGGAGGGAATGCCGTCGGTCCATACCGTAGCGGTGAGTTCTTGCTTCTCGTTGTATTCAAAGCCGGCAGCATAGATGTGGCCGTTACACATCGTGATGGCTTCGATGCGTCCAATTGGGTAAGTGCCTTCTTCCAACAGTTCAGGACAGCTAATGTCATAAATACGGTACTGCTTATCGACCCATACTGCAGGCTTGCGGTCGATGATGCCGCCGATAACGGTGTGGTCGCGGTCATAGGCATAGATGGCTTTACACTCGCCCGTCATGGCCCCTGCAGGCATGGGCAGGTATTCCTTCTTGTAAGTATCCTTGCTGCGATTGCTGTACAGCACAGGAACATACCGTGCCTCTGCGTTCGTCTCTTCATAACCGATGACATAACACATGCCTTCGGTCACACGAAGTGCATGATTGGCAGGAATGAAGTGCTGGTAGTCATCAAGGGGGAAGATGCCACTGTTCTTCAACACATTGGGGATGTCCAGCAGGTAGATGTAATAGTCCCACTTGCCGATGCCATAGGTCCAATGGTCCACGTCATCGATAAAATCGACGTGCAGGGTGTTCCACTTGCCGTTTTTCCAGTAACCCACGCGTCCCTTGGACTGCACTCCGCCAACAAAGTAATCATCACCGTCGGAAATGATTTCTGAGGCAAAGGTACAGTTGGGCAATTGCGTGACCAAGTCGCCGTTCTGGTCATAAATCTCGCCGCTGGAGGTCACCAACAGTACTGTGCGTTCCCCCAGGGGCTTGATGGGGTTGACAGGCTCCTCGTGATCACATGACGAGAGCAACGTCACGGCACAAATGGCCAATATGGCATATACAAAGTGTCTCATTTTATCGTCTTTTTTGTCTTTTAGTCCTAATCCTCAAAAGCCACTCCTAACTCCTAACTCCTAACTTCTAACTATCGTGTGGCACCGCCAAGGGCAATGTACAGGGCGATGATGCCCATGGCGCCATTGTACATGTTAGTGGCCTCGTTGAGCTGGGCATTCAGCAGGGTTTCCTGAGCCGTGAGCACCTCAAGGTAGCTGGCCTTGCCGTTGTCCATGAGTTCATGGGTTCCCTTGTAGGCTTCCTTCAAGACAGCCACTTGGCGATGAAAATAGCCATGCTTCTCCACCGCAGCCTGGCAATCGGCCAGCGCATCATTCACCTCGCAGCCGGCCTCGATAACGGTCTGCACATAGCGGTTCATCAGGTCTTCCTGTGCCAGCTGGTTGATTTTCAGGTTAGCTTTCAATTTGCCTTGGGCATAGATGGGCTGAGCCAGCGATGCAACGGCATTGAGCAAAATCTTGCCAGGATTGACGACACCGGCGCCGGCACTATTGGTCCATCCTGCCAATCCCTGAAGGCTGAGTGATGGATAGAAGGCTGCACGGGCCGCCTGGGTGTTGTAGAAGGCCTCGGCCATGGCAAGGTCGGCCAACTTGATGTCGGGGCGGTTCTGCAACAGCATTGCCGACACGCCCGACTCAAAACGTCGAGGCAAGGTGTAGCTACCCAAATGGCTGCGCTCAATGTGCTGCGGCGGTATCGCCAACAGGCGGCAGATGTCAGTTTCCATCTGGCGGATGTTGTTGCGCGTGTCAACGATCGATGTTTTCACGCCCAGGTAGGATGACTCCATCTGGTTGACGGCCGTGGAATAGGACTTGCCGTTTTCCCACAGGATCTTCTGGGTTTCCAGCGAGATATTCCACAGGCTATCGGTAGCCAAGAGGATTTCCAACTGCTGGTCGAGTAGGAGCAGGGTGCTGTACTGCTGTGCCACTGCCGAGACGAGGTTGGCATGGATGGCCTGCTCACGGGTTTGGGCCTGTATGACAGCGATCTCAGCCTTGCGCTTTTTGCTCTTGATGGTACCAAAAGCGTCAATATCCCAGTTGACCTGCAACGGCAGGTTATAGGTCTTGGAAGGGGAACTGCCGCCAAACGAGGAAATGGATGCCGAAGGCGAGAAATTTACCGACGGGAAAAAGGCCTGCTTGGCGGCCGCCAGCGACGCCTCGGACTGCTGGATGGCGATACGGGCCGAGTTGAGGTCGGTGTTGCGCTCGAGGGCCGTTTCGATGAGTTTTTGCAGCAACGGGTCGGTGAAAAACTCACGCCATGACAATTCGGCAATCGAGGTGCTGTCGCCAGTCACGCTGACATTTTCGCCAAACACGTCGGCGGGAATCGTCACTTGGGACTGATACTCGCTGTGTAAACTCTTGATGGCGTTACAGCTACCGAGAGATAGGGCCGCCACACACAAGACTATGATTTTGATGGATTTCTTCATACGCTTTTTCACTTTTCAATCACCACGTCGTTAGTTACTGGTTCGATAGCTTGATCTGTAGCCCCGCCCTGGAACTTTTCATGCAACCGCTGGAAGAACATGAAGAACACGGGTACCACATAGAGCAGAGCGATTGTGCCGACGGCCATACCGGCTGTGACGCCAAGGGCGAGCACACGGTTACCGTTGGCTCCGGCACCACCGGCGATGATGAGCGGTATCATACCCGCAATCATCGTGACAACGGTCATCAGAATGGGACGCAGACGCTCCTCGCAAGCGGCAAATGCCGCATCGCGGATGCTCATGCCCTGGGCACGGCGCTCCGAGGCAAACTCGGTAATCAGGATGGCCGTCTTGGCCAACAGACCGATCAGCATGATGACACCCGTCTGCAGGTAGATGTTGTTCTCCATGCCCGGCAGGTGGAGCAGCGAGACGAGCCAGATGGCGCCAAACGAGCCCATCAAGCCGAAAGGCACGCTTAACAGCACGGCCAGTGGCGTGAACCACGAGTTGTACAATGAAGCCAGGATGAGGTAGATGAGGATGACGCAGATGACATAAATCAGGGCCGTGGCATTAGACCCTGCAGTCTCCTCCACCTCGCGTGACATACCACCATATTCGTAACTGTATCCGTTGGGCATCTCCTGCTTGAATACTTCGGCAATGGCCTTGTGGGCATCACCCTCCGAGAATCCGCTGGCCGACATCACAGCGCAAGTGATGCTCTGGAACAGGTTGAAGTGATCGACCGAAGCCGAGCCGATGATTTCTTTCAAGGTGACAAACTCCGATATCGGAGCCATCTTGCCGCCTTGCACGCGGACGAAGATATTGTTGAGCGACGAGGGGTCAAGGCGATACTCGGGTGCGGCGTTGGCCATGATGCGATACACCTTGCCGTACTGGTTGAAGTTGCCCACATAGGAGCCGCCACAATAAGCGCCCAACGTGCGGAGCACTGCAGCAGGCGTCACACCGGCACGGTCACACTGCGCCGCATCGATGTTGACCTGATACTTCGGGAAACGTTCCGAGTAGGTGGACATCGCCATCATAATTTCAGGCCGTTCGTTGAGTTTCGCCAGGAACTTGTTAGCATCGGCATTGAAATCCGACATGGATCGGTCCTGCATGTCCTGCAGCACCAGGTTCACGCTGTTGTTTGAACCGTAGCCCGGCACCTGAGGCATCTGGAAGGGGATAACTAAGGCGTTCTTGATTTCCTTGCAATCCATGGCGAATCGTCCATACACCAACATGATATTGTGATTCATGCCGGGGCGGTCGTCCCAATTCTTCAGGCGGATGATGAGCGTGGCGTAGCAACTGCTCGAGCGTCCAGACATAATACCGTAGCCACTGACCACAGCATAGTTTTCCAGTTCGGGAATCTTCTTCACCTTCTCCTCCACTTTCTTGACAATCTCCTGTGTCTCATGCAGGGTACTGCCTTCAGGGGCACGCACCTCGGCAAAGAACACACCCTGGTCCTCCTGCGGCACCAGACCTGACGGCAGGCCGCGCATGAAGAAGACGAGCAATACGGCCGTGACGGCAAGCAGCAGCCATGCCAATTTCGGGCGCTTGATGAAGCCGCCCACGCTCTTCTTGTACTTCTTGAGGATAGCGTTGTAGCTGGCGGTATAGGCCTTGGTAATGTAGTAGTCCAGGTTCTTCTTCTCCTTGTTTCCCTTGGAGTAACGCAACATGATAGCACACAGGGCGGGACACAGCGTCAGGGCCGACACACACGACAGACCCACCGCCGACGCCAGCGTGACACCAAACTGCGTGAAGAACGAGCCCGATGTGCCAGGCATGAAGGCCACAGGGATGAACACGGCCATGAATACCAGCGTACAGGAGATGACCGCTACCGACACGTCGCTCATGGCCTCACGGGTGGCGCGGCGGGCATCGGTGATGCCCCCCTCCATTTTGGCCATCACCGCCTCGACGACGACAATGGCATCATCAACCACCGTACCGATGGCCAGCACCAGTGCGAATAGCGTCAAGATATTCAACGAGAAACCTGCCAGTTTCACAATAGCAAACGTTCCCAGCAGCGACACGATGATCGACAGCGAGGGGATTACCGTTGCCTTGAAATTCTGCAGGAAGAAATAGACCACAAGAATCACCAGGATGATAGCGATGACCAGGGTTTCCACCACATTGTGGATGGCGGCAAAGAGGAAGTCATCACTGGTCTCCAGAATCTCGAACTCCAGTCCGGCGGGCATCGTCGGCTTCAGTTCCTCATAGAGCTTGGCAATGCGGGCGTTCACCTCAGTAGCGTTGGCGCCCGGGGCCTGGAACACCATGTAGATGGTACCCGGCTGGCCGTCGATGTTGGACGTGAAGTTATAGCTCACGGCTCCAATCTCGACCTCGGCCACGTCGCTCAGGTGCAACAGGTGACCGCCGTCGGTGGTGCGCAACACAATCTCGTTGAACTCCTCGACGGTCTTGAGTGTACCCTTGTACTCCATCGAGTACTGGTAGGCATTCTCGGACTGCTCGCCCAGCGAACCTGTGGCAGCGACGAAACTCTGGCCTCCGATGGCGGCGAACACGTCGTTAGGTTCCAGCCCGTACTGTGCCATGACATCGGGCTTGAGCCAGATGCGCAGGGCATAGGTGTTACCCAGCGCTATCACGTCACCCACACCGGTGATGCGCATCAGTCGGGGCTTGATGTTGATATCGATATAGTTGGCGATGAAGTCGGTATCGTACTTGCCGTCCACACTTTTCAGGGCGCCGATGTGCAGGATATTACTCTGCTGTTTCATCACCTGCACGCCCACCTTCGTCACCTCGGACGGCAGCAGGGCAGTAGCGCGGCTGACGCGGTTCTGCACGTTCACAGCAGCCAGGTCAGGGTCGGTACCCTGCTCAAAAAAGACCTGGATCGAGACATCGCCCGATGCCGATGCCGAACTGGTGATATAGGTCATGCCCGGCACACCGTTGATGTTCTCTTCGAGCGGCTGCACCACCGCCTTCATGATGGTGTTGGCGTCGGCACCTGTATAAGAGGTCGAGACGCGCACCGTGGGCGGGGCAATGTTGGGATACTGTTCGATGGGCAATGTGCTCATGCAGATCACGCCCACCAGCGTGAAGACAATCGCTATCGCGCACGCCATCACGTATCGGTTGATGAAGATGTTGTTCTTCATGATTTATTTTTCTTTTTTGGGTTCAGCCGGGAACAGGACACGCTGTCCTTCCTGCACATTGTTGGCACCGACGGTCACGATGCGGTCGCCGACATTCAGGCCCTCGGTCACGATGACATCCTTACCGTTGCCGGCATCGGTCGTCATCACGGTGACGGCAGTAGCCGTGCTGTCGGACTTCACCTTGTAGACCAGGGATTTGTCCTGCAGACGCACGACAGCAGTCTGGGGAATGACCATCACATCATGGCGGCTATAGGGCAGCACAACAGTGCCCTGAATACCTGAGTACAAAATACCATCGGGGTTGGGGAAAGTGGCTTTGCATGCCAGCGAACCGGTTGTAGCGTTCACCACGCCAGTCAAGGTCGAGATGCGTCCCTTGATGGGATACTCGGTACCGTTCTTCATGACGAACGTCACGTCGGGCAGGTTGGCAATGTTTCTGGCCTTGTCGGTCTGGGTATAGCCCGACGACACTCCCGCCTCGAGGACAGACTCGGGAAGCGAGAATTCGGCCTCCATCTTCTGGTTGCCGCTGACAATGGTCAATTGCGTCATCGGAGTCACCTGGTCGCCGGCATAAACCGTAATCTCACCTATAACGCCTGATACGGGAGATTTAATTGTGCAGAAGCCGAGGTTCACTTTGGCGCGATTCACAGCGGCTTGTGCCTGGCTGACCGATGCCTTTGCCTGGCTGACGGTAGCCTGCGCCTGCTTGTAGGTGTTCAAGGAACTCTCCAGCATGTAATTGCTGACAATCTTTTTCTCATACAGGTTTTTGTTACTCTCATACTCCAGTTTGGCGCTGTTGGCCTGAGAGATTGCCGCCTGGAGGTTGGCTTGGGCCGCCTGAAGGTTGGCTCGGGCCGACTCCAATTCATGCTGAGCATTGCGAGAATCGATGGCAAAGAGGGCCTGCCCCTTGCTCACCTGTTGACCCTCGGTCACATAAATCTTCATCAACTGCCCGCTCACCTGGGGCATGATGGTCACATCGGCCTGGCCTTTCATTTTGGCACTGAACTTCACAGGTACTTCTATATCAGATTTTTTCACGGTCATCGTCTCAAAGGACGACTGCTTTTCTTTGGGAATATCAACACCACAAGAATCCACGAAAAAACATACCAAGAATAAGCACATCCATTGCCAGATTGTGTTTCTGTTCATAATGATTTATCCTTTTTTGATTAAATAAAGTCAATATTTAGTTGTATTTATGCGCAAAATTAATCCTATTTTTTAAATTAGAAATATTTTCATGGTTATTTTGTGTAGATAAGCCTCTTTGCTGTCTCATTGGTTGTGTGTTCAACGTAACCAATTTAACAGTACTTGCCGCTGAGAATCCTGTTCCTGATACTCTTCACGGCGGGCTTGTAATAGTCGATTTCCATCCCTTCGAGGGTGCGCTTCAACTCATCCATCAACTCGGGATGGAATTTGCACATCCCGAAAGCGACTTTCGCGCAAACGGCCTGAATGCCAGGCAATTCATTGGGGTTAAATAAATGCTCGAAGCAGAAGTCCAGGAAATCCGCCCGCAAATCATCCTCCTCAATCGGCAGACGCTCGATGACGTTGAGCGTCAAGCGCCTGACCGATGAGTTGTCGGTCATCATGGCCAAGTCAATCAGTTCATCCAATATCACACGCAATGCGGACAACTCCTCGTCGTTGGCCTTGGTCAGTCCCCACAGGGCATTCCTCGCCACTCGGGAATCCTCATCAAACACATAGCGACGGGCGAAACCCAGAAAATCACCCTCAGCCTTCACTGCTTGGTAGATTTCCTGGGCACCGCCTTCACTAAACGTCTGTTGCAATCTCTCGATGGTTATTGCCATATATACTCAACTAGTACAAATGCCTGTATTTCAAAAGTTTGCAACAGGGTATCAAACATCTAATTCCAACCTCAGCACCCTAATCGGTCTGTCCTTTCCTTGGTATTGGTTCTCATCGATGCAGGTCTCACCTGTTGGAACAAAACCGCACTTCTCCATCACTCGGCCTGAAGCAGGATTGTCCACAAAGTGTCCGCTGATGAGCGACGGAATTACAGTCGTTTTGCGGATGTGGTCAAGCATCAGTCCCAAAGCCTCGGTGCAAATGCCTTGGTTCCAATAGGGTTTTGCCACCCAATAGCCCACGATGGGCTCTCCATCGCGGGATGGCAGGTTGCAATCGCACGAGGGCCCATAGCCTATCGCCCCGATTGCTTCGCCTGTACCTTTCCACACAATCGCCCAAGTAGTATCGTTATTGAACACCGTGCGGATAATCTCCAGGCTCTCTTCTACGCTTTTGTGTGGCGGCCAGCCAGCACGAGGTCCCACATCAGGATCTGAAGCATACTTATAGAGTGCTTGTGCATCGCTCTCACGCCACGGGCGCAACACTATTTTCTCATTTTCCATCATTGTCACGATTCATTGATGTATGTACATTCTCGAAAGGTAGGGTTCACCATCGCCTTGAGCCATACAGAGGAATTCCCAACCGTATCGCTCATAAAAGCCGGTATGGTTTGTCAACAGGTAAACCGGAGAGATTCCTTTGGTCCTCAAATCCTCGACAGCCATATTAAGCAGCCTTCCCGCTATCCCTTGACAACGGTAATCCTCATCGGTATAGACCGCGCACACATTGGGAGCCAAGTCCTTCCTGTCGTGGATGTCATTTTCAATCACCCCTAAACCGCCGATGATCCGGTCCTGGTCAAGGCACAAATACCACCCATATTCAGTATCGCAGTTGAGGTAAGCCAGCATACATTCAAGATAGGCCTCACGGGGCACGTGCCACTTGGAATGGAACCAAGTTGCCGCTTCTTCCATTATCTCGGGCTTCTCTCGCAGTGTTTTATACTTGTAGTCACACATCTGTCGTTTTCTGCTTGGCTTTTCTATGAGGCTGTGTCATAATTCAAGCCTGTATTAATGTCCGTGCTTCGCATGGAGAAATTAAACAAAAATCTGTATAAAAATCAAAACAAAAAAAATCATATTTATTTTTATCAATAATTTTGCTCAATTTTCGGCCGTTAGGCCGATCAATAATCCTGAGGCGAATTATGACACAGCTTCATAACTGATCATTATTCTATCGGGATTTGGATGATTGAGAGCCATTTTTCGGGGTCTTCCTGATTCCATGCACCATCAACGTAGCATGTGCGGGGATGGCCAGCGATCTTGTAGCCCTGCTCCTCCAAATAACAGAAGGCTTGGGTATAGGACTCATAGAAACGCTCATAGGGACCGATATGCTTCATGCAGAGCGCCTTGGGTATGGCTGGCAGGCGTTTAAACTGGATGATGTCGCTGCTGATGCCCATTTCATCGACCTGTTCGCAATACTCGATGTCGATGTCTGTCGGTTTGTATTCCTTGTTGTGCTCGATGGTGAAACAGTAACCCGGAGGCGAGCACTTGCAGCCCAAGCGTTGCATCTCAGGAGCAATTTTATTGACACACAAAGGTCCCAGGGCAGCGTAATTAGGGATTTGTTCACGATGACTTGCCACAATGATCTCTGGCAATGACTGAATGCTGAATTTTTCCATTGTCTTCATTTCTTTGCGAGAGTTCCTCCAGTCGAGCAGTCGTTCACGACGGGCTATCAGTTGCTGCAACCGCGCTTCCGTTTCCTTGATCTTCGTGTCAAGTTGGCGGATGCTGGGGGTATGCGAATCGTCTTGGTACAATTCCTTAATCTCGTCCAGTGTGAATCCGAGCCGTTGCAGATTGCGGATGGCTTGCAGTTTCTGCATCTGGTCGATGCTGTAGTAGCGATATCCCGTCCACTCGTCCACCTCGTCAGGCAGGAGTAATCCCTTCTGCTCATAGTGACGCAAAGTCTTTACAGTAACTTGCATCAGCCTTGAGAACTCTCCGATTCTTAATTTTGTTTTCTTACTCATCATCGTACGACATTTTGCTAAGCGACCACAAAAGTATGGTATGCCCTAAGGGACGAGTCAAGTATCAACAATGGGTTTAACACAAGTTTAACAGTTGTCTAATTCTTCATTCGCTGCTGCGCATCCTTGCCTGCTCCTGTGCCCATGCCGTCAAGCAGGCGGCACATGCCACAATGCCTATGCACAAAAAACGTTTCATTTTCTCCACCGTTTCAGCATGGGAAAGAAGCCTTGCATCATCTGGACGTATTCATCCCTTGTCATCGGCTTAGGCATCTGCTTGTTGAGCAGTCCTGCAGGAACTTGCCGTCCTTGTAACAGTACTGGCAGTAATCAAAGTTCGTGCTCCCGTCAGCATTCGTGCCGCAATCCTCATTCTTAGTGAGTGGCATGACACAACTTTGGCAGAACTGAGGAAGCTGGCCTGGCAACAAGGCTTTCTTCTTAATGGGGAATGTGGCCTCGTAGGCCTCAAAAGCCTCTGGATTCTTATCGGCTACGAAATAGCCCTGGGGCGGCTGGTAAGTCGCCTCGATGATGCCGTTGCTTTTCAGCCAGCCGGGGATGAGCTCCTGAGCGAGGAAATAAGGCACCACGGCATCACGCGGCTCGGCATGGTAATGGATGCCCAGCTTGCTGGCCAGGTCGAAACCCGCATGGCGATAGAAGTCGATGTTGCCCTCCATACACAGGAAACCGATGCCCATTTCACGTGCCTTTTCCAGCGCATAATTCAGCAACTTAAGGCCGTAGCCCTTGCGCTTGTAGTCGGGATGGATGCTGATGGGGCCAAATGTCCACGACGAACGGCGCGTGCCGTCGTCGAGGACAAGTTCGGCCTTGGAAAACATGATGTGGCCCATGATGCGTCCGTCCTCCTCCATCACAAGGTCCAGCTCGTGGACAAAGTCGGGATTGCTGCGGTACTGGTTGAGCACGTAATGCTCGGTGCAACCAGGACGATAGACATTCCAAAAAGCCTCACGGGTGAGGTTCTCCACCTCACGGTAGTCACCGGGTTGTTCTAATCTGATATTCATAATGAAACCCTTAAACCATTTTGGTATTTCTATATTCTTTTTTAGTTTACTGCAGCAAAGTTACTGATAGTTGCAGAAACTTCCAAACAGCTTGTGGTACCTGCTATATGCTTTTAATGACCTTTTGCAGTTCTTCTAAAAAATGTGCCGCATGGCCACCGTCCATCTGTACATGATGGAACTGGAACGAGATGGGAAGGGTGGCTTTTAGCCACTTTTTGCGATAACGGCCCCACATCACCATCGGGTTGCTGAACTGGTCGGTGTACTGGTTGACGATGCCGTCCAGTTCAGTCGCCGTCATCGCCGATGTCCCTATCACCATGGCATCATCTACAAAGGTGCTCTGACACGAACTGCTTGCCGACTGAGTCAATGCCGTATAGTCCCTGTTGAATTTTTCCAAGTCATCACAATAGGGGACATCGCAAGAGTTGATGCCCCCATTGCAATTATTCACTATTACATTGATGGCTAAGCGGTCATACTTGTACAGTTTCCCGTGCTCGGGCAACATGTAAAACTCCTCGATCCGTGATGCAGCATTGCCGATGCACCAGCACAGGAGCATGTTGAAACTCAGCCCTTTTCGCTTGGCGATCCTGCAGAGCCGTGTGACGTCAAAGGTCTTGGTGAGCGTCACCATCGGCATGGGTGATGACATCCACAGTTCAAACGCCTTGGCCCGGCTGGTGTCCTTGGGGTTGACGACCTGTTTCATTCAATCACAAAGCTGCGGGGATAGTAGTCGCTGTAGAAGCGGCCATTGGTTGCCGTGAACTTCAGCACGCAATAGTTGGGGTCGGTAACGCCGCCAGGATAGTATTCGGTGTCACCTTCACGCCAGATCATCTCTTTGCTGGCAGCATCGGTCAACACCTCCATCGTGCCACGCAGCATCATGCCCTTGAAGCCGTCGGCATCGCAGAAATAAATGGATGCTTTGGGATTGGCCTTGTAATGGGCCACACGCAGTGAGAAGGTATTGGTCGTAAAATAGAACACCTTGATGCCCTCACGCACGCGGGGCGACAGCATGGCCTTGGTGCAGGGGAAACCCTCCTCATCTACCGACGAGATAAAGGTGACGGGTAATGTGTCGGCCATCTTGGCTATCAGGTCTTTAACGCCCGCAAGGGCAGGATTCTCAGGGATAGCCTCATTGATGGTCATCTCCTTGCGCCAACGTTTCAGGTGCGGGAAATACATCTTCATCTGGCCGATATATTCCTCCCTGGTGATGGGCTGCGGCAAGCCCTTGTTGACCTCGTTGACAAACTGGGCGCAATGTTCGATCATCTCGTCCATCGTGCAGTCCTGCAAGAACTTGCCGTCCTTGTAGCAATAGATGCAATACTCCTCGTTCTTAGTGCCGTCGGCATTGGTGCCGAGCAATTCCTGGGTGAGCGGCATACCGCAGCTCTGACAAAATTTCTGTTCCATTGTTTCTAAATTCTATTATCCTATCGACAAAGTTATAGAAAATTATCGTTCCTGTCAATTCATTCACTCTAAAAAGCCGTCAAGGATGGCGATGCGGCGGGAATTCCTTGGCCGAGTGATAGGCAACAACGTTACCACCGTTGTCAAAGGTAACGACAAACAGCATTTCCTCGGCATCAATCACCTCGCCGACCACCTTGCGGTAGCCCCACTGCTCACCTGCCTCGTCAGCGTTCTTGAACAGCGGTTTTCCCAACAAGTGCTGGATGTCACTCTTGGTCATACCCATTTCCACTTTGTTGATCTTGGTTGTATCGCGCGTGGCGATACAGCTATCAAACCCCAGGTTTATCACGAGAACAAGCATCACCGCGATAACTATCTCTTTCATTTTCATAATCATCTAGTAATTATTAAATTAATAATGTTTCATTACATACGTGCCTTCTGCTTCTCGCCAGCGCCGGTGCCGCGGTACTTGCTGCCTGCACTGTTGAACTTCCAGGTGAGGTCAAGTAAGAACGTGCGGCGGGCAGGGTTGCCGGTGGTCAACTCGCGCGGGCCGAAGATGGTAGCCCCAGCCTTGCTGGTGTTGAACAGGTCCATGCAACGTGCGTCAACAGTCAGTGAGCCAAGGTGCTGCAGGCTGATATCCTTCTGCACTCCGATTCCGCTATAGAACCTGCTCTTGGTGATGCGGAAGTTATCGTAGTCACCACGTGATGTCCATTGCATCATGACATTTAAGCGCCAGGCGTGCGGCAGTTCTATGTCGTTGTTCCATGTCAAGCCCAGATACGGGTGGTTCAGCGTGAGGATGGAGCCGTCGGCAGTCGGCGTCTTATAGTTCTGGAAGATGGCAATCGCCGTCCATGTGGGATGCCAGCAGCCAAACACGGGCCTCAGCGACGGCATGATGGTCAGTCGGTTATAGCTCTCCTTGCTGTTGATGGGATGCACGAGGCTGACGAGCGGATCCTCGGAACCGGGATAAGGCTCGGTGGACATCGTCTCGGAGTCCTTGATGCGTGCGTAGTTCAGCGTCAGGTTCATCCACTGGTAGGCTGCATTGAAGACCAGGCTGTGGGTGTAGGTGGGCTTCAGGTAGGGATTGCCGCTCTGATAGCTGTAACGGTTGATATAGACGGTCGAGCTGGTGAGGCTG
>CADBDH010000040.1 GCA_902793405.1 uncultured Bacteroidales bacterium | reverse complement strand
CGAGGGTGTATTGGTCGGGCTGCATTTTGATGGTGCCCAGGTGGGAGGTCTTGCAGTGGCGATAGACGGGACGGTAGCCCACGTAGGTGATGCGGGCGAGTACGCCGCTCTGGTCACATGGGATGACGAACAGACCGCTCTCGTTGGTCACGCCGCCTGTGATGAGGGTGGAGTCGCGCGGCGAGAGCAGGGCGACGTTGGCATAGGGCAACGGCTGGCCCGTCTCGTCGAGGACGGTGCCCTTGTAACGCGTGGAGGCCTTCTGCGGGCACTCGACGGCAATCTCCTTGCCCTGCACGGTCATCTTGATGGGATAGAAACCGATCAGTTGCTGGATGGCATCGGGCACAGACTTGTTCTTGACCGACGTCGTCACCCTGAAGTCCTCCAACTCATTGTAGAGAAAACTGATGTTGTATTCCCCACTCCGCTCGTTGAGCCACTTGAGCGCCTCACTCATCGACACGTCAATGAACGACCGCGTCACCCGCTGCCCAAAGGCAGCCGTGGCGATGCACCAGCACGCCACGATAAATATCATGCGCCTTGCCATCATTCTACCACGATTGTATTGCCCTCCTTACTGATATTCACACTCTCGAACAGGTTGAGGCGCTCGAGCACCGCATCCAAGTCCTCATCGGGCTGCCACACGAAGTAGAAGCGCAGCGCGCGGGCGTCCTCGTTGCGGAACTCGACCTGCATCTGATGACGGGCCGCGATATCGCCAACGATAGTTTCCAATGCCACGTTATCGAAGGTAACGGGTTGCCCCGTTGAGACGCTGTCGATGTCCTCGGCATCGGTCGAGGAGGATATTTCTACAGAACTATTGACTTTTTCCACCTGCTCAGTTGCGGGTTGCTGAACTTCGGGCTGGCGGGCACGCACTGCATGGATGGCGGCATAGGTGAAGGCCGAGAGCATGAGCACACCGGCAATCATAGCGGCAACCTTGAACCAGCGGCGGTTTTTCACTGGGGCGAAATGCTCCCGTTCGAAGCGTTGCCACTCGGCATCCACATCGGGCTCTGGGATGTCGGTCATAGCGCGCTTGGCGGTGGCCAGTCGTTCCTGCATTTCGTCATCAAGCATGGCAGCCAAATGCTCGTCGGTGTAACCATAACGTCTATTGTTTTGAGTTGTTGAAATAGGCATTGATTTTCTCCAGTGACTGTGACAAGTGGTGATGGACCGTCACGCGGCTCACGCCCACGGCCTCGGCAACCTGCTGGCAGGTCATGTCCTGCAGGTAGCGCAAAGTAAAAATTCGGCGCGACAGCGGCGGCAAGTGATTGTCGATATAGTCCCGCAGTTCGGCAAGCATCAACGAGTCATCGGGACCATCGGCAAGCGGCTCGGTGCTTGTCGAATAGAGCTTGATGAAGCGTTCCCGCATGTGCTTGTGGCGGATGACGTTGATGCAACCGTTGCGCACACAAGTCAACAGGAAGCCTCGGGCGTTATCGGTGCGGATGGCCAGTCCGCCGTCGAGCAGCGAGGCAAAAACGTCGCTCACGACATCGTGCGCCTCATCGGCATCGTAGAGCAACGACATTGCCAGACGGAACATCGCCGCGTAATGCGTCTTGAACAGTATTTCCAATTCACTTTTTGTCATAGTCGTGGGTCAATTACACTTGATAGACGTTTCAGGTCAAAGAAATGTAAACCCGTTTCGACTGATTTTTACACAAAGGTAGCTGAAAAACATCGAATTCTATGTATTTTTGCAGCATGAAAGGTTTTTGGGAATTGTTGAAGCGGTTTGTACCGCCTTATAAGAAATATATCGCGTTGAACATCCTGTTCAACCTGCTGGCCGCGTTCCTGACGCTGTTTTCGTTCGCCCTGATTATCCCCATCCTGGAGATGCTGTTCGGGCTGAACACCAACCACTATGAGTTCATGGCGCTGGGGTCCGGCAGTATGCAGGATGTGATCGTCAACGACTTCTACTACTATGTGCAGTGTATCATCGAGCGCTACGGCCAATCGACGGCGCTGGCGTGCATCGCAGCCGCACTGGTGTTCATGACGGGATTGAAGACGGGTAGCAGCTACCTGAGTTTCTTCTATATGATCCCGATACGCACAGGTGTGGTGCGCGACATCCGCAACCAGATTTACCACAAGATGACGTCACTGCCCATTGCCTTTTTCTCCAACGAGCGCAAGGGTGACGTGATGGCGCGCATGAGCGGTGACGTGACCGAGGTCGAGAACTCCATCATGACCTCGCTCGACATGCTGTTCAAGAACCCCATCATGATTATTGCCTGCCTGGTGATGATGATTGTCATCAGCTGGCAACTGACGCTGTTCGTGCTCGTGCTGCTGCCCATTGCCGGATGGATTATGGGCCGCATGGGCAAGCGCCTGAAACGCGTCTCGCTCGAGGGGCAGAACCAGTGGGGCGTGCTGCTGAGCAACATCGAGGAGACCATCGGCGGCCTGCGCATCGTCAAGGCTTTCAATGCCGAGGAGAAGGTGCGCCGCCGCTTCGAGAGCGAGAACGAGAAATTCCGCTCCATCCAGACGCGCATGAACCGGCGCTATGTCCTCGCCCACCCCATGAGCGAGTTCCTGGGCACACTGACCATCGCCATCGTGCTGTGGTTTGGCGGCACGCTCATCCTGGGCGGCCATGGCGGTAGTCTCACCGCGCCCAAGTTCATCTACTACATGGTGATCTTCTACAACATCATCAACCCCGCCAAGGACCTGTCGAAGGCCGCCTATAGCATCCAGCGCGGCCTGGCCTCGATGGAACGCATCGACAAGATTCTTGCTGCCGACAATCCCATCAAGAGCCCCGAGCATCCCGTTGCGTTGTCCAAGATGGAAAATGGCATCCAATATAAGAATGTGAAATTCCGCTACGGTGACACATGGGTCATCGACGACGTGACGCTCGACATCAAGCGCGGCCAGACCGTGGCCCTGGTGGGCCAGAGCGGCAGCGGCAAGACGACGATGGCCGACCTGCTGCCCCGCTTCTATGACGTGCAGGAGGGCAGCATCAGTATCGACGGCACCGACATCCGCCAGTTTAACGTGACCGACCTGCGCAGCCTGATGGGCAACGTCAACCAGGAGGCCATCCTGTTTAACGACACTTTCTATAACAACATCACCTTCGGCGTCGATAATGCCACGCGCGAGGAGGTCGAGGAAGCCGCCCGCATCGCCAACGCCTACGACTTCATCATGGCCAGCGAGCAGGGCTTTGACACCAACATCGGTGACCGTGGCTGCAAACTGTCGGGCGGCCAGCGCCAGCGCATCAGCATCGCCCGCGCTATCTTGAAGAACCCGCCTATCCTGATACTCGACGAGGCCACCAGCGCCCTCGACACCGAGAGTGAGCACCTGGTGCAGGACGCGCTCGACAAACTGATGCGCAACCGCACTACGTTGGTCATCGCCCACCGCCTGAGCACCATCAAGGGGGCCGACCTGATATGCGTGATGCAGGACGGCCGCATCATCGAGCGCGGCACCCACGACGAGCTCATCGCCCGCCAGGGAGCCTACAAGCACCTGGTGGATATGCAGACGTTCTAGATCATCTAGAATATCTAGAATATCTAGATTACCAAGGAAAAAAAATTAAAGATATTGTGTAGTTTTTTAGTTCCCACTTGCGTCTAAAGGGCAAAAAAGATTCAGAAATGGAAATCAACGAAGCCAGCTTTGCGCGCATCATCCGCGAGAACAAGGGCACCATCTACACGGTGTGCTACATGTTCTCGAAGGACAAGGAGGAGGTCGATGACCTCTTCCAGGAAGCGCTCATCAAGTTATGGCAGGGCTTTGCCTCCTTTCAGGGCAAGAGCGACTTGCGCACATGGATTTACAAGGTGACCCTGAACTCCTGTATCTCCATCGACCGCAAGAAAAAGAGCCGCAAGACTCAACCGCTCATGGAGGGCATCGACCTGTTTGACAAGAATGACGCCGACAACAAGCAGACCGACATGCTGCATGCCCGCATCCAGCGGCTTCAACCCTTCGACCGCGCCATTGTGCTGCTGTGGCTCGAAAACATGAGTTATGACGAGATTGCCCAAATCGTGGGCATCAATGTCAAGAACGTGTCGGTGCGCCTGTACCGCATCAAGGAGCAGCTTAAACAGATGAACTAAAAACTACACAATCGATATGGAAACACAGAATAATACCATCAACGAATTTGAACTTGACGATCTGCGCCAGCAAATCGAAGACCTCAAGAACAAAGTCAACAAGCAAGGACGCCTCAACGAGGAGCTGGTGAAAAAGGCCATCCAAGGCAAGATGAGGGGTGTTCACGGCATCATCCTCAAACTCGCTATTGTCGCAGTCCTGTGCATCCCCTTCTACATCATGATGAAATATCAGGTGGGTCTGTCATGGCCACTCACCATCTTTACCATCGTGTTCATGCTGGCATCGGTAACGTCGGATTATTTCATCAACCGCATCGACGTGTCACACATGGGCGACGACATGGTGGGGACCGCCGCCAAGCTTATCAAGATGAAGAGGAACCGCGTCATTGGGCAGCGCATAGGCATCGGTATCGCTGTGCTGTGGCTGGCATGGTTCTGCTATGAATATTTCATGCTGAATAGCGTTTATGGCACCGAAGCGGCCTGGTTCAGTATGATTGGAATCTTTGCCGGAGCCTTGATTGGCGGACTCATCGGCCTGCGCATCTTCAACAAGATGCAGCGCACCAACGACGAAATGATTGACCAGATCAACGAACTCATGCGGGAGCAGTAACCACACTCGCGCATAACCATCACCCCTGTCACCGGCAGGGGTGTGGCATCATAATAACCGCCCGACGGGCGAGTGTCAAAGAATTAGACACGAAAGCGTAAAAAATTTAGACAATCGCTCTTTTTTACCCGTTAAGGGCTGGGCAAGGCCGAATGCTGGCAATATTTTTGCAGTACAATCACATGAAAGTATCATATATTAAAAACTGCATGATTATGGCTAGCTACAATCATATCAAGATTTGGACCATCGCCCTTTTTGGACTCATACTCATGGGCATTGCGAGCGTCCTGTACGGCAGCAACGAGTGGCTGATGGCAACACTCATGATTTCGGGCGTCCTGTTCATGGGGCTGAGCGGAGCCCTGCTCATCAAGGCCACCTGGACCAGGAACGATGCAAACCGCAAGAACAAGCATTGGAGTCTGCTTGACTCCAGACTCATCGAATAAAAAACAAGGCGAAACATGTAGTGTTTTGTATTCCTGTTGCGTCTAACGAGGCGAAAACAGTCAATAAATCACCCATTTGAGGGGGATTTCATAAAAAAAGACTATCTTTGCGTGTTAGTTTGGGCATAAAAACGAAGTGTTTGCAACCCAACCTGTGTACTGAGAGTCTAATTAAAAGAACAGATACAACAACTGTATAAATAACTTAATTATCAATTAATCAACCACATGAAGATCAAAAAAATCTTTGCTGTAATGTTCATGATGATCATGGCATTCAGCGTGAATGTTACCAAGGCTCAGCAGATGGGTCCCATCCCCGTGGATGACCAGGTGCGTGTCGGTAAGTTGGATTGCGGACTGACCTATTACATCCGCCACAACGAGTATCCCGAGCACCGCGTGAACTTCTACATCGCTCAGCGCGTGGGTTCCATCCAGGAGGAAGAAAGTCAGCGTGGTCTGGCCCACTTCCTGGAGCACATGGCCTTCAACGGCAGTGAGCACTTCAATGGTGAGGGCAAGAGCATTATCGACTATACCCGCTCGTTGGGTGTAGCCTTCGGTAAGGACTTGAACGCCTATACCAGCATTGCCGAGACCGTTTACAACATCAACGACGTGCCCAGCACCCGCCAGAGCGCTATCGACTCTTGCCTGTTGATCCTCAAGGACTGGAGCAACGGCCTGTTGCTTACCGACGAGGAGATCGACAAGGAGCGTGGCGTTATCCACGAGGAGTGGCGCCTGCGCCGCAGCGCCCAGCAGCGCATGCTCGAGAACCAGCTCGAGACCCTGTATCCGGGTTCGAAGTACGGCAAGCGCATGCCCATCGGCCTGATGAGCGTGGTGGACAACTTCAAGTACAACGAGCTGCGCGACTACTACCACAAGTGGTACCGTCCCGACAACCAGGCACTGGTTATCGTGGGTGATGTGGATGTTGACCACATCGAGGCCCAGATCAAGGAGCTCTTCAAGGATATGCCCGCTCCTGATCCCAATGCCGCACAGGTTGTTCCCGAGCCCGTTCCCGACAACGAGCAGCCCATTATCGTTATCGACAAGGACAAGGAGCAGCAGTACAGCCAGGTAATGGTGATGTTCAAGCATGAGACCTTCCCCAAGGAGATGAAGGGAGACTTGGTTTATATGCTTACGGATTATATGACCAGCATGATGGGTAGCATGCTCAACGATCGCTTGAGCGAGAAGGCCCAAGAGCCCGACTGCCCCTACATCCAAGCTTCGGCTTATGACGGCAACTACCTGTTTGCCAACACCGTTGACGCCTTCACCCTGGGCATCATGCCCAAGGAGGGTATGGCCGAGGCCGCTACCCAGGCTGTTGTTACCGAGGCCATGCGTGCCGCCAAGCACGGCTTTACCGCCACCGAGTATGAGCGCGCCAAGGAGGAATACCTGAGCCGTCTCGAGCGCCAGTACAACGAGCGCAACAAGATCTCCAATGGTCGTCTTGCAGCCCAGTACTACCGCAACTACCTCGACAACGAGCCCATCCCCTCGATTGAGCAGGAATACCAGCTCATGAACATGATTGCTCCCCAGATTCCCGTGGACTATATCAACCAGATGCTGCCCGAACTCATCAGCACCGACGGCAAGAACCTCGTTGTAATGAACTTCAACCAGGAGAAGGACGGTGCCGTTTATCCCACCGCCGAGGGCCTGAAGGCCGCTGTTGATGCCGGTCTGAACGCTCAGGTTGAGGCCTTTGTCGACAACGTGAAGCAAGAGCCCCTCATCAGCAAGTTGCCCAAGAAGGGTAAAATCAAAAAGGAGAGCTACAACAGCAAGTTTGACTACAAGGAGCTCGAGTTGAGCAATGGCGCCCGCGTCATCCTCAAGAAGACCGATTACAAGGAGAATGAGATCCGCATGACCGCTCGCGCCCGTGGTGGCCAGTCGCTGTACGGCGAAAAGGATTTGGCCAACACCGGACTGCTGTCCTACATCACCATGATGAGCGGCAAGGGTAACTTCTCGTTCACCGAATTGCAGAAGGCTACTGCCGGCAAGCAGGCCAGTGCAGGTCTGAGCATGAACGAGTATACCGACGTCGTTAGCGGCCAGTCGACCGTTAAGGATCTGGAGACCATGTTCCAGCTCGCTTACCTCACCTTCACCGACATCCGCAAGGACGAGAAGAGCTACGGCCAGCTGATGAGCCAGCTCGAAACCATGCTCAAGAACCAGGGCCTTACCCCCGAGGCAGCCTTCAGCGACTCGGTAGAGTACACCCTCAACAACCATGACTGGCGCAGCAAGCCCTTCCATGTAGAGGACCTGAAGAGCGTGAACTATGACCGCGTGCTCCAGATTGCCAAGGAGCGCACTGCCAATGCCGCCAACTACACCTTCTTCTTCGTGGGTAACTTTGACGAGGCCGTTATCCGTCCGCTCATCGAGCAGTACATCGCAAGCCTGCCCGGTAAGAGAGGTAACCTGAGCAACTGGGTGAACTTCGACACTCACCCCGAGGGCCAGACCATCAACCACTTCACCCGCAAGATGGAGACCCCGAAGGCCAACGCCCGCATCTACTGGTATGACACCAAGACGCCTTATAGCCTGGAGAACAGCATCAAGGCCGACATGCTGGGTCAGGTGCTCGGCAAGATCTACTTGCAGAAGATCCGCGAGGATGCCAGTGCTGCCTACTCGGCAGGTGCCAGCGGCTATGCCACCATCAATGGTGACCGTCCCTTCACCGCCATCGTTGCTTCTTGCCCGATGAAGCCCGAAATGAGCGACATTGCCCTGAAGATCATGAACGAGGAGATCGTTGAGGCCTGCAAGACCATCGACGCCACCACCTTGAAGGAGATCAAGGAGCTCATGCTCAAGGACCATGCTACCGAGCTCAAGGAGAACGGCTACTGGATGCAGACGCTCATCAGCTACGTGGGCCGCGGTATTGACGACCACACCGGCTATGAGCAGATCGTCAACGCTCAGACTCCCGAGACCATTGCCGCCTTTGCCAAGCAAATCCTGGCTGCCGGCAACAAGGTAGAGGTTGTCATGCTCCCCGAAGAGTAATTCAATCCCATAGCACCACATGAGTGGTGCCAACCATCGGAGGAACCGAGGACCTGCAACAGCAGTCCCCGGTTCTTCATTCTTTGCTCCAGTTTTTCTAGATTTTGCAGAATAACTGGAGTTTGTAGAAAAAGTTGTACCTTTGCAGGCGCAAAACGACAAATAATCAATATAATGGATACAACAAGACAACAGAAAATCAGCCGCCTGGTGCAGAAGGAGCTGAGCGAAATCTTTCGCCGTGAGACTGCCAAGACGCGCGGCACGCTCGTGAGCGTGAGCAGCGTGCGCGTCTCGCCCGACCTGAGCGTGGCTAACGTGCGCCTGAGCATCTTCCCCAGCGAGAACGCCCAGGCCATCATGGACAACATCAACGCCAGCGAGAAAAGCATCCGCCACCAGCTGGCTCAGCAGGTGCGCTACCAGCTGCGCCGCTGCCCCGAGCTCAAGTTCCACATCGACGATTCACTCGACTACATTGACCACATCGACGAGCTCCTGGCCAAGGACAAGCCCAAAAGCGAGAATAATGAGGAATGAGGAGTTAGAAGTTAGGAGTTAGGAGTTGCATCCGCCTACTAACAACTAAGAACTAACAACTAAGAACTAACAACTAAAGACTAACAACTAGAAACTAGGGACTAGAAACTAAGGACTAGAAACTAGAAACTAAGGACTAATCATGAGCCTGCCGTTGAAGATAGCGTGGCGCTACCTGGTATCCAAAAAGGGACATCAGGCAGTGAACATCATCTCGATTGTCGCCGTGTGCGGCGTCGTGGTGGCCACTGCCGCACTCATCTGCGTGCTAAGCGTCTTCAACGGATTTCGCGGACTCATCATGGGCAAACTGGCCATGCTGGACCCGCAGGTTGCCATCACCGCGACTGTGGGCAAAGCCATCAATGACGCCGACAGCGTCATCGACGTGGTGAGTGCCATACCGGGGGTGGAACGTGCCATACCGGTCATCGAGGACCAGGCGCTGGCCATCTATGCCCAGATGCAGATGCCCGTACGGCTCAAGGGCGTTCCCGATGACTACAACACGATGAACCAGATGGACTCGGTCATCGTCGACGGCCAGTGGAAGCTGCGTGACCAGGTGTCACAATATGCCGTGGCAGGTGCCGGCCCAGCCATCAGGCTGATGGTGAGGCCCGACTTCTTGGGTATGGTGCGCCTGTATGCGCCGCAGCGCCAGGGCCGCGTCAACATCGCCAACCCGATGGGCGCCTTCAGGCAGGATTCCCTGTTTGTGTCGGGCATCTTCCAGGTGCAGCAAAACAACTACGACGCCGACCTCATCTATGTGCCGCTGGACATGGCGCGCGACCTGTTCGACTATGAGACCGAGGCCACCCAAATCGAGCTGAAGCTGACACCCGATGCCGACGAGCAGCAGGTGATGAGCGACATCAGCCTGAAGCTGGGCAGCAGTTACCAGGTGAAGAACCGCCTGATGTTGCAGCGCGAAGCCTATCGCCTGGTGAACATCGAGAAGTGGATGGCCTTCCTGCTGCTGGCCTTTATTCTGGTCATCGCCACGTTTAACGTCATCAGCACGCTGTCGCTGCTCATCATCGAGAAGGACGACAGCATTGCTACCTTGCGTGCACTGGGAGCCAACGACAGGCAGATTTCCCGCATCTTTGTGCTCCAGGGCTGGCTCATCACCCTTATCGGTGCCATCACGGGCGTGGTCCTGGGCCTGATATTGTGCCTGTGCCAGCAGCAATTCGGCTGGCTGCACCTGTCGGGAGACTCGGCCAACATGATCATCAGCTCCTATCCTGTCGCCGTCGAGTGGACCGATGTGCTCGTCACGCTCGCCCTCGTGGCTGCTGTGGGACTGCTCACCAGCATGGTAACGGCCCTGATTATGCGCCGCCGCCTGACAACAACCAAGAACCAGAAACTATAAACTAAGAATAAATTATATGCTCACCATCAACTCTTACGAAGAATTTGCCTCGCATCTGGGCGAGGAACTCGGTGCCAGCGAATGGCTCACCGTGGACCAGGACCGTATCAACATGTTTGCCGACGCCACACTCGACCACCAGTGGATTCATGTGGACGTGGAGCGCGCCAAGGCCGAGAGTGCCTATCACAGCACCATCGCCCACGGCTACCTGACCATGTCGCTGATTCCCCACCTGTGGAACCAGATCATCGAGGTCAACAACCTGGAGATGCAGGTCAACTACGGTATGGACAAGATGCGCTTTGGCCAGCCTGTGCTCACCGGCAGCCGCGTGCGCCTGGTGACCAAGCTGCACAACATTGCCGACCTGCGCGGCATCTGCAAGGCCGAGATCGACTTCAAGATGGAAATCGAGGGACAGCGCAAGCCGGCCTTGCAAGGCATTGCCTCGTTCCTGTACTACTTCAAGAAATGACCATACACATCATCAACGGCCCCAACCTGAACCTCGTGGGTCTGCGTGAGCCCGAGGTGTATGGCAACCGCTCGCTTGACCAGTACCTGCAAGAGCTAGCGAAGCAGTTTCCCCAGCACGATATCGACATTTATCAGAGCAATATCGAGGGAGAGATTGTGGACCGCCTGCAGGCCGTGGGCTTTGACGACTGCGGCATCATCCTGAATGCCGGCGGCTATACCCACACGTCGGTGGCCATCGCCGATGCCGTGGCAGCCATAACCGCCCCCGTGGTCGAAGTCCACATCAGCAACATCTACGCTCGCGAGCCCTTCCGCCACAAGTCTCTTTTGTCTCCCGTCTGCAAGGGCGTCATCGCCGGCTTCGGCCTCGACAGCTACCGCCTCGCCCTCCACTCCCTCCTACCCCCTATCAAACAACCATAATTTGAAGACAAGAAAGACAAAAAAGACAATTATCTTTATTTATGATTGACATCGAGTCTTTAAAAAAACATATGTATGACGTCATAGGGGCTATCTATGAAGTCCACATGGAACTTGGTGCAGGTCTGAACGAATACTGCTATCAGGAAGGGCTCCAAATGCAACTTGAAGAGCAGAATACACCATTCAATAGGGAAATGAATTTCCACCCCTCCTATCATGGTAGGGAAATGAATGCGTTATACCGCGTAGATTTCCTATGCAAAGGAGATATCATTGTGGAATGCAAGGCAGTAGATGACCTAGACAATAACATGAGGTCCCAACTTTTCAATTACATGCGCCTGCTTAAGCATCCATGTGGAATTATAGTCAATTTCGCTTCCAAAACGGCGAAGGTAGAAAGATATTTTTATGACAAAGACAGCAATGAGATTTTAGCGGTTGATGGCCATGTCATTCACCAGTATCGTCATTAAAAAATTTTTGTCTTTCTTGTCTTTTTTGTCTTCCCGACATGGCAGCAAGAGACAGGATATCAGAGAATTCAAATCCTATTGTCTTTATGAATGACGAGTTAGAGGAGTATATTTTGGGGCATATTGATGAGGAGCCGGAGGTGCTGGCCCACATCGACCATGACACTCATGTGCAGAACTACTATTGGCACATGTGCTCGGGGCATCTGCAGGGACGGCTCATCAAGATGCTGACGCGTATGATCGGGCCGCGGCGGGTGCTGGAACTGGGCACCTTCAGCGGGTATTCGGCGCTGTGCCTGGCCGAGGGGCTGGCCGATGACGAATGCCGTGTGGACACCATCGAGGTCAACGACGAGCAGGAGGACTTCATCCGCGAGCATCTGGCAATGTCGCCCTATGGCAAACGCATCAGCATGCACATCGGTGATGCACGCGACATCGTCCCCACGCTGGGCGAGCATTATGACCTGGTGTTTATCGACGCCAACAAGCGCCAGTATGTCGAGTACTATGACCTGGTGATGGACTACCTGAACGACGGCGGCTACATCATTGCCGACAACACGCTGTGGGCCGGCAAAGTGGTGGACCCCAAAGCCCAACGCGAGGCCCAGACACGCGGCATCCTCGCCTTTAACGACCGCGTCAAAGAAGACCCCCGCGTCGAGAAGGTCATCATCCCCCTGCGCGACGGCCTCACCCTGATTCACAAACTGCCCAAACAATAAAAATACCACATATAAGCATATTACAACACTCTTATCACAAGGCATCATATTATGGAGGAAAAGAATCATCAACTGACGCCGAAGTTGCGATTTGGCAAAGGCTTGGCATTAGCCCTTATCACGTTATTGCTATGTGCCATGCAGGCCCCTGCCGCCCTCACATCGGCTCATTACCTCAATTTCACGGATGGCAAGGTATATGTATTTCCCGATTCGTGCATCTCACGCCTCAAGAAGTCGGGCGGCCTCATCACGATTACGGCCCGCGACGGCATGGTGTACACCTATTCCACCGACAGCATTGCGTCGATGACCGACGCCCCTGTCAAGGAACTGCCCACCTTCACCTCCTTCAAATTCCAGCGCAAATTCAACCACCAGCTCGTCAGCGATGCCGCAGGTATCATCACCGACAATGACATCCATATCCAGGTGGCGGGCATCGGCAAGCGCCTGACGGCCACGTTTGAGCTGTCGGACCCACAAGCATGGGCCATCTATAACGACAGTGTGGTGTTTGAGAGCCAGAGCAGCCGAGTGCGCTACGACGGCAACAGGATCATCAAGGTGGGTTACCCCAGTGACCTGATTCTGGCACGCGAAGGACAAGGGACCTACATTTTTAAGCCCTATGGCAGGGAATACCGCATTCCTGTCACCTATTTCACCGACGAGGCGACCGATGTCCCACGAATCGACATCAATACCGTTGACAGTGTGGACATCAGCAGCAAGGAATTCTATGTGGACGCCGAAATCGTCATCAACGGTATGGGCGTGTTCCCCTCGATGACCGACTCGGTAAAAGTCAAAGGCCGCGGCAACAGCAGCTGGAGCGAGGACCCCAAGGCAAAGAACCCCTATCGCCTGAAGTTCGCCAGCAAGGTGAAGCCCTTAGGCCTCACCAAGGGCAAGAACTGGGTGTTGATTGCCAACAGGAACAAGGGCTCCATGCTGACCAATGCCTACGGCATGAAGGCCGCGAGTCTGATCGGGACACCTGCCGCCAACCACATCATCCCTGTCAACCTGTATGTGAACGGCACCTACAAGGGCAGTTACAATTTCACCGAGAAAGTGGGCCTGGCCAACAACAGCGTGGACCTTGACAGCGAGAATGTGGCCGCCCTACTGGAACTGGACACCTACTATGATGAGCCTGAGGAGCAGAAGTTCATGTCCGACCCCTATGGCCTGCCGGTCAACATCAAGGAGCCTGAGTTTGGCGAGGACGAGACCTCGTTGAACCTGGGCATCATTCAGGAGCGATTCACCACATTTGTAAAGGCAGTTGCCACCGGCGGCAGCCTGGAAGACCAGGTCGATATCGACTACCTGGCCCGCTACCTGATGACCAGCGACCTGATTTGCAACAAGGAAATTTTCTATCCCAAGAGCGTATTCTGCTACAATGCCGACTTCCTGGACCCTGGCAGCAAGTTCGTCTTTGGGCCGATATGGGACCTGGACTGGGGCTTTGGCTACACGGGAGACAAGTACACTTATTTTGTCAGGGATGTGACTCGGGACTTCTATGCCACAACCATCCACATGGAGCAGAACGTTTTTTTCAGCACCCTGCGCCATAACCCCAAAGTGGTGCGCCGGCTCAAGGAACTGTGGCAAGAGTTCATGGAGAACGGCATCGACGAACTGTGCGAGTTCTGCGACGACTATTACCAGTATGCCAAGCCATCGCTTGAACTCAGCACTACGGTGGCTCCCGACCCGATTAACTACGGCACGCAATCGGTGAATGCCGCCAACTGGCTCAGAAATCGCGCCAACTATATTTATGGTCAAATCCAGCGGGAGAAAATCATGCTTGGCGATGCCGACGGCGACGACCGGGTGAGCATTTCGGACGCATCGGCAATAATTGACTATCTGATGGGCACCTTAACGGCAGTAAAAGACAAAAATAATGCCGACATCAACGATGACGGCCACATCTCCCTCTTGGACCTGACGGAGCTAATCGACATGCTGTTAATTGCCCCATGATATCATCCCCACAACGTTCAATCCAGCTAAAACAAAACCCGCAGGCCGAAACCGGCTTGCGGGATTTGTTTTGTGATGAACAGGTGCCGTGTTGTTACTTGATCATAACGAGGGGCACGTAGCTCTCGGTCTTGCCGTTCTCGG
The DNA here is from genome assembly GCA_902793405.1 of uncultured Bacteroidales bacterium. Classification (GTDB taxonomy): domain Bacteria; phylum Bacteroidota; class Bacteroidia; order Bacteroidales; family Muribaculaceae; genus Sodaliphilus. Next base: position 16,776 of record CADBDH010000040.1, on the reverse strand, counting down.
TCATCTCGAGCAGCGAACCCACTTTCACGGTTTTCTTGATAACCTTGTTGAAACGTGACTTAAACTCCTTGCTGTTGATTTTGGCATTGGTGTTGGCTTTCACCTTGGCATTGTTGGTCACCTTACCATTCTGTGAGACGTTGACAACTTCGGTATTGTAGGTCTCCAAGTTGGGGTTGATAATCAGCTGGTCGCCAACCAGAGAATAGGAACCTCTCAGTTCAATGACTGAAGCAACCTCAAGCGCCATCGTCTTGGAAGGCTTTGAGCCCTGTGTGAGTTCGTCATAGAGGGCGAAGGTACCATCGGGATTGAAGGTGTAGGTCAAATGCTCGGCCGTGAAAGTGCCATTGGCGCCATTCTCCACGATGGGCTGTACGGTGCGCCACGTTCCACAAATCGTTTGAGCCTGAACGGTCATAACCGCCATCAAGGCAATGAGAGAAAACAGAATCTTTTTCATAATGCGTTCAATTTTTAGTCATAGAATTTTTGCAAAGATAATCATTTTAATTTATCCAATACAAATTTATGCGCACTTTTGAGGATAATCGCACAAAATTCTGATTACTTCACATGGTATTTTGCCGATGATAGTTTCAAGCCAGATGATGCATCCCTCAGGAAAAAACAATCCCGCAGGCCGAGATTGGCCAGCGGGATTATGATGTCTTGCAGTAAGGATCAGTTCTGGATGGTTGCAAAACGCATAAAGTTGTAAGTCTGCTCGCCATCGTTCAGTTCAAGCGACGAATCACCCACCTTGACGGTGTCGGTCTCGGGCTCGGCAAACTGGGCCTTGAAGTCAGCGCTATTGAGCATCTGCTTGATCTGTGACTTGACCATGGGGTTGTCGGCGACCTTGCCGTTCATCGAGATGCTGAGGATTTCGGCCTTGTAGGTGTCCATGTTGGGGGTGAGCGTCAGTTTGTCACCATCGAGTGTATAGTTACCCTTGAACTCGATGACGGTAGCGATCTCCAGCGCCATCGTGGGGGCGGGCTCGGAAGACTCGGTGAGCTCAACCGCATAGTGGAACGTGCCGTCCTCATTAAACGTGTAAGTGCCGGTCATGGCCTCGAATGAGCCATCCTCACTGGTTTCTACAACAGGTTGCATCATGCGCCAGGTGCCGCAGATGGATTGTGCCTGAACGGTCATGACCGTCATCAGGGCAACGAGTGAAAATAAAACTTTCTTCATAATCAATTTTAGATGTTTATAACGTTGCAAAGGTAATCATATTTTTTATATCCGAATCATTCATTGTTGCAATAATGTGACTTTCAACATCGCGTCATTGAGCAGTCACCGTACCTTAAGATACGGGAAAGACCCATAAGTTTAAAGCCACACATCAAAAAAACAATCGAGACCGCTTGAGATGGGCGATCCCGATTGTTGTGGTTACTCTAATTCCGCGAGGGGGAATCAGATGAGCTTCTTGTAGCCGTACTCAGCAGCCTCGTCGAGTTCTTCCTCGGTCGGCGATGGTGGTGTCCTCGGTCTCACCGCTGCGGTGGCTGGTCACGGTGGTGTAACCATGACGGTGTGCCATCTCGATAGCGTCGAGAGTCTCGGTGAGCGAGCCAATCTGGTTCACCTTGATCAGGATAGAGTTGGCAGCACCCATCTTGATGCCCTTCTCGAGGAACTTCACGTTGGTCACGAACAGGTCGTCACCCACGAGCTGGCAACGATCGCCAATAGCCTTGGTGAGCTGTACCCAGCCGTCCCAGTCGTTCTCGTCGAGACCGTCCTCGATCGAGTCGATGGGATACTTGGTGATGAGCTCTTCGAGATACTTGATCTGCTCGTCGCAGGTGAGCTTTTTGCCCTTGGGATCCTTGGGCTGACCGCTCTTGAGCTGGCGATAGTCGTAGTAGTACTTGCCATCCTCAACCACAGCGAACTCGCTGGCAGCGCAGTCCATGGCAATCTTCACGTCCTCACCGGGCTTGTAACCGGCGTCCTTGATGGCTTGAACGATGCTGTCGAGAGCATCCTCGATGCCGTCGAGTGCGGGAGCGAAACCACCCTCATCACCCACTGCAGTGCTCAGGCCGCGCTTCTTGAGCAGCTTAGCCAGAGCGTGGAATACCTCAGCACCCATGCGTACGGCCTCGACCTCGGTCTTGGCACCAACGGGGCGAATCATGAACTCCTGGAAAGCAATGGGAGCGTCGCTGTGTGCACCACCGTTGATGATGTTCATCATGGGCACGGGCAGCACGTGGGCGTTGGTACCGCCGATGTAGCGATACAGGGGCACACCAAAGTAGTTAGCGGCTGCATGAGCCACGGCAAGCGAAACGCCCAGGATGGCGTTAGCGCCCAATTTGCTCTTGGTGGGGGTGCCATCGAGCTTGATCATCGCCATATCGATGGCGCGCTGGTCGAAAGCATCCATACCTTCAATCTCGGGAGCGATAACCTCGTTGACGTTCTTGACAGCCTTCAGGACGCCCTTGCCGCCGTAACGGTTCTTGTCACCGTCACGCAGCTCAAGAGCCTCGTTCTCGCCTGTCGAAGCGCCACTGGGCACCGATGCACGGCCCATGTCACCGCTTTCGAGGGTTACTTCAACTTCTACAGTAGGATTGCCACGCGAATCCAGAATCTCTCTGGCATGAATTTCTTCAATATACATAATGTTTCTAAACTATAAATTAGTAATTTAATGCTGATATCATTTAACGACTGCAAAGTTAGTGCAAGTCAAGGAGAGAACAAAACGAAAACCTGATTTTTACATTTTTTATGTCAAGTTTACGGTTTCCCGTTTAGCACACCAAGCCTGGCACAAGGTACTGACACAAATGCGAATAGACTACCAAAAACGGCAGTAGGGCGATTTCAGGTTCATAACTCCATGCTGATTTGTCGATAAAAACGCCCCTTTTGTCTAATCTTTTTGCAATCCAAATTTAATAATATGTACTTTTGCATCAACAAAAAGCGAATTCACGTTAGATAACGGACAAGACAAAATTCATTTCAGACTCATTAAAATTCATTCTAATAGAAGAAGTACATCAGTTACATTTTCATAACCACAAGTTTATAGTTTTTATTGGACACACACATCGGTCCGCTACTTCGATTGAAGTGGCGGACCGTCCTTTGTGCCTTGTTTGCAAATCAGCAATCTTTCAATTACCTTTGTGGCGAAAATTACCCATCTTACTAAAACAACAAGACTATAATATATGCTCAACCGCTTCACCCTCATCCTTTTCCTGCTGGTTATGCCCATCATTGGCACAGCATGCTCCAGCAGTTCCAGCAGCGACAAACCTGCAGCCGGCACCGACACCGTCAAAGTTGACACTGTTAAGGCCTCCGCGCCTCAACTGCCACCCATACCCACTACGCCCACCGGCACAGCGATGATTGTCGTGTCGAAACGCGACATGATGCTGAGCGTGTATGACCGGAACTCGGCTGGCGACACCATTATGGTGGCACAATTCCCGTGCTGCATGGGCAAGAACAAGGGCGACAAGGTGAAACGGGGCGACATGCGCACACCCGAGTCACCTGCCGGCAAACCGTTCAAAATCACGATGATACAGGACGCCTCGACATGGAAACACGATTTTAAGGACGGCCGCGGCGAGATTAAGGCCTACGGATACTGGTTCCTGAGGCTGGAAACACCCGGGCACAGGGGCATCGGCATCCACGGCAGCACAAACAACGAGAATACTGTTCCCGGCCGCGCCAGTGAGGGCTGCATCCGCCTGCTCGACAAGGACATCATCACCCTGAAGGAGCATTTCGCCTACGTGGGCATGCCTGTCACCGTACAACCCGAAGGCCAGGCTCCCCTTCCCTGGGAACTGCGCGCCCGCCAGCGCAATGCCCAATAATCTCACTCACTGCTGATGAGTTTATAGCCCACGCCCCGCACGTTGACGATGCGGAGGCGCTTGTCTTGTCCCAAGCGGTGCCGCAGCTTGGTAATGAACACATGCAGACTCTTGTTGTTGAAAAAACTGTCATCGCCCCATAGTTCGAGAAGCAGTGACTGGGAGGTCACGACCTCGCTGGGACGCAGGCACAGACGCCTCAAAATCTCGCTCTCGCGGTAGGACAATTCGGCACGGTTGCCCGTGGGGACATGCGTCAACCGTTGGACGACCGAGTCGAACAGGTATTGGCCGATGGTGAAACGTGTGGCCTGCTCGGGTTGAGAATTGACAGTGCATGCCCGTCCCAGCAACGCCTTGATGCGGACGATGAGTTCCTGCATGCCGAAAGGCTTCTTCAAGTAATCGTTGGCTCCCATCTCAAAACCGTGTACCACATCGTTGACTGCCGAACGCGCCGTCAGGAAGATGACGGGCGTGAAAGGGTCGGTCTTGCGGATGCGGCGCACCAGTTCAAAGCCGTCGAGCCGTGGCATCATCACATCGGCCACAAGCACATCGGGCTTATTGGCAGCATACAGTCTCAACGCCTCCTCGCCGTCGCCGGCGATGGTCACGTGGAATCCTCGGCCATCCAGCGTGTCCTTGATAATCATCGCCAGAGTGCGCTCGTCCTCGGCCAGCAGTATGTTGATGGTCTCGCTCATTTCAATATGATGGTAAAAGTGGTGCCCTCGCCCCTGGTGCTCGACACGTCGATGGTCCAGCCATGTTTCTCGACCATCGTTTTGACATAAAACAGTCCCAGGCCGTAGCCCTTGACATCGTGCAGATTGCCGGTGGGCACGCGGTAGAACTTGTCGTAGATGTGCGGCAACTTGTCGGGTGCGATGCCCATGCCATGGTCGGTCACACTGATGGCCGCAGCCGTGGCGGTAATCTCAACACGGGCCTCATCGGGGGAGTACTTGACAGCATTGTCAATGAGGTTATTGAGGATGTTGCTCAAGTGGGCGCGGTCGGCCTGGATGGTCAAGCCGGCGGGCTCGATTCGGGTCTTGAAAACGACGGGTTTATCGGCCTTCAGCTCTTGCTGCTCGATGATGGGTTGCAACAAGGCGGCAACGTCGACGGTCTCGATGTTGAGGCGGAACTGCCGGCGCCGTTCCATGCTCATCGACAGGATTTGCTCGACCATGCCGCTCAGGCGTTCCAACTGCTGGCGGCACAGGGTCAGATAATGGTGCCGCTTGGCTTCATCGGCCTGTTCGCCGAAGTTGAGCAGGGCATCGTTGGCGGCATAGGCCACGGCGATGGGCGTCTTCAGCTCGTGGGTGATGTTGTTGGTGAAATCGGTCTTCATCTCATCGAGGGTGCGCTGCCTGAGGATGGTCTTGATCAGATAATAGAATGCGAGTCCCAGCAGCAGCACAATAAGGCCTGATGCCGTCAAGATGCCGGCCATCTCCCGCAGGACCAATCCCGTGGTAGGCTCGATGGTGAGTTCGTAGCGGCCATACTCCGCCCAGTCATAGACAAATTGCCGTGCCCATTTACTGGGGACATAGCCTTCGGTCGCATGTTGATAGACAGTGTCGGCCTTGATGCACAGCAACCGGTGGTCACCGCTCAGCCCCAATTGCTGCAAGCCCGCAGTGAGCAGGGAGTCATATTTCTCATACCGTGTGCCCTCGAAACGGTCCACGCCCAGGTGCAGGCCCCGTTGAATCATTGAAGCCAGTTCGGTGACCGATATCTGGTCTTCGAGCATCTGCATGAAGGCATCGTCGCCAGCCGTGCTATCGCTCTCGGCCTGAGGAGTGGAACGCAGCACAACACCCGTTTTCTGCTCCAGTTTTTCACCATCAACTGTGACCTGGGTGGTAGTGACAGCCTTGGTGGTAATGCTGCCATCCTCTTCGATGCCGGCTCTCACATCCATCGTGCCGTGAGGCCCCTTGTCCTCGATGCTCTTGAGGCGCAAGAACACCTCTTTGAGGTCGGCGACGCGCATGGCCTCCTGAATGTCGTTGTCCATCTGTTCGCCTATGGTGAAGTGGAGTTGCTCCAGCCAATAGGCCTGATAGGCAGCGACACCCAATAGCGCCACTATCACCAACACCGCGATATATTTCAACCTCACATTCATCACCTGCAAAAATACACAAATAACCCGTTAGGCCTCACCTCCGTTAAGACTAAATAAGTTTTTGGTTAAGACTTGGTAAGGTGCAGGAAGGCGGCGGAGCGGGATGATGAGGGTAATTTTGCCGCCGAAATCAATCAAAAACCAAGAAATGAGAATGGCAAGATTTATCGTGATGATGGTGGCTGTCGTGGTGACGGCCGCTAATGCGTTGGCCCAAGATGTTACCGGGCAAGTGCAAGAGAAACAGGACAGTGTCACTTTAAGCCTCAACGACACAGTAGCGCTCAGTGATGTGGAGGTGGTGACGATGCGCCAGCTGGTCAAGACGCTCGACGACCGCTTGAGTTACAATGTGCAGGCCGACCCTGAGGCAAGCACGAGCACCGTACTGGACATGTTGCGCAAGGTGCCGCTGGTGAGTGTTGACGGCGAAGACAATGTGCGCGTGAATGGCGGCAGCAGCTTCAAAATTTACAAGAACGGGCACCCCGACCCCAGTTTGTCGGCCAATCCCAGGGAAGTGCTGCGGGCCATGCCAGCCAGCATAATCAAGCGCATCGAGGTCATTACCGAGCCCGGGGCCCGCTATGATGCCGAGGGCGCTACGGCCATCCTGAACATCGTCACCGTGGATGGCGTGCGCATCGAGGGTGTCAACGGCACGGTGTCGGCATCGATCAACACCTTCGGCTCGCCCAATGCGAGTGCCTATGTCGCAGCACGAGTTGGCAAGTTCACACTGGGAGCGACAGGCTTTTACCAGAAACAGGCACATCGCCAGTTTGCCGGCGAGGATGAGACATGGACCACCTATAAGGACACCGGGGCCTCGATGTATAACCGCTATCGCAACAAGCAGCCCGCTTGGGTCTATAACCTTCATCTGAACGCCAGCCTGGAAATCGATTCGCTGAACCTGATTACAGCGTCTTTTGGCGGTTACCGCTACGAGCTGAACATCTACGGCGACAGCCACATCGAGTATCATGACGCGGCAGGGCAGTTGCTCACGTCCTATGACAACCCGTTTAACGTGCCGCTGTACGGTGGTATGTCATGGAATGGCCGTGCCGACTGGGAGCACCGCACCAGCCGCAAAGACGAGGTCCTGACCGCGTCCTACATGTTCTCGACCACAGGCCAACAGGAGGAGCAGTACGACTCGCTTATCAACCTGGTGAATCCGCCGTTTGACTACACGAGCTACAGCAAGTGGGGCAAGGAGCGCTTTATCGAGCACACTTGGCAACTCGACTACCAACTGCCGTTATGGAGCCATCACCTGCTCGAGGTGGGCGGCAAGTACATCCTGCGCCTGAACAAGAGCCACAACCGCATGAACTATGATGGTGTGGCTGGCCTTGATACTGATACCCGCTTCAGACACAACATGCACGTGGGCGCCGCCTATGCCTCGTGGCGCTACCAGGTGGGCGACGTCACCCTGCGCGGCGGTGTGCGTTACGAGTACAGCCACTTCCGCGCCAGTTTCCCTAATGGCGACGGGGAGCCCTTCGGGCGTGACCTGCACGACCTGGTGCCCTCGGCGAGCGTGCACTGGCAACTATCGCCGTTCAACAGCCTGCGCTTGTCGTGGGCAACGAGCTTGAACCGTCCAGGCATTCAGTATCTCAATCCCGCCGTGAAGCGCTACACCTCGACCATCGAGTACGGCAACCCTCACCTGTCGAGTGCCCGCAACAACATGCTGAGCATCAACTTCCAGCACACGGGCAGCCGTTTGACCTTCAACGTCAAGCCTACCTTGACCATCACCAACAACCTCATCGGCACCTACCGCACCTCGCGTGACGGCATCGTCTATCTGACCAACAGCAATGACTGCCATTATCTGATGGCGGGCGTGGGGGGCTTTGTGCAGTGGATGATGACAACCAAGACCACGTTCTACATGAACGGGGAATTGTGCTACAAGCGCTATCGCAACCCCTCGCAGGATTTGACCAACAGCGGATGGGGCGGTAACCTCTATGCCCAACTCACGCAGCAACTGCCATGGAAGTTGCGTGCGACGGCGACATGCATGTGGTACGAAATCGGGCACGACCTGCGACACGTGTACGGCTACAGCAGCATGCCCTACCCGACCATCATGCTGGGCCTGTCGCGCTCTTTCCTCAAGGATAACCGGTTGACGGTAAAACTGAACGCCAATTCCATCTTGCGCAAATACGAGGTGTCTAAGGGGTATATCACCCAGGGCGACTATGTGAACCATGGCGTGGGCCACTTCAACCAGCGCAACGTGCAGCTCAGCGTGAGCTACGCCTTCGGCTCCAGCAACACCCGCGTCAAGCAGACCGAGACGACCGTCGAGAACGACGACCTGGTGGGCGGCCTGAGAAACGGCAACTGACGGCTAATGTATATTACATCGAATTCCCAAAAATCCCTCATGCCCGAGAGAGCATGAGGGATATAAGGTGGATTATGTGGGAGATTTATTCCCAGGAGCCGTTCAGCAGATAGTCGATGAGGGCCGTTACGTCGTCGACCTTCACGTCGCCATCACAGTTGCAATCGGCGGCATCGATATTAATGTTGGAATCGTCACCGTCCAGCAGGTAATCGATCAGGGCCGTCACGTCGTCGACCTTCAGCTGGCCATCGTTGTTGACATCGCCACGCATGAAGGTGTAGGCGCCTCTGACTTGCACAAATTTAGGTGTAGCGCCAGTGCTCTTGACAGTAACGACAGCAATTTCACCACCGGTCTCGTGGCCAGTGTAGGTAACGGTAATGGTAGCGCCAGCCTCGGCCTCTTCCTTGGTGAGAGTCGTGGGGCTAACAGTGAAATTCTGCATGTCAACATCAATTTCCACATTGCCCTTCAGGTTGGTGCCCTTCACTACGAAGGTGTTAGCCTGGGTAAGGTCAAGTACATCGGGAGTAACAGTGAGTTCGGGCTGGGGCTCGGGACGAACACCAGTGACAGTGATGGTTACGTCCTGAGCAAGGCCGCTGGAAACCGTGATAGTGGCGGTCTCACCCTCGGCGCTTGTGCCAAAGTAGTAAACGGTAACGTCGACACCGTCCTCGGCTTGATCCAAGTAGAAGATATCGGGTTCAACCGTGAAGTGATTGTTGTCGACTGCAACCGATACATAGTCAGTCACCCTCTCTCCCTTCACGTTAAAGGTGCCGGGCTGTTGGGTAGTGATGCTAAGTTCTTGTTTGTCAACAATCAGTACCGGACCGGGCTCGGGAGTATCTGTATCCTGGACAGCAAAGGTCACCTTCGGCAAGAAGGACTTATGGGTTTCAGTTAAGCCACCAGAGTAACCGAGATAGGAGTAATAACTCATATAATCGTCATATTCCCTGCCCATAAATGCCAAATCGGAAGAGCCGCTGGCTGAGCCTTCGGTAGTCTGGACTTCAATCAACAAGTCGCCACCAGTATATGTAAAGTCATGGTCAAAGACGATTTCCCACTCCTTAATCTCTTGAGCAGCGGACTTAGACGTCGGCATCGTGTAAACCTTGACGGTCTCAAAGTCGGCATCCTTGTGGAAAGGCTCGTTGTCGAAATAAGGCGTACCGGCATCTACATTAGCCACCTTGAAGGTTACAGTGCCGTTATAGAAGGTGAGGCCAGCAGGAGCATAGAATGTCATGGCCTTGACGATTTTGTCATTCAAGCCATCCAACAAAGACTTGGGATAGAGCATCTGGTTGATTTGTTGTTCTGAATCAAACCAGTAGCCATAAACAGGCAGGTTGCCACTTGTAGCAGTGCCATCGGCAACGGTCACTTCGTTGGCGCAGCCACCCGACAGATTGATGGTGACGGGGTCAAGGTTCGACGTGTTGAAGTCCACGGTCATCGAGCCGGTGTAGTCACCTACTGCGGTAGGATTGAACACGACGGGAATCATTGCATTTTCACCAGTGGCGATTGTGATAGGGGTGTAGGGGGTGCTGAAGGGAGCAGACAAGCCGCTTACCGTCGGGGTAATAGGAATGAGACCCGTGTTTGTGACATTCACATACTGGGTGAGAGAAGTGTTGGGCGCAGTCCTGCCGAAGCTGATGGCGTCGGCAGGCGTCACTACTACATCAAAGTCCAGCAGTTGCGGAGTGCTCCAGAGGATCTCAATCTTATCGATGTAAATGGCACCACTATTGGAACGGATGCCGATATACTCGTATTCACCGTTCAAGGACACTTGAATTTTGTCTTGAACTTTTGAATTGACGGTGCCAATTAAGGTTCCCCTTGTCGAGGTGCCAAACAAATCTCCAGCGCTGGTGTAAGCGGTATTCTTACCGTAAACATTAACAGTTCTCGTGTCGGTTTGGTAAGAATTGAAGGTAATGGTGATAGCTTTTGCCTTACCACCAGACACAGCTGTAACAATACCAGAGTCATCGTTGGCCGAACGGAGCTGGATAGATGGATTATTGGCGGACTCACCCCTGCCAATCGTGCCGTTATAAACGGCATCGGTATTCGACTGAAGATCGCTAAACGATTGAAAGGCTGTGCTTGTCAGGTCAATGCCTGTGGCTTGAACGGTAAGAACATCGGTAACGTCAATAGCTCTGGCTGACGGTATGGCAGCAGCTAGAGCCAGGAGTACCATAAGAAAATTAATTTTGAAGTACTTCATTCTCATGCGATTATTTTGGTTAATAAAAAAAGTTATCACCTCATTATTAGTCAGTTGGAAATATGGGGTATTGCTTCAGTCAAGCTTCAATACGCATTAAATTGCCATGCTGCCAATCAGGAAGAACATATTGGGCGCAAAGATATGTATTCTTTTTGAACATCTATATATAATTCTTGACTTTTTAAACAATTATTCAAAACCTAGCAATTAAAACCATATCTGCCGCAACTGTCGGCGAATTTTACGAATGAAACGAAGGCATCCACGCACTTATAATTAAAGACAACTCAAACAACTTAAACAACTGGCTTCCGCATCCCGTTGCAGTTCATGGATGCGGATGCTTCTCTAAACTCTAAACCCTAAACTCTAAACTGAGAGCGCAGCTCTCATAATAAATACAATAAATACTAAGGCTTCCGCGTCCCCCTTTTTTCACAGGGTGCGGATGCCTCTCAACGAGAAGACAAAAAGACAAGAAGGACAATTTATTTTATTGACAATCAATGTTTTGTCTTTCTTGTCCTTCTTGTCTTCAAAATTTCTTAGCGCCTTAGCGTGGGGCAAAAAGAACGCGGATGCCCCTCAAAGCCCTAAGCCCTAAGCTCTAAACTGCGAGCGCAGCTAGCATCGTTTCTTACCACTCTCCGGTGAGCATGAAGTCGATCAGGGCGGTGACGTCGTTAATGTTGATGCTGCCGTCCTGGTTGCAGTCGGCATTATCCAGATTAATGCTCGAGTCATCTCCGTTGAGCATGTAGTCGATCAGGGCGGTGACGTCGTTGATGTTGATGCTGCCGTCACTGTTCACGTCACCAAGATTAACCACAGGCTCACCACCATTCTTCTTGCAGAGGAAGGTAGCCTTGGGCAGGAAGCTGTACTGTACGCTGTTTGAAGTGCCAGAATTATTTATATAGCAGCAAATCGAGTTAACTTCATCTGAAGTTTCACCATAGAAATAATTGGTACCCCAACTGCCTGTTTCGGTAACGAGGGTTTCAATCAGCAGATTACCGCCATTGTAGGTATAAGGCTCATCAAAATAGATGATGAGATTTTCACTATGCCTCTCAGGCACGACATTACCGACAACAGTCAAGCCAGTGTAAAGAGTCGTATTCCCTTGTTCAAATGCAGCCTCGTCAATCTCCTTGAGCGACAATTGGATATTACCGCCACTAAATGCCAAATCCTCAGTAGGATAGAACGTCAGGGCAAATACTTCCTTGCCAACCATGTCGGTTAACTTCTCGGCAGGATAAATCATCTGGTCCTGACCACCAGCAACATCATAATAGAAACCATAAACAGGAATAAAGGAGCTATTCTGCGAGCCATTACCTTCACACACGGTAAATTCATCGGCAGCAGGAAGTGCCTTACCGCTGAGTTCCACTGTAAACAATCCAGCTTCGCCACAGTCAACAGTCATCACACCAGTAACATCGCCTTCCTCGGTAGGAACGAACTTCACGGGAATCTGCATCGATTCACCAAAAGCAAGAGCAACGGGCTCTGCTGCAGTGCTGAAGGGACCAGTGATACTGATGGCAGGAGTAAAGGAGTTAAGGCCAGCATTGAAAACCTCGACAATCAACTCATCGCTCTCTTTACCGACGCGAACCGGCTTGAAGGTAAGTTCTGCAGGATCCACACCAGCCGCATAATCGGCAGGCGTGAAGTCGAAAGTCGTCTTGGGGATGAACTGCACCAGCTGTGTGCGAGACTTGGCAGCGTCATAATACGGATTCTTGCCGATGAATTTTGCGGAAGAAGTCTCATAACTACCTACTACTTCTATAAAAGACTGAAATAAGAGATTACCGCCATTGTAAACATAGGGTTCATCAAAAGTGATCAGCACTTCTGTTTCGCCACCAGCGAAAGAATAGGTTGCCACCTGAGTCATATCAACAGAAAAGAACGCATTCTCCTCAAACCGATCAGTATCCACAGTACCGAGTGAGATATGAATTACACCACCACTAGCATTAGTTGCATTACTAAGATAGAACTTCATCGAGTTGATGGGACAACCCACCAAACCGGCCAAAGAAGACTCGGGATAAATTACCTGGGTCGTGGTTCCAGGAGAATCCAGCCAATAAATGTTGATGGGAACGGTGTTGACACTATTGCTTCCATCAAACAGCGTCAGTTCGGCGGCCTGAGCAGGGAGAATCATACCCAGCGCCATCAGCGCTGCAACAAAGAGTTTAAAAACGTTCGTCATAAGGCATTACAAGTTTTAAGTTAAACAATAGATATATACTAATAACAATCAGAGTTTGTTTTATGGGTCCTATGTCATATATTACGCTTACAAAGATAACACAAACATACAACATAACAAAATAAAACGAACAATAAACAAGGATACGAGACAAGGATATAATTAAAGACAACTTAAACAACTCAAACAACTGGCATCCGCGCACGGTTGGCTGGTGGCATGGGTGCGGGGAAACATTTATGAGGGGTGTTTGCCGGTGAAATATGAAAAATTGAGTAACTTAGCGGCATGAAAAAAGTGATTATTACTCTGGTTGCAGGCTTGTGTGCAATCATCAGCATGAGCTTGAATGCCGTGACCGTTCAGGACGGCGTGTCGCTGGAATTGGCTACCTACCGCAGTGCCAACATCAACGATGTGCGCTACTCGCTATCGTTCACAGTGCCCGACCAGATAACCCGGCCCGTGTCGTTTAACGAGACGCTGACTTTTGTTTGGGCCGGCGATGAGGATTTACAAATCGATTTCCAGGGCAGGCCAGACCAGCTGGGCAGCGTTATCACCGTCAATGGCCGCGAGCTGACGACCGACCTGCGTCACGAGCACATTGTCATTCCCCAGGGATGCCTGTTGCATGGCAAGAATCAAGTCATCATTTCGGGCCGTTGTGGCGACAAGGCACTGAACCGGCACGAGGATTACCTTTATTCGCTCTTTGTCCCCGACCATGCACGCAGCGTGTTCCCTTGCTTTGACCAGCCGGACCTCAAGGCTCGTTTCGCGCTGTCATTGACACTCCCCGACGGCTGGATAAGCATCAGCAACGACACCCAGAAGCCGATTCCCACCTATCTGTTCTCTTTCACGGCGGGCCGGTTCCAGATGCAGACCGCCACGCGCGATGGCCACGACCTGACGGCCCTGTACAGGGAAACCGATTCACTGAAGGTGGCCCAGTTGCCCATTGTCTTTGACCAAGTGGCCCTCTCGTTGAGGTGGATGGAAGAATACACGGGCATCCCTTACCCGTTTGAGAAATACGGCTTCGTGGTTTTGCCCGGTTATCAGTTCGGAGGCATGGAGCACCCCGGCTGCATCCAGTTCACCGATTGGGAAATCTTCCTCGGCCCCCAGCCCACACCCGACGAAGAGATGACACGCCTCAACCTCATTGCCCACGAGACGGCGCACATGTGGTTTGGCGACCTGGTGACCATGCGTTGGTTTAACGACGTGTGGACCAAGGAGGTGTTTGCCAACTTCATGGCCGACAAGATTTCGCGAGAACAGTTCCCTGACGTCAACCATGACCTTGCATTCATCAAGGCCCATTATCCGCTGGCCATGAATACCGACCGTACCCGCGGTACCCACCCCATCCAGCAGCCGCTGGACAACTTGAACAAGGCGGGACTGCTCTATGGCAACATCATCTACCACAAGGCGCCCATCATGATGCGCAAACTGGAGCAGGAAAAGGGTGCAGCAGCACTGCAACAGGGTTTGAGGAGTTATCTCAAGAGATATGCCTACAGCAACGCCACCTGGGATGACCTGATTGCCGAACTCGACAAGTTCGCCCCCGAGCACAGCGCCCAGTCCTTCAGCGACGTGTGGGTGAAACAGAAAGGAATGCCCCTAATCGGTTCTGCTCATCTCAAGAATGGCGTTGTCAAAGTCATGCAAGCCGACCCTTACGGGAGGCGTCTGTTATGGAAACAGGGCTTCAATATCGGCTATGTTGACCAGAACAACCAATTTTGCCAGGAGCCCATTTATATGAATGAATACGAAAGTATTCTCTCCTATCGCAATGGTAAGGACTTGTTTCTCAACAGCAATGCCGAGGGCTACGGACAATTTGCACTCGACAATAAAGCGCTGTCGATGATGTCCAGAGCATGGGAAACGATGCGTAACGATGACAAGGCCCGTTATGCCGCGGTACTCAACCTATATGAGAACTTTCATCTGGGAAACATCACGGCTGGGAAACTGATGAAGGTGCTGCTCGACTTCCTCTCCCATGAGAATAACGAACTGATTGCTTCAACGACATGCACTTTTATCAACAACCTGATTGGATGTATTGACAACAAGGGCCGTGCCGCCACCGAGGACCGCTTGTATGAATTGACGCAGCAGCACGGCCTGCAGTCGGTGCGCCAGACGCTGTTGCGCCAGCTCTCGCTCAAAGCCGTTTCTCCACAGGTCTTGAACAACCTATATGACATCTGGGAAAAGCAGGAGGCCTCATTTTTCAATAACCGCGACTACATGCGCATGGCCTACCACCTTGCCATCATGTTCCCTGAACGGTGGCAGGACATCATTGCCGTGCAGCACAGTCGTCTCACTACCGAGGACGAACGCCGTGAGTTTGGATTTGTCTCACGTGCCTGCACACCAGATGCCGATGTACAGCAGCAACTGTTCGATGACCTGCTCAAGGTCGAGAACCGACGTGTCGAGCCATGGGCCCGCACGATGCTGGCACTGCTCAACGACCCCGTGCGAGAGCCCCTGAGCAACCGCTATCTGGTACCCGGACTGGACGTGCTGGAAGAGATTCAGCGCACAGGCGACATCTTCTTCCCCGGCTACTGGTTATCAAGCCTGCTCGACGGCCATCACAGCAGCCAAGCAGTTGAAATCGTCAACACATGGCTGGACAACCATCCGACGCTAGCGCCCGCCTTGAGAAACAAGGTCATGGAGAACGCCTACTGGTTGCTGGACATTAAAGACCATTAGTGCCCCAGTAAACTATCTTACCCTGAAAAACGTTGAATAAAAAAACAACGTTTTTCAGGGTAAGACAAATATTACTCAACACAATTTTTATTGCTAATTGTGCTAATTATACAAATCTCACGAATAGATTAAAACACACCCTTTTTTTTAGGTTTCATTCAGTTAGAAAATCTTGTTCATATCGATGTTGATCTTCTGATTGTCGGGAGCATTGGGATCGAAAATGATGTCAATGCTGAAGGCACCAGTCTCGTATATGTAAATGAGCCTATCTTCGTCGGGCCATGAGAAGGCATAAGAGTGATTAGTAACAATCCTGAAATAGATTTCGGTACCCTCCGGGAACCAACCAGCCTTGTTTAAACGGTAGATGCCATCAGCGCCCTTAGTCATGTTGTTGCGCTCGTCGTTGAGATCCCACTCGCTTTCAAACAGGTTGGGCGTGCCGACAACGGTGTAAACCGGTTCGGGCCAGGAGCCGCTTATCAAGTAGTCAATCAGGGTTGTCACGTCGGCGACATTCACATTGCCCTCTGTGTTGCAGTCTGCATTGGACAGGGAGATGGCCGAGCCTTCGGCATTCAACAGGTAGTCGATCAGGGCTGTCACGTCGGCGATGTTCACGTCGAGGTCATCATTCACGTCACCGCGGGTGTAGGTAGGTCTCTTGGACAAGTAGCCAGGATTGCTCGGGCCTCCGTCGATGTGGGCGTAGACGCCATCAACATGACCTTCATCGTAGGTCGTGCCCTGGCCACCAACCAGGCTGTTGCAGAGAGCGAACATGCGACCTGAATATAGCAACGAAACAGTGCTCCATTCATCACCCACATAGATGGTCTTCAAATGGTCACAGTTTGTAAACATGCGTGTCATGGTATTCACATTGGCCGTGTTGAAAGTGCTCAAGTCAAGGCGTGTCAGGCTATGACAATTTTCGAACATACCGTACATCATAACCACGTTGGCGGTGTTGAAACCGCTCAAGTCAATGCTTGGCAATGAACTGCAGCCAGCGAACATATCACTCATATCGGTAACCTCAATCGTGTTCAGGTATTGTATGCCCGTGATAGACTTAAGATATGGCATATCATAAAACCACCCATTGGTGCTCGTCGGGCGGTA
>CADBDH010000039.1 GCA_902793405.1 uncultured Bacteroidales bacterium | reverse complement strand
GCGTGCACTCTATTGGATCAACGTAGGTGCAATTCCCACCGACACTGTACGTAACATTCTCTCTCGCGAGGGTGTGATGCTGATGAAGCACCTCCAGGGCGGCGTCAAGAAGGGCGCTTTCACCGAGGAAGAGGCTCAGAGGCGTTTCGAGGCCTGGAAGGCTGAGAAGCAGGCTAAGCTCGACGCAGTCCGCAACAAGGAGCGCGACGACAAGAAGGCCGATTACAAGAAGACCATCGCTGAGGAGGCCAAGAAGAACGAGGCAAAGGCTGAGGCCGTAGCCAAGAAGAAAGCCGAGATCGCTGCCGCAAAGGCTGCTGCCGAGGCTGAGGCCGCAAAGGCTGCTCAAGAGGCTGAGGCTGCTGAGGAAGCTCCCGCTGCTGAGGCTCCCGCCGAGGAGGCTGCTCCCGAGGCATAAGAAGAACCCCGTTCTTTTTAAAACCACACAAGCTCCCAACCTACCGGTTGAGAGCTTGTTTTTTTTGTATTATAATTACAATACTCTATATCATTTATAGGCCTTGAGGCTTTCGTACCATTCACACACCCGGTTAATGGCTGGCGTGTCAACGCCTTTTAATCGTGCAGTATCGCGGATATAGAATGTTCCACATTCAAAGTCCTCGGTAAAATAACGGCTATTCAAATCAGGGATATAGCCATCGCCATCGTTTTCAATCATTGGGGACTTGATTGATTTGAATGCCGGTATTGAGCGAATCTTTTGAGTTAATGTTGCAGCATCAACCGACTCATAATACTCCAATATAGATGGCACACTATTAGGTTCAACCGGCAACAACCTCAGCAATGACTGCAACTCATTATCCATATCAATGAGCAACTGGGAAGCTGTATCGTCCCATTCGGCATAAAACATTGGAATCCTTTCATACTTCACTGTCGGGTTCCAGTCTTTCCACATGGTATACAGTCTTGCTGGGTGCAACAGGGGATTGCTATTTGACAGACTCACCTCATAGAAATTCCCCAACAGCTTCACAGGCGTGTGCAGCAAGTTCTCTATCATCATGCGTATTGCATTGCCATTGCCATTCTCAACACACACGCTGAGCGACCTTTTTGACCCCAGTAGATCCGCCTCTTTTCCGTATTCTACAATCCTCGAAATGAACGGGACACGCTGAAAACCGAAAATGGGCTGCGAAGATATTACCTCATGGGCATGGAAGAAGAAACCAGTATTAGAAACGATACTACCTACAATAGTGTTCTTCTTCAAGTGGGGTCTTATCTTCTCGAGCATGGGCTTGATGTGGGGGCCAGGCAAACAGATAAATACTAGGTCGGCATCGGGAATCACCTGTTCGGCGCTAGATGTAACCATGTTCAGTTCACCTTTCAAGGTCTCGTCACCACTTGAATTGTTCACATTAACCGTCAATGAAGTAGACCATTTCTCGGGGTGACCAGTCAACACATTCACCCGATGAATGCCTTGAGCAGAAAGATAACCGGCCATCACATGCCCGAGATTTCCACCACCGCAAATACAGATATTTAAGCCCCGGAGACTGTTTAATGCATTGACGAGGCTGTCATTATCTTCTTTATCGCGTATCGCCAAACGGATATAGTTCTTCCCTTCAAGTCCTGTCTTGTTATCACAATCCTTGATAAGGATGTTGAAATCATTCAGCAATTTTTCGGTCAGTTGTCTTGATGTGTAATGTTTCGTTACTTGGCACAGGAAGTAATTGGCCTGTGAGGGAATGACACGAAGATACGGGATTGATGATAACTGCTCGGCAAAACGGTTACGCTCTTCCACAAAGCTGGCACAAGCATTCTTATAGAAGAACTCGTACTTGTTAAAGATTTGCATGTAGAACTCGGCAAACGAGTTGATGTTCCAGATGGCCACATCCTTTTTCATTTTATCAAGCAAAGCGGTATCGGCACCTGCCAAGACACCCAATCGAAGACCCGGAACACCATAAGACTTGCTGATACTCTTCATAACCAACAGGCCCGGGTATTGCTCAAGGATATCATCGTTGAGCAACGAATTAGCCGGTCCCTCGTCGGAAAAGTCCACAAACGACTCGTCAACAATCAGTCTCACGCCACGCTCGCCACACCATGCAGCGAGAGAGAGCACCTCTTCCTTAGGAATGAAATTTCCCGAGGGGTTGTCAGGATTGATGAGCAGCAACGCCGAGATATCCCGGGAAGCGTAGAATGCTTTTAAATCATCGGCTGAATAATGCAGATCGGGCAGTTCGGGATAAAACGGCACAATGGATTCCTGTTTAAGGCGATGAGGATACTCCTCAAAGGTCGGATACACGACACCCACCTTACTGTCATCCTGCATGAGCTGTTCCATCAGGCTCTTAATCAGTTCGGCAGCACCGTTACCCACAATAACATACTGGCTGCTGACCCCAAAATATTTTCCTGCCAACAACGAATTGACCGCCATGCCACTGGGATACTGCGTCAAGAGCTGGTCAAAGTTTGCACGCATTTCGTCACGCATTCGTTTAGGTGGGAAAAACGGATTGACCAGATAACAGAAATCCAGCATTTGGGGGAAACGCCAGTATCCGCCGTACCTCACATGATACTTATACAGACGGTCCTTCTCGGGAGAGAAAATGGCCTCGGCAATATCCTTGTCCTGCACATCATCTATTTCGTACCACGGCTTATCCCCGATGGGCAACGCTTTGAGATTGGCCTGATCCAGCAAGGTGATCACACGCAAGACCTGCTCGTAATACTCGTTATTGCCCATCACCTTACAATAGGCGTCCAGGAACGGCACATAGACCTTGTTGGAGAACTCCTTGCTGAACTTGTATACATTCACCGTTTTATAATAGGAGTCCACCTCGGAATACTTGAAAGCCTTCTTGGGCACAAAGTTGATGATGTTGTTATCCTTGTCGATACGCACCATCGTACCATCCATCCATGTCTCATACTTAGCGACGAGTGCCAGATTAGGGTACGGGTCTTCAAGAATCATCTGGAAGAGGCTTTCGTCAAGAATCAAATCGCTCTCGATGAGCAGCGTGTCGTCCTCAACCATCTTGTCCTTGACCAATGCCAGGGAATAAATATTGTTGGTCTTGTCATAGACGGGATTCTCGGCATACTCGATATGCAATCGGTCCTCATAACGATCACCGATGTAATCCTTCAATTCCTTCCCTTTGTATCCAACAACCAAGACAAGGCGAGACAGGTTGAGTTGACATAGTTGTTCTAACATCCTGTCAATCAATCTGACGCCATTGACGGGTAACATACACTTGGTATTGTCTCGGGTGTATTTGCCTAACCGGCGGCCCATTCCTGCCGCTAAAATTATCGCTTGCATATTATCGGTTTATTTCATTGTTAGTCGTAAAACTCGAGGCGCTCGACGTGGTGGTAGACGTTGTCGAGGTCATCGGGGAGTTGCATGTAGTCGCCAAACATGGTTTGGAGCATGTGGTGACTGTTGCCGGGGACAGGCAGTTGGACACCCTCGAAATCGTGGGTCGTCAACGGGAAAACATCACGCAGGTCATAGATGTTGTGAAACGGGATTCCGTATTCGCACATGAGGGCTTTAGTTCCGCTAAGCCGACTGATACCTCGCAACAGCGGGAAAGAGACATGACGGTTAAACCAAGTCAAGGCCCTTATTTTTTTCATCGCCGAGTCGCTTCCGTTCCCCTTGCGGAAAATGTTATAAGCCACACTTTGGACACGCAGGCGTTGGGTCCATGGCAAGAGCCTGTCCAACGGAAAGATGTCAATGAAGATTCCGCGTTCCTGGAACACCTTATCAAAATTACCTTCATCGAGGAACGACCGTTTGTCCCTCAACTTGGTGATAAAGAGGAAGTAATTCTTGTCGGTGTCATTGTTCTGCAGGGCGATGTGCGAGGGCAATTCGGCCGGAAGCACCTTCATCAACCGCTTGTAGTCTTGCCTCATCATGGCCACATCCAAGTCGTCGTCCCAAGGAATAAATCCATTGTGACGAAATGCGCCAAGCAACGTGCCACCATACAGGAAATAAGGAATATCGTGCTTCTTACAGATCTTGTCAAGCACAGTAACCATCTCCAGCATGACCATCTGCTGGCGGCGCAGCGGTGAACCTTCAGGGTTAAATCTAGCCCTGAGTTCCTCTTGATTGAATGTGGGATTATCAGCCATCTATCTTGTTGGGGAAATTACATGATGCCGCGCTCGCGGAGGCGTTTTTGCCAGTTCCAGGCGCTGAGCATGGTGTCGTCGAGGGAAATTTCGGCATGCCAGCCCAGGACCTCGTTGGCGCGCTTGGGGTCGGCCCAAATCTGGACGATGTCGCCGGGACGGCGCGGTGCAATCTTGTGAGGTACCTTTACGCCGGTTGCGCGCTCGAACGAATGCAGCAGTTCCAATACCGAAGCACCGTTGCCCGTGCCGATGTTGAAAATCTCCAGGGCTTCGTCGCTCTTGTCCTCGAGCATACGCTCCAGGGCCTTGACATGGGCCTTTGCGAGGTCCACGACGTTGATGAAGTCGCGGATGCAGGAGCCGTCGCGCGTGGGATAATCATCACCAAAAATGCTCAGTTCCTTGCGCACGCCGATGGCGGTCTGTGTCAGGTAAGGCACCAGGTTCTGGGGAACACCGTTGGGCAACTCGCCGATTTCGGCACTGGGATGGGCACCAATCGGGTTAAAGTAGCGCAACAGGATGGCCTTGATGTGGCTACCGCTGCGGATGACGTCGCTGATGATGTCCTCGCAGATCTGCTTGGTGGCACCATAGGGCGAGGTGGCCTTCTTGGTGGGCGCATCCTCGGTGATGGGATTTTTGTCGGGCTCACCATATACGGTGCAGGACGATGAGAACACAAAACCCTTCACACCGAACTCAGGCATCAATTCCAACAGGTTGAGCAGGATGTTGATGTTGTTGCGGTAGTACATGATGGGCTTCTCGATGCTCTCGCCCACAGCCTTACTGGCAGCAAAGTTGATGATGCCGCTGATGCCGGGATTGTCCTCGAACAGTTTGCGGACCACTGCACGGTCGGTGCAATCACCCTTGACAAAGACGGGGCGAATGCCCGTGATGCGCTCGATGCCGTCCAGCACTTCAATGTTACTGTTACTCAGGTCGTCGATGATGACCACCTCGAAGCCTGCCTGCTGCAGCTCCACCGTGGTGTGCGAACCGATGAATCCGGTTCCGCCAGTTACTAAGATTTTACCTTTCATTTTGATAGTTATTTATGATGTTGATGATTTAGATTTCTTGGAACGAATAAACTCAATGCAATCTTCAAGAATACGTGCCCGCAACAGTTTCATCGTTATGAAATATAGCGCGGCAGCAATGAGCACACGAGCCACCAGCAGCATCAACATGTTGCTGATGTGAAGGGTGACAAAATAGGTCACAACCATCACTGCCAACGCGATGAGCATGAATGGCAGCAGGTCGCGAAACATCGAGAAGAAGCGGTAACCGATGAGCCGATTGGCAAACACCTGCCATGCCAGCAGCCACAGGATGTTGATGCAGGCAAAGGCAATGACCATCGCCTTAATGCCCAACGAGTGACAAGCGAGCACGGCGGTAAGCATAATGGCAATCTGCCCAATAGTGAGCCACATGTAAGTGCCCGATTTGCCCTGGCTCAAAAACAGGTTTTGATAGACCGTGTAGAGAGGGATGAAGGCACCGCTGATACACAGAATCTGCAGCAACGGGATACTGCCAATCCACTTGTCGCCAATGGCCAGCAGAATGACCTGAGGCGCCACGAGTGACAAGCCGAACAGCGCCGGGAACGAGAGGAACGCCGTGAAGCGCAACATCTTGCCAAACACGCGGCGCTGGCGCTCATTGTCGTCGGTCACCTGGGTAAAGACTGGCTGAGCCACTTGAGCCATGGTATTGGTCACCATCTGATTAGCCATCGTATTCCACTTGTTGGCCTGGGTAAAGTTGCCCACAGCCTGTGCCGGGAACAGACGACCGAAGATGACGGTCAACACATTGTTATTGATGGTGGTCAACACAGCAGTAATCAGCACCTTGTAGCTGAACGAGAACATCTGTCTCACCGGTGTAAAATCCACCTTGAAGGTAGGGCACCACCTCGTGTAATAGAAGCGGCCAAAACAGATGACCACATTATATAATATCTGCTGTGTCGCCAGACTCCAATAAGAAAAGCCCTTTATCGCCATGATTACAGCCACCGTGCCCGAAACGACAAGCGCCGAGAGCGAAGTGATGGCCTTTTCCTTCATCTTCAGCCCCCTCACGAGCATCGCATTGGGCGAGATGCACAGCGAGGCAATGATGAAGCCCAAAAAGACAAATCGGGACAACGGAATCAGGCAAGGCTGATGGAAAAACGAGGCAATGAGCGGAGCGCTGAAGAACAGTATCACATAAAGCAGAACGCTCATACCCACGTTGAACCAGAACACGGCATTATAGTCGTTGTGCTTGATATCCTTGATGTTGACCAACGCCACGCCAAAACCGCTCTCCTGCAGATTATTGGCCAGCAGCGTGAAAATGGCCAGCATGCCCACAATGCCATATTCACCGGGAGACAACAAACGGGCAAGAAAGATGCCGATAATCAGGTTGAGCAACTGCATGCCGCCACTGCTCAGGAAGCTCCAGAACAAGCCTTGGGCAGTTTTCTCCTTGAGATTCTGATTATCGAGTCCTTCGTTGCTCATCGATTTGCCAAAATCATGTCTATCCACTCGCGCACACAGGCATCACCGCCACGGCGCTCCAGAATGAGTATGCTAGGTATATTCCTCACCTTTTCACAGGCATCGGCCGGGCAAGCGGCCCA
This sequence comes from uncultured Bacteroidales bacterium, assembly GCA_902793405.1. Classification (GTDB taxonomy): domain Bacteria; phylum Bacteroidota; class Bacteroidia; order Bacteroidales; family Muribaculaceae; genus Sodaliphilus. Next base: position 8,884 of record CADBDH010000039.1, on the reverse strand, counting down.
CCCCACTGCGGCCAGCAGGTCGTAACAGTTGACGTCGTCGCCCACATAGGCCACCTCGCTCAACGAGATGCCCATCTCGTCACAGATCTCGTTCACTGCCGCCAACTTGCCGCCGTCGCGGGCACTTTGCTTGAGGTAGTCAAGACCAAGTTTGCGGGCGCGGTTCACGTTGATGGTCGTATTCTCGCTGGTAACGATTCCCACCTTGACGCCCGTGCGCTGCAGCAACTGCAGCCCCATGCCGTCGCGGGTATTGAATTTCTTGAATTCAGTGCCATCGCTGCCGTAGTACATGCCGCCGTCGGTGAGCGTGCCGTCCACATCGGTCAGGAACAGACGGATATCGTCGGGGGTTGGTATCCTTTTATCGGTATTCATCGTTTACTTGAGGTATTTCTCGATATTGTAACGCGGACGGTGCTTGCCCTCGGTATAAATCCGGCCAATATAGGCTGCGATGATGCTGAGGCAGATGAGCACACATCCGCCCACAAACCAGATGGACAGCATCAGCGATGCCCAACCCTGAACACCTCGGCCCTCGCATAAAGCCACAATCACATATACCAGAATGCCTAGGCTGATAAGCAAGAAGATGAGACCCAGGTCAAAGATGAGACGCAACGGCTTGACGCTGAATGAGGTAACGCCATCGATAGCAAACGACAACATCTTGCTCAACGGGTACTTACTCTCGCCAGCCTGTCGCTCCAAGCGGTCGTAATAGACCGAATCGGTCTTATAGCCCAGCAGCGGCACCAATCCCCTGAGGAACAGGTTTCGCTCCTCGTACTGGCACAGGGCATCAACCGCACGGCGGCTCATCAGCCTGAAGTCGGCATGGTTATAAACCGACTTCACGCCCATGCTGGTCATGAACTTGTAAAACATCTGAGCCGTGGTGCGTTTAAAGAAGGTGTCGGTTGTGCGTTTGCGGCGCACGCCATACACGATGTCACAGCCATCGTTATATTTCTTCACCATCTCGGGGATAGCGTTGATATCGTCTTGCAGGTCGGCATCGATCGAGACGGTCACATCGGCATCTTGACGCGCAGTGTCAAGGCCAGCCATGAGGGCATTCTGGTGGCCCACATTGCCAGCCAGCTTGAGGCCGCGCACATGTTGGTCATTACCGCTGTACTGCTCGATGAGTTGCCAGGTGCGGTCGCGAGAGCCGTCGTTCACATAGAGGATGTAACTCCCCTCTCCCACCAGTCCGTCACGCATCATGCCGTTGAGCAGGGCCGTGAGCTGCTGGTTGGTCTGTGGCAGCACTTCCTCCTCGTTGTAGCAAGGCACCACTATCGCTAAAATTGAATTATCCATATCTCAAAATTCTTGGAGGCGACTATAATAGCCCCAACTTGCAAAGGTACATTTTTAAAATGTAATGTGCAACACAAATCTTTCAATCAGGCTCATTTTTCTTGTCAAGTGGTACCAACGGGAGTGCCGATGAACGATTTTGGCGACATGAATTGACTGTGAATTGGATTTTTTTGTAATTTTGCGGGGATATAGCTAATCTAATTGACAATGATACTATCGATGACCGGATTTGGCAAGGCGGTAAAGGTGTATAACAACAAGAAAATCACCGCCGAAGTCAAGTCGCTGAACAGTAAACAACTGGATTTTGGGGTGCGCACGCCTCAAAGCCACCGTGAGATTGAGATGGAGTTGCGCAACAGCGTCTCCCAGGCACTGAAACGCGGCAAGATTGACCTGTTTGTCTATTGTGAACCCATCGAGGGCGCCGCGTCGGGAACCATCAACATTCCGATGCTGCAACAATACAAGCAGCAAATCGAGGAAATGGCCACACAATTGAACCTGCCTCAGCCCGAGGACTGGTACGCTACCCTGCTGCGTATGCCCGATGCCCTCAAGACCGAGGCCAAGGCTACCGAGGCCGACCAGGAAGAACTCGACATCGTGAAGGAGGTTGTTGCACAGGCAACTGAGCAACTGATAGCCTTCCGCCGCCAAGAAGGTGAACGCCTTGCCCGCTTCTTTGAGGAGAAAATCGGTGCCATCCAGGCCTTGCTCAACGAGGTGCCGAAATTTGAGGAGCCCCGCATCCAGAAGATTAAGGGACGCATCCTCGACTCGCTGTCCAAAATCAAGGAGGTGGACTATGACAAGAACCGCTTTGAGCAGGAACTCATTTATTATATTGAGAAACTCGACATTACCGAGGAGAAAATACGTCTGCAGAATCACCTGAATTATTTCCTCGAGACCATGAACAGCGAGGAGCCCGGCCAAGGCAAGAAACTGGGTTTCATCAGCCAGGAAATCGGTCGCGAGGTGAACACGATGGGCTCCAAGGCCAACCAGGCCGACCTGCAGAACCTGGTAGTGCATATGAAGGATCACCTGGAGCAGATCAAGGAGCAGGTGCTGAATGTGTTGTAGGCTTTAGGTGTTAGGTTATAGAATTATTACAAAGAAGATGGAACAACAGGGTAAACTGATCATTATTTCGGCACCGTCGGGGTCGGGCAAATCGACCATCATCGGTCGTATCATGCAAGACGAGTCGTTAAGGCTTGCCTTCTCGGTATCGGCTACGACGCGTCCCCGCCGCGGGCAAGAGCAACACGGCGTTGACTACTATTTCAAGACGCAGGACGAGTTTGAGCAGATGATCGAAAACGATGAACTGGTCGAATATCAGGAGGTGTATGCGGGCCGCTACTACGGCACGCCCAAGAGTGAGGTGGAACGCATTACCGCCATGGGCAACAACGTGGTGCTGGACCTGGATGTGCTGGGCGGAGTGAACGTCAAGCGCATGTACGGTGACCGTGCATTGGCCATCTTCATCCAGCCGCCCAGTGTGGAAGTGCTGCGCCAGCGCCTCATCAACCGCGGTACCGACAGCATGGAAGACATCAAGGCCCGCGTCGATAAGGCCGAGTTTGAGATCTCCATCGGTCCGCAATTTGACCATACCGTCATCAACGACGACCTCGACACCGCAGTCAACGAGGTCCACGCCCTCATCGAGGACTTCATCAACAATTAGACGATTGAGAAAATACAATAAAAACAAAAACCTCCCGGCATTACTGCCGAGAGGCTTTGTTTTGTAGAGAAACAGGGACTCGAACCCTGGTTTCCGCCGTGAGAGGGCGGCGTCCTAGACCACTAGACGATATCTCCGTCGATTTAAAAAGCCCTCGCTCAATTGTGGGTGAAGGCTTTGCTTGTAGAGAAACAGGGACTCGAACCCTGGTTTCCGCCGTGAGAGGGCGGCGTCCTAGACCACTAGACGATATCTCCGTCGAAAAGCGATGCAAAATTACTGCCATTTTTTGAACTGGCAAATTTTTTGAGCACTTTTTTTCATAATAAACCCTAAAAGGGCCATTTTTGATAATTTTCGGCATTTTTGAGTGACAAAAGCGTGGGCGGATGAGATATATTTTGTACCTTAGCGCATTGTTATAAACTAATGTTTTATCATCACATTTAATATTATGGCAAGTAAACGACAGATCAAGAAAGCAATCCAGAATGCCTGTGGCGACATTGCAGGCGAGTGCATCTTTGCAGAATCAGCATTCGGCGAGAACAAGCTCGAGGAATGGGACAGCATCATCATCGACACTGCCCTGCTCCAGCAAGAAGCCGTTAACCGCGTGAACAACAAGTTCGGCAAGAAAGTGAAGGAGTTTGCCAACCGCAAGGAGTACAACAAGGCCCGCCGCGCGTTTTTCAAGCAGTGCGAGAAGGAACTGAGCGAGTACTTCACTGCCGAGGTGAACAACATCGCCAAGCGCATGAACGAGCTCATGCCCAAAAACAAGTAATTTCGTCCCGCACCCATGAACCTCTCTGGCTGGATATTGAAGAAGGCAGGTTGGTCCTTCAAGGTCAACCTTGTGATGCCAGACAAGTGCGTCATTGCGATTGCGCCTCACACCAGCAACTGGGATTTCATCCTGGGAGAGCTGGGTATCCACTCGGTGGGCATGAAGGCGGGCTTCCTGATGAAGGACACGTGGTTCTTTTTCCCGATGGGCAGCCTCCTCAGATCGTTGGGAGGCATCCCGGTCAACCGTCGTCAGCACGGCAACCTTACCCAATCGATTGTCAAAGCCTATAACGAAACACCCAAGCTGGCCATCGGCGTCACACCCGAAGGCACCCGCAGCCCCAATCCCAACTGGCACAAGGGGGCCATCTATATGGCCCGTGAAGCCGGGGTTCCGCTGGTGTTGGCTTACTTTGACTACAAGAATAAGGTGGTGTGCATCGACAAGGAATTTGAACTCAGCGACGATGCCGACGCCGACCTGTTGCGCATCAAGCAGTACTTCCAGCAGCACGGCTGCGGCAAGTACCCCGAGAAGTTCGTCACAGGACTTGAATAATCAACTGGAAGAGGATATGTCATAATCCTTGCGTTGGATTTAAATCGGCCTAAAGGCTCGATTCTATCATTATAGACGTTCGTTATGACATAGCCTCTTCCTCATTTTGTAATTTCTAATATATCATCGAATATGATTTCCCGCAACCTGCGCGTCACGCTCATCGAGGACGACATCGTCTGGGGCGACCGCGAAGCCAACATCAAGCAACTGGAGCGCAACCTGCGCAACATGCCCGATGACACCGACCTGGTCATCCTGCCTGAGTTGTTCACGACCGGTTTCATGACCGGTGACCGCGAACAGGCAGCCGCCGTCGCCGAGTGGAACAGCGGTGACACGTTGCACACGCTGCGCAAGCTGGCCGGCGAATACCATGTGGGCATCATCGGCAGTTTCCTGGCCAACACCGCAGCACAACTCTATAACCGTGCATTCTTCATCGAGCCTAATGGTGACGAGACCTACTATGACAAACGTCACCTGTTCTCGTTTGGCGGTGAAGACAAGGTGTTCAACCAGGGTTTGACCAAAGCGCCTATCGTGCGTTTTCGCGGTTTCAACATCAAGCTGGTGGTGTGCTACGACTTGCGTTTCCCCGTCTTCTGCCGCAATGTGAACAACAACTACGACCTGCTGGTGGTCATTGCCAACTGGCCCAAGTCGCGAGAGAAAGTGTGGCGCACGCTGCTGGCTGCCCGCGCCATGGAGAACGAGTGCTATGTATGCGGTGTGAACCGCTGCGGCACCGACCCCGCCGGTGTGGAGTATCCCGAGGGCTCGTCGCTGGTCATCGACTTCAAGGGCAAGGTCATCGCCCAGCGCATGACCAGCCCCGTCATTACCGCCGACCTCTCCCCTGCCCTGTTGGCGCAGTTCCGCGAGAAATTCCCTGCCTGGCGCGACGCCGACTCGTTCACCTTGAATATCTAAAGATGACGATGGACACCGCGGCATAGCCGCAGTCCACAAGACATCACAGCAACACAACTCGACAGAACACAACAAGACAGCAACACTGCTATATGGACAAGCCTGCCTTCATAGAGCTGCTGGCGCCCGCCCGTGACGCCGACATTGCCATCGCTGCTATCGACCATGGTGCCGATGCCGTGTATATGGGTGCATCACACCACGGTGCACGCGCCGACGCGACCAACACGCTCGACGACGTGCGCCGTGCCTGCGACCACGCCCACCTGTACGGGGCCAAGATCTATGCAACGGTCAACACGCTTGTGTATGACGATGAGCTGATGGAGGTGGAACGTCTTGTCCATGACCTGTACCGCATCGGCGTTGACGCACTGATTGTCCAGGACCTGGCGCTGCTGCGCCTCGACCTGCCGCCCATCGCCTTGCACGCCAGCACGCAGTGCGACCTGCGCACACCCGACAAGGCCCGTTTCCTGGAGTCGCTGGGATTCTCGCAGCTGGTCATGGCACGTGAATTGACTCTTGATGAAATTGCCGCTATCCGCAAGGTCACCACTGTGCCGCTCGAGGCCTTTGTCCACGGCGCGCTGTGCGTGAGCTATAGTGGACGTTGCGCCATCAGCCAGGTGCTGAAGGAGCGCAGTGCCAACCGTGGTGAGTGTGCCCAGCTGTGCCGTCTGCCCTATGACCTGGTAGACAACAGGGGAAGGGTTCTTGTTGAGGGAAAACACCTGCTCTCGCTGCGCGACCTGGCACAACACGACCGTGTGGAGCAGATGATGGCGGCTGGAGTTTCGTCGTTCAAGATTGAGGGACGCCTAAAGGAAATGGGCTACGTCAAGAACGTGGTAGCCTATTACCGTCGCACCATCGACAAGGTCATTGCCCGTCAGCCCGAACGCTACCGCCGCGCCTCGTTCGGCACGGTGGAGCTGACCTTCGAGCCAGCCATCGAGAAGAGCTTTAACCGCGGTTTTACCCACTATTTCCTGGATGAGCGCCGCCCACAGGACGGCCACTCGATGGCATCGATTGACACGCCCAAGTCACAAGGCGAGTACTTGGGACGTGCCTTGCGCTGCAACGGCAATGCACTCACCATCGACACCCGTGCCAGCCTGAGCAACGGTGACGGACTGAGTTTCACCGACTCCCGCGGGCAGTTCTCGGGTGCAAGGGTCAACCGGGTGCTGGGCAAGGGTACCGTCCTGCTGCGTGAGTCGGTCGACATACCCCGTGGCGCCCGCATCTACCGAACGGCCGACAAAGCCCTCAGCGACCAGATGGCCAAGACATCGGCAAGCCGCACCATTGCGGTCAATGCCGAGCTGCGCTACACAAGCGGACTGCTCTCGCTCACCCTCGATGACGAGCGCGGCAACCGCGTCACCCACACGCTGCCCTGCGACCTGCAACCCGCCGCTAAGCCACAGGGCGAGCGACAACGCGCTGAACTGGGCAAGCTAGGGGGCACTATCTACCGCTTGGGCGATTCCCAAGTGCCGGGTGACATCTTTATCCCGGCATCGTTGCTGTCCCAACTGCGTCGAGAGACCATCGAGATGCTCGATCGTACTTATAGTATCACCCGTCCCGTCGACAAACGGCGCCCCGAAGACAAGTCCGCACCCTGTCATGTCACCAAGTTGGAACCTGCCGACAATGTCGCCAACCGCCTGGCCGAGCAACTATACCGCGACCACGGGGTGACCGACATCGTGCCGGCCCTTGAAGCCGGCTCACCCGCCAATGCCTCTACCCCACTCATGCACACCCGCTACTGCCTGCGGCGCCAGTTGGGCGCCTGCCTGAAAGGCAAAAATGCCACGGCCTTGCCCCGCGACATCTATCTGAAAACCGGCAATACCCTGCTGCGGGTCAACTGCGACTGCAAGACCTGCGAAATGACGATCACCCAAGCCCATTAGGACGTAATCATTCAAAAAATTTGGCATTTCGACGACCTTGCACTAACTTTGTCATCAAATATGAAAAAGGATACTATACAACTGATTGTGATACTCGTCGTGCTGGTGGCTGCTGCAGTGGCAGTGGTCATGTATATGCCTCACGACATTGTGACGATATATAACTGGTACAAAGAGCACTTGACCTATGGCACCATCCTGTTGCTGATGGCCATCGAGAGCTCTTTCATCCCGTTCCCGAGCGAGGTGGTCATTCCGCCAGCCGCCTATTTTGCCGCCCGCAACGGTGACTTGAACATCATCATGATTGTGGTGATTGCCACACTGGGCGCGCTCATCGGGGCCGTAATCAACTATGTGCTGTCGCTGCTCATCGGGCGGCCTGTGGTCTATGCCTTTGCCAACAGCCGCATCGGCCACATGTGCCTCATCGATGCCGAGAAGGTGGAAAAGGCCGAAGCCTACTTTGACCGTCACGGCGCCGTTTCGACCTTCCTGGGCCGACTGATTCCCGCCATCCGCCAGCTCATCTCCATTCCTGCCGGACTGTCGCGCATGAACTTTGGCACCTTCGCCCTGTTCACCTCGCTGGGAGCCGGCATCTGGAATGCGGTGCTTGCAGGCTTGGGCTATTGGCTGAGCCAGCATTTCCCCGAAGAGGAACTGCTTGTGCAACTTGAGCATTACAACCGTTACCTGTCGTGGGCGGGCTATGCACTGGCTATCTTTATCGTCCTCTTCCTGGCCTACCAAGCCATCAAGAAGCGCCCCGTAACCAAAACAACTAAGGAATAGGGACTAAAAACTAAAAACTAAAGAAATATGAAAGTTTCTCCCTCATTGTTATCAGCCGACTTTGGCAACCTGGCCAAAGACATCGACATGGTAAACCGCAGCGAAGCCGATCTGCTGCACCTTGATGTGATGGACGGCGTGTTCGTGCCCAACATCTCGTTTGGTTTCCCCGTCATCAAATATGTGCAGAAGCTGAGTCAAAAGCCCCTCGACGTACACCTGATGATTGTTGAGCCGCAAAAGTTCATCAACGAGGTACGGGATTGCGGTGCCACCATCATGACCGTTCACCAGGAGGCCTGCGTCCACCTGAACCGCGTGGTGCAGCAAATCCACGATGCAGGCATGCAGGCTGGCGTATCGCTCAACCCCGCCACCCCTGTAGCGATGCTCAAGGATATCATCTGTGACGTGGACCTCGTGCTCTTGATGTCGGTCAACCCGGGCTTTGGCGGACAGAAGTTCATCGTCCAAACCTTGAACAAAGTGCGTGAGCTGCGGCAACTAATCGCCCTTAACGGATCCAATGCCCAGATTGAGATTGACGGCGGTGTGAACGACGTCACTGGTGCTCAACTCGCTCAGGCAGGGGCCGATATCCTTGTTGCCGGCAGCTACGTTTTTGGTGCCGACGATCCCATCAAGACCATCAAAGGACTGAAAAATCTGTGAAAATATTTTGTCAGGTGGAAAATTTGCCCTAACTTTGCACCCGCTTTGGGAGAGAAATCCCAGATAGCTTGACTGGAAAGGTGCCGGAGTGGTCGATCGGGGCGGTCTCGAAAACCGTTGTACGCTTTGCGTACCGTGGGTTCGAATCCCTCCCTTTCCGCTAGTTAA
>CADBDH010000038.1 GCA_902793405.1 uncultured Bacteroidales bacterium | reverse complement strand
AAAGCCCTTCGGCAGGTTCTTGATGCCGCCGGGCTCGGTCAACTTGCCCAGTTCCGATCCTGCGGGCATGTCAAACTCAAAATAGAGGGAGTCCTCGCCACGCACCAGGCGTTGGCCGTTCTTGTCGGTGTAGGTGCCCGTCAGACTGCCTTTCTTGCCGTGCTTGTCATAGAGGTTGAAGGCACGGTTGAGCTGCAGGTAGTCCTCGGGGTTGCCAAAGCGGCAATAGCTGTAGCTGTCCCAAAGGATGCCGTAGCCGTTGGTGCTCAGCACCATGGGAACGCTCACCTTGGTATTATACTGGAACAGGTCCTCGTTCTTACCCTTCATGTTGAGTTCGCCCGACTGGTGCTGCCCCAGGCCGTAGAGCGCCTCATCTTGGTTCTCGAACTTGAGCGTCCAGGTCAAGCCCTTGCTCTGAGCGTCGGTTAGGGTGCCGACGCCGATTTCGCGCTCCGGCACCTTGAATGGCTTGAACGACTTGCCGCCCACGGCCTCAGTCGCCAGTACCTTGCCGTCGGCGTCGGTGAACTTGATGCGGCCGTCGGCCTTGTTGACGATAGCCGTCACATTCTTGGCCTTGACGCAATAGTTGTCGCCGTTGTCGGTGACCGTGAACTTGGGCTTGGCCGTCTGCGGCACAATCATCAGGCTGGCCGGCTTGGTCGGCAGCTGTGCCTCACAGGTGGCCTGCACGCGCACGATGTTGTCGTTCACCACTTGCAGGCGTACCACGCGGGCAGCACCTGCCTTAGCATTCTCAATGTCGATTGTCACGAAGTGGCCTTCGGTCTTGACAGCGGCCTGTGCCATAGTGGCATACAGCGCAAATGCCGTCATCAAAAACAGTTGTATGGCTATTTTCATTTTATATTACGCTATAAACGTACAAATTTACTATTAAATTCCAAAAAATCCCGCATTTCATAAGTTATTTATCTTTAATTTAGCCAAATCCCAGCCTTGACACAAGCAGTATACATGCCGTCACCATGTGCCCATTCTGTCGCCTCGTGACATCGTCGACATGATGTGCAAGAACGAGACCTCGTTCCCGCATTTCCGCAATTCAAACACCTACAAACTCTTCGAGCCTGCTATATTCGAGAATAAGAAGAAAGCCTCCGGCTATTTCTTCTAATTCTCGAAGTTTAGAGTTTAGAGATTAGAGAGATTTGTCGGCCCGAAATGAGAAATATTGTGTACCTTTGCGTGTTCATAAGAGAATCACAATGAAAAATATCATTCAATACTTGTATTATCGTATAGCTCATGCTTTGTTAAATCTCAATCAATGGGAAAAAGACTACTATGATGTTCATGCCATGACTTATTTGTCATTATGCATTGTGTCCAACATTGCTCTTATAACAATGCTCATCTGTGAATGGGTATTCAATATATCTATTCATGATTCATATTTGTTTTATAGTAAGTATTTAGTTGCCATTGTCATAATATGTATTATTGTAATATGGAGAATATGGCCCGATGATAAAACTTATGAATTGTTGGATCAGAAATATAAGGGAGAAAAGCATCGAGTCATTAAAGGATGGTTGGTTTTTATTTATTGTATTCTGTCTTTTTTCTCATTCATTGCCGTTATTATTATATTTGCTTAAAGCAGTATGACAAATCTCATTCAATATGTTTACTTTCGAATAGCTAGTGTGTTCTGGAATGCCAGTTCATGGGGCAGAAATACATATCATGGCTACACATCAGTGATTTTGGAAACTTGTATTGTTTTCAATGCTTTGCTCATTTTTTCAATATTACGTTATGCAATTACAGGCGCTTATCCTAGTGAAACCATTGATTTTTTCTTAAAGACAATCTATATTCCACTGATGATAGTGAGTGTTTTCTTTTTACATTCAAAGGACAAAAAAGCATACATGAAGCTAGAGGCAAAATATAAAATCGACCAGTATAGAGAACTTAAAGGCTGGCTGATAGCAATATATTGCATTCTGTCATTTTTTTCTGTTGTCATTGTATCGTGTGTTTGGTAAAACGTCAGACAACACTTTTTCCATGTCTTTTAAGCATAGAGGCGGTTACCGTACTTTCGCAGTACGATAACCGCTTTTATTATGTATCAAGACAAACTTGTATCCCCCAATAATCCTCTGTCTATCAAGTGGGATTTACTGCTGCAGTATAACTATGTAGTGTGTTATATGTTTAGAAGAATTGGACGCAGACGGGCTTGCTCAGAGGGATGTCTTGATGGGTGTCGGTGAGGAGGCCCGTGTCGCTGTCACGCATGAAGACTTGGATCTTGTTGCTGTCACGGCAGCAGCACAACAGGAAACGGCCGTTGGGCGTGATGTTGAACATGCGGGGATGGGCTGCTGTGGGCTGGTAGCCGGTGCGTGTGAGCAGTCCCGTTTGGCTATCAACGGCAAAGATGGCGATGCCCTCGGCTTTCAGACGATTGCTGGAATACAGAAATCGGCCGTCGGGACTGAGATGTATATCTGCTCCGCCTCGCGCCCCCACGCTATCCGAGACGATTTCCTGGAGCGTCTCTAACCGTCCTTCATGATAGGCGAATACCGTCACCTTGCCCGATAGTTCACTCATCAGATAGGCAAATCGGCCATCGTTGCTGAACGTCAGATGACGAGGCCCGGAATCGGCGCTGACATCAGCGGCAACGCCGTTCTCTATTACATCTTGCCCCTCGATGCGGAACGACAGGATACGGTCTGCGCTGAAGTCCGTAGCCAACACATATTTCCCGTCGGGCGTGAAACAGGCACAGTGAACGTGGGGAGCCTGCTGCCGTGCAGGGTCGGGACCACCTGTTGCTCCTGGGCATTTCATGGCGAGTTCGGCAAGCGTTCGGCATTGTTTCAGCTGGAATACGCTCATCGAGCCCCCTGAATAATTGGCAGTGAGGGCAATGTCGCCATTGGTGGCAACATAACAGGGGTCTTCACCCTCGGTAGGTGCCGTATCAATAAGACGCATGTCGCCGTTCTTGGTTATTCTTACAATGTTGAGCGAAGCCTTCTCGTCATGGGTCTCGCTGACCACATATATCAGCCGGTCATCACGAGATAGGGTCAGATAGGAAGGATTCCTCATTTCAAGAGAATCCAGCACCTTGGCTTCGCCGGTCTCCTGATTGAACCGATAGGAATAGACACCCTTGCTGCCGCCGTCGGTGTACGTCCCGACGAACATCATTTCCACCTCTTGGGCCTGCACTATACCTATGCAGGACAACAGCATGATTAAAGCACTCTTTAGTTTCATCTTATTCGTTTTATCTTATTGCTTTAACTTCCAGCAATGATTGCCATGGTAAATCATCAGGCGGGTCATACCGCCGTCGATGCAGATGTTCTCCCCCGCGATAATGAAGGCTTGATGTCCTTCGAGTTCAAAGATTATTCAACAATAGTGCACGAGCCGGAGCCAGGCGAACTTTTCTATGAGTCATTTGATGACTGCAACGGCATCGGTGGCAACGATAGCATTTTCTCGGGTGGTTCAACAGGAATCGGCACCTTCATGCGCGACAATGATGATTGGGTGGGATTGGCCATGACCGGTGCCAATCGATGTGTCAAGTCAGGGACAAATACCAAGTCAGGACAGATGACAACCCCTGAGTTTCACATCGACAGTATTGCGACATTCACCTTCTTGGCCGCCCCATTCGGCAACGATGGCGTGGCACTTACTTTGTCTGTCAATGGAACCGCAAGTGTATCACATAACACATTCACCGTACTATTACAAAACCATTCCCATCAAAAGTTTTTTCATGGCCCCAGAAACAATATGCGTTCCGGGGCTTTTTCATTGAAAAAATCTGAGGCGAATTATGACGCTCCCTCCATAATTCCCTGCAGAATCCAGGGCGTATTCACCTTCATGCCATGATGACGGTCAAATATGCCATATTTCTCTTCACCGTTACCAAAGGCATTGTTGTCCCAAACAAATGATGAGAAACCGCGCTTGCGTGCCTCGCTGACAAGGAACCGACAATAATAAGTCATGTTCTCATGTATCTTGTCAATCTCGCCAGCCTTGAAGTGGTCGGTCACACCCCACTCGCCGATGATGACGCCAAGACCCTTGTCGGCCCAAGTGCGGGCTGCGCGGTCCAGCAAGTCGGTCATGGTTTGCTCGTTACTGGCGGGCACTTCGCCATACTGGCGGTAGGCGTCTCCCCAATAGTAGAACATTTCCTGGCCAGCATATTCCCAAGGCGAGTAGTAATGGAACTCAACGCTCATGTAGTCGTTGCCGTTGCCCTCGATATCGGTTGGAATGATGAAGCCACCATCGTTGAGACCAAATTCCGGGTTGCATACATAGGTCTGCACAATCAGGTGGCGCTTCTTGTTCTTGCCTCCAGTTGAGCGCACCACGTCGATAAAGGTCTGGTTATAGGCATTCTGCGCCTCGAGATTCTCGGCCTCGGGCTTACCCCAATTATCGGGAAGGTGCACCTCGTTGGTGCCGGCAAAAGCGACACGGTAGTCATAATCAGCAAATTCGTTGGCGATATTGAACCACAACAGCGCCAGTTTTTGGCAGTTCTCCTGCTTGTAGCGATACGTCGGGCGGCCTTCAAGCCATTGGTCATGATGGGTGTTGATCATGACCTTCAAGTCATTCTCAAGGCACCAGTCCACCACTTCCTTGATACGTTTTACCCATGCCTTGTCAATAGTCATGGTCTGAGTGTCGGTGATATGGATTTGCCAGCGCACTGGGATGCGGATGGCGTTAAAGCCGGCCTCCTTAATGGCCTTGATGGTCTTGCGGGTCACTTTGGGATTACCCCAAGCGGTTTCGGCCTTCAGGGAATTGTCGGGCAGACCGATTTCCATTGATTTATGGGTTGCTGAACACTCAAACTGGTTACCCAGGTTCCAACCAGCTGTCACCTCGCTGTTCCACTGCTTGGCCGTCGGCTGGGCAAGGCAAACTTGTCCGCACAACAGTACCGTGAATAATAAAGAATGCAATCTCATAATTTTATTGTTAGTAAGTGAAATCCTTGACCGGCAGTGCGATAGCAGGAGCTATCAGCGTCAACAACATCACTGCCGACAGACATATATAATGAATGGCCAATCTCTTCATTTTTAATCCATTGACTTGAGTATGGTTTTTTCTAGTACCGCAAAAATAACACCTTTTTTCCTCACAGCAAATAAAACACCAGAGTAATCAATGTCTTTTGTATTAAGGATCAATGAAATTGTTTTGATTGTTATTTATAAATCATTAACTTTGCGGATGAAAACTTTATAAACCAACTAAATCGATAACATTATGACGAAGTTTAGCTCATTATTAGTCATATTGGTGTTGATGCTGTCATCATTCTCAGCACATGCACAAGGAAATCCTCGTGGTGATGTGAACCAGGATGGAGCGGTCAACATTTCTGACGCAACCAGTTTAATTGATAACCTGTTGACAGGTGTTCCTGAAGGTGACGTAAACCAAGATGGAGCCGCCAACATCTCGGACGTGACAAGCCTGATAGATTTCTTGTTGAGTGGTTCTTGGCCTGACGATCCCGTTACGCCTCCCGATGAGGACAACTGGGTTGACTTGGGCCTTCCTAGCGGCACGATTTGGGCGACGCGCAACGTGGGTGCCAGCGTTCCCGAGGACTACGGCGACTACTTCGCCTGGGGCGAGACCCAACCTAAGAATGACTACTCCGTGAACACCTACATATGGTATCGTAGTGACAATCATTCCCCCTATTACAGTGGTTACACGAAGTACTGCACCGATAGCAATTACGGCTACAACGGCTTCGTGGATAACAAAACGGAGTTGGATCCGTCGGACGATGCCGCCTGTGCCCATTATCCTGGAGGTCGCATGCCGTCGCTGGAGCAGATTCAGGAACTTTGCGACTATTGCACCTGGCAGTGGACTCAGCACAATGGCGTGTACGGTCAGTTGGTCACTGGTCCCAACAGCAACACCATGTTCTTGCCTGCCACGGGCTACCGCAGAGGCAACGATCACATCGATGCGGGCTCGTACGGCGCCTTTTGGTCTCGTACGCTCTGGTCGGATTGCTCCTTCGGTGCTTACGGTATAGACTTCCGTTCAGGGTATGTTTACTGGTACACCGGCAACCGCTACTACGGCCTCGCCATCCGAGCTGTGCGCGTCTCATAGGGGTGCTACATTGCTATATATAAAAAATAAGCCGCTGAAAATCAGCGACTCAAAAATTGGAAGCGTGATCCTGTTGGGATTCGAACCCAAGACCCACAGCTTAGAAGGCTGTTGCTCTATCCAGCTGAGCTACAGAAATGCGGAGAGAAAGGGATTCGAACCCCTGGAGGTAGTTAGCCTCAACGGTTTTCAAGACCGCCGCAATCGACCACTCTGCCATCTCTCCGAAAGTGAATTTGCCGTGCAAACTCACCCATTTGGGGTGCAAAGGTACTGCCAACTTTCGTTTTATGCAAATTTTTTGCCCGTTTTTTGAAAAACAAGCATGATGTAGTCCTGCGAATCGGGGGCGACGGGGTAGTAAGCGGATGCCCGGTGTCCCAAAATCCACAGGATGTCGCCGTCGGCTTCTAGCAACCAGATGTCGCGCTTATCACAATGGTCAAGTTTGAGGTCGACAAACAGGTCGCTCACGAGTTTGCTGCCATTCATGCCGAATGGCTTGATGCGGTCGCCCTTTTGCCAGTGTCTGAGCACAATATGCTGGCAATCAAGCAAATTTGCGTTAAATGCAACTTTGAATTTGCCGTCACACATCATAGGCGTGAATGGCGCGTTGTTATGGGAAACATTTACATGGACAGGGCTCTGGATATCACTGTGCAGGTCAATGGGAATCGTAATGGTCGAATCGTCTTGCATGGGTTCGATATCAAGCGATTGGCGATTGACATGCATGGCGTATCGGTTTGCCATGAATTGGCGTCCGCTGTGGCCTTGCTGAACGGCTAAAACGGCCTGCTCACATTGATCCCGGTTGAATCCCAGATGACGGATGCGGTGATAGAGCAGGGTAGAGGCATTGGGATAGGAGCACAATAGGGCATTGTCGATATGCCGTTCGTCGGGAAGGACTTGCTTGACAAGGGATGTGAGCAGGTCATGGTCGTCCCTGAGGTTGCTCATCGTGTCGAGGATGCGTTGGTGGGCATGTGGAAACTGCTGGCCAATAACCGGCAATACAAGGTTGCGCACGCGGTTGCGGCGGTAGTCATTCTCGGCATTGGTGCTGTCGGTCACATAGTCCTGGCCGATGCTGTCGAGGTATTCAAGCACTTGGGCGCGGGTGACATTCAACAGCGGGCGCCAGATGCGGCCGTTATTGCGTTGCATGCCTGCAAGCCCCTTTAATCCCGTGCCACGCAACAAGTTCAGGAAGAATGTTTCAGCTTGATCATCGGCGTGATGGGCAACAGCAATGAGGGTGCAGCCGAGCCGTTCCATCTCCTGCTCAAACCAGGCATATCGCAGCTCACGGCACGCCATCTCGACCGAGCCACCGTGCTCTTGTTGCCATGCCGCCACGTCAAAGTCCTTGACCGACAATGGAACGTCAAGCCGCTGGCACAGGTCGCGCACAAAACGCTCGTCGCGCATCGATTCCTCGCCGCGCAAGTGGAAATTGCAGTGTGCCGCATGACAGTCGCATCCAGCCGCCATCAATCCGCGCAGCAATGCCACCGAGTCGGCTCCACCGCTCAGTGCCACCAATATCCGCTCGCGCTTGATTATCGGCAATTCCTCGGCGGTTATGATGCGATTTAAGAATTCCTCTTGATTCATGGTTGCAAAGTTAATGTCTTTTCAAAACTAAATAGTAACTTTGCACCGAATTTCTCATGGGACCGATCAAGAAAAATAGCGACTTTTGGTATCACGTGGCAGCATTCGCCATGATTCTGGTGTGGGGCATCTCGTTCCTTAACACCCGTGTGCTGCTTGATGCCGGGCTGACGCCGACCGAGATTTTTGTGGCACGTTTCACGATTGCCTATCTGTCGCTGCTGGTTATCTGCCGCTTCAAGGTGCGCTATACCGGCTGGAGGGACGAATTGTTGTTTGTGGTGTGCGGCGTTGCAGGCGGTTCGGCCTATTTCATTGCCGAAAACACCGCATTGGAGCTCACCCTCATCAGCGACGTGGCCGTGCTGGTGAGCACAGCGCCCTTGACTACGGCCCTGATGGGAGCCATCTTCTATCGTGACGAACGCATCACGTGGCTGTCGTGTGTGGGCATGATTATAGCCTTTGTTGGGTCGGTAATGCTGGCATTGAAGAACGGATTTGTTTGGGGCGACAGCATTTCGGGCGACCTGTTGGCGCTGCTGGCTGCCTTTGTGTGGGCATTCTATTCCATGGCCCTCAAGAAGTTGAACCGCACCTATACCACGCTGTTCATCACGCGCAAGTTGTTTTTCTATGGCATCTTGTCGGCGTTACCGCTACTGCTGATGGAAGAGTCCCGTATTGACTGGCAGGCCGTTAAGCAGCCTGAGGTGTGGGGCAATTTGCTCTATCTGGGCTTGATTTGCTCGATGGCTGCCTATTTCATTTGGGGCATCACTGTCAAGCGCATCGGGGCGGTGCGCGCCAGCAATTACTTCTACCTGAGTCCTATTATCTCGATGATTGCCGCCGCCATCTGGTTTGGCGAGCGCACCAACGCGATTGCCTATATCGGCTGTGCGTTGATTCTTGCCGGCGTTATCATGGCAGAGAAATTCAAACGCAAGCCCGAAACGGAACCCGCCGAGTCTAATCAATAACGGTCTTCATCCACCGCTTGGTCGAGAGCCACAACAGATAGACTGTGCCGCGGAAGCACAGCTCAATTGCCATAGCCATCCACACACCGTACAGCCCCATGCTCTTGACCATAATGGCCGACAGTCCCAACCTCACAATCCACATGCTCACCAGGTTGATGCCGCACGGCACCAGGGTATAGCCCGCACCCACAAACACGCCATAGCTGATAATCGAGGCAGCAAAAAGCGGCTCGGCCCACGACTCGACACGCAGGCAGCGAGCACCCAATTCCACAATCTCGGGGACAGGCGACATGAATCCCATCAGTTCGGCTGCAAACACATACATCAATACAGCCATCATGCCCATGATGATCATGCCTGACAGCACGGTAATCCATGCAAAGCTGCGTGTGAGGCGTTTGCGCCCGGCGCCCAGACTTTGCCCGATCAGCGTGGTCGAGGCATCGGCAATGCCGTAGCCCGACATGTAACACAGGCTCTCGGCCGTGATGCCGAATGCGTTGGCGGCAATGGCAATGCTGCCCAATGGAGCGACAATGCCTGTAATGACGATTAATGCGCTGCACATCATGATGTGTTGCAGTCCCATCGGGGTGGAAATGTTGATGGCTTTCTTGAAGGTGGCCCAGGTGGGTTTGAAAGAGCCTTTGTCGATAGTCAGACGCAAGTCAGAGGAACGGAACACGAGGTAATAGACCATCAGCAGGGCCACGACCAGTCCTGCGCTGGCAGTGCCCAGCGCTGCACCCATCACGCCCAGACCCGCGCCTGGCAGGGTAACCGTGTGTCCCATCAGTGTAGCCTCTCGGGTGGGGAAAATCAGGAAGAAGTTGAAAATGACGTCCAGAACACACATCAGGATATTGAGAGCACTGGGTATGCGCATATTGCCGCTGCTGCGCAGCATGGAACTGGCCACGATGTCAAGCATGAAAAACGGCACAAACAGCATGAAAGTGCCAAAATAGATGGTGGCATTAGGACAGATTTGCGGAGCAGCGCCAAGCCAGATGGGAAGGGGTTTGCAGATGAGTAGGCCAAAACCGGCCAGCAGCAGGCTGAACAGCACGCACACCACTATAGCCTGGCGAACAACCTGCCGAGCGTCGCTGTTGCGCTTGGCGCCCAGCAAGTGGGCAACCTGTACGGCATAGCCTGCGGCAAAAGCGCTCAACACGCCCTCAAACAACCACGACGTGGAGCCCATCAATCCTACTGAGGCCGAGTCATTGGCTCCCAGTTGCCCCACCATGGCGGCATCAATCAACTGCATCACCATAGCCGACGCGTTGGCCAGGATGGCCGGCAGACTCAGCTGGAACGTGAGTTGCAGCTGTTGCGCGAAGGACAACGGTTGCCCTTCACGAATGAGCCGCAGCAGTGAGTCTTTGTCGTTTGATGATGCCATTGTATGCATTTATATAATAATGTGTGCAAAAGTACATAAAAAAGAAGTCCCGCCATCATTGATGACAGGACTTCTTTGTGATAACAGTGTAAATTGATTACTTGCGGTGGATGGTCACGGCGCGGTCGAGAGATGCGCACTTGGGACCGTAATCGGTCAGCTCACCGTTGTTGATCTCGGTCTCGAGGCGGTTCTCGGCAACACCCTTCTTCACGAGCTCGTCCTTCACGGTAGCTACACGACCCTTACGCAGGCGAACGTTGATCTGGTCATTACCAGTGTAGTTGTCGGCCCAACCGGTGAGGATGTAGTTTCGGTTCTCGTTCTTCATCACCTCGGCAACAGCATCAACTACGTTGCGCTGTACGCCCAGCACCTCGGTGCGGTTGATGGGGAAGTAAACGGTAGCAAGGGGAGCCTCGCCCTTAGGCTGGTTGGGAGCCACTTTCTTCTCGGCGCAGTTGCGCAGCTGGTTCTCGAGATCAGCGATTTTGCGCTTAGCGTCGTTCAGGTCGGCAACCAAAGCATCACCCTCGGCATCGGTATACTTCCACTCGGGGCAAACGGCGGTAACGGGAGCGTTCCACTCGCTCTTGCCCAGCTTGTAGCTCATACCAATCATGATACTGGGATACTCGTTCCAAGTGCGGTAACCCATACCGGCACCATCGGCATGCTCCTGCAGGAAGTCGAAACGCATGTCGAGCAGCAGGTCAAACTTCTTGGTGATAGCGAAGCTGTTGAGCAAACCGGCGTGGATGCTATAGTTACGGCTGTGGTCGGGGTCGTCATTTGCACCATACTTCCAGGGACCGTCAGATACGGGACGGGCACCATCACGGCAATATACCCAGTTAGCATCGGCACCGACGTAGAAAATAGCGTTGTAGAAACGGTAGGGCTTGTAGCCGCACAGCCAGTTCGAAACGTTGAACAGGACGTCACCCGTCACACCGGCATCGTTGAAGTGGGTGGGAGCAAACTTGCCATCCTTGTACATCTTGGGCCAGTTGCGGTAACCCAGGGCTGCATAGTTGCCAGTCCAGGTAGCACCCTTGAGCTGCTCAAAGTCACCACCAAAACGCAAACCCAGCAGCGGTGAGAACCACTTACCGATGTGGATGTTAACCTTAGCGCCCAGACGCTTGCCAAAAGGTGCGTTGGCATCATAGGGAGACATGAAAAGGCCGACACCACCTTCAGCGTCGATGAACCAGTTGTCTCGCATGCGGTTAAACAGATAACCCTGGCTCGGGTCTTCAACATAGGTTACTTCTTGTGCGCTCACGGTATTAGGAACCAAGTAGGCTACACAGAGAAGTACAAACAATGCGATCTTTTTCATAATTTCTAAGTTTTATTATGTTGTTATATTGATGTTTATATCATAGTTATAATCCAGCATTACAAGTTTACAGCGTAGTTGCCGGTCTGTTTTATCGTGCAAAATTAAGTTTTTTTTTGATATCGAGAAACAATTTTGTGAAAAATCTTACAAGATGTCAAAAAAAACGTCATTTCAATGCCTCGATAATGCGGTTTGCAACGTTCTCAGGAGTGAAACCGAACTTTTCATCGAGCACTTTGTAAGGTGCTGATGCGCCAAAGTGGTCCAGACCGAAGATGACGCCAGTGGGAACGACGCGACGCAGCGTGCTGGGAAGACCAGATGTCAGGCCGAATGCCGGCACATCGGTTGGGATAACGCTGGTCCTGTAAGCGGCGTCTTGATTCATGAACAGTCCGATGGACGGAACCGACACGACTTGGGCCTTGATGCCTTGTTGCCCGATGATGCCGGCGGCAGCAACCAGGGTAGCAACTTCCGAACCGTTGCCCACCAGGGTAATGTCGGGCTTCTCCTGCTTGATGATGACGTAGCCGCCTCGCTCGGCCTGCAGCGCATCTTGATAGCGGTTGCCCGATGCACTGGGCAAATCGTCAATGTTTTGGCGCGACAGGATGAGTGCGGTGGGCGTCAGGTTGTTCTCGATCGCCATCTTCCATGCAACAGTTGTCTCGGCGGCATCGGCAGGACGCAGCACGAGCATGCTGTTGCGGCCATGGTGGTTCTGCAACTCTTCCATCAGGCGGATTTGTGCTTCTTGCTCGACGGGCTCATGGGTGGGACCATCCTCGCCAACGCGGAAGGCGTCGTGTGTCCAGATGAACTTCACGGGCAGTTCCATCAGCGCCGACAAGCGGGCTGCTGGCTTGATATAGTCGCTGAAGACGAAGAACGTGCCGCAAGCGGCAATCACGCCTCCATGCAGGGCAATGCCGTTGATGATGGCAGCCATGGCCAGTTCCGATACGCCGGCATGCAGGAATGCGCCCTTGAAGTCGTGCGTCTTGAATGCGCCGCGCACCTTCAGGAATCCGTCGGTTTTATCACTATTGGCCAGGTCGGCCGACGATACGATCATATTCTCCACCTGTCCGGCGAGGGCAGCAAGCACGGTAGCCGATGCTGCACGTGTGGCGCTGTTGGGTTTTTGCTCGATGGTGGCGTAGTCAACTTGCGGCGCCTTGCCGTCGATAAAGTCTTGCAAGCGTTGCATGGCCTCGGCGTTTTGCTGTGCCCATGCATCAATTTCCTGTTTGCGCTTGGCAACCAGTGCTCGCTGTTCTTGGGCACGTTGGGCATAGAGCTCGGCCACTTCGGGGAATACGACCCAGGGATTCTCGGGATTGCCACCCAGGTGCTCGATGGTTTTGCCGTAGTCGGCACCCGATTTGCTCAACGGGTTGCCGTGAGTGCTGCATTTGCCCTCAAAGTTCTCGCCCTCGGCAGTGACGGCGCCACGGCCCATGATAGTGCGCCCGATGATGATAGTGGGACGTTCTCCCTCGGCCAGCGCTTTGTCCAGAGCCTCGGCCAGCGCTATGGGGTCGGTTCCGTCACACTCGATGACGTTCCAGTTCCATGCGCGGTATTTCATGGCGGTATTCTCGTTGCTCACGGCATCGCAGTCGGTCGAGAGCTGTACACTGTTGCTGTCATAGAACATGATCAGATTGCTCAGACCCAGGTAGCCGGCAATGCGGGCGGCCTCCTGTGAGATGCCTTCCTGGACGCCACCGTCGCTGATGAAAGCATAGGTCTTGTGGGCAAACACTTCGCTATAATGTGTGGCAATGAAACGCTCGGCAATAGCACAGCCCACAGCCATCACATGACCCTGGCCCAGGGGGCCGCTGGTATTTTCCACACCGTGCTCCACGTCCAGTTCGGGATGGCCAGGCGTGATGCTTCCCCATGAACGGAAGGCCTTCAGGTCATCGGTGGTGTAGTGGCCGCACAAGTGCAGCACGCTATAAAGCATGGGTGACATGTGGCCGGGATCCAGGAAGAAACGGTCACGGGCAAACCATGATGGATTGTCGGGGTCTGTCACGAGATACTTGGAAAACAGGACGTTAACAAAGTCGGCACCGCCCATGGCACCACCCGGGTGACCAGATTTGGCTTGTTCAACCATCGAAGCGGCAAGGATGCGGATGTTATCGGCCGCGCGTGTCATCAACTTGGAGTCTATCATAATCTTGAGGTTTTTGAAAATCTAATCTACAAATATACTGCTTTTATTTAATATGTGAGGGCAATTAATCGCACATTTTTTATCAACAAAAAAATAATGTGGTCGCACCATCGGAGTGCAACCACATTAATATCGTTGATAATCAGTAGATAACGATTATTCCTCTGCCTTCTTGGTGGGCTTGCTGCCAATGAGTGCATAGAACAGCATGTAGGCCAGCATGGCAATAACGAGCCAGTAGCTCTGGATGTCTCCCACTTTGTCGGCCAGGAAGCTCTGGATGAGTGGCATCACACCACCACCAACTACCATCGTCATGAACAGACCCGAAGCGGCAGCGGTGAATTTGCCCAGGCCCTCGGTGGCAAGGTTGAAAACAACACCCCACATGACCGAAGTGCAGATACCGCACAGGATGATGAACAGCACCTTGACGGGAACCTCAGCGCCCTTGAGGGTCATCTTGACGTCCTCGGGCATGAAGATGGCAATCAACAGGAGGATGATGGCCAGCGATGTCGTGAAGATGAGCTGAGCCCTCGGCGACACCTTGCCCGAGATGAGCGAGCTGCTGAAACGGCCTACCAGCATGAGCAGCCAGTAGATGCCAGCGATGGTGCCAGCAATGGGTGCACTGCCCAGCACGCCGCCCTCGGCAACGGGTTCGGTCAGGTAGAACAAGAGCTGGCCGGGAATGCCAACCTCAATACCTACATAGAAGAAGATGGCGATGATACCCAGCACCAGATGGGGGAAGCTGAGAGCGCCTTTCACGCCTTCCATCACATTCTGGGCTTCGGTCTTGGGCTCCTGAAGCTTGGTGAAGTAGATGATGGCAAACGAGATGAGGAAGATGGCCATCGCAATCATCAGCAGCGGCTGTACCGATTCCATCGTGGTCTTCTCGGTCGTCTCACCCACGAGCATACCCACCAGCATGGGGGTTAACGTAGCTGCCAGTGAGTTGAGCGAGCCACCGGTCTGGATGAGCTGGTTACCGCGGTTGCCACCACCGCCCAACTGGTTGAGCATGGGGTTTACAACGGTGTTGAGGATGCAGACGCAGAAACCGCAGACGAAAGCACCGATCAGATAGATGACGTAGGTGGTGATTTCGCTGGGGCTCATGGTGCTTGACAAGTACTGGATTGCCATGCCGATGAAACCGAGCGCCAATGCGACGAGAGCGGTTTTCTTATATCCGATCTTGGTGATGAGAATACCTGCGGGAATACCCATGAACAGATAGGCTGCAAAATTCATCATATTACCCATCATGCCGGCCCAGCTGTAGTGGTCGTCCCAGATGGTGCCGAAAGGAGCTGCCATGTTAGTCACGAATGAAATCATGGCAAAGAGGAACATCATGGCGATAATTGACACCAATGCTCCGTTTTTCTTTTCTGTTGTCATTTTGGTTCTAATAATTGGTTATTAATCTTGTAATTGTGTTAAATTTTGGCAAAAATACGACATTTTTTTCAAAATGCCGTATTTGACAATGATTTTTTAGTGAAATCAATACTTACGCGGGCCAAAGATGGCCGTGCCGATGCGCACTAGCGTCGCGCCGTACTTGACAGCTACCTGCCAGTCATCGCTCATGCCCATACTCAGGTGGTTGAAGTCCTCGCTCTCGTCAAAGCATCCGTCTTTCAGGGTCAGATAGGTGCGGCGAACGAGGTCAAACTCACGGGCCACCTGCTCCATGTCGTCGGTGAGCGAGGCCATGGCCATCACGCCACACACGCGAACGTGCGGAAAGCAGGTCAGCAGGCCGTCGTCAGCCGCTTGGAGCACTTCATCGACGCTGAAACCGCTCTTGGTTTCTTCCTGAGCCACATGCAGTTGCAGCAGCACTTCAACGGTGCGGTCGATGCGTGCTGCTTCTTTCTCGATGAGCTGGAGCAGCTCTACGCTGTCCACGCTTTCGATAACGGTCACATGGGGCATGATGGCGCGCACCTTGTTTTTCTGCAAGTGCCCGATAAAGTGCCAGCGGATGTCGGCAGGCAGTTGAGGGGCTTTGGCGACTAACTCTTGGGCACGGTTCTCGCCGAAAAGGCGCTGTCCGGCCTCGTAGGCTTCGGCTAGTTCTTCCACGGGATGGAATTTGGATACAGCAACAAGCTGCACACCCTCAGGGAGTTGCGCGGTAAATGACTCGATGTTTTCTTTGATGCTTGACATGGTGGTTCAATGCGGGTTTAAGCCTTCTTTTGTGCGTTTTGACGTGCCTCACGATCGGCGCGGGTCTCGTCCAGGTCGGCAGGGAAGACGTCCATGAGGGGAGTCTCGGTAATCGAGGCGATCTCAAAGTCGGCCATCGTGTCGTGCATGCCTTCCATGAAGGTGGCAAGTGCACCCTTGAAATCGCTGGCCTGTACGAGCATGAAGCAGGCGGTGCGTTTTTCGACTGCTGTTTTCTCGTCGATGGTGATGAAGTTGGTCTTCACCTTGTACCAGCGGTCACCGGCCTCATTATAAAAGATGTCGCTCAACTTGACGCGCTTCACGGTATCGACGCTGAACTCTCCCGAGATGTAAGGCTGCATTTTGTCGGTAATGCGCGACTCGGCCTCGGTAAATGACAGGGCGTCAACAAGATAGGGTTCGGAGACGGTTTTCAATACTCCGTTTTCCATCATGCGGTCATACTTGACCTTGCATTCAAACCATTGTGACATAGTTTATTGTATTTCTATTTTTAAAGTGATTGTTTAAATTTAACGTTATCTTAAAGTTCTTCTTGAAGGTATCTCTTCCATTGCCTGGTTAATCAGGTCTTGACGGAAGTAATAGTACTCATCAATTATGCGTTCCATGACCTGGGCAACGGTTTCTATCTCACGGCCCTTGAGCAACGCTGTGACTTGGCCGATTTCGATTTCGCCGTTCTCGACGTCGCCATCAAAGATGCCGACCTTGGTCTTGCCGATACCGATGAGTTCCAGCAATTCGTCGCCCGATGCTCCGCGATCCTCGGCTTCCTGTACGAGAGCCTGGAAACCGTTCTTGGCCAGGCGGGTAGGGGATAACTTCCTGAAATAGAGCTTGGTGTCACCTTCGTCAAGGTTGAGGCACAGGCGCTTGAAATTCTCGTGAGCCGAGCTTTCCTGGGTGAGGGCAAACAGTGTACCCATCTGAATGCCGTCGGCGCCCATGGCTTCGGCAGCCAGCATGGCACTGCCTGTGGCAATGCCTCCGGCTGCGATAAGCGGCAGGTTGGTAGCGCGACGCACGGCAGGAATCAGGCACATGGTAGTCGTTTCCTCTTTGCCGTTATGTCCGCCGGCCTCAAAGCCTTCGGCAACTACGGCATCCACTCCTGCAGCTTCGCATTTTGCGGCGAATGCCGATGAAGATACCACGTGGGCCACTTTGATTTTATGCTCATGCAGCCAGCCTGTCCATTTCTTGGGGCTGCCGGCCGATGTGAACACGATAGGGACCTTCTGCTCGGCAATGACTTCCATTAACTCGGCGGCTTGAGGGCGCATCAAGGGCACATTCACGCCAAAGTTGTAAGGGGTCTTCTCACGGCACTTGATGATGTGCTCGCGCAGTACCTCGGGAGTCATCGACCCGGCACCAATCAGTCCTAGGCCGCCTGCATTGCTAACGGCCGCAGCAAGTTCCCAACCGCTGCACCACACCATACCGCCAGAGATGATAGGAAAGTCAATCTCAAACAGGTCGGTGATTCGGGATTGCATTGCCATATTTCTTCCTCCTCTTGATTAAATGATGCCAAATGCCACGTCCATCATCTGGGTGAAGTTGTTCTGGCGCTCCTCGGCAGTGGTCACTTCGCCGGTCACCAGCGAGTCGCTGATGGTGCACAGGCACAGCGCGCGCGCACCGCTACGGGCAGCGTTCATGTACAAGGCGGGAGCCTCCATCTCAACGGCGAGGACGCCCATCTTCTGCCACTGGTCGGTGTCGGGACTGTCATCGTAGAAAGTGTCTGACGAATAAACGTTACCCACCTTGTAGCGGTAACCCAGTTCCTCGGCCTTCTCAACCGCAGCGCGCAGCAGGCCAAAGTCGGCAATCGGGGCATAGATGCCGGGCAGGTGGAACTGCATGGCATAGGCGCTGTTGGTGCAGGCACCCTGGGCCATAACCAGATCGCCGATGTGCAGGTCGGGATGCATCGAGCCGGCCGAGCCCACGCGGATGATGGTCTTTACATCGTAGAAGTTGAACAACTCATAGGAGTAGATGCCAATCGAGGGAATGCCCATACCGTGGCCTTGAACCGACACGCGCTGGCCCTTGTAGAGGCCCGTGTAGCCCAGCATGCCGCGCACCTGGTTATAGAGAACGGGATTCTCCAGGTAGCGTTCTGCCATCAACTTGGCGCGCAAGGGGTCGCCTGCCATAATCACTGTGGGTGCAATCTCGCCATACTTGGCGCCGATGTGCGGAGTAGGTGTTTTGTCTGCCATAATCAATATTTCATTAGATTTGTTGTAATGCGATTAACTGCAAAGGTAATCAGTTTTTCTTGATTTTTCTCGTTTGGATTCAATTATTTTCTCGCAATCATGTAAAATCAGGCCTTCGCACGGCTTGAGAATGCTGATTTTCAAGAGAAGTGCCATCGAATCGGGTTAAATTGGTCTTATTTCTTTACTTTTACTCTTTTTTAACGGATTGGCAGATGGCATATAGCTTACGATTGCGTATATTTGCACAATATTGGCATTTATATATAATACAGTATGAACTGGTTCATTATTGGTTTGATGGTGTTGTTTGTGGTGCTGGGTGGCATTATCTTGTCGGGTAAGGGTGATTGCCTGATTGCAGGATATAACATGGCGGGCAAGGAGGAACGCGAGAAAGTTAACATCAAGCGGCTCAGGCTGTTGATTGCCGTCTTGCTGTTCTTGTGTGCGGCGCTGATGCCCCTGCTGTCACTTTTTCTGATGGGTGGTCTTACCTTTGCTGTCATCATCCTGGTTGCATCTTTTGTCGTCGTTTATCTGGCGAACACTTGGGCAATGAAAAAGTAAAATGGTAATTATTTATTTGATTATTCTTTAATATTATTTGCCGTTTTGATATTTTTATTGTAATTTTGCGCCTTCTTTAGGTAAGAAAGTACTGTTTCTTAAGTTTAATACTCTCACTCTCCCACAAACCAAATATCATAACCGCGCGGTATTCATCGAGTGTGCTTGATGAGTGTCGTGCTAAAAACTAACATGAATATTAACCATTTATATCAACTACAATTACGACACATGATGAAGAAAAGAAACGCTCTTTTGCTAGTGGCGCTGATGGTGCTGGCTGTTGCCATGCCTTCTAACGCCACCAGTCAGATGACCGTCTATGGTGACGGTGATGAATTCAGCAACACGAGTCCGATTAACCTTGTTTATATGGATGAGGTGGGAACGCGGTGCCAGGTGATTTACCCTGCCAACGCCCTCTACGTGATGAGGGGCGAGACCATCAATTCCATGACATTCTATATTGCCGATGAAGGCATCACCATCGATGGCGGCAGCGTGCGCGTTTCGGTGGCTGAGACCGATCAGACCGAATTCACCAACGGATATATCGACGATGGACTGGCACAGGTAGCTACCATCTCGTTCACCTCTGGCGTTAATCAGCTGGTTATCAACTTTGATGAACCTTTCCTCTATCATGGCGGCAATCTTTTGCTCGACACCTATGTTGAGGATGCAGCCATCGACTGCTACAACCTGTTCGTGGGTTATCGCCCCACCACCTATACGTCATATACACGTGGCGAGGTGTCGAAGTTCCTCCCCAAGACAACTTTTAATTATGGTACTGATGCCGAATTTGCAGCCAAAGTGTTGCCCACCGAGGTGACCTTCAATACCATTCGTGCCGAGCGTGAAGACGTGAAGACCGTTACGCTCAAGAACATTGGACAGAGCCCATTCACGCCCTCTTTCGAAGCAACTGCTCCCTTCAGCGTGACGCTCTCAGATGTGGAACTCGCTCCCGGCAAAAACCTCACGATACCCATCACCTTCAGCCCGATGGCCGAGGGTGTCTATGACGGTACGCTCAACATCGACTGTGGCCCTGCTGGAGTGCTCACTGTGGCTCTGCATGGTACGGCTATGCATGCCGCAACCGACATGACCGTCTGTGACAGCACCGATTATGCCAGCTTTGTGCCCATCTATGGTCTTGACATTGATGTCGTTAGCACCGAAGGCCAAATGATTTATCCCGCCGAGATGCTCAGCGAAATGGTGGGCAGTGAGATTCACTCGTTGCGTTTCCACACCTACAAGAATGTTGAGATGAACGGTGGCGTTATCCAGTTGTCATTCAAGGTTGTTGACGGAATCGCATTTGAACAGGAAGCGATGACAACCGACCTGACCGCTGTGGCTACGGTTTCGCCCGTATATGGCTCTACCGATCTCGTATTTGACCTCGATGAGCCCTTCGAGTACAACGGCGGCAACCTGCTGGTGGCTTGCAAGGTGATAGAGGCAGGTACCACGAACTATAGGCAGACCTTCTTCTATGGTACCCCGATGGACTACAACTGCGGCATCTATAGGTCGGTGTGGTATGCCGATGTCTTCGATATAGCTTACGTTCCCTTCTTGCCCATGGCAACTTTCTCCTATGTGAACGAGGGCACAGGCCCTGAAGTGCTGCGCGGTGATGTCAACCTCGATGGCACTGTGAATATCGCCGACGTGGCTGCTCTCATCGACATCCTGTTGACAAGTGCGCCCGCTCCTGATGAGGCCGACTGCAACCTCGATGGAGCAGTGAACATCTCTGATGTGACCACTATGATCGACTATCTGCTGGCCGGAAACTGGTAAGAACCGAACAGTTGACAATATAGCCTAGAAAAGGCAGGCTTGACACGAGAGCCTGCCTTTTCATCACTTGAAACACCGATGAGGGCATTCGGGAGGTGTAAATCCTCAAAAATATGCATTAATTGCAAAATTATGAGTACCTTTGCGGCCATATTTAGAGAATGAATTATGATTAAGATTGATCCAAAGAGAAAGTTGTGGCAGGAAGTGCTGGCCTACACCCTGCTCGTTATTGGTAGCTTATTGTTCGCTGTCGGCGATGTGATGTTTGTTAACCCTTACCTGATGGCACCTGGCGGCACCTATGGTCTGTCCAACGTGTTCAACACCCTGTGGCCGTGGAAGATCTCGCTCTACGCCATCTGTATGGATATCCCCTTGCTCATCATCGGCACCTGGATATTGGGACCCAAGTTCGGCATCAAGACTATCGTCTCGACGGCCTTGATTTTCCTCTTCACTTTCGTTCTCGAGAGTTGGTGGGGATATAATCCCGTCATTCACGATGGCGCCATCACGGCAACCGTCGACCCCTCGATTGTCAAGTCGATGGTTGAGATTCCCCATCATGGCGGCTGGTTCCACCCCGACTATTTCCTCAACACTGTGGTTGCCGGCATCATCTACGGCGTGGCCATCGGTCTGATTTTCCGCTCTGGAGCTACCAGTGGCGGCTCGGACATCATCTCGATGATTCTGCACAAGTACACCAAGATTTCCCTGGGCACCCTCGTTATGATCGTTGACGGCATCATCACCCTGAGCACCCTGGTGGCCTTTGGTGACATTCGCCTGCCCATTTACTCGATCATCATCATCTTCATCGAGGGCAAGGTGATCGACCTTGTAGTCGACGGTATGAAGACCTACAAGACCATGTTCATCGTTACCGACGAGGCCGATGCCGTTCGCGACTACATCATCAACGACATCAAGCGTGGCGGCACCCTTATTGCTGGTACGGGCCTTTACAAGGGCACTGAGCGCAAGATGCTCTATGTCACCCTCGACCGTTCCGACATGATCAAGCTGCGCTCAGTTCTCTATCACATCGATCCCCGCGCGTTTGTCAACATCATGGAGAGCAGCGAGATCCTGGGCGAGGGCTTCCGTCGCCTGCCCCAGGAGTAATGTGTTTCATCCGAGTTTTTTATTCACCTTAATATATAAAACCAATGAAAAAGATTGCAAAGACATTGCTGATGGTGCTGCTTGTGCTCGTTGTGGCAACATCATGTGGCAAAGATGAGCCCGATGGCAAGTGGGCCAAGATGAAATGGAAAGCGCCTGGCGACCTCGTTCAGATCCAAGAAGGCGTTTATCAAGTCCCCCTGTCGGGAGGCACTTATACGTTCATCTGCGAGAACTATGAGCCCTGGGTTGTATCACTCTACGAGATTGGCCCTTATGTTACTCACGAAACCCCGGGCCCCCGTGATGCCATCTATGGTGAGTGGTGTAGCGTGAAATGCGTCAAGAAGTATGTGACCATCACATTCAGTCCTACAACCGAGGACGCTCCCCATGAATTTGATATAGAATTCAGTGCAGGAGACGTCTTTTATTCCCTTCATTTCTTGCAAAGGAACCGCTTGTACTAGACACTCCCTGCCACCATTAAAACAAAGAAAGAAGCTCCATCAGGCTTCTTTCTTTTGTATCTAATATCTCGCTGCGTTATTGTGTATTATGAGTATTTGAGACGAAAAAAGTGGTATTTTTGCACAATCAATTATTTTGCCTCGAATCTATCGGGTTGTGTCTTAAAACGTCGATTAACCAATTAATACCTAACGATATGAAGAAATTTACCTTATTATTCCTGTCACTTCTGGCGGCCTTTAGCGCTAACGCATCAATAGCGGTTTGCGGCATTGATCCTGATGATAACGGCCATTTCAACTGCCCATACATCAAGAGCGGCAGCATCACCTGGAATGAGACGAACCGCACGCTCACTCTGGACAACGCCGTTGTGGAGCACAGCAGCGAGACGCCCTACGATTACGTTTATCCCATACGCGTTACCGAGAATGCTACCATCATTATTCACGGTGAATGCAAACTGTCCACAACGGGTTTTGTTGCCCTGTCATTGGATGGCTATAACAGTAAAAGTGTGACTATCCAAGGTGATGGCACCCTCGACATCTCCAGCAGTTTGCGTGGCATTTTCCTTGTTTGCACACGCCTGACAATCAAGGACATCACGCTGCAGGACGCCTATGGTATTATGAATAATGGAGATGGCGTGCTGTGTGCGCTTACCTTTGATAATGTGAAAGCCGATATCCAGGGAGGGGTTTATAGAATAGGTGAAGGCATCACCTTCAAGAATTGCGCTATTACCTATCCCGGTGATGCCTATATAGCACATGACCAATACGAGGACGCCGACTATGGTTATTACATCGCCTATGGTGATGAGGATTTTGCCGACTACATCATTATCTCGCGGGCATCCAATATCAAAGGTGACGTCAACGGCGACGGTGAGGTTAATATCGCCGACGTGAATGCCGTCATCAATGTGATTCTTGGAGATGGCAGCAACACTTTTGCCGATGTCAACAAAGATGGTGAAATCAATATCGCTGACGTCAATGTCATCATTAACATCATCCTGGGCGGCGAAACTCCTCAAGATAATCATGAATACGTTGATTTGGGCCTGCCTAGCGGCACACTGTGGGCCACTATGAACATTGGCGCCAACACACCTGAGGAATATGGCTCTTACTTTGCTTGGGGAGAGACCGAGACAAAGGATAATTACAACTGGAGCAACAACAAGTGGCTCAACCTCATCGATGGCACGTACATCGAGCTGACAAAGTATTGCACTGACAGCGAGTATGGCACGGTGGATGGCAAGACCGAACTGGATCCTGAGGACGATGCTGCTTACGTCAACTGGGGACCTTCGTGGCGAATGCCGACAAAGGAGCAATTTCAGGAATTGAGATCCAACTGCCGCCGTAAGTGGACAACGCAAAACGGCGTGAAAGGGTATCTGTTGACGGCAAACAATGGCAATACCTTGTTCTTCCCTGCTGGGGGCTATCGTTGGGGCAGTACGATTGACAACGCGGGTTCGTATGGCTACTATTGGTCTCGTACGCTCGACTCCAGCGACCCTGTCTTCGCCTACTGTGTGTCCTACTCCGATTTCCTCATGTTCCAAGTTGACGAACACATTCGCAACTATGGCCTTGCCGTGCGGCCTGTGCGTGCATCGCATTGATCACATTGCCGAATAGAAACGAAAAAGAAGTCCACAAAGGACTTCTTTTTCATTTTGCGGAAAGGGAGGGATTAAATACTTGGAAATCCGAAATATTAACCATCTGATACACAACGACTTACATTTTTCTGATTCTGCCTTTTCTTCAAGCGTCTTTCGGATGAAGGCATTGATGGTGAGGCCAGCTTGTTTAGCAAGCATGGCAATTCTGCGGTGGATGGCTGTAGTAAGCCTTACATTCAAGGCACCCGAATAACTTTTATCCGGTTCGATGCCCTCATCGGCGCAATAAGCGAGGTAATCGTCCACGGCATCATGAAATGCTTCGGTCAGTTCCTTGACGCTCTCGCCCTCAAAGTTCACCAAGCCATTGATGCCTTCCACCTTACCGTAGAAAACACCGTCCTGTTCGCTAAAAGCGACTGAGCCTAAATAGCCCTTATAACTCATTGTATTCATAATGCTGCAAATGTAACTGAAAAATAGTTACCACCCAAATCACATTACAAAAATCTTGCCAAAATCTCCAATATTACAGAGATAATGAGTGTTCAGAACAGATTTTGGTATCGAGAATGTAAAAATCTTGGACACTTTTTGGGGAAA
>CADBDH010000037.1 GCA_902793405.1 uncultured Bacteroidales bacterium | reverse complement strand
CAATTGCCAGCTTTTCTTTAAAACTATACTTCATACTCCAAAAGTTTTGTGTCCAACTTTTGGGGTGCACTTCAGCTTAGGCAGGGGTGGAGCGTAGCGTAACCCCTGTAAATGTAAATCCAATCATCAATTAACCCCGTTAGGGGTGACAGATTGTGCATCAATGACTTAGTGCCGCCCCGATGGGGCTTGGACGTGCATTCTCTACTGCTGCAGGGGTTGCACTCGGCTTCGCCTCGTTACACCCCTGCCTAAGCCCTGGACGCCTCTAGCGGGGCTTTCTCCGGACACGAATGATTATCTCTCGGATAGAGCCGTCTGTCGGGTTACAAACCCAAAATGATGGCAATGATGTTGTTGACGTCGGCAATATTGACCTCGCCGTCGCCGTTCACGTCACCATCGATGTCGCCGCTGTCATCACCCAGGATAACGTTGATCACGGCATTCACGTCGGCAATGTTGACTTCGCCGTCACCGTTCACGTCACCCGTGATGTCCAGGTCAACAGCGGTGGCCCTGACAGTGAACGTTGACGTGACTTCCTCGTTCCCGATGGTAATCAGGTTATCAAAGGTGCCAAGGTCATCGGCCGTGAAGGTGATGATGAACGAGGTGCCGTTGTTGGCCTCGCTGGCGGTAAATGTGCTTGCGTTTACATAGAAGTATTCATTATCGCTCATCGACATGGCCACTCCTGTGGTCAGGCCTTCGCTCTTCAGGTCGATGGAGTAGGGTATGGGCGTGCCCAGGGTGGTGCTGCCCAGGTCGATGATTGAACCGTCCACGGGCGAGATGATTGTGGCAGGGGTGTCTTCGGCGCTGCCGTTCCAGGGTTTGCCCTGTTTGTTGCCCCAGATGTGCTCGGCCAGTTCAGGATGGTCGATGAACGGGTTGCGGTTGCCCTGAATGCCATAGATGGCCTCGTTGCGCTTGATTTCTTTCTCGCTCACGGGATCCAGACGCGTCCACTCCATGAGCATGTTGATGGTCCAGGTCGAGAAGGCCTTGTATTGATTGGTACGGTAGTCAAGTTGAGGACTGCCGGGCCATGACTGCAACTCGTTCTTGTAGCAGGTTGCCATATAGAAATAGGTGCGCGCAAGGTCACCCTTGTACTCGTCGTCGGGCTCAAACACCGTCCCGTTATAACCGGGATAGGTGCAGCTGCCCAGTTTGCCCTTGGCGACATAGGAGTTGTAGGTCAACCGCGTGCCGTTGGCGCACACGCCATAAGGATAATTGCCGCGTTGGCTATTGACCTTGATGTCGGTGGGGTAGACATGGAACACGTCGGTATTCATGGGAGCTACTTCGCCACCAAACCAGCTGCGGGGAAAACTGTGCTCACGGTTATAGCCCTGGCCCACATGGGATGCCGAGGAGCCGTTGTCGTTGGGCCGGTAGCGGCAGTTGCTGTAGATATCGATGATGTAGCCCTCGTTATCGACATCGGCTTTCTTGAATGCATTCAGCAAGCCACTGGAATAGGACACTTCGGTATGGACCCGTATTATGCTCCTCAAGGCGGACATGAGTGCCTCGTCGCTCTTGCCCAGTGCGTTGTTGTAATAGTTGACCGGCTCGGTGGCAAGGCTGGTGAGTGCCGTGGTGATTGCGGCAAGCAGGATGATGAATCTGATGGGCTTGTTCATGACTAGCGGTTGATGATGGTTAAAATTGTGTTATTTCTTCTTGGCGTCGCGCGACGGGCGCTTGGCGGGTGCCTTGGCTTCCTTGTCTTTGGCCTTATCCTTGGCAGTGGCGGCTTTGCGTTGCTCGGCCTGCTGCTTGCGCACCTGTCCGGCGAGCTGGCCACAGGCAGCGGCGATGTCCTCGCCACGACTGCGGCGAATGGTACAGGTCACGCCCTTGCTGTTCAGGTAGTCGCGGAAGTAGGCCATCCTCTCATCACTGCTTGTGCGCAACTTCTCGATGCCGGGAATGGGATGGAAGCGGATAAGGTTCACGCGCACGTGCTCGTTGGGCAACAGCTCGCGCAGCTTTTCGGCATGCTGGATATCGTCGTTGAACCACTGCCAGCAGATGTATTCCACCGACAGGCGGCGCTGGTGGGCAAAGTCGTAGTTGCCCAGCATCTCCATCACGTCGGCGATGGGGTAGAGGCGCTCGATGGGCATCATCGACGAACGCTCCTCCTGCACGGCATTGTGCACGCTCACGGCGATGTGCACGCTCGTCTGCTCACACAAGATCTTCAGCTCGGGCTTCTTGCCCACGGTCGAGACGGTGACGCGCTTGGGACTCCAAGCCAGGCCCCACGGCTCGGTGAGGATAGAGATGACGCGCAGCACCTCATACAGGTTGTCCAGCGGCTCTCCCATGCCCATGAACACGACGTTGGTCAGCGTCTCGCTCTCGGGGATGCTCAGCACCTGGTTGATAATCTGGTTGGAAGTGAGGTTGCCGTGGAAACCCTGCTTGCCGGTCATGCAGAAGTAGCAGTTCATGCGGCATCCTTTCTGCGACGAGATGCACAGGGTGGCGCGGTCGTCCTCGGGGATATATACCGACTCGACGGCCTGCTTGTCGCCCACGTCAAACAGGTACTTCACGGTGCCGTCCTCGCTGGCGGCGGCTTGGCTGGGTGGATACAGACCCACGCAGTAGCGGCTTGCCAGCAGGTCGCGGTTGGCTTTGGAGATGTTCAGCATCTGCTCAAAGTCGTTCACGCGTTTCTGGTAGATCCACTGCGCTAACTGTTTAGCCACAAAGCGCGGCATACCCAATGTGATGACCACATCCTGCATCTCCTCAAGTGTCATGCCGGCCAGCGGCTGCAAAGTCTTGTCGTTGCTCATGTCTAGAAAGGTTTTAAGTCCGTTTAAACTGCAAAGTTAATAAATTGTTGTAAGATGTGGGCCATTACACGGCGGTTTTTTGACCTTGACCGCATCTTCCAAATCAGGGATCGACCGTTTGGCCGAGCATCTGTTTCAGGTGGGTCTCAAGAATGTGGAAACCAGGCGCTACCATGCCGCCGTGACCGTGACCGTCAATCTCGTATAGATAGGTCTGCTGGTGCCCTGCCAGTTTCATCATTCGGGCGAGATACTGGTTCTCGTCATAGCGTCCGTAGAGTTCCAGTTCCCTGTCGCCGCAGATCAGCACCAGCGGCGGGCAGTCGCCGCGCACCCAGTAGAGCGGCGCATACTCGTCGATGGTGGGCTGCAGGGGCGGGATGCCCTGCATCTTGCGCACGTTGTAGTGGGTGATGGCCTGGCCGCTGAAGGGCACGTACATCATCACGCTGTCGGCATCCACGCCATAGGCCGCCAGCCACTTTTTGTCAAGGCACAGTATCATCGAGATGTAGCCTCCTGCAGAGTGCCCAGTCACGACAATCTTGCGCGTGTCGCCACCATAGTCGGCAATGTGCCTGAACACCCAGGCAACGGCCTCGGCGGCATCGTCGAGGATTTCCCTCACGGTCACCCGTGGCAGCAGTCTGTAGTTGACGCCGACGACCACAATGCCTTTCTCCCGCAGTTGTGCCGGAATCTCCTTGCTGCCGCCCTCCAGGCCGCCGCCATGAAACCAGATGACAACCGGACAGCCGGTCACGCCGTCGGGGTGATAAACGTCTAGTTTCAGCCGCTCCAGTGAGTAGGCATCGGTCTTGCTGGTATAAGGGATGTCGTTGACTTGCTTGTAGGATTGCGCAAGTGCCCCCACACACCAGGCGCCCAGGATAAGCAATACTAAAAATTTGGTTGTTTTTTTCATAAATCTTAACTCAATATTAATACTGTCTAGCGTAGCAAACTTGTTACAATCAGCAAACCTTTAACCGTCGGCGAATTTAACGAATATAACGAAGGCATCAGCACCCCCCTTTTTCACAGGGTGCGTATGCTTGTTAGAAGACAAGAAGGACAACAATGACAAATTATATTCTATTTTATTGATAATCAATATTTTTTGTCTTTCTTGTCCTTCTTGTCTTCAACTATTCTTAGCGCCTTAGCGTGGGGCAATAAGAACGCGGATGCCCCTCTAAACCCTAAACTCTAAACTCTAAACTCTAAACTGCGAGCGCAGCTCGCATCATCGCGGATGCCATTAGTTTAATTAGCGAAATTCGTAGTTTCTTACCACGCTCCGATGAGGAGCCTGTCGATCAGGGCGGCCACGTCGCTGATGTTGATGCTTCCGTCCTGGTTAGCGTCGGCACCACTCAGGCTGATGCCCGAAGCATTGCCGGTCAACAGGTAGTCGATCAGGGCGGTCACGTCGCTGATGTTGACGCTGCCGTCGCCGTTCACGTCGCCGCGCAGGCCGGCGTTCTTCGCGGTGAAGTAGCCCGGGTTGCTCGTGCCGCCGTCGATGTGGGCGTAGGTCTTGTCCACATGGTTGGCATCATAGGTTGTGCCCTGGCCTCCCACAAGGTTGTAGCAGTTCGTAAACATATCACTGGACTCCGTCACAGCCGCAGTGCTCCAGTCATTGCCCACATAGATGGTCTGCAGATTGAGGCCGCCAGCGAACATGTATCTCATATCGGTCACCTTGGCCGTGTTGAAATGGCTCACATCAAGGCTTGTCAAGCTTCTACAGTTCATGAACATCGCGGACATAATGGTGACCTTGGACGTGTTGAAACTGCTCAAATCAAGGCTTGTTAGTATAGAGCAGTTGTAGAACATCGCGCCCATGTCGGTTACCTTGGACGTGTTGAAGTGGCTCAAATCAAGGCTTGTCAAAACTGTGCAGCCTCCGAACATCCAAGCCATATTGGTGACCTCGCTGGTGTTCAGGTAACTCATGCAGGTGATGGATTGAAGGTTCTCCATGCCATAGAACCAATCGTAGGTGGTCGTCGGGCGGGCATTGGCGAACGAGGGGTCAAAGACCGCCTTGGTCACACTGGCATTGGTGCCGTCACTCTCCCAACCGGGATGGGCGTATCCCTCGTTCAGGTCGTAGGTCGTGCCCGTGCGGCTGCTGCGCTGGTTGTCATAGTAGAACGTCAGCGTCGTGTTCGACGGCGTGTAGCAGGCATAAGCCACAGGCGCGTTCTTGTCGGTGAAGTAGCCCGGGTTGCTCGTGCCGCCGTCGATGTGGGCGTAGGTCTTGTCAATGTGGCTGTCATCGTAGGTCGTCCCCTGGCCGCCCACCAGGCTGGTGCAGTTATTGAACATATTAACGGAGTTCGTCACGGCAGCGGTGCTCCAACCACTGCCCACATAGATGGTCCGCAGAAGA
This sequence comes from uncultured Bacteroidales bacterium, assembly GCA_902793405.1. Taxonomy (GTDB): domain Bacteria; phylum Bacteroidota; class Bacteroidia; order Bacteroidales; family Muribaculaceae; genus Sodaliphilus. The sequence continues at coordinate 23,410 of CADBDH010000037.1, read as the reverse complement.
GTGCTACCTTCGAACATGTATCTCATATTGGTCACGTTGGACGTGTTGAAACTGCTCAAATCAAGGCTCGTTAAGCCAGTGCAGTTATTGAACATTTGATTCATATATATCACCTTGGACGTGTTGAAGTGGCTCACATCAAGGCTTGTCAGTTTATTGCAGTTGTAGAACATCCATTTCATATAGATCACCTCGCTGGTGTTCAGGTAGCTCATGCCCGTGATGGATTGAAGGTTCTGCATGTTAAAGAACCAATCGCAGGTGGTCGTCGGGCGGGCGCCAGCGAACGAGGGGTCAAAGACCACCTTGGTCACACTGTTTTTGGTGCCGTCGGTGTCCCATGCTGCGCTGGTTGTCGTAGTAGAACGTCAGCGTCGTGTTCGACGGCGTGTAGCAGGCATAGGCCTCTTTCCACTCGGTGAAGTAGCCCGGGTTGCTCGTGCCGCCGTCGATGTGGGCATAGGTCTTGTCCATCGGGTTCGAGGAGCTATAGGTCGTGCCCTGGCCGCCCACAAGGTTGTAGCAGTTCGTGAACATATCACTGGAGCCCGTCACAGCCGCGGTGCTCCAGCCATTGCCTACATAGATGGTCCGCAGGTTCGTGCAGTAGTAGAACATCGCTTCCATGTTGGTCACCTTGGACGTGTTGAAACTGCTCAAGTCAAGATTCGTTAAGCTAGTGATAGAGAACATTTGAATCATACTTGTCACCTTGGACGTGTTGAAGTGGCTCACATCAAGGCTTGTCAATTTTGAACAGTTCATGAACATAAAATTCATATTAGTAACCTCGCTGGTGTTCAGGTAACTCATGCCCGTGATAGTCTGGAGGTTTTTCATCAAGTAAAACCAACTGTAGGTAGTTGTCGGTCGGGCGCCCGCGAATGAGGGGTCAAAGACCACCTTGGTCACGCTGGCATTGGTGCCGTCCGATTCCCAGCCGGTAATGTTGTCGCCCGTGTTCAGGTCGTAGGTCGTGCCCGTGCGGCTGCTGCGCTGGTTGTCATAGTAGAACGTCAGCGTCGTGTTCGACGGGGTGTAGCAGGCATAAGCCTCCGTCGCTGCGGTGAAGTAGCCCGGGTTGCTCGTGCCGCCGTCGATGCGGGCGTAGGTCTTGTCCTTCGGGTTGGAGGAATTGTAAGCCGTGCCCTGACCGCCGACCAGAGAGGTGCAATTGGAGAACATGCCCGCGATGCCTCCCATGGCAATCACATTGGCCGTGCTGAAACTGCTCAGGTCTAAGACCGTCAAACTGCTGCAGCCCCTGAACATGCTCACCATATGGGTTACATCACTTGTGTTCACATAGTTTAGCCCATAGATAGTCTGAAGTTGGGCCATATCACGAAACCAAGAGTGGCAAGTCGTCGGGCGGGCATTAGTGAACGACGGGTCAAACTTCACCTCGCTCACATTGGAATAGGTGCCGTCAGTGTACCAGCCGGGACTGTAGTTGCCCGTGTTCAGGTCATAGGTCGTGCCCGGGCGGGTGCTGCGCAGGTCGTCGTAGTAGAACGTCAACGTCGTGTTCGACGGCGTGTAGTTGGCATAGGCCTCGGCAGCGGCGGCGCCGAGGGCACACATCATGGCCGCCAGCAGGACGGCGAGTCTGAAAAGTAGCGCTTTTTTCATAATTGATAGGTTTTATTTAGTTAGTAATGTTATTTGTCGCAAATTTAGTAAAGATTTGATTAGAATAAAAGAAAAAAGGATAAAAGTTTCTAGTTTTTAGTCCCTAGTCCCTAGTTTCTAGTTGGCATCCGCGCCCTTAAAAATAAAGACAACTCAAACAACTCAAACAACTTTTCCCTGCGGGGCAAATGCGAATTTTACGAATTTTTCTAATATATTATATTCGCTAAATCAGTTTTATTGGCTTCGCCGAGCTAAAGGTTCGCGAAATTCGCATTAAAAAGAAAGGGAAATAAATACAATAAATACGAAAGCATCCGCGCCCCATTGCCCCACGCCAAGGCGCAAAGACGCTAAGTTTATTAATCGGCCTAACGGCCGAAAAATCAAACAAAAGTATTAATAAAATCAAAATAAATATTTATCAAATTTAATTTGTATACAAATTTTTGTTTAATTTCTTCGTGCGAAGCACGGACATAAATTCATGCTTGATTTATGACACAGCCTCAATCAGTGTAATCAGCATTTATCAAAGAAGTATCCGCACCCCTGTTGACAGGAGTGCGGATGCATCACTAATCTCTAACCACTAATCACTAATCTGCGAGCGTGGCGAGCATAAATCTTAGCGTGAGGCTAAACTACTGGATTACTTCAGGTAGGTGTAGCGGTAGTCGGTGGGGGGCACGAGGGTCTCCTTGATGACGCGCGGGATAATCCAGCGGATGAGGTTGAACTCACCACCGGCCTTGTCGTTGGTACCGCTGGCACGGGCACCACCGAAGGGCTGCATACCTACTATGGCACCAGTGGGCTTGTCGTTGATGTAGAAGTTACCGGCGGCATAGCACAGCTTGTCGGTGAGCTTCTCGACCTCCAGGCGGTCACGGCCCCAAACGGCGCCGGTCAGACCGTAAGGCGAGGTCTCGTCACACAAGCGGGCGGTCTCGTTCACCTTGTCGTCGTCGTAGGGGTAAACCGTCAGCACGGGGCCGAAGATTTCCTCTTCCATCGACTTGAAGCGCGGGTTGGTGGTCTCGATCACGGTGGGCTCAACAAACCAGCCTTTCTTCTTGTCGCACTTGCCACCGATGACGATCTTGGCATCGTCGGCCTTCTTGGCGAAGTCGATATAGCTCTTGCACTTGTCGAACGAAGCCTCGTCGATAACGGCGTTGATGAAGTTCATGGGATCCTTCACGTCGCCCATCTTCACCTCCTTGCACATGGCCTTGATGTCCTTGAGCACATCGGGCCACATGCTCTTGGGAATGTACATGCGCGATGCGGCCGAGCACTTCTGGCCCTGGAACTCAAATGCACCGCAGAAGGCTGCCGTAGCAACGGCCTTCTTGTCGGCACTGGGATGAACAAAGATGAAGTCCTTGCCACCGGTCTCGCCCACGAGACGGGGGTAGGAGATGTACTTGTCCACGTTGAGACTGGCCTGCTTCCACAGACTCTTGAAGGTAGCGGTGCTGCCGGTGAAGTGGATGCCGCTGAAGTACTTGCTGTCGGTAGCAACCTCGCCGATGAGGGCGCCGCTGCCGGGCAGGAAGTTGATGACGCCGTCGGGCAGACCGGCTTCCTTGTAGAGCTGCATCAGGTAGTAGTTGCTCAGCAGGGCGGTGGTGGAGGGCTTCCACAGGGCCACGTTACCCATCAGCACGGGAGTCATGCACAGGTTGCTGGCAATCGAGGTGAAGTTGAACGGGGTGACAGCCAGGATAAAGCCCTCGAGGGGACGATACTCGGTGTGGTTGAGCTGGCCCACGCCGTCCTTGGGCTGCATGGCGTAGATCTTGCTGGCATAGTGCACGTTGTAGCGGAAGAAGTCGATGGTCTCGCAAGCCGAGTCGATTTCGGCCTGATAGAAGTTCTTGCTCTGGCCCAGCATCGTGGCAGCGTTCATGATGGGACGATATTTGGTAGCCAGCAGCTCGGCCATCTTCATCACGATAGCGGCACGGGTGGTCCAGGGAGTGCGGCTCCACTCTTTCCATGCCTTCATGGCTGCGTCGATAGCCATCTTGATCTCTTTCTTGCCCACCTTGTGGTAGGTAGCCAGCACGTGCTTGTGGTCGTGGGGGCAGGTCACTTGACCCGTGTCACCGGTGCGGATTTCCTTGCCACCGATGATGATGGGGATGTCAACCACGATTTTGCTCTGGCGCTCGAGTTCGGCCTCGAGAGCAACGCGCTCGGGCGAACCGGGCATATAAGCCTTCACCGGCTCATTGGCGGGAAGGGGGAAATTGATAATAGCGTTATTCATTATGTTAAGTTTTTAGTTTTTAGTTTTTAGTTTTTAGTTGTTAGTTTCTAGTCCCTAGTCCCTAGTTTCTAGTTTCTAGTTTTTGGTTGTTAGTGGATTTGACGAGTTTAAAGCCCCTAAGCTCTAAACTCTAAACTTCAAGCATCGCGAGTGCCAGCACTCGCGATGCTTGAATAAAGATTATCCGAACATCTGCTCGAAGGTCTTCTTGATGATGGCGATGGCCTCCATGAGCTCATCCTTGGTGATGCACAAGGGAGGAGCAAAGCGGATGATGTGGTCGTGGGTGGGCTTGGCCAGCAGACCGTTGTCACGCAGCTTGAGGCAGATGTCCCAAGCGGTCTTGCCCTCGACGGGCTTGGTGACGATGGCATTCAACAGACCACGGCCGCGCACCTGCACGATGAACGGCGAGTTGATCTTCTCAATCTCCTCACGGAAGATCTTACCCATCTTCTCGGCATTCTGAACGAGCTTCTCGTCCTTAACCACCTTCAGCGCCTCGACGGCAACGCGGGCTGCCAGGGGGAAACCACCAAAGGTTGAGCCGTGCTCACCGGGCTTCACGTTGAGCATGATGTCGTCGTCGGCCAAGCAAGCCGATACGGGCAGCACACCACCACCCAGGGCCTTGCCCAGGATCACGATGTCGGGACGGATGCCGTCGTGCTGGCTGCACAGCATCTTACCCGTGCGGGCGATACCGGTCTGCACCTCGTCGGCAATAAACAGCACGTTGTGCTTGTGGCACAGGTCGAAGCATTTCTTCAGGTAGCCGTCATCGGGAACGAACACACCGGCCTCGCCCTGGATGGGCTCGGCGATGAAGGCGGCAACCTCCTTGCCATATTTCTCGAGCGCCTCTTCGAGCGCCTTGGGATCATTGTAGGGGATACGGATGAAACCGGGGGTCAGGGGACCATAGTCGGCATAGCTGCTGGGGTCATCGCTCATGGTGATGACGGTCACGGTGCGGCCGTGGAAGTTACCCTCGCAGCAGATGATCTTTACCTTGTCGTTGTCGATGCCCTTCTTGGCAACACCCCAGCGACGGGCAAGCTTCAAGGCTGTCTCAACACCCTCGGCACCGGTGTTCATGGGGAGCACCTTGTCATAACCGAAGTAGGAGTGCATGAATTTCTCATACTCGCAGAAAGCCTCGTTGTAGAATGCGCGAGAGGTCAGACACAGCTTGTTGGTCTGGTCCTTCAGGGCCTTGACGATGCGGGGATGGCAGTGACCCTGGTTAACAGCAGAGTAGGCCGACAGGAAGTCGAAATACTTCTTGCCCTCGACATCCCAAACATAGATGCCCTTACCCTTCTTCAATACGACGGGCAGGGGATGGTAGTTGTGGGCGCCAAAGCGCTCTTCCATTTGAATGTAACTCTTGGTTTTCTTGCCCAGAGCATTGGGCTTGCTCATGTCCTTCTTAGCTTTTTTAGCTGTTGGTTTCTTCATTGGTTAAGTTGATTGTTATTAAATGGTTAATGTTAGAATGAAATTCTGGTTGCAAATATAATTTATAAATATGAAAACTCGATAGGGTTTCACAATATTTAACGCAGAAGACTTATCAACGTAACCATTCAGTCGTTTGCCCCCACGCCAAGGCGCCAAGACGCTAAGGTTTTCAAACAACTTAAACAAATCATGGGTTAAACAACGGTAACAACTTCTTTGTTTTTGGCTTCCGCGTCCTTTTGCCCCACGCTAAGGCGCCAAGTCGCTAAGTTTTTTTCTTCCAGCGAACCTTTAACAGTCGGCGAATTTAATGAATGAAACTAATAGCATCCGCACTCTTTGGGCCCCACACTAAGGCGCAAAGACGCTAAGGTTTTTTCTAATCGTTTGTGGTAATACTATATTTGCAATGGGCACCGATGAACTTATTCTTAACGTGAGTTCGATAAAATAAACAGCTGATGCTCAATTAGTTGACTATGTAGAGACGCAAAATTTTGCGTCTCTTGGTCAGCAGTCGGTAATTTTGGAACCCCTGTAAAAGTAAATCCAACATCAATTAACCCCGTTAGGGGTGACAGATTGTGCATCAATGACTTAGTGCCGCCCCGATGGGGCTTGGACGTGTATTCTCTACTGCTGCAGGGGTTACACTCGGCTTCGCCTCGTTATACCCCTGCCTATGCCCTGGTCGCCCCTAGCGGGGCTTTCCCCCATACATGAAAGGTAATTTTGAAGCCCGCCTGGGCTGGTCAGGGCCCTAATGATTAATCTCTTAGCGTCTTAGCGTGAGGCTTTGCAGAAGGCGCTTATCAACAAAAAAGGCCGCCCTGCCGGTATTGTGCAGGGTGGCCTTGATGTCTGTAGTCGGGGCAGTGACTTGTTGTCAGTGCTGACTGTCGTCTTCGTGTTCGGCAGCATGTTTCTTGGAGCGGCGTTCTTTCTTGCTCGTCTCACTGCTGCTGGTGTCTTTTTCTTCTTTAAGGTCGATCTCGTTGCGTTCTTTGTCGAGTACCTTGTATTCGAGATAGTTGAGCGACTGGTCGGGCAGGATGCGGAATTTGCGCTTGAATTCCCTGCGCCATTTCCAGTATTCACTCATGATACCTTTTTTGAGGTAGGCATCGACAAACGGATGGACATACATAATGAAGTTGTTCACGTTCAACGTGTGGACAAGGTAATCAATCTTGTCTTTCAACATGTCGGTAAAGAGCAGCGAGGGTTGAACTTCGCCTTTGCCGCCACACGACGGGCATGTCTCGGCGGTGACGATGTCCAGTGCGGGTCTCACGCGCTGTCGCGTGATTTGCATCAGTCCAAACTTGCTCAGCGGCAGGATATTGTGTCGCGCACGGTCTTTCTGCATCACTTCGCGCATGTGCTTGTACAGCTCGTTGCGGTGTTCTGCCTTGGCCATGTCAATGAAGTCAATGACGATGATGCCGCCCATGTCCCTGAGGCGCAACTGGCGCGCGATTTCGTCGGCAGCGAGCAGGTTCACGTTCAGTGCGTTGCTCTCCTGGTCGGTGCTGGTGCGCGAGCGGTTGCCGGAATTCACGTCAATGACGTGGAGGGCCTCGGTGCTTTCTACGATTATGTATGCGCCCGACTTGAAGGATACCGTTTTGCCAAACGAGGATTTGATTTGCTTGGTGATGCCGAATTTGTCAAAGATTGGCGTGTCCTCGCTGTATAGTTTCACGATATCACTGCGATCGGGGGCTATCTGGTTCACATAGTCATGAATTTGTTCAAACACCTCGGCATTGTTGACTTGAATGCTCTCGAAGTCCGGATTCAAGATGTCCCGGATTTCTCCAACGGCACGGCTCTCTTCCTCATAGACGAGGGTGGGGGCGCTCGCTTGTTGTACCTTGGCGATGGCGTCATCCCAAGCTTTGAGCAGGATGCGTAGCTCGGCATTCAGCTCGGCAGCTTTTTTATTTTCGGCCGATGTGCGCACGATGATGCCAAAGTTCTTGGGCTTCATGCTCTCGATGAGTCGGCGCAGGCGGGTCTTCTCGGCGTGGTCTTTGATCTTCTGGGATACCGAGATGCGGTCATTGAATGGTGTGAGCACCAGGAAACGTCCGGTGAAGGTGATTTCGGTGGTCAGGCGGGGACCCTTTGTGGAGATGGGCTCCTTGGCAATCTGAACCAGTATTTCCTGACCTTGGGTGAGCACGTCCGATACTGTGCCGTGCTTGTTGGTTTCGGGCTGGTTCTTCACCTTGCTGATGCTGACGGGCCGCTTGTTGGGATTGGCTCGTACCGTCTGGATGTATTGAGAAAACGTGTTGAACTGTGAACCCAAATCAAGATAATGAAGGAATGCATCCTTGGGATGGCCCACGTTGACAAACGCGGCATTCAGTCCCGGCATCAGCTTCTTTATCTTAGCAAGATAGAGGTTGCCAACGGCATAGGAGGCGTCTCGCGTCTCCCGTTGCAGGGTCACTAGGCGGCCGTCTTCGAGCAGAGCCGTCGTCATTTCCCTGGGCGTAACGTCAACTACTAGTTCACTTTTCATCGCAGTTGGTGTGGGTGATATACATAATAAAAAGGGTCAGTATATATCGCTTGAAGCCGTCTGGGCTCCGGTTGTTGGCGGTATATTGCACTTTGCCACAGCCTTGTGACGGTCGTCCCGCTGGACGGTGCGGGTGTGGAAGTGCGGAGAAGACGTGCTGGCGTCTTGGAATAAAAGACAGGAGCAAACCAATTGACTGCTATGGTGGTGGAGCTGTGACATCGCGTCTTCTGCCCGTTGAGCCCATCATGCCTGCCAATTCGTTTGTTCCCGCTATCTTACAGTCGTCATGAAATGGTTAAAAGCAACTGATTACTTCTTGTTTTTATGACGATTCTTGCGCAGTCTTTTTTTGCGCTTGTGCGTAGCCATCTTGTGGCCTTTGCGTTTCTTTCCGTTAGGCATAATTGAAATAATTTAAATTAAATATGTATTTCGGGTTGAGCGCTGATTGATATTACTTCACCTGCTCCATGAACACCTTGGCGGGCTTGAATGCCGGGATCTTGTGCTCGGGGATGATGATTTCAGTATTCTTGCTGATATTGCGTGCAGTCTTCTGCGAACGGGTCTTCACGATAAAGCTGCCAAAACCACGCAGGTAGACGTTCTCGCCGTTAGCCAGTGAGTCCTTAACGGTATCCATGAATTTCTCTACAGTTTCGAGAACCGATGCCTTGTCGATTCCGGTGGATTGAGCGATCTCTCTTACGATTTCTGCTTTAGTCATTTTATTTTAAAATAATTTTTAGGTTAAAAATAAATAATTGAACTCGTTTGTAATTGCTTGTACGATAGGGTTTTATGCTCATTGCTTTGAAAAAAGCGACAAACAAAAAGCGCTCAAAAATGAGCCCCTCTCGATTTTGCGACTGCAAATATCGCACTTTTTTTTCAATTAAGTGCTAATATTCAGCATTTTTTATGAAATTTTTTCATTTTCACCGCTTTCTATACTTTGCACCGATTGTCTCGACGGGAATAACCCCACTTTGATATCGCAATGTGCTCTAAACCATTTATTGAGGTAATGCTGGTCGATGCTGATGGTTGCCCGAGATGGAAATCGTTCCCTCTATTCGGTCGATTGCTCTGATTTGCCACTGGATCTTGTGCTGTTTTCCGACTTTTTGATTACCTTTGCCGCCAATTATGGAACAAGAACAGAAACTGAAAATCGAAGAAGACATCATCAAGATGCTCAAGACGGTCTATGACCCCGAGCTCCCCGTGGATGTCTATAGTTTGGGATTAATCTATAAGATTGACCTGGGCGATGACGGTCACGTTGATATCGACATGACACTCACCGCTCCCAACTGCCCCATCGCCGACTTCATCTTTGAGGATGTCAGGCAAAAGGTCGAGAGCGTGGATGGCGTCAGCAGTGCAACGGTCAACCTGGTCTTTGAACCGGAATGGGACCCGCGCATGATGACCGACGAGGCCAAGCTCGAGCTGGGCATGATGTGAACAGTGAATAGTTAATAGTTTACAGTTTACAGATAGATAACTGAAGATGGCTCGCGTGAACACATATTTTATTTCTGACCTGCATCTGGGCGCGAAATACATGACCGACCAGCTGGAGCGGGAGCGTCGCGTGTGCCGTTTTCTGGACAGCATCAAGGACGATGCCGCCGAACTCTATCTGTTGGGCGACATCCTGGACTACTGGTACGAGTACAAGTATGTGGTGCCCCGCGGCTACATCCGTTTCTTGGGCAAGCTCGCCGAACTGTCTGATGCGGGCGTGAAACTCACTTGGGTAACAGGTAACCACGATGTGTGGCTCTTCGACTACCTGCGCGATCAGCTGGACATGACCGTCCTCAACGGGCACACCGTCATCGAGACTCAGGGCAAGCGCATCCTTATCTCCCATGGCGACGATGTGGGCGAGCAGCCGGCCATGTACCGCTTTACGCGCTGGTGCTTCTATAATAAGGTGTGCCAGTGGCTGTATGCTGCCATCCATCCCCGCTGGACCTATCCCATTGCCACCGGTTGGTCCAACGAGAACCGCACCCGCCGCGACCCGGTAGAGCAGCATGCCATCTCGGAGCGTGCCGCCTCGCACCTCATGGACTTCTCCCGCGACTACCATCGCCAGCACCCCGATGTCGAAGCCTTCGTCTTTGGCCACATTCACATTGCCCGCCTCAACGAACGGGTCGATGACATGCCGCCTGTCATCATGCTGGGCGAATGGATTTCGCTGAATTCCTATGTCGTTCTAGACCCGTCTGGCACATTCTCCCTCAAGTTTTTTGAGAAAAAAGAGTAAAATTTTTTGCAATCGTTTGTGCTGCTGATTATCAGTGGGATAGAAGCCTGCAACAGGCATGGTTGACGAAAAATATGTTATAAAACATAAAAAATTTGAATTCTAGTTTCAAAAAATGGCTATAAATTTGTGCCATAAACCTGAAACAATCTTTTTTACCTTAGAAATTTTACCTATTTTGAAACCTAAAAAGGAATTTTAAGCTGCGGCTTAAAGTTCCTTTTTAAATTTTTATGCATTATCTTTTGAATCTTGCATGCCATTACCGTAAATTGTAGTACTTTTGCTGCGTTTTTTAATCGCATTATGAACCATCAAATCAAAAGTATCAAATGAAGAAGATTGTACATCCTTGCGTATTATTACTGTGTTTGTTTACCATGCTTGCAGCACCCTTCCAGGCGGTGGCCGACGATAACAACTTCATGCGTGGTGACACCGATGGGGATGAACAGGTGAATATTAAAGATGTAGCGACGCTGATTGATTACCTCTTGTATGGTGAATGGCCAAGCACACCAGAGCCTGAGGAAAAGCCCGAAGTGAAGTACTACGACATCTATGACATGGTGTCTTTCAAGATGGTCAAGGTCAAGGGCGGCACGTTTACCATGGGAGCAACCAACGAGCAGGACACCTGTGCGCTCGACAACGAGAAGCCGGCTCATGAGGTGACATTGTCCGATTATTGGATCGGTGAATTTGAGGTAACCCAGGAAATGTGGGTCGCCCTGATGATGGATAACCCCAGCTGGCATTCCAAACGCAATGGCTTTGTTGAAGACTTGCAGCGTCCTGTCGAAAAGGTATCTTGGGATGACTGTCAAAGTTTTATCGCTGGACTGAATTCCGTCCTGGGCACCAACTTCCGTCTGCCCACCGAGGCTGAATGGGAGTTTGCAGCGCGCGGCGGCAACAAGAGCAAGGGCTACCTGTATGCCGGCAGCAACAATGTTGACGAGGTGGCTTGGTATAATTTGACTGACGTCAATGGTGAGTGCTTCTCGACACAAACCGTTCGCACCAAACAGCCTAACGAGTTGGGCCTTTATGACATGAGCGGCAATGTGATGGAGTGGTGCCAGGATTGGTATAAGCCTTATACTGCCGAGGCCCAGACTAACCCCACAGGCCCCATCGTGGGTACCGACCATGTTTATCGTGGCGGTGGCTGGACAACTGGCGCCGACAAATGCCGTGTGACTTACCGCTATGGTTCCAGCAGCAAGGCCAATGGCATCGGATTCAGGCTGGCGATGTCTGCCGAGTAAGTGCAGCATGGTATCTATACGTTATAAAATAGGGTGGGGCTCTCGGCACGGGTGCCCCACCTTGATTTTTGCATCAAGCTCTGGCGCTAAAGACCATGAAATACATGTCTTAACAGAATTTTTGCTTTGCCCACGATTTTTTTTCATTAACTTTGCAGGTTAAATAGAATATTAAATGAAAACGGTAGCAATCATAGTCGCAGGAGGTAGCGGCACACGTTTTGGCGCACAATTGCCCAAGCAATTCCTGGAATTGGCTGGCAAGCCCATCCTGATGCACTCCATCGAGGCCTTTGGGAAAAATGGGGACGGTTCTTTTGATGTAATCGTGACCTTGCCCCAAGGACAGATGGCGTTGTGGCAGCAGCTGTGCGAGAAGTATGCGTTTGACGTGCCTCATCGTGTGATTGCCGGCGGAGAGACCCGCTGGCACAGCGTGAAAAATGCGCTTGACAGCATCGTTGACATTGCCGGTGTTGACGTGATCGCCGTCCATGACGGTGTGCGCCCGTTGGCAACGGCCGAACTCATCGGCCGCACGATTGATGCGGCTCGCTGCGATGGCGCAGCCATCCCCGTGGTGATGCTTAACGACTCGGTTCGTCAGGTTACGGGTGATGACAGTCACGCCCTTGACCGCTCGACCTTGCGCGCGGTGCAGACGCCCCAGGCCTTTGATGCCCGCTTGTTGATTGAAGCCTACTCGTTGCCCTATCAGCCGACGTTCACCGACGATGCCTCGGTTGTCGAGCAATTCGGCCACCCTGTGGCGCTGGTCGAGGGTGACCCGAACAATCTGAAGATTACCCGTCCCATGGACCTGGCAGTTGCCGAATACCTGTTGAATCAAGATGCCTGACCTGCGCCACACCGACATACAGTACCTGCACGGCGTGGGACCCAAGCGTGCCGAGTTGCTCAGGAAAGAACTGGGCATCAGCACCTACTATGACCTGTTGTACTATTTCCCCTTCCGCTACATCGACCGCAGCGTCATCAACCATGTGAACGAATTGAACGGTGACGAGGCGGCCATTCAACTCAAGGGCCGTTTCATCACATTCAACACCATTGGTGAGGGACGCAAACGCCGTCTGCAAGCCTTATTCACCGATGGCACCGGCACAATCGAGGTGGTGTGGTTCAACCGCGTTGCCTCGATCCAGAAGACTTATAACACCAACACGCAGTATCTCCTCTTTGGAAAGCCGTCGCTTTTCAACAACCATCTGAACATCGTCCATCCCGAGGTGGATGTGGTCACGACCGAAAATGTCGCCCAAGGCCTTACCGGCGTGTATAACCTGACCGAGGTGCTGCGCAACCGCTCGTTCACATCGCGGGCCATACACAAACTGATACTCAACCTGCTGGAAACGCCGGCAGTGCAGTACATCAGCGAGACCCTGCCGCCCGAATTGTTGCAGCGCTATCACCTCATGCCGTTGCCCGAGGCATTGCGCAATATCCATGTGCCTGCCGACCAGCAGGCTCTGCAGCGGGCTCTGCAGCGCCTGAAGTTTGAGGAACTGTTCTTCCTTGAACTCAATATCCTGCATTATATCAAAGGGAGCAGCCGTCGGCTGGTGGGTCATGTTTTCGGGACAGTGGGAGCCTATTTCAACGGCTTTTACCATAACGTGCTGCAATTTCCGCTTACTGGGGCGCAGAAGCGCGTGATCCGCGAGATGCGCCACGACATGGGCAGCGGCAAGCAGATGAACCGCCTCTTGCAGGGCGACGTGGGCAGCGGCAAGACGATAGTTGCCTTCATGACAGCCCTCATTGCCTTGGACAACGGTTACCAGGCTTGCATCATGGCGCCTACCGAGATCCTGGCGGGACAACACCTTGAGACGATTAAGCCGATGGCCGATGCCATTGGCGTGAAAGTGGCGCTCTTGACGGGCTCCACTCGCAAGAAGGAACGCGACGTCATTCATGAGGAATTGATGAGTGGCGAACTGCAGATATTGATTGGCACCCATGCCCTTATCGAGGACACTGTGCAGTTCCGCAACCTGGGACTGGCCATCATCGACGAGCAACATCGCTTTGGTGTCGCTCAGCGTGCCCGATTGTGGAGCAAGAACCGCATGGCTCCGCCTCATGTGCTGGTAATGACGGCCACGCCCATCCCCAGGACGCTGGCCATGACGGTCTATGGCGACCTTGACGTGTCGATCATCGACGAACTGCCGCCGGGCCGCAAACCTGTGACCACGGTGCTCAGGCACGAGCCTGACCGCTTCAAGATGTACCAGTTTGTGGGCAAGCAGTTGCGCGAAGGGCGCCAAGCCTACATCGTCTATCCCCTCATCGAGGAAAACGAGAAACTCGACTTGCACGCTCTGGAACAGGGCTTTGAGCAGGTCAAGGAAGTGTTCTCTAACTATAAAGTGGCTATGGTGCATGGTCGCATGAAGCCAGCCGAAAAAGACTACCAGATGATGCTGTTTGCCACAGGCAAGGCGCATATCCTGGTGGCGACGACTGTCATCGAGGTGGGTGTGAACGTCCCCAATGCGTCGGTCATGGTCATCGAGGATGCCGAGCGATTCGGACTGTCGCAGCTGCACCAGCTGCGCGGCAGGGTAGGGCGCGGCGCCGACCAGAGCTATTGCATCCTGATGGCCCGCAGCGACTTGGGGCGCGACACACGTCACCGCCTGCAGGTCATGACCCAGACCAACGACGGCTTTGTCGTTGCCGAGGAGGACATGAAACTGCGCGGTCCGGGTGATATGGAGGGCACTCAGCAGAGCGGTATCGCCTTCAACCTCCACATCGCCAACCTTGCTCAGGACGGCCAGATCATCCAGCTGGCCCGCAATGCTGCCGAGGACTATCTGCGTGCCGATCCTGGACTAGAATCCGCCTGGGGACGGAAAATGGCCGCCCATATGCGTGAAATTTATAACAAACAGGCCAATTGGGGCCTCATATCGTGATTTTTATCAACATTATATACAATCAATTTGATCATCTGAATATGAAAAAGAAGAGTTGTTTATTTAGCTTAACTGTGCTGGTTTGCATGATGATGGCAGTAATGCCATCTGCCTCGGCCCAAACTGGCATCATATTGCCTGACGTGAACATTGATGGCAATGCCAATGTTGGTGACGTGACCGGCCTCATCGACTACTTGCTGAGTAACAATGGCAGTGCAACATGGAGTAACCAGCGCCTGTCGGCATACGACTTTGGCGCAGTGGGTGACGGTGTGACCGATGATACCAATGCCCTGGAGGCTTTGTTTGCCAAAGCTGCCGAATTGCACATGGCAGTATATATCCCTACGGGCACCTACATGATTCGTCGCCCGCTGACGATTAAGAGCGGTATGGAGATTTATGGTGACGGCAACAGCCGCTCCATCATCAAGAAGTTCCCTGCAGCGTGGCACAAACTCACCGATGCCATCTCCACAGGAGTGTATAACAATGATGAATTCCACACCATCACGTTAAAGGTGGATGGCATCAGCGGCTATCATGTGGGCGACCATTGCTTTATTTCTTACTCAAACGACCCGTTCCAGCCTAAAAACACCAAGGCGCGTTACTGCTCCTATGGCGAGATTTATGAGATTAACGAAACACCCATCATCGAGAATGGCGTCGAGAAATATGAGGTCAAGTTCAAGAGCGCTTTCGACAGCGAGAAGCATGGCGTGGTTTACAGCCATCCTGTGGGCGCTGTTCTTTCCACCTCGTTCCCGATTCTGCGCTCTTGGGCCTTCAAGGACGAGTGCATCAATGTCTTTGTTCATGACATCTGCCTCGACGGTAACAGGCAGACTAACGGGCCGGTTTATAATAATGTGACCTATGAGCCGATGGAATGGGCTAACGGATGCATCCACTTTGATGCGTATGGCACGTCGAAGGTAAACGGCATCTCCTATAATAACCACTCCTACAACCATGTGCTGCTGCGTTGCAAGTTCGTCAACTCCTCCTATGACGGCATCAGCGACCAGGGCGAGGGCGGTCTCTATGTCAAGGACTGCGTCATCGAGAACAGTGCCATGCACGGTGTGCACATGGGTACCGTCTTCAATGGTGGCATGATCACGGGCAACATGATGACGGGCAACACTGTTCGTGGTGCCGGTGTGTTCTTCTGCCAGGATGTGACCAACGTCATTATCGAGGGCAACACCATTTCGTCATTCCACCGTGGCTGCAGTGACGAGGAGTATTCTACTGTGGGTAAGTTCAACATCATCCGCAACAACAACTTCAACAACATCACCAACTATGTGTTCGATTTCATGAAGTCGGGCTCGTCCCGTCATGGCGGTGGACTCCTCATCACCGAAAATAAGATCAATGGTTTGAAGAATACCATGTTTAGCGGCAATTATCTGGAGGATGTGATAATCTCGAAGAACCAGATTGAAACCGTGAGCGTGGTCCCGTCAACCCTCATCACTTCCAATTATTCTAATGGATTGATTATCGTGGGCAATACCTTGCCGTCGGGAGTCTCCATCTCCAAACCCGTGACAGCCAACAACACGACCAATATGGTCAATGCCTCCAATTCCTGGAATTAATCGACTGTGATAAAACGCATCGCAGTGTGCTGATAATGAAATGGGCCCCAATAGTTTCTGATTTGGCTTTTGGGGCCTTTTTCAATCAAGTGGGGGAGAAACAAGCCAGGCAAAAATAGTGGCCGCAATCGATGCTTTCTATGTGCAGATTGCTAATTTCGGATTCAAAACTGTTTGCATTTGTGAATTTTTTATCACGATGATAATCAAATAGTTGCCTTGCTTTGTTTAGAGAATGAAACCAAACTTTACACTTTTTAGCAGTGTAAATATCACTCCTTACAAAATAAATGAGTAATTTTGGGCGTTCTAAAAAACAAAAGACCTAGAAAATAACCGATAATGAATATAAAAAGATTATATATCGCCTTGACGGCGATGACCCTTTTTGCGCTTGGCATATCGGCTCAGAATATGCAATCTGCATCCAGTTACAGCAAGATGCACAACGACCTGCTCGCCAAGCAAAACCGTGTAAAGGATCAGATACGTGTCCAAGAGGCACAGAAGTATGCTGCCGACTTATATGAAGAATGTGAACCCGAGCCCGACATTTATACCGAAGGCTGGGAGAGCAATCTCGTGAACTGCTATAAAGATGCTAACGTTCCCAACACCAAGGTGCTCGACGTTCGTCACTATGTGATGCCCATCAAGGGTAACTATGTGACCAGTCACTATGGATACCGCCCGCAGTTCGGCCGCACCCACAAGGGTATCGACCTGCGCGCTGCTGTTGGCGACACTGTTTACTCGGCATTCTCGGGTCGTGTTCGTCTCACCCGCTTTGAGCGCGGTGGTTACGGCTTCTATGTGATTGTTCGTCACGAGAACGGCCTTGAGACCGTTTACGGCCACCTGTCCCGCTTCCTGGTGAAGCCCGACCAGTATGTAAAGGCCGGTCAGCCCATTGCTCTGAGTGGCAACACGGGCCGCAGCACGGGACCCCACCTGCATTTCGAGACCCGCTTCATGGGCTATGCCATCAATCCTGAGGCCATCTTCGACTTTGCTAACCGTTGCACCCACACCGACAGCTACACTTTCTCTAAGGCCAATTATACCAAGGCTCGTGACTATGCTCCCAGCAAGCGTTACAACCAGGCCAAGAAAGAGACTAAGGAAACGACAACTGCTGCTGCCAAGAATGACAAAAACAAAAAGGAGCAGCCCGTAGCCAGCGCCAGCACCCGCAAGTCGACCAAGGAGAGCCGTGAAAAAAGCCGCTCGACCTATCAGGTGCAGAAGGGTGACAACCTGGAAAAGATTGCTTCCCGCCACAACATGAGTGTGTCTCAACTCAAGAAACTGAATGGCCTCACCAGCGACAAGGTTGTTGAAGGCAAAGTCTTGAAAGTGAAGTAAAAGATATCAAAGAAACAGAAAATAGCAGTGATGCCCGCAAGCGTCACTGCTATTATTTTTTGTCCCTGATAGAGCTGTGCTTCTGTCTGTTCCTAAGCTTGGCGTGGTCATGCTCATGCCTGGTGGACCGTTATTCTTTCCCGATCAGGTAGCGGTAAACTGCCGTGAACTGGCGTCGGAAACGGTCCTCGAATTTCTCCAGTTTGCGGTCGAACGTGTAAGACCCTGTTTGGGACGACAGTTTCGTCACGCGGTTGCGTGTGATGCGTTGGATATCATAAGAGCTCAACGGATAGTGGCAAGTCACATAGTAATCGTTGTAGGAGCGGTAATGGCGTTTGACGATGTCGGCACGGGTCACGTCGCGGTCGGTCTTGAGCACGAGGCGGTCGCCGCCTCGCAGCACCAGCGTCAGGCTGTCGCCCTGTGCGACATTCAGCAGCCCCTCGTCATACGTGACCTCGAGCGAGAAGGTCACCAGTCCGCCCGAATTGGCTGTCGCCTCGACGGCAAAACGCGCACTGTGAAAGAAATCATCATACATCACCTCCTGTTGCGAGCGCACATACCTCGTGCCGTCGTCCTTGAAGTGGTCAACACTCACTTGAGCAGCGACGGGCAATAAGCCCGTCGCCAGCAATAAGATGATGTTGATGATTCGCTTGCCATTCATGGCATGTTAGTTGTTGCCCAGAATCTTGTCGATGATTACGTTGATGTCTGCAATGTTGATTTCGCCGTCGCCGTTCAGGTCGCACACAGCAACCGCGTACACCGATGGGGCGTTCATCATGATGGCGTCGGTAACCTGGTTGACATCTGCGATATTGATTTCGCCGTCATGGTTGATGTCGCCTTTCTCCCAGGGGATGTTGACCATGGCGCGGTTACTCCAAGGCGAGAGCGTCCCGTTGATGTAAACGGCCTGGACGCGAAGCCCATATTGTCCCGACGTGATGTTCTCAAGCAGATAATTGTTGCTGGTAATGTCCTGCAGATAGGACGCACGGGTCAGGTCGACTGGGGTATAGGCGTCGCCGGCAAAGATCTGGATGCTCTTGAGCACGATTCGTTTTCCGGCAGCATTCGAGAGCTTTACCTTGGCACCTTCGGTATCATGGCAGGGCAGCATCACGCTATAGGTGACGAACTCGTCGCTGGTGATTTCGAGTGTGCTCTCGTTCTCCCCGCAACCGATCTTGAGCGGAGCGACCACATCGCTGTTTGACGGACGGGCGGTAACCATGACGGTGATCTGGTGGTTGTTGCCATACATGTCGAGTGCCGGTGTCTCAATCCAGCCACCCGACTTCGACGTTCCCATCAGCAGGTTGTTGTTGGCGCGGAATAGTTTGCTGCCGCTCCAGCCGGGGGTAGCCGTGATTTCGTCAAGCCTTGACGAGCAGTCGCTTGTGCTGGTGCCCGAGTATTCGGTTTTGTCAAATGTCTCGGCCAGGCGCTCCTCATGGAACGGCACTGGAGCCACCTCCAGATTGTAGCTGGCTACATTTTGCTTGGGGGTGACGTCGTGCCATTGCACGTTAAACGACGATTGGGTCACTTCGGTGGCATCCATCATGACGGGGTTATAGGTTTCCAGCAGGCAGGTGCCGTTCAGGTGGATAACCTTGTCCTCGGCGTCCTCGCTGCTCAAAACGATAGTCGCACTGTGGCTGCCCTCTTGGGTGGGTTTATACCTGACGAATACCCGATACCAGGCATTCAGGTTTTGACGTGAAATTTGCGTTGTCACCAGTTCAAAGACTCCGTTGGGGTCATTCAAGGTGAGGGTGACGTCATGGGTCAACAACACGCCCTTGACGGTAAACGATGCCACAGCAGTACTGTCCTCATAGGCTTTGAAGTTCAGCCTCGTTGACCTCGGCTTGATGGTCGGCACGGTGGGAGGCGGTTCGATGCCGACAATCAGTTGCTGGTTCACGTTGAATGTCGACGTGCCGCCACGGAATGCGTTCAAGGCAAAGTTGGCGTTGGATGACCCGCTCCAGCCCCAGTTGATGTGATAAGTGTCGTCGCTGGCATCATAGCCGTCGATATTGAAGGCATGGCCCGACCATGTCGAGGTGTAGGCGCACATCACGATGGGACGGCCGTTCTCCAGCTCTTCCTGGATAAGGGCAGCCCATTCGTCGTCACTGTAATGGTTCGATCCCCATCCGTCCTTATAGACGATGCGGACATCCTGGTCATAGCCAAAAAGCTTGATGGTCTGCACGATGTTCTCGCCGTAGGACCCGCTGGCTTCGGGGGTATAGTCCATGCGCTCGGCTTGACCGAGGTAGCGCATCAGGTGTGCCACCGCACTGGCCTGATTGCTGTTGTAGCTACCACGGTAACGGTCGAGCATGTTGTCCCAGTCAAATGTGGTGGGAGGCAGCGACTCAAGTTGCAGGCCCAGGCTCTGGGTTGTGTAACCCGCTACCGAGGGCGTTGTGCCGGTGGGATATTTCCAGTAGTAGAACACCATGGCCAGCGAGGTGGCAGGGCATCCTGTCAGGCAACGGCGACCATTAGAGACGGGGCATTCCAGGTTATAAGGGTACTCCTGGTCCCACAAGGCGGTGAGCAGCGGAGCAACGCTGTTGGCACTCTGGGCGGGAGCCCTGCGGGGACCCTGCTGTACCTGCATGTCGGGATGAGCCTGCAGGTATTCCAACTGTTCCTTGTAGCTATCGAGCCACACCTGCATGTTGGCAGGGATATTGTTCATGTCAATCGGCTGGTCGCCATGGGCGAGAATCTCGTGGGCACGGTCATCGCCCGACACGATGTAGTAGCTGTCACTGGTGTTGAAGATGTAGTAAACAGCTTGATTGTTGATTGACGGATTCACCTCGGTGTGAACCAGTTGTACGTCATTGGCACGTGACGGAGCCATGTGGCGGCCTGTGCTATTGGCTTGATGGAGATAGCGCAGGAGTACCGAGCGGGCAGCGGTCGCGTCTACTTGGCCGGCGCTCATCGACAGGCTGGCCAGCAGTACAGTGGCAAGAAACAGAATCCTATTCATAATGGAATCGAAATATGGGTTATGACTTGAATTTGTTGAATTCAATATTGGTGGTAGCTACTCGGCTTGTAGTGGTGCAGAGCGCACAATCACACTGCCACCACGTTCAAGCGGTTGCAAAAGTACACAATTATTTCTTCTTTTTGGCAATTCAATAACACAAAATGTCAGATTCTTGCCAAACAGTAATCAATTGGTGGGTGGGATTGGACCCGATAGGGGTTAGCGCTGCTGGTTGAAAGGCGAGAAGATGCCGTACAGGTTGGCGTCGATCTTGTCGCACACCTTCTGGAAATCTTCCTCGCTGTCGCCAAATTTCACCTCGTCGCCGTTGATGATGACCAGGTTGCCCTTGTAGCCGGCAATCCAGTCCTCATAGCGCTTGTTCAGGCCCTCCAGATAGTCCAGGCGCATGGTCTGCTCGTAGTCGCGCCCGCGTTTCTGGATTTGCTGCACCAGGTTGGGGATGGTCGAGCGGATGTAGATCATCAGGTCGGGCATCTTCACGAGCGACATCATCAGTTCGAACAGGTCACGGTAGTTGTTGAAGTCGCGGTCGCTCATCAGGCCCTGACCGTGCAGGTTGGGGGCAAAGATGCACGCGTCCTCATAGATGGTGCGGTCCTGGATGATGTCGATATCGCTCTGCGAGATTTCAACCACCTCCTTGAAGCGCTTGTTCAGGAAGTAAATCTGCAGGTTGAACGACCAGCGTGCCATGTCGGCATAGAAGTCTTCCAGATAGGGATTGTTGTCCACGGGCTCAAAACGAGGGCTCCACCCGTAGTGCTTGGCAAGCAGCTTGGTCAAGGTGGTCTTGCCGCTGCCGATGTTTCCTGCTACTGCGATATGCATATCTTATTATGTTTTAGATTTAGTTCTTGTTAATAATAACTGAGCGCCTTGTCGTGAGGCCATTTGCGTCAATCCAGGGGCCCGAAGATACCGAACATCATCGCGTCGATTTTATCGACAATAGCGGCGAAATCCTCAGGGCGGTTCTTGTAATCCATGTCATCGACGTCGATGACGAGTTTGCGGCCCTTGTAGGTATTCATCACAAACTCCTCATAACGGTCGTTCAGGTTCGACAGGTACTGCAGTGGCATCGTCTGCTCGTAGTCGCGTCCGCGCTTGTGGATGTTGTCCACCAGGTGGGGAACGCTCGAGCGCAGGTAAATCATCAGGTCGGGCAGACGCACGATGGTCATCATCTGCTCAAACAGCTCCATGTAGGTCTCAAAGTCGCGGTCATCCATGTTGCCCATGTCGTGGTTGTTGGCAGTGAAGATATACACGCCCTCAAATATGCTGCGGTCCTGGATGATGGTCTTGTCGCTGGCGTTGATGCCCAGAATGTCCTTGAAGCGCTGCTTCAGGAAGAACACCTCCAGGGCAAACGACCAGCGCTTGATGTCCTTGTAATAGTCGCTCAGGTAGGGGTTGTCTACCACGGGCTCCATAAAGGGTTCCCAGCCGTAATGCTTGGCTAGCATCTCGGCCAGTGTGGATTTACCGCTACCGATATTTCCTGCTATAACGATGTGCACGGTTCAGTTAAGAATAGGTTGTTTTACAAACTACAAAGATAGACATTTTCCCCGTTATGGCAAGTCGCGTTCAACTAAAGTTATTAACAATCAATAAACCGCCGAAAAAAAGCCTTAAAAACACCTTCCGTAACGAAAAAATGCCTATTTTTGCACCTTGAACTAGAAACTAAGGACTAGGGACTGGAAACTAAGAAACATGAAACAGAACTGGAGACCTGGAACCATGATATACCCGCTGCCCGCGCTGCTGGTCAGCTGCGGGGCGTCGCCCGAGGAATACAACGTCTTTACGGCGGCATGGACGGGCACTATCTGCAGCGATCCGGCTTTGTGTTATGTCTCTATCAGGCCCGAGCGCCACAGCCACGGCATCGTGGAGCGCAACATGGCCTTCACGCTCAACCTCACCAATCGCGAGCTGGCACGCGCCACCGACTGGTGCGGCGTGCGTTCAGGACGCGACTATGACAAGTGGCGTGAGATGGGTCTTACCCCTGTCAAGGGCGAGACCGTCGCCGCTCCCTACATCCAGGAAGCGCCCGTGAGCATCGAGTGCCGTGTGCGCGACATCATGCGCCTGGGCACACACGACATGTTCATCGGCGAGGTGATGAACGTCATTGCCGACGACCGTTTCATCGACCCCGACACCGGAGCCCTCGACCTCCAGGCTGCCGACCTGATTACCTACTGCCACGGCCACTACTACTCGCTGGGCGAGGAGCTGGGGCACTTCGGCTGGTCGGTCCGCAAGAAACCGAAAACGACTAAATAACTTTAATACTAACAACTTTAAAAAACTAGAAACTAGAAACTAGGGACTAGAAACTAAAAACTAAAACTATCAATGGAACGAGACAAAGTGATTTTTGACATCATCGAGCGTGAACATCAGCGTCAGCAACACGGCATTGAGCTCATCGCTAGTGAGAACTTCGTGAGCGATCAGGTTATGCAGGCCATGGGCAGCTGCCTGACCAACAAGTATGCCGAGGGTTATCCCGGCCACCGCTACTATGGCGGTTGCCAGTGCGTTGACGAGAGCGAGAACGTCGCCATCGACCGTCTTAAACAGATTTTCGATGCCGAGTACGTTAACGTGCAGCCCCACTCGGGTGCTCAGGCCAACATGGCCGTCTTCATGGCTTGCCTCAAGCCCGGCGACAAGTTCATGGGTCTGAACCTGGCTCATGGCGGTCACCTGTCACACGGTAGCCCCGTTAACTTCTCGGGTCTGATGTTCCAGGCTTGTGAATATAACGTAACCCCCGACACCAACCTGGTGGACTATGACCAGATGGAAGAGGTAGCACAGCGCGAGCGTCCCAAGCTGATCGTCGGTGGCGCCAGCGCCTACAGCCGCGAGTGGGACTACGAGCGCATGCGCAAGATTGCCGACAGCGTGGGCGCACTGCTCATGATCGACATGGCA
>CADBDH010000036.1:25511-27892 GCA_902793405.1 uncultured Bacteroidales bacterium | reverse complement strand
ACCATCGTCGTTGTTCTCGGCAAGCTCGGTGGTGAAGCTGAAGTAGTTCTCACCACTCTCGCCACGGCCGTCGAAGGTAACGGTTGCGGTGTAGAGGTTCTCCTCGGCATTGTAATCCATCTTGTAACCGGCATTGGGAGCCCAAGTCTGCTCGCCAACCTCACCCAGGATGTAAACATCGGGAATTGAGGGAGCGGCCAGCGTGGTGAAGTTAACGGGAGCGGTCCAGCTGCTAACAGCAGTGCCAACAGCCTGTACCTCGACCTGATAGTTGGTCTCGGGAGTCAGGCCTTCGATGGTATAAGGATTCTCCGATACCTCGTTGAGTTCTACCCACTCACCAGGATATTCGCCACCAGGAACTTCAACAGCAAAGTCATCAATGTTCAAGAAGAACATGTCGGTGACATTATAGTGACGGATAGCGATGCGGCCAACACCCTCATACTCGCTCAAATCGATAGTGAACTGCTGGAATTTGCCTGTTGCGGTAACGTCTTCACCAATCTGAACGAAGTCGCTCAAGTTGGTCAGGTTGTCACCTACATAGAGATATACGCCAAAGACCTCTGAACAATAGGTCGTATCTTGGCCAGCATACCAGAACGAAGCCTGTCCACCCATGGGAATCTCGGGCGAAATCAGCCAGTTGTCGGGAGTGAGAGCCCGTGTGCTGTCATTGTCATAGCTAGCCGAAATCATCACACCGTTACCGCTGTGAGTCGCATATCTTGCATCAGCCCAAAGCCAGTTGAAGCCGTCGCCATCATTGTCGAGCGCCATCCAACCCTCAAGTTGGTCGGTATCCTCGAAGTCCCACAACAGGTTTTGCACCTCGGGCATGTAACGATAACGCAGGTTCCAGCCGGTAGCGTCACCGTTCTCGGTCCAAGCCACGCTAGCGGTGGTAGCAGTGGGGTCAACGGTTACATCGGTGGGAACAGGCTGCTCTACGTTCTTGTACAGCACAATGTCGTAGGAGAAGAAATAGAAGCTGAACGATGTAACGTCGGTGTTCTCGATGTAGTAGTTAGCCAGTTCAAGCCTCTTGGCAGCAGCATCGTAGTTGAACAAAATGTCATCTACAGCTTGACCGTCGGTAGAGCCACAGGCATAAATCGGGGTTTCACCGTACATGCCGGCATACTGACCATTGGCAAAAGAAACGGTCTCGCCGGTCTCGCCAATGGTACCTACGATCCAAGCATCGGGGCAGAGGTATACCAAACCCTGGATATACACCTGATTGCCATCAAAAGCTACCGAGATGGCGTTAGAGTTGCTATAAGGTGTTTGATTGTTGATGTAATTGCCCTCAAGCACCCAGTCGGTCTCAACAGTAGCGGTTTCGGGAGGAGCATCGCGATGCGGAGTCTGGAAGGACAGTGCCTTGGCTGTTGTGCGTTTGGCCATGTTGTTAAAAGGAAGCATCTTGCCCACGGGAGCATTTTGGGCAAACGCAACCATCGTGAATGCGATGGCGAGCGTCAATAGAACGTTAAATCTTTTCATAAAATAATGATTTTAAAAATTAATAAAGGTTGGTTATAAAAAACAATAGTGATTGATTTCGGTTTATCGGTGCCGCAAATATAGCATAAATTTTACTTATAATGCAAATTATTCAGGATAAATCTATTTACATTCTTATATTTTATTTATATGTTTGATATCACTGCGTTATCTCGCATACCAGCTACCGGCAGTAAATCAGCGTGAGTTCGACGAAATTCTATTCTAGATTTCAGCAAGTTAGCCACCAGGTTGCCAGTAGAGACGCAAAATCTTGCGTCTCCAATCGTCAAACATTACCAAATGATGCCCAGAGACGCAAGATTTTGCGTCTCTACATAGCGAATGGGTTGAGTCTCAAAGCTTTATTTTTGTCGAACTCACATTAAATCTGCCTCGCTATCGCTCACTCAATGACTTACTACCGTTTACTCAAAGGCCCCCCGGGTGTTATCGTTATTCAAGCATTTGGGCATGGTTGCCCGACACAAAAAAAACTGAGGATGCGGTGTCCACAACGGGACATCGCATCCTCATTATTGGTCTAACCGATAACAATCAGTACCGGTCAGTTGTCAATCAGATTAGTTGAGCAGCATGTCGATAAGGGCAGCCAGGTCACCAACGTTGATCTCGCCATCACCGTCTACGTCGGCATTAGCGCGGCTAAAGTCGTCGGCATCCTCAAAGTCGCTGTTCAGCTGGTGGTCGATCAGGGTGGTAACGTCGTTGATGTTAATGATACCATCGTTGTTCACGTCACCAGGCAATACCTGAGCACCTACTCTCTCGATGATCACCTTGAGGCCATTCAGGTCAACGGTAATCTTGTACTCGCCACCCATGATGCGGAAGGCATTCTTGCCGGG
>CADBDH010000036.1:0-25435 GCA_902793405.1 uncultured Bacteroidales bacterium | reverse complement strand
ACCATCGTCGTTGTTCTCGGCAAGCTCGGTGGTGAAGCTGAAGTAGTTCTCACCACTCTCGCCACGGCCGTCGAAGGTAACGGTTGCGGTGTAGAGGTTGTCCTCGGCATTGTAATCCATCTTGAGACCGGCATTGGGAGCCCAAGTCTGATCGTTCACCTCACCCAGGATGTAAACATCGGGAATAGCGGGAGCCTCGGGCAGGGTGGTGAATTCAACGATCTCGCACCATTGGCTTTCGAATTCAGTATTGTAACCCATTACCTGTACCTCATACTTGGTCTCGGGAGTCAGACCCTCGATAGTGTAGTTGGGATCGGTGATCTCATAAGCATAAGTCCACTCAGCGGGCACTACCATATCATTGGGATCGCCAATGAAGATGTTATCAATGTAGATTGCATACTGGTCGGTGCAGTTGTAGTGACGGAAGACGATGCAACCTACCTCGCCGCCAAACTGGCTCAGGTCAATTTCAACGTCCTTTTTAGCAGCGGTAGTCTGCTGATCGGCATCAAACAGAGGATACAGGTTTTCACCTACCATAGCATAAACCATGTAAGTGTCGGGCCAGTTGTCGGAAGTACCCCATACAGTGAAGCGCAGAACACCCTTCAGAGGTACATCGGGAGTGCCAATGTAGTTGTCGGGAGTGATACCGCCGGTCTGGCTTGAATATGAGAATGAATAGATGCAAGCATCATCCTGGGCACTGCTTGAATAGGCCAAGCCCCAGTTGTTGCCGTCTTCATCAGCATCATAAACCCAGAAGTCGCCAATGTAGCTCTCATACTCGTCAAGAGCAAAGTCATACATTACAGGATTGCCAGACGTGTCAACCCAGGGCCTGTAGCGAAGGTTCCAACCATCAGCCTTCTCATCGGCAGCCCACTCTACGTAAGCATTGGTAGCACCGGGCGTAACATTAATCACAGGCAAACTGGGCACAACAGCGAAGGTGAACACAGTTTCCCACTCCAGGTAGCCACCGAAGGTACCGTCATCGGTCCATACTGAACCCAGACCGTTGTACTCGTACTCAGGATAGTCTGAACCCGAAGGAGTAGCACCGCCACAACCTTGCAAAACAATCTGGTTGCCCTCGATAGCATAGACAACCTCGGTCACACTAGGATCGGGGGTCCAAGCAATGTTGGAACCTACTGAAGAGGTACCAAATGACAATACTACATCAGCGCCGTAGTAATCGCTGTAATAGATTGACTGGCCCATGGGAACGGTAATCTTGGTGCCGTCCTCACTTAAAACACCATACACATAGCTCTCACCGAAGTTCTCGTCAACCAGGTAGAAAATGTTCTTGAACCAAACAATATTGTCCTCGGCAAAGATCAGATCGATGAAGCCGTCCTGAGTTACGTGTTCTACATATTCACCTGCAACAGCAAGACACTCACCAGAACGAATGTAGGTCTTTACTTCACCTGCGGGCTGCTCGGTAACGGGAGCCTTAAGAACGGGGGTTGCCTTAACTTCATGACTGACCTTAAATTTAGAAACCATTTCGGTTTTGGCCTTGTTGCTATACTTTGCAACATTCTTCTGAATCGCAGACTTTGTAACACCTGCGCTGGCTGAAAGAACAGCCATACTTAACAACAAGAATAAAAATTTCTTCATAAAAGTAAAAGTTTTAATTAATAAATATTTGGAGTTAACACTCAATATACGATTTTGGTTAAAAAGGCTTCCAAATTCTAATATAAACTGTGCCATACAAGAAGATTGGTTAGTTTATCTGAATTCTGGTTCTCTTTTTCATTAATTAGCGCAAAAATAATGTGATTTTCGTTAAATTCATCAGGTTTATCCTATTATTTTTCTACAATCAGCCCACATTGCTTAACTTTTATCAGAACTCGTTAACCGAAAATGATAGCCTGTCGCCTATCCGTTCTTTAATCCCCCACCATGACAATAAAAGTGAGGACACTTCGTGACGAAATGCCCTCACTTTTATTCTCGAAAATAATCGTTGGCCTTAGTTGGCGCCCAGCAGCATGTCGATCAATGCAGCCACATCGGCGATGTTGATCTCTCCGTCGGGATTGACGTCGGCACAAATGGTGCAGATGTCACCTTCAGCTCCCAAGAGCGAATCGACAAGTTCCGTCAGATCGGCAATGTTGACAGCGTTATCGTGGTTCACGTCACCCAGGTCAAAGCCATGGCCCTCGGTGGGCAGCGTCACTTCACGCACCACCGACGGGAACACTATGACACCTTTATTTTTCCTGGCAACCACATAGAACTCATAGGTAGCACCGGGAGTCAGGCCTTCAACAGTGCAAGTGGCTCCAGGCAGGGGGAACGTGTTACCATATTCATCTGCCGACCAGTTAGTGGGTTCGACATCCTTGATAACAATCGTGTCCTGAGTAGCCTTATTGATGACATAAAGGTCATAGCCGCCACCACCCTGGAAGTTGTTGAGGATGAATGTGTTCTCGGCGTCGCATGACCAGTCGGCAAGGAAGGATGTGGGAGTAACATCCTTTGCTTCTTGCAACTGGGGATACACCTCCATGTAGATGATGTCAGAGCAAGACATATTCTCACCATCACGATAGTTGGTACGCAGGCCGATACGCCAGTTGAAGAAGCGATCCATACCCGGGGTGATATTAGAGTGATTGGGGAAGTGTACCGTCCACATGTCGAACTCCATACCCTCATAATTAAACGGGATTTCGGTAACAGCCTCGGTAAAGTCATAAGGATAATCCTCGGGAGTGAACACAAAGAGCTGGTCGTCGTCGGTGAAAATGCTATAGGTCACCTTAGCGGGATCCAGAACAGTGAAGTCACCTTCAATGTCATTGAATTCTTTATCAACGGTATAGTCATCGGCAACAGGCTCTTGCGTCATGATCGTTTGAGCGATGGTAATGCCCAACTGAGAGAATCCGCCAGTATAATCAACCCACTCATCAATTACGGGATTCTTGGGCTTGGGCAATTGAGTCTCGAGCTCGGTATAGACGATGTTAGATACATCTCCAATGGTAAAGTTGCTGTTCAGATAGAACACTTGAACACCGATGCGGTAATTGAAGAAGCGCTCAAAGCCATCGGCATTGGTACGATAGAAGTAGACACCACCGCTCTGGAGGTCGGAGCCGGCATCCCAGTTGTATTGGTAGATGTCGGTCGTAGTGCCCCAAATATTATCATATTGGGCACTGTTAAAGGAGACAATCTGGTCATCGTCGATATAAATGCGGTAACCCATCATCTCGATGTCGAGGGCATTGCCGTTGACATCAACGGTGGGCAGAGTGAAAGACAAATAACTATGTCCACTCTCATCTCCACAGTCATACCAGGTTACATTGGTTGGGTCGGCAGGCACTAACGCAAACGCATTGGATGCGGCAACCAGGCCAAGAAGTAAAAAGAGTAATTTCTTCATTTAGGTAATAATTTAAAGATTAATAATTATGGTTTTTTCTAACTGATTGGTTATTGTGGGACAAAAATAATAAAAACCAACAAGCTGACAATAAAATAATACTATTTTTTATCAGAAAAGTCACAGATACCCTCAATTCCTAGGGCTCGGACACTGATGCCGTTGAGGCAGGAGGGACGAGATAGGCGCTCATCTCGTAGAGGAGGTAAATGGGCAGGAATACGACCATCAGCGTGAACGGGTCGCCGGTGGGCGTAATGATGGCGGCCAGCATGAGTAAGACGACAACGGCATGGCGGCGGTAGGTCCTGAAAAAGCCGCGGTGCAGCACGCCCAGCACGCCTAGCAGCCAGGCCACCAGGGGCAGCTCAAAGATCACACCCATGACAAAGATGAGCATCAGGAAGGTGTCCATGTAGCTGTCCAGCGAAATCTGGTTGGGCACCATCTGGCTCACATGATAGTCGGCCAGGAAACGCAACGTGACAGGGAAAACGACGAAATAGCCCACAGCCACGCCCAAGAAAAACATGAGGCAGCCCACCATGAAAGCCGTCTTGACGCCTTTTTTCTCTTTAGGATACAATGCCGGCGCAACAAAGGTCCACAGGAAGTACAGCACGATAGGGAATGTGAGCACCAGTGCCAGCCAGAACGACGTGGACATGTGGATAAAGAACTGTGAGGCGAGTTTGATGTTGATCAGCTCAACGTTAAAACCTTCGGTTGAAAATTGTGGCAACCACGGGACAGCACTGGTCATGCGCTGAAAGAGCCTGTACAGCACAAAGTCGCCATGGCAGGGAGCCAGAATGATCGAGTCGAAGATGTCGGGCATCACAAAGAACAGGCCCAAGGTCATCACGACCAGGACGACGACAATGCGCACAAGCACCGCACGCAAGGCGTCGATGTGGTCCCAAAAGGACATTTCCTCGAGTTTACCCTCACTCATCTCACTCCCATATCAACAAACAACCGAAACAACGATGAACAACCAAAACAATTAATAGAATAATGAAAAAGGTCGTTCCAGTTGTTTCTTATTGTTCCTGTTGTTTGATTAACAGCTTATTTTTCTTTCTTGTCGTCGAGTTCCTCGATGGGCTTCTTGAGTTCATCCTCGACCTCGTTCATCCCCTGCTTGAAGCTCTTGACACCCTTGCCCAGGCCACGCATGAGCTCGGGAATCTTCCTGCCGCCGAAGAGGAGCAGAATGATAGCCACAATGAGAATAACCTCGCCTGTACCAAGGTTAAAAAACGCAAGTATTCCGTCTAGAATCATGATTCCTAAATGTTTATTGGTTGTTACTGAAGGCAAAGATAGTAAATTTTTTTAAGTTACCTCTTTTTTTTTGTGCCATGTTGCAAAAATGTAGTACTTTTGGGCATCGAAAACCATTAACTTCATTTATACATCAAACATTGTAATGAATACCATTAAGAATTTTGATGAGTTGCTTGCTCATCTCAAAGAAAACAATGTGAAGAAACGCGTGGCTGTTGTATGGCCCGCCGATGAGAAAACCCCCGCCGCCTGTGCTCAGGCACTTGAAGCCGGCTTTATCGAAGCCATCTTTGTGGGTTGTGAGGAGAAGCTCAAAGCCAACGAGGCTTTGAAGCCCTTTGCCGCCAGCATCAGCTATGTTGATGCCAGCGATGCCGATGACGCCGCTGCCAAGGCCGTTGCCCTGGTGCGCGAAGACAAGGCCGATGTGCTGATGAAAGGCTTGATCAACACCGATAACCTGCTGCGTGCCGTCCTGAACAAGGAGACCGGCATCCTGCCCAAGGGCAACGTGCTGACCCACGCTGCAATAGCCTCGATTCCCAGCTATCACAAGTTCCTGATTTTCACCGATGCCGCCGTAATTCCTTATCCCAACCGCGAGCAGCGCGTCGAGATGGTGAAATACATGGCCAACGTGGCACGCAACTTCGGCATCGAGGAGCCCAAGGTTGCCTTGATTCACTGCACCGAGAAGGTCAACGGCAAGCACTTCCCCTTCACCGAGGACTATCCCGTGATCATCGACATGGCCAACAAGGGCGAGCTGGGCAAGTGCATCGTTGACGGCCCGCTGGATGCCAAGTGCGCATGCAGCCTGCACGCCATGGAGGCCAAGGGCCTGACGTCTCCCCTGCAGGGCGACAGCGACGTGCTCATCATGCCCGACATCGAGGCAGGTAACGTGTTCTACAAGGCCATCACGCTGTTTGCCGGTGCAAGCACCGCCGGTCTGCTGCTGGGTGCCAAGTGCCCCGCCGTGGTTCCCTCGCGTGCCGACAGCGCCCAGTCCAAATTCTACAGCCTGGCCGTTGCCACGATGGCAGCCGAGTAAGAATCATTTTTCAAAACAGAAAAATGATAGATGAGTGAGTAGAGATTATAGGCAATAGTAATCGTACTTAAAACTTAAAACTAAGAACTAAAAACTTAAAACTAAAATAATGAAAATATTAGTTATCAATCCCGGATCAACCTCCACCAAGATGGCCGTTGTCGAGAATGGTGAACCCAAATTGATTAAGGTTATTCGCCACGCAGCCGAGGAGCTGGCTCCTTTCGCCAAGATTACTGACCAGTTTGACTTCCGCCGCAAGATGATCTTGAACGAGCTGGAGAATGCTGGCATCCCCGTCGAGTTTGACGCTATCGTCGCTCGCGGCAGTTTGACCAAGCCCCTGCCCGGTGGTGTGTATGCCGTTGACGAGGAGATGATTCAGGCTACCTATGCCAGCGAGCATCAGCACGCCTGCGACCTGGGTTGCGTCATTGCCAACGAGATTGCCAAGGGCCTGGGTTGCCCCTGCTACATCGCCGATCCCGTCGTAACCGACGAGTTGAACGACTATGCCCGCATCTGCGGTCTGGCCATGTTCAAGCGCGAGAGCATCTGGCACGCTCTGAACCAGCGCGCCATCGCCCGCCGCTTTGCCAAGGAGAACGGCAAGCGCTACGAGGACCTGAACCTCATCGTTGCCCACCTGGGTGGCGGCATCTCGGTAGCAGCCCACGATCACGGCCGTGCCGTTGACGTGAACAACGCACTGGATGGCGAAGGTCCGTTCTCGCCCGAGCGCGCCGGCAGTCTGCCCGCCAAAGCCCTGGTGAACCTGTGCTTCAGCGGCGAGTACACCAAGGACGAAATCCTCAAGATGATTTCGGGCAAGGGTGGCGTATTCTCGCACCTGGGTACGACCGACATGATCGAGGCCGAGAAGATGATGAACAATGGCGACGAACACGCCAAGCTCGTCATCAACGCGATGATTTACCATATTGCCAAGGCCATCGCCGAGAAGGGCGCCGTGCTGTGCGGCAAGATCGATGCCATCATCATCACCGGCGGTATCGCTTACTGGCAGTACATGGTTGACGAACTCAAGAAGCGCGTCGACTGGATGGCTCCCGTTCACGTTTATCCCGGCGAGGACGAGATGTCGGCACTGGCTGCCAATGCCGCTGCCGTGCTGAATGGCGAGATCGAAGTCAAGAAATACTGATTTATTCAATGGAGCAACTCGTTGCTCCATTGAAGTTTAGAGTTTAGGGTTTAGAGTTTAGGGTAATTGCCCTGGACTCTAACCTTTTTTATTCAATGGAGCTGTGTCATAATTGCCCTCAGGATTATTAATCGGCCTGTCGGCCGAAAAATTAAATCAAAATAAATATTTATTTTGTTTAATTTATATACAAATTTTTGTTTAATTTCTCCGTGCGAAGCACGGACATAAATTCAAGCTTGATTTATGACACACCCTCATTGAAGTTTAGGGTTTAGAGTTTAGGGGGTTCCTCCCTGGACTCTAATCTTTTTTAGATCACGTTGAGTTGCTGGAGATAGGCGATTGTGCCGGTTACAAGGCCGTAGAGTGAGAGGACGAGGATGATGCTGCCGATGATGCGGTTGATGAGCCACATCGAACGGATGTTGAAGTGGCTGCGCACCTTGTTGACAAAGAATGTGATGACCGACCACCACAGCAGGGCGCCGAGCACAATCGAGGCGTAACCGATGATGATGTGATAGAAACGGTACTCGGGCAGCGGGAAACTGAATCGCGCAAACAGCGGAATAATCAGGAACATGATGAGCGGATTGCTCAGGGTGAACAGGAAACCCGTGACCGCGTCACGCAGGTGATCGTCGCGCTGGTCGATATTCTCTTTAATCTGGCTCACGGGGTTGTGCACAATCATGTACAGCGCATACACGATAAGAATGATGCTGCCCACAATCTGCAGGATATTGACATTGGAAGCGATGAAATCTGTCACCAGCGAAATGCCCAGTCCCACCAGCAGACAATAGAACAAATCGCTCACCGCTGCGCCCACACCCGTGAAGAAGCCCGAACTGCGGCCCTTGTTCAAGGTGCGCTGGATGCACAGGATACCGATAGGTCCCATGGGTGCCGACAGGAAAATGCCAATCGACACACAACCAATCAATATGGATAGTATAGTACCCAACAGGAGGTTATTCAGTTTACAAACTACAAAGGTAGTAAGAAATTTTCAGTTAAGGGTTGTTTAGCGCCAATTTTTGATTCCTTCGTGATGATTGCTACCCATATCGGGAATCCGTCCTACGGTTTGAAATAATACTGGCGCTTGCCCTTGGTACGGCCCGCGAAATCGATGGCATGGGCGGGACAATGGTGATAGCAGGCAAAGCAGGTGGTGCACAAGCCATTGTGGAGCCAACGCGGGGTACCGCCGTCAGGGCAATCGATGTTGCCGACGGGACACACCTGGCTGCACTTGCCGCATCGCACACAGGCATCGGCATCGACGGTAAATTTGGAATCAGTCACCCAGTGCTTGAGAAAGAAGCCGCCCAGCACGATACTGTTGGTGCGTGGCCAGCGGCTCCTGTTGATGTTCATCACACCCCGCTCGCGGTTGACAACGGCGGGCACCATCTTTGCCAGTTCCTGGCGGGCCGCGGCAATCTTGCGCTCGGCACGTTCGGGGGTATCAATCTGGTCGATGAAGGGGAAGTTGTAGGTCTCGGGCATGATGACCGAGAAAGCGCTGTCGAGCGCGAGGCCGATGGCCTTGAGATCATTGCGCAGGTAATCGAAAGTCAGACCCACATCGTCGCCGCAGGTGGCAATAGCATAGCAGTATTGCCCCTGGTATCCCTGGAGCCGCAACCGACCGATGAAGTCCCTGACGATGAACGGCGGCCGCCACCCGTGAATGGGGAAGCAGAAGCCGATGCGCTCGTCGGCCTCGAGCGTATAGTCATAGTCGCCGTTGACAACGGCCTGTGCGATGGGAATGAGACGGTCGCCAGTGGCTTGGGCCAGCTGTGAGGCAATGAAGCCCGTGTTGCCGGTGCCTGTGAAATAGAATATCATAAATGTACGGGGTATTTACCGATGATCGTGACTTGGGGACGGCGGGAGAGTTCGCCCGGATTGGTGCCTGGAGCACCCTCGGGTACCTCCATGCCACGGCGGGAATAGAAGTCGCGCCAGTAGTCGGTCACCCGGCCCGACGCGTCATGAAACGACATGGGCACTGTGTCAAAGACCGGCTCGCCCGCAGCGTTGACATAGTTCATCTGCACCAACTCGCTGCAATAGACGGCGCTGTCGCCAGGCAGATAGAGGTCGTCATAGGGCTTCCCCACCATGGCCAGGCATCGCCTGATGGATTGCCTCATCGCGCCATCCACATTCACGCGGCCAATAATCACATGACGGTTCTCGCACAGAAATGTGTCCATGGGCGTGAGCTTCACAGCCGGTTTGACCGCCTCAACGACATAGGGGATGCCCTCCTCGCCGCCAATGCGGTGAAAGACCGCCACGTGGTCGATGGACAGGCCCTCTACCCCACTCGTCACCGCCGTGATGGCGTTGGGCTCCTGGGTGCAGCAAAACAGCAAGTCACCTTCCTGCAAACGCTGCGCCGTGAGCGGCAGGGCCGCACACAGCAACGTCATCATGGCCACAAGGAACTGTTTATTACCAAGTGACACCATTGTTGAAGCTGGAATGCTTGTCATACTTCACATCCTGCAGGATGGACGACTTGACAGCAATGTGGAAGTTGTAGCTCTTGTAGGGACCCACGGGAACAAAGCTCGCGCTCATCTCAAAGCAGTGCATCTGTCGCGAGATGCTGCAATTCATGTAGGCAATCTTGTGGGTATCGAAATTGTAGCTCGCCGATGCCGTGAAAGACCAGTTCTTGGTGGGACGGATGTTGGCGTTCAGGCTCAGGTTCTGGGTCCAGCGGCCATTGTACTCGAGTTTCTTGTAGTTGAACGTGCCGTAACCGTAGGACAGCGAATAATTCACCGTGAGACTCCACGGACATTCCCACTTGGCATAGCCGTCGATGAGTTCCAGGTCGGTAGTCGGCCCGCCGCCCTGGTCCTTCTGGTCCTCGTTGTCGCCCTGCTCGTTGTTCAAGCGGTTCTCGGGCGGTTTCTTATCGTCGGGCTGCTTGTCCTTCTTGCGCTTGAAGGTGTCGTTGTTGAACGTGTAGGAGAAGGACGTGCCCGTGCTGGACAGACGGCCCCAACCGCCACCGTTGAACAGACGCAGCTTGTTGATACGTACAGGGGCACCCGACTCGTTGAGCGCATACTTGTAAACATCCCAGGTGGCACTCAGGTTGAGGTTAAAGCCCTTGGTCAAACGCAGCATGATGCTGGTGTTGAGGTTGCTCCACTTCAACGAGTCGGCAGCCAGGTTGCAGGACTGGCTCAAGGTAAAGTTCTCGATGAGCGAGATCTTCTTGAAGCCCGTGCTGTCGTTATCGCTCTTGACTTTGGCCTCCAGGTTGTTGGCGATGTTGAACATGATGGTTCCCGACTTGCCGTTAGGGGCGCTGCCGTAGAGGCCATGCTGGAAGTAGCTGTAGCGGTTGTTGTGGTGGATACCTTTGCCGTCCACGTAGTCCAGGTTGCCGTAATAGCCCCAGAAGGGAGCGCCAAAGTCGGGCGATGCCGAGAACGAGATATTGGGCGTCATCACGTGGCGCACCATCTGCAGCTTTTCGCCCAGCTTGCCCAGGAACTTCATGGGCTTGAAAAATCCATAAATCTTGGTACTCAGCGAGACGCTGAAATTGAAGTCAAAGACGTTGTAGAACCCATAGGTCGTGTCCCTGACGACCGCGCTGGCATTGGGATCCCACTGCTGGCGTATCTTGCTGGTGTACATGCGGTCGTTCATGGTCAGGTTGGGCGTGATGTTGAAGTACTTGAGCACATTGAATGTGGCCTGGACAGGCACGCTGTGGCTCATGCCGTTGCGCCAGTCCTTGACCAGGCTCTTGTGCAGGAATTCGTCCTGCTTGGCCGTCAACGAGTTCTGGAACTTACCATTGTAGCTCACCTTGATTTTCTCGTACCATCGTTCATCGCCCACGACGCGTTTGCGCTTGAACGGTGCCGTCTGGGTCATGCTGATGGTCAGGTTGGGGAACGAGACAGTAATCGTCGAGTCGGCAGTACGCTGCGATACGTTAGCGGTTGTCGAGACGGTCCACTTGCTGTTGGGAATCTTGTAGGTCAGGTTCACCGTGCTGCTCTTGGTGTTCTCGGTAAAGGCGCTGGTGTAGTAGGTGTTCAGGCTGTTGCGCGCATAGCCTGTGGTGGAAAAGTTCACGCTGGCCGAGAAGGTCAGGTAGGGATTGGCCTTCTGGTTCTGGCTGTGGCTCCACAACACCTGGAAGTTGTGCATCTTGCTGTAGTCGGGGTCACCCTTCTCGCCCATGACGGTCGTGAGGTAGTTGACGCTGAACGAGCCCGAGTGCTTGTAGCGCCAGGAATAGGACGACTGGGCCGACAGACCCCACGAGCCGCGGGTGTAGATCTCACCCGTCAAGGCCAGGTCGGCATGCTGTCCCAGCGCCAGGTAGTAACCGCCGTTGCGCAGGTAGAAGCCGCGGTTGTAGTCCTCACCGAAGGTGGGCACCAATATACCGCTCTGGTATTTCTCGCTGAAGGGGAAGTAGCCAAACGGCACCGCGATGGGTAGCGGCAGGTCTTCCAGCACCATGTAGGCCGGTCCGGTGACCACATTCTTCTTGGGTTTGACCTTGGCCTTGGTGAGCTGGAAGTAGAAGTGCGGGTGCTCATGGTCGTCACAGGTGGTGTAGCGGCCGTCCTTGATGTAATAGTAGTCGTCCTCGGTCTTCTTGGTGATGCCGCCGGTGAGATAGCCCTCGCCCTGCTCGGTGACGATGTCGGTGATGTAGCCACGCTTGGTCTTGAAGTTGTATTTCATCTCGCGCGACTGGTATTCGCCGCTGTTGTCCTTAAAGACGGGAGTGCCGGCCAGGTCGCCCACGCTGTCGGGGACGCCGATGGCCATCACCTGGCTGCTGTCCATATCCATGCTGATCTGCGACGCCGTCATGTTGATGTCGCCATACTGGATATTGCTGCCGCCATACATCACCGCATGGTTGCGGCCAAACAGGATGATACTGTCCTTGGCATTGAACTCGACGACATGGTCCAGGTCCACCCGCTCCTTGACAAAGCGGCTCGTGTCGCGGCCCGCCGTCGCATGGACGGGGCGCACCGTCGTGTCGCCTTCGGCCCTGATGACAGAGTCAACCGCCTGCGTCAGGTCGAGCGTATTGCCCGTGATAACCTGACCATGCGACAAAGCGGGCAACAGCACGCATGCCGCTACCAGATACAGGATAATATGGAGACTTCTCGTCGTCAATGCTATCCGTTTGCCAAATATTCGGCAAAGATAGTGCAAATGAACAGCACGGCAAGCAAGATTTAATTTTTTATCTTTTTTTTACCAACTAGTGGCTGGTTACTGACAAGTTTTTGCTAAATTTGCAGATTGTAACAACTAATAACTACACTATAATATCATGTATAATGTCAAGTCTAATCACGCCGATGAGTTCATCGACGATAGCGAGATACTAGACACCCTAGCATACGCTGAAAAGAACAAGAGTAATCGTGCTCTGATTGAGGAGATTATCGATAAGGCTGCCTTGTGCAAGGGTCTTACCCACCGCGAGGCTGCCGTGTTGCTCGACTGCGACCAGTCCGACCTGATTGAGCGCTACGAGCAGCTG
The DNA here is from genome assembly GCA_902793405.1 of uncultured Bacteroidales bacterium. Taxonomy (GTDB): domain Bacteria; phylum Bacteroidota; class Bacteroidia; order Bacteroidales; family Muribaculaceae; genus Sodaliphilus. The sequence continues at coordinate 12,921 of CADBDH010000036.1, read as the reverse complement.
GCCAAGGACGTGAAACGTCGTTTTTACGGCAACCGTATCGTGATGTTCGCCCCGTTGTATCTATCCAACTACTGCATCAACGGCTGCGTCTATTGCCCCTACCACGCCAAGAACAAAACCATTCCGCGCAAGAAGCTGTCGCAGGACGAGATCCGTGCCGAGGTCGAGGCGCTGGTCAAGATGGGTCACAAGCGCATCGCCCTCGAGGCCGGAGAGCACCCCGTGATGAACCCGCTGGAGTACATCCTGGAGTCGATCCACACCATCTATAACACCAAGGTGGGCAACGGCGAGATCCGCCGCCTGAACGTGAACATCGCCGCTACCGAGGTCGAGGCCTACGAGAAACTGAAAGCCGCCGGCATCGGCACCTATATCCTGTTCCAGGAGACCTATAACCGCAAGAACTACGAAGCCCTGCATCCCACGGGCCCCAAGAGCAACTACTGCTACCACACCGAGGCCATGGACCGCGCCCAGATGGGCGGCTGCGACGACGTGGGCATCGGCGTGCTGTACGGCCTGACCACCTACCGCTATGACTTCGTGGGTCTGCTGATGCATGCCGAGCACCTCGAGGCCAAATTCGGTGTGGGCCCGCACACCATCAGCGTGCCGCGCATCTGCCCTGCCGAGGACATCTCCCTCGATGAGTTCCCCGACGTGCTGCCCGACGACATCTTCTGCCGCATCATCGCCGTTATCCGTCTGGCCGTGCCCTATACCGGCATGATCATCTCCACCCGCGAGAGCCAGAGCGTGCGCGCCAAGGTGCTTGACCTGGGTGTGTCACAGATCAGCGGCGGCAGCCGCACCAGCGTGGGCGGTTACACCACCGTCGAGCGCCATGACGAGACGGCCCAGTTCGACGTGAGCGACACGCGCACACTCGACGAGGTCATCAACTGGCTGCTGTCCATCGGCTACCTGCCCAGCTTCTGCACCGCCTGCTACCGTTCGGGCCGCACGGGCGACCGCTTCATGGCCCTGTGCAAGGCCGGCAAGATTGGCGACATCTGCACGCCCAACGCGCTGATGACGCTCAAGGAGTACCTCATGGACTTTGCCAGCGAGGACACCGTCGCCAAGGGCAACGCCCTTATCGAAAAGGAACTGGCCAAGATGACCAATGAGCGCGTGCGCGACATCGCCGCCCAGCACATCAAGGACATCGCCGCCGGCCAGCGCGACTTCTACTTCTAATTTTTCAAAACAACAGGAACAACGATCAACAACTCAAACAACCTTGACATGTCATCGTTGTTCCTGCTTTTTAGTTGTTTGAGATAATGGCAGAAAAACGGTTATATATCATTGCCGGTTGCAACGGAGCCGGGAAAACTACAGCGTCGAAGCGATTCCTGCCGTCAATTTTGGAATGCCGGCAGTGGGTGAATGCCGATGAAATTGCCTATGGTCTTTCTCCACTTGACCCGCAAAGCGTCTCTTTTCAAGCTGGCAGACTCATGCTGGAACGCATTCAGGAATTGCTCAATCAGGATGTGACATTTGCCATCGAGACCACCTTATCGACACGCGCATATCGTAATCTTGTGCTGCAAGCACAAGCTAGAGGTTACCGAGTGGAATTGGTGTTCTTCTATCTACCCTCACCTCAAATCGCCATTCGCCGTATTGCCCACCGCGTGAAAAATGGCGGGCATCACGTTCCTGACGATGTAGTGATTCGCCGGTATCATCGAGGATTGAATAATCTGAAAGAGATTTTCATGCCGATTGTTGATCATTGGGATATATACCGTTACGAGGGCAATGCTTACGTTTTGATGGCAACCGGCAATAAAGGTGATACATGTAACTTGTTTGATAGCTCAATCATTATGGACAATACCGTTCCTTATCTTACTGAACAGAATAAACGATTTATTGAGTGCTGCAATCAGGCTGTTCTCGACATGATTACCGAAGAGGCCCTGCATGACGGGATAGTTGTAATGGAAGACCAGCAAGGCAATCCCATTTGGGTCAAAGCGCGTGAAGTGCTCGAAAAAAATCCTGGGCTTAAACTTAAAGATGTGGAATACACGCCCATCGAGGTGGATATTCAAGAAATCATCAATTCTAGAACATATCATTCATGATTGAGAAAGATCAGGCTTTTAGTAGGGCGCCGAGGGGTGAGAGGGTGCACATTGCGCTGTTTGGGCGGCGCAATGTGGGCAAGTCGTCGCTCATCAATGCGCTCACGGGGCAGCAGATTGCCATCGTGAGCGATGTAGCGGGCACCACGACCGACCCGGTGAGCAAGGCGATGGAAATTCTGCCGCTGGGGCCGTGCGTTCTCATCGACACGGCGGGTTTTGATGATACGGGTAAGGTGGGCGACCTGCGCACCGAGCGCACCCGAGAGGTCATCAAGCAGGCCGACATCTCCATCATCGTGACCGACGGCGCCACGCTCGACGACGAGGCGGCATGGGCCGGGCTGCTCAAGCAGGCCAACGTCCCCTATGTTGGCGTATTGAATAAGGTGGACCTGATGCAAGAGGTCCCCTCTACCCTACTCGCCGCCATGGCCAAGCGGCTGGGCTGCGACGTTGTCCCCATCAGCGCCGTCAACGGGACGGGACTCGACTTGCTGCGTAAAACGTTGGCCGGCCTGATGCCCGAGGGCGGCAACCAGTCACTCACGGGCAAGCTGGCCCAAGCAGGCGACACGGTGCTGCTGGTGATGCCGCAGGACCCGCAAGCGCCCAAGGGACGCCTCATCCTGCCGCAGGTGCAGACCCTGCGCGACCTGATGGACAAAAGGTGTATCGCCGTGTGCTGCACGACCGAGGACATCGACCGCACGCTGGCCGCTCTCAACGAGCCGCCCCACCTCATCATCACCGACTCACAGGTGTTTGACATCGTAGAAAAGAAAAAGCCCGCCGAGAGCCTGTTGACCTCGTTCTCGGTACTGATGGCGGCCCACAAGGGCGACATCGGCTATTTTGTCGAGAGCGCACCCGCCATCGACCGCCTGACCGAACAGTCGCGCGTGCTCATTGCCGAGGCCTGTACCCATGCCCCGCTGGCCGAGGACATCGGGCGCGAGAAGATACCCCGCATGCTGCGACAGCGCGTGGGACAAGGACTGAAAATCGATATCGTGGCCGGTAAGGATTTCCCTAACGATTTGACGGGCTATGACCTGGTCATCCACTGTGGCGGCTGCATGTTTAACCGCCGCTTCATGCTCCAGCGCGAGGAGCAATGCCGCGCCCAGGGCGTGCCGATGACCAACTACGGCATCACCATCGCCCATGTCAAGGGGATATTGGGCAAAGTGTCACTGCCGTAGAGGGAAACAGTGGTATAGATGCTGGCCCTGTAACTGAATATCTCAACAATAAGAGGTTGTTGCAAAGCCCATTTGATACAACTATGAATCGGCCTGCGGCCGAAAAATTAAACAAAATTCAGTATATAATTCTATTAAAACCATTTGCTTGGGGAAACATCGAAAGATGTTAGCGGTTCGAAGAACCGATTTCTATGATAAAGACCATGCAAGAACCTCGGAGAGGTTCGCAGCTTGGTCCATGAGTAGAACATTGCAAGTGCCTCGAAGAGGAACTTTGTGATTGACAAGCTTTCGGTGAATGTAGAAGTTCGTCTTCGACGCACTTTTCACTTGTTATGGCTGTCACCAAGCTGCGCTCATCTTCGATGAGCTGGCATGGTGTTTTTCATAAAAGTCGAGTCTTCGACCCGACTTGCCTCTTCGAGGCAAAAGCCAAGCCCATGATACTGCCGACGGGCCAACTGCTGTGTCGTTGCTGTGGGGAGGTGTCGCTGTTTTTTAGAGGATGGATTTGTCGCGGTACTTGGTGTGGAGTATCTCGTGGGCCTTACCGTGTAAGGGTTGACCCAGGAACTCCCTGTACAGGCGCAGGATGACGGGATTCTCGTGGCTCTTGCGCAGTTTCTTGCCTACGTCCTCGCTGTAGATGGCGCGCTGGCGTGCCTTGATGACCTCGATGTCGCCATGGTGGTAGGGCTGGCCCGTGCCGCCGATGCAGCCACCGGGACACGCCATCACCTCGATGACATGATAGTCCAGCTCACCGGCACGCAGTTTGTCCATGACGATGCGGGCGTTGGCCAGCGTGTTGACCACGCACACCTTCAGTTCAAAGCCGTCGAGGTCGATGACGGCCTCGTGGATACCGTCCAGACCGCGCACCTGCTCAAACTCGACGTGCGCCAGCTCCTTGCCCGTGAATTCCTCATACACCGTGCGCAATGCGGCCTCCATCACGCCGCCCGTCGTGCCGAAGATGGCACCGGCGCCGCTCGAGTCACCCAGCGGCATGTCGAACTCGCCGTCGCGCAGCCTTTCAAAGTCGATGTTCATGCGCTTGATCAGTTCGGCCAGCTCGATAGTGGTAATCGAGTAGTCCACGTCGGGGTTGCCGCCGGTGATGAACTCGTCGCGGGCACATTCATATTTCTTGGACAGGCACGGCATCACCGATACCACGACCAGCTTGTCGCGGGGGATGCCCATGCGCTCGGCCCAATAGCTCTTGAGCACGGCGCCCAGCATCTGGGCGGGCGACTTGCAGGTCGAGGGATACTCGCGCAGGTCGGGATAATCGTTCTCGAAGAAGTTGACCCATGCCGGGCAGCACGAGGTGGTGATAGGGATGCGCACCGTCTTGTCGCCGGCGATGAATTTGCGCAGGCGGTCCACAATCTCGGCAGCCTCCTCCATAATGGTGATGTCGGCGCCGAAGTCGGTATCGAACACATAGTCCACGCCCACCTTGCGCAGGGCCGTGATTATCTTGCCCGTGACGATAGTGCCCGGTGGCATGCCGAACTCCTCGCCCAGCGCATAGCGCACCGCGGGAGCCGTCTGTGCCACGACAATCTTGTCGGGGTCGGCCACATCGACCAGCAGGTCCTCGACATAGTTGCGCTCGCTCAGGGCGCCCACGGGGCCGTGGATGGCGTCGAACTTGCACTTGGTCGTGCAGTGGCCGCAGCAGGTGCATTTATAGGGATTGACCACATGGGGGTGACGCAGGTCGCCCACGATGGCCTGGCTGGAGCAGCCGCGCTTGCAGGCACCGCAGCCCTTGCACTTGTCGGCATCGATCTTGTAGGACATCACCGACAGGAACTTCTTGCCGCCAATCTCGTAGATGTAGTCATGCAACATGGCGTCCATCGACAGCTGCTTGGGATAGGAGCTCCAGTGCTTGGAGTCGTCCATCAGCTGATGGGCCGTGAAATCGACATACTGCAGACGCTCCTCGAGCAGACGGCCATCGATGATGTGCGTCTTGACGATATCCTCAACATCCTCGGGGTGCACCTGCACGTAGGTCGTGTTGTCGGGCATGATCCTGACGATGGGCCCCTTGGCACAGAAGCCGAAACAACCCGTTGCCACGACATCAACACGGCTACCCAGGCCGTACTCGGCAATGACTCGAATGAAATTGTCAATGATTTTCAGGCTGCCCGATTCATAGCACGACGAGCCGCAGCAGCACAGCACCTGAACGTGGGTGTTAGCGATCAAACCATAAGCCTTGTCGGCATTGTCCGACTGCACTTCACCTTTCGGATTGTTTAGTGATTTATCTTGTTGAGATTCCATTGGCAATTAGTTGATTAATCATTCACGGGATTGGGACAATGATGGATGTCTACCCAAATCAACTCACAAAATTACGAATTTTCTTCCAATCCTGCAATAAATGGAATCAATTAAGGTGAATTCAATAAAAATAAAGTATAATTCGGGAAGGCATACCCTGGGCAGACTGTGAAGGCTGATAGACCTGCTACCCCGCCCGTGATGGCTGCCCCTGTCGCGAAACACAAAATTGACTGCCCTTGAGACGCAAAATTTTGCGTCTCTACATCTTTGGAATCCACGTAAAAAAAGGTCATCAAAGACCTCTCTGATGACCCTTTTTTGTTATAAGGTAGAACTATAGGGCAAGACGCAGACCCAAGTCATTTCCTGTTATAGATCCAATAGTATAAGCTCTGTAGGAAACCCTTAAAGAAGATGGATAGGAATCATAACCACCACCACGGTGAATGTGGTAAGATCCAGTCGAAGGCCCCGTTGGATTAGTTTGAGACTCACTACTATAGTTATCATACCAATCTCTTACCCATTCACTCACATTGCCGGTCATGTCGTAAAGTCCCAACTCATTAGCCTTCTTCGTTGCAACTGCATGAGTACCATAATCTGGACTATCAACACCAACTAAAGCACTATTTTCGACATACCATGACACTTCATTAAGAATGTTGCTTCCAGCATACTTGTAGCCCTTACTCTGAAGACCACCACGAGCGGCAAATTCCCATTCGGCTTCGGTGGGAAGTCGAAAATTCAATCCAGTCATTGCGTTCAGTTTGCTGATGAAAGTTTGACAATCATACCAAGATACTCTTTCAACAGGTTTATTTAAATCACCTGTAAAATAACTAGGATTTGTTCCCATAACAGCCAACCACAAGCCTTGCGTAACCTCCGTTTCACCAATACTGTAACTTGACAATGTCACTTGATGAGCGGGTTTTTCACTTTCATATGCGTCATCTCCCTGCTCAGGAGTTGCACCCATGGTAAAGGTACCGCCCTCGACGCCAACCATCTTGAATGAGACGCCATTGACAACAAATACTTCGTCTAAAACTGGCCAAGTGCCGCTGAGCAGGTAGTCGATCATCGCTGCCACATCAGCAATATTGACAGTGCCGTCTTTGTTGACGTCAGCATTGATTAAGAGAATGCTGGATTCATCACCATTCAACAGGTAGTCAATCATAGCCGCCACATCGGCGATGTTGACAGCACCGTCCCCATTCACATCACCACGCAAAATGAGCTTTACTTGAGTGAACTGGTTCCACCAGTCGGTGGATTGATACTGCTCTTCCGTTCCATCGGGCACAATCAGGGTTGCATTCTGATAGCAGGAGGGATCGAATGCATAGTAGCCAGCCATAACGGGAGGCGTGTAACTGGTGCAGATGACCTGAGAAACATTGGTACAGCCAAGGAAAGCGTAATTGCCAATCTCGGTCACACTCATGGGAATCGTCACACTGGTCAAGCCGGTACAATTGTAGAAGGCATACTGAGCTATGGAGGCAACAACATAATCGGTGCCGTTATAGGTCACCATTGACGGAATCTCAATACTGCCGCTATAGCTATTGTAACGGTTGTCCCTGGCCGTCACAGCAACGGTGTTAGCATCGGTGATGGCGTAATAGACGCCGTCCACCTCAAAGTCGTGGAGGACGCCTACGATATTGGCGAAACGCCTCCACCCTGAAGCAACTTTATAGTCATTGAAACTAGCGCCGGGCACATAGAGCGTAGCGTTGTTGTAGGTTTCTTCGGAAAAGCAATTGTAATCGAATCTAATCAGGGGAGGAGTGACAGCCTTGCAGATGACTGTCTCCACTGCCGTGCAACCCGCAAACGCATACTTTTCCACTTTAACCATGTTAGCATTAATTGTTATAGTCTTCAACTGGGTGCAGTCTTTATATGCACCTTCAGCAATTCCCGTGGCATAATCAGGATGGAGAGTGGATGTTATTCCTGTTCCCGCAAAGCAATATGGGCCAAACGATACGACGGACGTTGGTATTGTCACATCGGTCACGTCGGGACAACCATAGAAGGCTCCCCATTCTATACATTTCACGTTATAGAAATTGCCCTCCCATAGCACCACTGGCGGGATAGTCACATGGCCGCTATAACAGCCCTTCTCCGGTCCATGCATGACAGCTACAGTTGTAACATTCCATTTCGTATAATAAATACCATCAACGACAAAATCAGGTTCATCCATACTCTTTATCGTGTTGAAAAGGCGCCAATAATTAGCAGATTTAAAGTCGTCTATCGCATAGAAAGGCACATAGAGCGTAGCATTGCTGTAAGTGTCATTGTCGAATACATCGCTGCCGGCCATGGTGGGAGGAAAGGGGTACACATACACGGCCGTCAAGGCAGAGCAACCGGCAAAAGCGGTGGCCTCAATCCTTTCTATATACCCAGTAATTTCCACACTAGTCATTGCGTCACAATTCTTGAATGCGTTTTTGTCGACTTTGACCACTCTGCGTTCGGTACCGCCGTCGTACACAGTTAAAGGAATGATCACATTACCGCTATAACTGTTGTAGTTCTCATCCTTGTAGGTGATGATAGCTCTGTCGGCTTCAAGTCTCAGGAAATAGCAGCCCTCGTCTTCAAAGTCACACGGGCTAAGGATATGATTGAACTGCTGCCAATTGGCAGCGCTGGCATACACGTCATGCAATGCACGGGTGGCTACATTAAGCGTGGCGTTGCTGTAGGTATTGCTCTCGAAGCAATCGGTACTGGCCATAGCGGGAGGTGTCGTACCCTCACAAGTAACCGTTGTCAAGGCTGTGCTGCCCGCAAAGGCTTGTGCGCCGATGGCCGTCACACTGGCGGGTATCGTCACGCTGGTCAGGCCGACGCAGTCCTTAAAGGCATCCTTGTCGATGCCCGTCACATTGCGGACAGTGCCACCGTCGTTTACCGTCGCGGGGATAACCACATCGCCACTGTAGCAGTTGTAGTTCTCGTCCTTGTAGGTGACGATAGCACCGTTGGATCCAAGTCTCAGGAAATAGCAGCCCTCGTCTTCAAAGTCACACGGGCTAAGGATATGTGTGAAATTCATCCAATTGGCAGCGCTGGCATACACGTCATGCAATGCACGGGTGGCCACGTGCAGCTCAGCGTTTTCATAGACCGCGCTATTGAAGCAGGCACTGTTATACATCGACGGCGGGGTCTCGCTCAGGCAGGTCACCGAGGTGATGGCACTGTCATAAGCGAAGGCATAGAGGCCGATGCTGGTGGCTCCGTTAAATGTCACGTCGGTCAAGCCGGTGCAATTTTCAAATGCATTTTGGCCAATCGAGGTGACCGAGGCAGGAAACTCCACCTGGGTCAATGCTTTACAATAAGCGAATGCGCTGGTACCGATGGTCTGCAACCCCTCATTGAAATTGACCTGAGTCATCGCAATGCACTGATAGAAGGCCATATTGCCGATGCTGACCACCGATGACGGGATGGTTACTGTTGTCAATGCCTTACATTCATCGAAGGCTCTATAGGGAATCGTGACGACCCCGTCTGGGATGTTCACGTCGGCCAAACTGTAGCAGCGGTAGAAGGCATTCTCACCAATTGAGGTGATGGTAGCCGGCAAGTGAACTGCAGTCACGTTGCTGCATACATAGAAAGCTTTGTCGCCCACAGCAGTGACCTGATAGTTCACGCCGCCATTGGTGACCGTGGCGGGTACTGTTACTTCGCCAGTGTAACCGCCCGAAGAGGTAGTCTTACTAGTGACCTCGACTGTGTTGTCGCCCGTGATGTTGTAGTACACACCATCGACAGTGAAGTCGTAGGCAGCAGCACTGAACACAAACGAGAAGGCTGCCACAATGGCAAGCAACCTAGATGTTAATGTAGATGTTTTCATAGAATGAATACTGTTTATTGTGACACAACGTTATCGCCCTCACGGGCTCGCTCTAGAGAGCGATAACCAAAAGTTTACTCGAATGTGCAAATATAGCAAAAATTCTAAGAAAATCGCACAAAAAAGTGAAAAAATATTTACTATTGAAATAAATTGTGGCCCAATCCCTGCGGGGCTTCCCTGCGGGACTAATGCGAGCCTTTAGCTCGGCGTAGCCAATTTAACTGCCTTCGAATTAAACGAATTAAGCGAATAGGCCTCCACGTCCCAAAACTCCTCCCCCGCCTGGGGGGAGGTGGCGCAAAGCGCCGGAGGAGGGGGAGCCCGCCTGGGGGTTTACAGACGCCCCCGCCCTTCGGGCACCCCCTCTAACTTAGAGGGGGAGTTGCAGACGCGGATCTTTTCTTGCCTACGAATTTAACAGTCTGCGAGCCTTTAGCTCGGCGTAGCCAATTACACGAATTTATCTAATGAATTTATCTATTAGTGTCCGGTGAAACATCGTAGATGTTAGCGGTTCGAAGAACCGATTTCTATGATAAAGACCATGCAAGAACCTCGGAGAGGTTCGCAGCTTGGTCCATGAGCAGAACATTGCAAGTGCCTCGAAGAGGAACTTTGTGATTGACAAGCTTTTGACGAATGCAGAAGTTCGTCTTCGACGCACTTTTCACTTGATATGGCTATCACCAAGCTGCGCTCATCTTCGATGAGCTGGCATGGTGTTTTCCATAAAAGTCGAGTCTTCGACCCGACCTGCCTCTTCGAGGCAAAAGCCAAGCCAATGATACAGTAGTGACCTACATTTATCTTATTTCTCAAACAATTACAAAGTAACTATGTGTTTTCCCCTGACGCTAATGGAATTTATCTAATGGTTGCGAATGTTTTAATTTTATTTCGTGAAATTTGGCTCATTAGCGCAATTCGCATTAAATAATCTTGGGCAATAATAGAAAGCGGGAGGGCTCTTCTGAGTTGAGTCCTCCCGCTTTCGGGTAATTAGTGATGTTTAGTCGTGTTCTTAGTCTTGAGCAGCGGCGTTCTCGAGGATCTGGCGAACGTCCTTGACGTCGAGGCGTCCATAGACGTGCTCACCGATCATGACAACGGGTGCAAGACCGCAGGCGCCCACGCAGCGCAGGCAGTCGAGCGAGAACTTGCCGTCGGGGGTGGTCTCGCCTACCTCGATGCCCAGGATGCGCTTGATTTCCTCAAGCAGACGCTCGGAACCGCGCACGTAGCAGGCGGTACCCAGGCATACTGAAATGGGGTGCTTGCCCTTGGGGGTCATGGTGAAGAACGAGTAGAACGTCACCACGCCATAAACCTTGGAAGCGGGCACGCCCAGCTTGCGGGCGATGATGCGTTGCATCTCCTCGGGGAGGTAGCCATGCAATGCCTGGCACTCGTGCAGCACATTGATCAATTCACCGGGCTTGTTGCCGTGCTTGTCGCAGATCTCCTCGACCTGTTGAACTACGGTACACGCCAGTTTGATTTCTTCTTTCTTCTTCATATCTCGTTATTGATGTTTTGATTCGGAATTAGTGAATGGATTTATCAAAATAGTGCGTGTGAAGCAGGTGATGTGCCTTCTCGCCACAGGGCTCGCCCAGGAAGTCCTTGTAGAGCTTCTGGATGTCGGGGTTCTCGTGGCTCTTGCGCAGTGCCTTGCCCTCGTCCTCGCGGTAAACGGCAGCAGCACGTGCCTTGAGAATCTCGATGTTGCCGTGGTGGTAGGGCTGACCTGCACCGCCGATGCAACCGCCGGGACATGCCATCACCTCAACCACATGGTAGTTGAGCTTGCCGGCACGCAGCAGATCCATGACCTTGCGGGCATTGCTCAGGGTGTGAGCGATGCAGACCTTCAGCTCAAAGCCGTTGAGGTCGATGGTTGCCTCCCTGATGCCTTCCAGACCGCGCACTTCGTTGAACTCGAGGTGCGGCAGGGTCTTGCCGGTGTGCACCTCATAGACTGTGCGCAATGCAGCCTCCATCACACCACCGGTGTTGGCGAAGATAGCGCCTGCACCTGTCGACTCGCCCAGAGGAGAGTCGAATTCACCGTCGGGCAGGTTGGCGAAGTCGATGTTGGCGCGCTTGATCAGGCGGCCCAGCTCGCGGGTCGAGATGCTGTAGTCAACGTCGGGATTGCCATCCACCTTGAACTCGTCACGACCGCACTCGTACTTCTTGGCCAGACAGGGCATAATCGAAACGACAACGAGTTTCTCGCGAGGGATACCCATCTTCTCGGCCCAGTAGGTCTTGGCAACAGCGCCAAACATCTGAGCGGGCGACTTGGCAGTCGAGGGATAATCCAGCAGATCGGGATACTCGTGCTCGTAGAAGTTGACCCAAGCGGGGCAGCACGAAGTCATCACGGGCAGTTTCACGTCCTTATCGCCGGCAAGGAACTTGTTGAGGCGACCCAGGATCTCGGTACCCTCTTCCATGATGGTGAGGTCGGCAGCGAAGTCGGTGTCGAAGACGTAGTCAAAGCCGAGGTCGCGCAACGAGGTAGCCAGCTTGCCGGTAACGATGGTGCCGGGCTTCATGCCGAACTCCTCGCCCAGAGCGACGCGCACGGCGGGTGCGGGCTGAGCGATAACCACCTTGTCGGGGTTGGTGAGGTCGTCCATGAGCTGGTTGGTATAGTCATGCTCGGTGAGGGCACCGGTGGGACATACGGCGACGCACTGGCCGCAATAGGTACAGTTGGTGTCCACGAACATCTTGTCGAAGGTGGGAGCGATGGTGGTGTTGAAACCACGACGGATAGCGCTCAGCACACCGACGGACTGCACGTTGTTGCAGACGCTCTCGCAACGGCGGCAGTAAACGCACTTCTCCATGTTGCGGGAGATGGCGGGGGTGAGCTCTTGCTTGCGCTCGCTCTGTTCGCCACCGTTATAGGGCATCTGGCGGATGTTGAAGCGCATTACCAGGCGCTGGAGTTCGCAGTCGCTGCACTTGGGGCAGGTCAAGCAATCGTTGGGGTGGTCGCTGAGCATGAGCTCGGCAACGGTCTTGCGGGCGCGGATGACGCGGGCGCTGTTGGTGTGAACCACCATGCCCGGAGTCACGCGGGTAGCGCAGGCGGGAGCCAGATTGCGACGGCCTTCGATCTCAACAACACAAATGCGGCACGAGGCGGGCATGTTCTGTACACAGGTGCCCTCCAGATCAATGTGGCACAGGGTGGGAATGCTGATGCCAACGGTCTTGGCGGCATCAAGCAGCATAGTCCCTGCGGGAACATTTACCTCGTGTTTATCAATCGTCAAAGTGATCATATTCTTTTCTTCCATGATGCTATCGAATTTTAATAAACCGAGATGGCGTCGAAGCGGCAATTAGACTTACACATACCGCAGCGGATGCACTC
>CADBDH010000035.1 GCA_902793405.1 uncultured Bacteroidales bacterium | reverse complement strand
CGACATCTTCCCCGTTGCCCGATTGCACGAGTCATCGACGGGTATCTCGGGTAAAGACTACGTGCGTGACCCCGAAGGTCGTGTCGTGTGTGACGAGAATGGTTATCCCATCATCGATGCCGCCAAGGGCCTCTACATCGGTAACCGTGAGCCCGACTGGCTGTTGGGTATCGGCAGCACCTTGCGTTACAAGAACGCGAGCCTGTCCTTCCTGTTCGACGGCCGCAAGGGCGGTGACGTGGTCAACGTCACGGGTCGCAGCCAGATCACCAACGGCATGAGCAGCCTCTATGACAAATACCGCTTTCATCAACACCTATTACTCGACTGTATCGTCCAACTTTATCGAGGACGGTTCCTATATCCGCTTGAGTTATGTGACGCTGAGCTATGACATCGGCAAGCACTTCAAGCGCACTTGGCCCGTCAAGGGCTTGTCGCTTACCGCTACAGCACGCAACCTGTTCCTGTTGACCAAGTACCGCGGCAATGACCCCGCCGTGCTTGCAGGTACCGGCGGCGGTACCGGTAGCGCTGGTATCGACAATTACAACGTGCCCAGCACGCGCAGTTTCAATTTCACACTTAAAGCAACATTCTAAACAGGAGGCCAACGACTATGAAAAAGATTAAGTTTTTTGCATTATTGATGCTGGTTGGCCTGGTGTCGGTGAGCTGCAATGATGTGCTCGATGACAATGTCAACCCCGACAGGGCCCATAAGATAGAGGCCAAGGACGGTCTGCCCGTCATCATCTATTACGCCCAGCAGATTGTTTATGACCATAGCGAATACTACGCCTACTTCTCCCAAATGCTTACCACCGGCGGCAAGAGTTCGGTGGGTGCCTACAGCTACAAGTGCGAGTGGGAGATGCTGACGATGAACCGCCACCCGATGTGGCGCCGTCATTTCTATGACATCGGCAAGAACACCGTCAATCTGATCGATAATTCCAAGGCCATCAATTCACCCAACTACGAGTTGATAGGCCGCACCATCATGCTGATGTCCACCCAGCTGACAACTGATGCTTTTGGCGACATCCCCCGCAGCGAGGCTTATCAGAGCATCGCTCCCACCTATGACACCCAGGCTTCGGTATATGCCTGGATGATGCAGGAGTGCGAAGACCTCATCAAGATGTATGAGGACCCTGCGGTCATCAACAACCCCGACAACCAGCCCCTCACGGCCAAGGAAGACCGCGTCTATGGCGGTGACCTCGAGAAGTGGAAAGGTCTGGTTTATGCAATCAAAGCCCGCCTGCTGCTGCGCAACATCCCCAATGTGGATCGCAGCCCTGCGATGTGCCAGAAGATTATCGATGCTGCCGATGCCGCCATCAACCAGTGGCGCAAGGGCGACGTGTTTGACTATCAGGGCGGCCGTGACGCATGGTTCGGCAACGAGCCCCGCTATTACTGGGACGGTGGCACGGGCACGCAGAATGCCGTTTGGAGCGTAGCCCAGCCCGTCATCAACTCGTGGGAGTCGCGCGGCAACCTGTTGGGCAGCGCCATCCCGAGCAAGTTCTTTATGGTGGATCTGCTGGGTATCAGCAAGCCCGACAACGAGATGACCTGCGGCATGTTTAATGCCGAGGGAGCACACGACGGCTTTGCCAATGACCCGCGCTGCGGACTGCTGATGATTGCCCGCACGGGACCTGCAAGCCCTTCTGTGACCAGCGAGCGCATCAAGATGCGTTACCTGGAGAACAACATCGGTATGGGTACGTCCTACAAGATTGCCAACTATCCCAACCTGTACCTGGGCGCCTATGCCGGTGCAGCCGACGCCTATAACCCCATCTTCACGATGGAGGAACTCTACTTCATCAAGGCCGAGGCTATGTACTGGATGGGCAAGAAGACCGAGGCTTGCGCGCTGGCTAAGGAAGCTACACAGTGGAATATCCAGCGTCACCTCGCAGCCTTCTTGCGACTCTATCCCAACGAGAACTATAATGCCAACACCGACAACAAATATCCGGGCAATTCGGTTGCCGGCGGCAAGCCCGGCTATCAGGCTGCCGAGTACTGGGAAGGTCAGGTGGCCGCGTTCCTCGACAATGAGGACTACTTCCGTGGCACGAGCAGCACGCCTGCTGTCCACAAGGTGACCGACCGCGGCAACAAGCACTGGTATTTCAATCCCAGTGAGTTCACGTTGAGCGACCTCATGCAGCAGAAGTATATCGCCATGTATCTGCAGCCCGAGCAGTGGACCGACATGCGCCGTTACCACTACAGCAACAACCGTAACCACTACGGTATCGGTGACAACCAGGAGATCGTTTATCCCACCCTGCGTCGTCCTTACAACCTCTATTCAGCCTACTGGATTGACGGCTTGACCGAGGAGCAGAAGGAGAATACCTGGATCCAGCGCATCAACTATGACCCCGAGACCGAGGAGAAGTACAACCGTCAGGAACTCGAGCGCCTGGGCGCCTACAAGAACTACAAGTGGTTGCAGGAACCCATGATTTGGGCCCACAACTATGGCGAAGTCACCTCGTTGACGCAAGAGTAGTTAACAGTTAACAGTTAATAGATAATAGTTGACAACAATTATGAAACACAAGATAATATATGGAATGATAGCCCTGGTGGCTTTGCTCACCTCGTCGTGTGCGATACATGACCCGTTTGCCGACAACGGCCAGCTCGGTCAGGTACTGCCCACCGTGGACTGGGAGCAGGGCTCCACAGTGGTCAAGGCTGGCCGCTATGCCTCCTTCAAGGGAAAGTATTACACCACTAGCGAGAAGGCGATTGACCACAGCGAGGTGTGGTGCCTCATCAAGCGCGAGCAAGCCGCCACGGCAACGAGCAAGTTGACCACATCGCTGGCTTATACCAAGAGCTACTCCTTGACCGACACCGTGCGCTCCAGCCAGATGGTGGCCACCTATCCTCACAGCAAAGCAGAGTGGGACGGTTACGAGTATGTGCTGACCGACAGTTTCCCCACCTCGCGCACCCTGGCCCCCGTGACTTGGGTAAATCCCGAGGAATGGGATCAGGAGAAGTTTGACAGCTACTATCCCTCAACGTTCCAGGACGAGTTTACGGCCCATATGGTCGAGGCGTTGACCAAGGACAGCACCTATTATAACGACCTGCGCAACGTCTATATCAAGTACAACTTTCCCATCGAACTCTTCGAGCAGTTGAATGACCAGTACAAGATTGACTTCCCGACCGATACCACGTCCGACGACAAGTCCAACGCCTGGTTCACCACCGATGAGGTAGACCATTACTACTACATCACGATTCTCGAGGATGGCACTGCTGTCTATCACGAGATTGCCAATGTGAGCGATGCCCCTGCTGGCGCCAACGTGCAACCCGTTTACAAATCTGCCTTCTGGCTCTTCTCGCGTTACAGCGACGACACGGGTGGAAAGATCACCACGGTGCGCCGACAGTACATGCCCTATTTCAAGAGTATGCTCGAGACGATACCCTTCACGTCGTGGATTTACAACACGGCCGACAAGGTGTACACGGTGAACTTTAGCCGCACCTATTTCCTGGAACCCCAATTCCGCGTGTATGACACCGACGGTAAAGTGGGCGTAACTACCGATAACAAAGAAGTGACACTTAATTAGAGTTTAGAGTTTAAGGTTTAGAGTTTAGAGTTGGCATCCGCCGACAAACTAAGGACTAAAAACTAAGGACTAAAAACTTAAAACTTGAAAAAGATGAAGACATTCAATAAAATATCATTTCTGATACTGATGGCGATAATGGCGGTGTCGTGTATTGACAAGACGCCCGGCTATGACAATTTTGCCACCAAGGACGTGGACTTCACCTATAGAGTGGATGACGACCTGTACGGTCTGGACTTCTATGTGGTATCGACGGTCCTGTTCACCAATACTTCGTCCAAGTCGGGACAGGTGAAGTGGGACTTCGGCGACGGAACAACCTCGACCGAAATGAACCCTTCTCACAAGTATGACAAGGCCGGCATCTATCAGGTGACACTGACGGTTGACGGCGTGGGCAGTCGCACCTATCCGTTGCTCATCTACGACATCGCTCCCCTGTTGAGCGTGGTTGAGCAGAGTGCGACACCGGTTGTCATCAACGATGTGAACGTTAAACTCGATATCGAGCTGCCCAATCCCGAGAATCTGGTGTGCAAGTATGTGTGGACGTTCCCCGAGGGTACACGTGACGCCGAGGGCAACCTGATCTCGACCTTTGAGGGCTATAGCCATGCCGACGGAACGATTGACAATCCCGGCAAGTTGACCTTCAGCAACATCGGTTCCCAGAAGATTACCTTGCAGACGTGGTTTGACATCAATGGCGAGAACCGCCGTCTGGAGGACAGCTATGTCAATGTGCAGGTGGGCTCGTCGATTCCCGCTCCCACACTCTATTATGCCACACAGGGCGGCAACATCATGGCAGTGAAACTTGTGGATCTCTCCAAGCTGCCTCCTGGCACCAAGAACCTGCCGTTTGACATGGGCGTCAGCTCGGGCAATATGCCCACCACGCTCGTGTTTGCCACCGAGAAGACCGTGACCGACAGCGCCACCATCGAGCAGGATAACGTCTATATCCTGGACTGTGGCAAGCAGTATTACTACATCAACGACGAGGCAGGCAATCTGGGCGATGGCAAGATTACCGTCATGAGTGCCGATGGCTCGGTTACTAACGTGATGGTGACCAACGTGGGCGGTCCTGCGTTCAACGATCCCTTCCAGGGTTGCACCGACGGCACAACCCTCTACTACACCGACCGTAACACGGGCATCCGCACCCTCCCGCTCACGGCACGTGGCGAGACCGAGCAGACCAACTTCAACAGCACCGCTGGCTACTATGTGGTCAACAACCAGTTGAGTTACTATGGCCAGGGTATTGCCTATGGTGCTATCCACACGGGTCTGTATCTCGACCGCACGGGTATGTTCTGGTGGGGTAAGAATTACTCGGGTAACGGTATCTACCGTTTCCGCCCGAGCGACATCGGCAAGACCGGTACCGGTGTACCCATTCCGCATCCCATCGTGCTCGAGACGACGCAGCCGCGTGGCTTCACCCTCGATGAGGACTTGGGCTACCTGTATGTGTGGATGACCAAGGGTACCACGCCTGGTGTGGGCTTCACCCAGTATGCCATCCCGGCCGAGAACGCCACGGTGACCTACGATAAGTATATCCACTTCATCACCATGGAGGCCGATCCCATCAACACGACCGATGCCGAGGGCGTTTACACGACCCAGTTGGCCGTCGATGCCCAGACGCACTACGTCTATTTCGGCTTCCGCGCCGCTGCGACCGAGAAGACCTACACCACGGGCCTGTACTACTTCAATCCCGAGGACGGCAAGGTCTATAACTTCAACGGCAACAAGGACAGGATCCTGGGCCTGTGCATCAACCCGCGCCTGACCAGCCTGTTCTAAACCCAAGAATGTAAGGGCTGTGTCATAAATCTAGCTCGCAATAATATCCGCGCTTCGCACGGAGAAATTAAACAAAATTTGTATAAAAATTAAATATAATTGTCATTTTAATTTTATTAATAATTTTGTTTAATTTCTCGGCCGATAGGCCGATTGAAAACCCTGAGGTGAAATGATACAGCCTCTTAGCGAGAGGCGAGAATTAAAACGCAAGATTTTGCGTCTCTACATAACAGGAACTATGAAGAGAAGAATAACCATAATAGCATTGCTGGTGACATTTGTCGCCAGTTTTGCCATTGCTGCCGACATGCCGCCCAAGCGTGAACAGCGCGGAATCTGGATGACGGCCTACCTGAGCGACTGGCCCAGCGGTGCCATCACGGCAAGCAACACGCCCATCATGCAGAATGCCTGCCGCAAGATGCTCGACACGATGCTCGTCAACCACATCAATGTGGTCTATTACCACGTCAGGGCGATGTGCGACGCGATGTACAATTCGGCCTACGAGCCCTGGTCGAGTTACGTTTCGGGCACCCGTGGCGTGGCTCCGGCCTTCGACCCGTTTGAGTATCTTGTTCAGGAGGCCCACAAGCGCGGCATCGAGGTCTATGCCTGGGTCAATCCCTACCGTTATGGCCACGGCGACAACATGTGGGGGCAAAGCGAGCGGGACTACGTCTATACCCATCCCGAGTGGCTCTTGACCACTAGTTATGAGACGGTACTCAATCCCGGCATCCCCGAGGTGCGTCAGCGCATCGTTGACGTGTGCAAGGACATTTTGGTCAAGTATGACGTTGACGGACTGGTGTTTGACGACTATTTCTACAATCAGGACAACCCGTCGTTCTCGCTCGATGCCGACCTGTATAGCGACTATCGGGCTGCGGGCGGCACGATGTCGCAGGGCGACTGGCGCCGCGAGAACGTTAACCAGATGGTCAAGGACGTCAACGACATGGTCAAGACGACCAAGCCGTGGGTGCGCTTCGGCATCGGCCCCGCCGGTGTGGCCTGCACCTCCCAAGCCGTGGCCGACAAGTATGGTGTGGAGCCTTGTCCCGTGGGTAGCGACTGGCAGTATAACCAGATTTACAGCGACCCCATGGCATGGGTGACCCGTGGCACCATCGATTTCCTGGCGCCGCAGGTCTATTGGAAGACGACCGGCACCTTTACCGGGGTCACCACCTGGTGGGGCAAGATGGCTGCACGCTTCAACCGTCACATCTTCATCAGCCAGTGGATTCCCGACGAAGAGGGCTGGACGCTTGCCGAGTTCGTCAAGCAGGGACGCGTCATGCGCGAGGCGATGGCTGCTGGCGGCAATCCGGGCATGGTCTATTTCCGCTACGGCACGTGGCGCAACAAGAAGGAGGTCATCGACGGCAAGGTCCGCCAACTGCGCACCTGGCTCAAGGACAGCCTCTATTCGACCATTGCCCTCAATCCCGCCCCTGCGTGGCTCAAGCCCGACCAGACCTATACCACGGTAACCAACCTGGATTACAGCGATGGCCGGCTCACCTGGGACAGCATTCCCAATGTGCGCTACGTCATCTATGCCATCCCCGATGAGGTGACGGATGGCGAATTCCGTTGCCAGGCGCAATACATCGACGGCGTCAGTTACTGGGCGTCCTATACCGTGCCCAGCAAGAAGCGTGAGGGTTATCACTATGCGGTGACCATCCTCGACCGTTGGGAGAACGAGTATGCCCCCGCCACGCCGGGTGTGGTGCCGACACAGGCCGAGCAACCAATATTGACCTATCCCGAGGACGGAGCCGAGGTGTCGGAACTCTCGTCCCTGCAATGGTACTGCAACGCCACGACCTTCATGGTGCAGGTCTATGCCGACCAGCAGATGGATTCGCTCGTGGCACAGGTCGAGATGGAGTCGATGACGTGCCCGCTGACCAGAATCCCTGGCCTGACAAGCGGCACCTATTGGTGGCGCGTGGTCGCACGAGGCCTCAACCAGTGGGACAACGCCAGCGAATTGCGGCAGTTCACCCTGGGGCAGATGCGCATCACCTCGCCTGCCGATGGCGCTACCGACGTACCCTTGACCCCCACCATCACGTGGACCGAAGGAGTACCCGGCACGGTCTATATCTTGGAATTGTCCACCTCATCCACCATGAGCAACCCCGACAGCGTGCTGCAAATCAGGCCGCAATGGCAGGTGCCCAAGTACCTGCTGGCCGGCGCCACGACCTATTACGTGCGCGTTTCTGCGACCTATCGCGAGACGACGGTGACCACCCCGGTATCGTCGTTCACCACTGCCGAGGTGATTCCGCCCGTGCCCGTGTTTGTCGTTCCTGGCGAGGAGGATGCGGTGCTCTATTCGACCGATGTGGTCAAGGTAGAGCCCGTCGAGGGCGTTGGCTCGTTGAGGGTACAGATCAGTTCGTCTGAGACGTTCCCGTCGCGCACGACCTATAGTGGCACGATAGACGGCGGCATCTTTGAGACGCCCCGCCTGGGTGACATCAAGGGGGCTGGCAAACTGACCGATGGCAATACCTACTATGTGCGTGCTCGTTTTGCCTATCGCACGATAGCCACCGGCACCGCAGTACAGTACACCGACTATACCGATATCCGCTCCTTTGTTTACCACGAGGCCGTCACGGGCGACGTGAACGGTGACCTCGAGGTCAACATTGCCGATGTCAATGCCATCATTGACATGATTCTCTCGGGCGACATGACGATTGCCGGCGACGTGAACGGTGACGGCGAGGTCAATATCGCCGACGCCAACGCCATCATCGACATTATCCTCACCTAGGGTAAAATAGGGACGGTTCTTTTGATGTAATAATTGATATGAAGCGACTGATTTTCATAATGATGCTGATGCTCACGCTGCTGGCTTGCAAGCGTGAGAAGGCCAATTTCCCTCCTGACGACACAAGGGTGGAACTCACCTCGACCAATCTGCCCATCGTGTGGATTGAGGTGGGCGCCAGGGACATTGACCGCTATCGTCGCATCGATGCCCGCATGAAAATCATCGACAACGGACCAGCAAACCTCAACTATGCCGACACGGTTGCCCATCCCGGTCAGCGCATCGACTACAGCGGGCACATCGCCCTGCGTTACCGCGGCAACTCGACTTACAACGACTCGCCCAAGAAGCCTTACTCGTTCCGCACCTTGGATGGCACACTCAAGTATGGCTCCAAGAAGAAGGTCAAAATCCTGGGAATGGGCAAGGACGACAACTGGGCCCTGATAGCGCCGTATTCCGACAAGAGCATGATGCGCGACATGCTCACCTACGAACTGATGCGTCCCTGGATGGAGTTCACCCCGCGGGGGCGCTACTGCGAGGTGTTCCTCAACGGCACCTACTATGGCGTGTATATCCTGTGTGAAGTGGTTTCTAAGGGGAAGCACCGCCTGAATCTGGACAAACCCGGCAAGGATGGCGATGCCCTCACGGGCGACTACCTGCTGGAAGTGGACTGTAACGACGAGCCGACCTACACCTCGCATTATCACCCCGTGAGCAGCCAGGGCGTGCCCTACAAGGACAAGGTAATCCTTATCCAGTACAAGTCGCCCGACCTGGACGAGTTGAACGAGCGCCAGTTGGCCTATATCAACGGCCGTATCAACCAGATGGAGGCCGCTTTGGCCACCCAGGACTATCGCAACCCGCAGACGGGTTATCGTCGCTACATCGACGTGGCCTCGTTCATCGATTACCAGTTGGCCACCGAACTGGGCCACAATGTGGACGGCTACCGCCTGAGCGGCAAGTTCTATAAGCGCCGCGATGGCCTCGACGGGCGCTTCAAGATGGCAATTTGGGACACCAATCTGGCCTATGGCAACACCAAGAACTGCGAAGGCTGGCGCACCGACACCTGGATTTATCAGAGCAACGATGTGCTCTATGGCGCGGGCGAGGTGTATCTGGTGCCGTTCTGGTGGTATCGCCTGAACAGCGACCCGGACTATACCAATGCGCTCAAGGCCCGCTGGGCGCAGATGCGTGCCGCCAACCTGAGCGAGAGCCGCATCATGGCCACCGTCGATTCGCTGGCCACCCTGCTCACCTCGCACGGCGCCGAGGCCCGCAACAGCCAGGCCTGGCCCCGCTGGGGGCAGTATGTGTGGCCCAACTACTATATTGCCAAGGACTTCAACGACGAGATTGCCTACCTCAAGCGATGGCTGCACGACCGCATCGCCTGGATGGACGAGCAATTGGGCTATCAACCCGTTGATAACTAAGGCTGGACATCAGCAAACTAACGGACAAAAAATTTTTGAAATCTGCAGTTTTTTTCGTTACTTTGCTACAATTAACGGGATTAAAACAATAACAATGATATAAACTATTTAAAATCAAGCAATTATGAAGAAATTTTTACTACTTTCCCTGTTGATGGTTTCGGCTGCTGCCACTGCGTGGGCCGTGACCGATGGAGTGAAGTATGAACCGGTTAACGGTATCAATATCGTTAACATGTGGATTCAGGACCGTGCCCACACGCCCGATGTGTGGAGCAACAAGCCCTATTGCAACACCAGTGCCCGTACTGCGGTGATGGGTGACGGCTACATCTACATCGCGCGTTCCAATGCCAACACCATCATTCAAGGCACCGACACCTTGAGCCAGAGCGTCATCTACAAGCTGGATGCTACCAACGGCGAGATGGTCAAGGAATTGGCTCTGACGCTGGATGGCAAGATCTACGGTGGTGCTACCTTGAGCAGCAACACGGTGGGCCTCGACAATTACGGCAACCTGTACATGGCCCCGTTCTCGAGCAACCTGTCGACCATTCAGGCCGTATATCTGGTGGATAAGGAGACCGGCGAACTCACTCTGATGGGTGAACTCGACAAGGGTGACGCCTTGCAGCGTTGCGACTACATCGATGTGATGGGTGACATCACCCGTGAGCAGGACGAGTGCAACATCATGACGGTGGGTGCCAGTTCAGAGTATATCTACCGCTGGCATGCCGATCAGGGCAGCGACTGGGAAGGTGGCTTTGACGGCGACCCCTATCTTGCCATTTTGGATTTCTATCCCGAGACCGTGACCCAGTGGGGCTATGCTCCCGTGGCCAAGATGGTTCTGGAGGAAGAAGGCAACTATGCCGGTGAACTGTTCTACATCGACGGTTTCTCGTCATCGCCCATCCTCTATGATGTGACGGGTACCATGGTGGACAACTTCGAGAATGTTGACCCCGCATTCTGGCCCATGGACGTTGGTGCCAACGGTGTGTGTGAGTTCACGCTCGACGGCCGCAACTTTATCGTCTTTGTGGCTGCCCAGTACACCGGTGTTGACGAGGCCACGATGGTAAACAAGGCCTGTCAGGTGTACATCTGCGAGTTGGGCGAGGGCATGTCGCTCGGTGGCATGCAGCGTTACTGGATGGTGCCCGATGAGTTGGGTGCCGTGAGTGACGGTGGCACGCGTGTGCAGAGCATGAACGTGGAATATGGTGTCGACGACGAGGGTAACGAGGAAGTGACCCTGTTCATCTTCAAGTGCTACAACGGTATGGCCGTTTACAAGATCGGTTCTAACGTGGGCGGTGGCGAGCAGCCCGGCATCACGGGTGACGTGAACGGTGACGAGGAGGTGAACATCGCCGATGTGAACGCCATCATCGATATGATTCTCAGGGGCGTCAATGATCCCAGGGGTGACGTGAACGGTGACCTCGAGGTGAACATTGCCGACGTGAATGCCGTTATCAGCATCATCTTGAAGGGTTGATGTCATTTCCCGCATGACGGGAATGATACTCATCATATAGCCGCGGATTGCACGGAGTGAATACCACATCCGCGTCAATCCGCGGCGATTTTTACCGTTCTGGAATAGCAATTACTCATCTCATTTAACCCGTTTGATATGAAAAAATCATTACTTCTTTTGTTTGTTGTGTTTGTTTCGGCCTTGGGTGCCATGGCGGTAACCGACGGCCAGACCTATCCCGAGGTCAACGGCATCAAGATTGTCAACAAGTGGATTTTTGACCGTGTGCACAGTGGCAATGATTATACCAGCAATGTCATCTGCAATCAGCGCGCCCGCACGGCGACGATGGACCAGGGCATCATCTATGTGGCCCGCAGCGAGGAAAAAGCGGTCGTCATCGGCACCGACACCATTTCTCAGTCGGTAATTCACCGTTTCTCGGCAGCCGACGGCAGCCAGTTGGAAGACCTCCCGTTGACGCTCAACGGTGCCCCTTACGGCCGTTTCTTGGGCGTGGCCAGCATCGGCAAGGACAATTTCCACCACATCTGGGTGGCTCCCATGACGAGTAACGTGCAACAGTATGTTCCTGTCTATCTGGTGGATACCGAGACAGGCGAACTCACACTCGTTGTCGAACTCGACAAGGGCGACGCTCCGCAGCGCACCGACTATCTGGACGTCATCGGTGACCTCACCCTCGAGGAGGCCGAGTGCAACATCATGACCGTTGCGGGTTCGACGGCCGATCCCGGCTTCCCCACGCTCTACCGCATGCATGCCGACCAGGGCGGCGACTGGGAAGGTGGCTTTGACGGCGACCCCTACATGGATATCATCAATTTCTACCCCGAGACCAAAACGGGCTTCTCGCTGGCTCCGGTCATCAAGATGATTGAGGGACCTGACGAGGACTCGCGCTATAGTGGCGAGATGTTCTACATCGACTGCTTTGACACGGCTCCGGTCATCTACGACTTCTCGGGCTCGGTCATCGACTCGTTCGAGGACGTGGCTCCTGAACTGTGGCCCAAGGCGGCTCCTAACGGCTGCATCGAGTTCCACCTCGAGGGACGTGACTTCCTGTCCTATGTCATTGCCGACATGAACGGCGACGGATATGGTTGCCAGGCCAACATCTGTGAGTTGGGCGAGGGACAGTCGCTGGCCGGCATGACCAAGTACTGGAAAATTCCCGCCGACAGCCTGGGCAAGGTCAACGACAGCGGCCTGCGTGTGCACTGCTTTGCCGTGGAATATGGCGTTGATGATGAGGGCTTTGAAGAGGTGACTTTGTTCACGTTCAAGGCTTACAACGGCATGGCGGTCTATAAGATTGGCCGCAACGTGGATGCCGGTGAACAGCCGGGCATCAAGGGTGATGTGAACGGTGACGGCGAGGTGAATATCGCCGACGTCAACGCCATCATCGAGATGATTCTCGGTGGCGTCAATGAGTCTAGGGGTGACGTCAACGGGGACCTTGAGGTGAATATTGCCGATGTGAATGCGGTGATTGAAATTATCTTGAAGTCATGAGACGTTCAATTTTTTGGGCAACACTGGCGCTGTTGCTGATGGGAACGGTCACGGGTGCTGCCCGTGACCAGTGGACCATCGGCGACAAGGCCTATGATGTGGACACGCTCATCTTCCCGCATCTTGCAGGGCCGGGCGTGATTGCCGCCAAGTATGATATTCCCGCATTGCCGCTCAAGGTGAGCGTGGTCGAGATGGACTTGACCAACCCCTATATCGTGATGGAGACCTGCCTGGGTGGCGAGAAATCGGTGGCTTGCGAGACGCCGGTGAGTATGGCCACACGCAACACTTGGCCGGGGCACGAGGTCGTGAGCGCCGTCAACGGTGACTTCTTCATGACCTCGCCTACCAACGAGGTGGGCCTGCCGCTGAGTGGCCAGGTGCGCAACGATGAATTGGTGCTGAGCAGCCACAACCGTGCTTGCCTGGTGCTGGACGAGGATAACCACCCTTACATCGACCGATTGACCTTCACGGGCAGCGTGACCGGCGGTGACCATTCGTTCGCGCTCAATCTGGTGAACCGCATGCGCTATGCCTATGAGAACATCGCTGCCAACCAGTCTTTCCTGTTCACCCGCAGTTACGGTCCTGTGACCTATGACGCGTCCAACTCGGGCAAGATGGTGCTGCTGCGGCCTGTCGAGGGCGACTTCCGTTGGCTGGCCAACGGCCAGGAGCATTGTGTCATCGAGGACATCTTCGATGCCAAGGGCTCGACGACCATCCCCGACGGCAAGGCCATCTTGTGGCTCAAGGGCACCTATGCCAACCAGACCGAATGGATGAACGTGGGTGATGTGCTGGACATCAGTTTCAGCCTTACCCTCAATAATGGCCCCCGCGACGTGAACATCCACCAGCTGATAGGTGGCAGCAACCACATCATCATGCAGAACGGGCAGTTCATGGAGGACTGGGCCGAGCGCCATCCCCGCACGGCTATCGGCTTTAATGCCGACAGCACCCGTCTCTACTTTGTCGTGGTCGACGGGCGCCACATGACGTCGGTGGGCGTGACGCTTTGGGAGATGAAAGGCATCTTTGACGCCCTGGGGGCCGTCAATGCCGTGAACCTGGATGGTGGCGGCTCGTCATGCATCCTGGCCAACGACGAGGTGCTGAATCACCCCAGCGACGGTCCGGTGCGCGCCGTGGGCAATGGATGTCTGCTGGTTTCGGTCGCTCCCGAGGATAACGGGATCGGCATCATCAATTTTGAGCCGCGGTGCTACAACCTGTCGATTTCGGCCACGACGTCGTTCGATGTTTGGGGATACAACCAGTATGGTGTTTTGAAGACGCGTGACCTGCAGGGCTGCACCTTCTCGTGTGACCCCCAGGTGGGATACTTCGACGACGAGGGTTACTTCCATGCCGTTTCGACGCCTGCCGCGGGTAACCTCTATGCGACCTACAATGGCATCACCGCAACCCAGCCTGTGACCATCATGGAGGCACAATGGCAGTTGGTGAGCGACAGCGTGGTGGTGGACCGTTTCCACGACTATCCCATCAACATCAACGGCATTAGCGGTTATGGCCTGGATAAGGTGGACCCTAGTGTAGTGGCATGGACTTCCTCGGACGTGGGGGTCTGTGTCGTGAACGAACAAGGTATCATCACCGCTGTGGCCGACGGGCAGACGTTTGTCGGCTCCAGTCATCCCTTGCTGGCCGATTCGCTGCTCGTGCGGGTCGAGAATCCCAAGGCACGGGTGACCACCGTCGAGAACACGTCCATCGATCCTGACACTTGGGCTGTGACCATGAGTGGCGGCAAGTCTTGTGTATGGACTACGCTGGATAACGGCTTGCAGATGGATTTCACAGGGGCCTCGTCCCGCAACCCCTACATCAAGATTGCCAAAGCGGTGCAGATGTGGGGACTGCCCGACACCCTGCGCTTGCGCATGATTCCTGGCGGCATCCAGTTCAAGACGGTCAAACTGCTCGTTGAGACGGCCTATGGCGAACGCGTGCAGGTGGAATATCCCGTCGAGAGCGCTGGCGATGCACAGATGATTACCCTCGACGTTCCTGTCGCTGACATCTGCGATGCGGCCGACCTGGGCAACTTCCCGTTGCATCTGGTCTATTACTACCTCACGTTCAACTCGGTCACCACAGGCGAGCAGTACAGCCTCAAGATTCCGGGCATGGAACTGGTCTATGCCAGCATGCCGCAGGACGAGACCTTGACGGGCGACGTGAACGGTGACGGTGAAGTCAATATCGCCGATGTCAATGCCATCATCGAGATGATACTGACCGGTAACATGCGTCCCGCGGGCGACGTGAATGGCGATACCGAAATCAACATTGCCGACGTGAATGCCGTCATCGGCATCATCCTTAATTAAAGAGATATAAGTAACTGATGAGAAGAGAAGAATTTATGGTGGAAGTGTGTGCCAATGGGGTAGAGTCCTGCTTGGCAGCACAGGAGGGGGGAGCCGACCGCGTGGAACTGTGCGCCGGCATCCCCGAGGGCGGCACAACGCCCAGTTATGGCGAAATCAAGGTGGCGCGTCGTGTATTGACGACTACGCGCCTGCACGTCATCATCCGTCCGCGCGGCGGTGATTTCCTCTACAGCGACCTGGAAGTGGAGCGCATGGCGGCCGACATCGCCGTGTGCCGCGACTTGGGTGTGGACGGTGTGGTGTTCGGCTGCCTGAAAGCCGACGGCACGGTCGACGTTGAAAAGAACCGTTACCTGATGGAGTGTTCACGCGGCATGAGTGCGACCTGCCACCGTGCCTTTGACCGCACGGCTGACCCTGAGCAGGCGCTGGAAACCATCATCGACTTGGGCTTTGACCGCATCCTCACCTCGGGCCAGCAGCCCAAGGCCATTCAGGGCGCCGAACTGTTGGCCCGCCTGAACCGCCAGGCAACAGGCCGCATCATCCTCATGGCAGGCAGCGGCGTGACCGAGCAGAACATCCGCGAGCTGCATGAGGCTACAGGCTTGCACGAGTTCCATTTTTCGGGCCGCGAACCGCAGCCCAGCGCCATGCAATATGTCAACCCCAACCTGTACATGGGCCGTCCGGGCGCCAACGAGGCCGCACTGGACTATACCACACCGCGCCGTGTTGCCGCCACCATCGCCCGGTTATTGGATTGACGGTCGGCATTTATAGTTTTTCTGGTTACGATACGAAAAAAGGTGGTGAATCTTGCTACTAATGGGGCAAGATTCATTACTTTTGCAGAATCATAACAAAAAAAGGTGATTTTACTATAAATGTGCATATGAAACGACTATTCTTTATCTCATATTTCACCCTGGCTGCCGTTTTCGGTCTGATGGCCGGTCAAGTAAGCGAATCCCAAGCCCGTCAAGTGGCCAACAGGTTTTTTACTCAACAATCTGCCCGTTTCATGGCGCCAGCCGGCGGCATGGCAACCCGTTTGGCCTATACGGCCCAGGGCGGACGTTTTTATGTCTATGACCGCGGCGAGCGCAACGGCTTTGTCATCGTGGCTGGTGACGACCGCTTGCCCCAGGTGCTGGGATACGGCGGCAAGGGCGATTTCTCGGTCAGCACACTGCCCCCTGCAGTGCAGTACTGGATGGATGAGATAAGCAGTCAGATTGCTTACCTGCAGTCCCACGATGGCGTTGCGGCCCACAAGCCGGCCAAGCGCGAGACGATTGTTGAACCCTTGATAAAGACCCAGTGGGACCAAGGCGAGCCCTACAACAACTACTGCCCCACCTACACGAACTCCGATGGCATTGAAACACATGCGGCATCGGGATGCGTGGCCACGGCTACAGCCCAGATGATGAACTATTATCAGTGGCCCGCTGTCGGCAGGGGAAGCCATTCCTATACCTGCAATGTGAACGGCACGACACCGACCGAACTCAGCGCCGACTTCAGCCAGTCGGTCTATCGCTGGGACCTGATGCTTGACTTCTATGATTCCAACAGCAGCGAGGAGTCGTGTGACGCTGTCGCAAGGCTGATGTCTGATGTGGGCATCTCGATGGATATGGGTTATGGCGACAGCAGCGGCGCGTCAGAGTATGCCGCTACCGACGCCATGCATCGTTATTTTGATTACACCGATAAGTTTTATTGGCTGGACCGCGACTATTACGGTGCCGACGAGTGGGATCAGTTCCTGGTTGATGAAATCAGCCAGAACCGCCCGGTCATGTATTGCGGTTATGCCGACGACGGCGGCCATGCCTTTATTCTCGACGGCTTTGATGCCGATGGCAATTTCCATGTCAATTGGGGCTGGGGCGGTTCCTTCGACGGCTACTTTGTGGTTTCGTTGCTCGCACCCTCTTCCAACATGGATTTCAAGTATATGCAGGACGGCGTTTTCGGTCTGGTTCCCGAGCCCCAGTCCGATTTGGTTCAAGAAGTCATGCACATCCGCAGCCGTTTGACCCCTGTTACCTCGGCGGCCCCGTTGGGCGAGGAGATGATTATAGATGCCGAGGACTTTTTGGTTCAGGGCAACAAAACCACGGGTCAGCAGGAGTATAACGGCGAACTATACAATTATGTCGAAATACCCCTGTCGCTGAGCGTGTTTGACAGCAATGGCGTTGAGCGTTACAGCGAGTATTATGTCGATAACGAGATCATCGGGCATGGTCGCTATTCTGATGACTGGTCATTCTATATGGTCTTGCCAACCTCGCTCGAGGAGGGTGAATACAAGATTAAACTGCTCTATTCCGAAGATGGCGGAGCCAACTATGACCATGAGGTGCGCCACCATTACGGCAAGGACCTTTACCTCAATATGACGGTGCGCAACGATACGGCCTATCTGTCCGACCGCTTCCTCTCCGACCTTTATACCGTAGATGGCTTTGCCTTGCCCGCGGGTGTGACGATCAACGAGCCCTTTGACGTGGACGTGGATTTGAATTACCGCACTTGGTGGTCATCAAATGTTGGCCCTGTGGGCAATGTCTATCTGTCGTTGCTCAACGATGATGACGAGGAAGTGGCCACCAGCGACCTCTGCCAGGTGCAGCTTCATGCCAACACCCCCAAAACCTACCAGATGCAGCTGACGGCACCCGCCGAGTGGGGACGCTACAAACTGGCCTTGAATGACGAGAGTGGCACTCGCATGATGATGACCCCTCAGGGATGGTCATTTGACCAGCAGGATGCCGTCACAACCTTCTTTGTGTTACCCGTCTGCAACAGGTTCGTCGAGGACTTTGAGGCCATGACGCCCAACAGCAGCACCAGCGACAGGAATGTGCAAGGCAACTTCACCACCTGGAGCTTTAACAAGAGTGGCGTGCGTGCCCCGGGCGAGGGTAAGTGCAATGGCACCAACTCTGTCATGATGAAGAAGCCCAGCACCATCGCGACCACCCAGCCCCTGAGTCACGACTTCTTCATGGCTCAGGCCGTATTCTTCAACCCGACCACAACGCTGGCCAAATACAAACTGGAATACTCGCTGGACGGAGGCGCCTCATGGGAGGCGGCCGCTACCATCGACGGCCTGGATGCATTCGAGGTGGACAAGAAGAGCAAGGTGCTGGCCACCTGGATTCTCAATCTCACTACCGACCAGCCGGCCAACTTCCGCATTGCCATGATTGCCGGTGGTGCCGGCGCGACCTACGTCGATGACATCTCCCTGTATTATACCGATATCCAACTGGCAGGCGACGTGAACGGCGACGGCGAGGTCAACATCGCCGACGTCAATGCCGTCATCAACTTCATCTTGACAGGAACCGCCAATGCGGCAGCCGATGTCAACAACGACGGCGAGGTCAACATTGCCGACGTCAACGCCATCATCAACATCATCCTAAACACCTGATTGACAACAATCAATAGCAAATAATCAGAAAACAACAAGTACAATAAATACAATCTGTTGAAAATCAGAATTTTGTATTTATTGTACTTGTTGTTTTCCATTAGTGTCCGGGGAAAGCCCCGCTAGGGGCGTCCAGGAATCTGTCACCCCTAACGGGGTTAATTGATGTTGGATTTACTTTTACAGGGGTTCCGCTACGCTCCACCCCTGCCTAAGCCCTGACCAGCCCTAACGGGCTTCAAAGTGAGCCCCTTTATGTGAAAATAACATAATAGCATTATATTGAGGCACTTATGTGGTTTTATCGTTTTTTTACCGGACACTAATAATTGTTTTCTTCTTTTATATTGCAATTGTTGTCCAAGTTGGCGGAGTGGTTTTTGATATTTGGCAAGCAAGGTGACCTGAATTTTCACCAGTATCTTGAAAAGTATTATCTTTGTTGGCGCGATGCGAAGTTTTATGTTATCCATATTGATTGCGGCAGTACTCGTGACCCTGGTCACGGGCTGCGGTGGTGCGCACCGTTATGACGAGCGGCTTGTGCAGGCCGACAGCCTGATGCAGCCCGATCCCGACAGCGCCCTGGCCACACTCACCGCTATCGACAGCCTCACGGGCGAGGGCAATCTTGCCTATCGCGACCTGCTGTTGACCCAGGCGCGCTACAAGTGCTATGCCGACATCACCGAATTGACCCGCGCCTACCTCTACAAGGGCGCCGTCATGGAAGAACTGGGCCACATCGACAGCGCCATGTTCTACTACAAGACCGCCGAAGCCAACGCCGCCCCCAAGGACTACTTTACACTAGGATACGTCAATATGCGCATGGGGGCACTCTATCGTGAGCACTACTCACTGGATGGAAAGGATATAGAAAAGTATGAACTGGCTAACAAGTATTTAAAGCTTACAGACGACAAGCATTACCAACTGCGCTGCAAGATTAACCTTGGAACTTTGTATCGACTCAACAATCCAGATAGAGCCGAAACCATGCTTAAGGAAGCTATGTCCATGGCCAAAGAGATGAATGACTCAAGCGCTTATGTAACATGCATTCAGAACTTGATTGCTTTATACGACCACTGTGACAAGTATGAGCAGGCGAGAAAACTGATCAACCATCTCATGTTGTTTCCCCAAAGCATGATCAGCCATTTAGGACTTACAACTTCTGCCAGAGTTTATGCCAAACTAGGCATGATAGATTCTGCTGAAAATTTATTATCAATCTCAAGTAACAAACGGATTAAAGAGCCCGAAGACATGATATCTCTTTATGAAGCCAAAAGTGCCATTGCGCTAGAACAAGGGGATAGTTTAAGGTATTTGCAATTCGAACAAAAATCCAAGAATCTCTTCGACTCCCTTATAGCCACACAGAAAACGATAAAAATCCTTAATTCAGAGAATGAATTTGATATAGCAGTCCAAACCGCATTAAAGCAAGAGCATAAAAGGTCTTTTTCCTGGCTTGCTGGTTTATGCTTTCTAGTATTATCAGTAATATCTCTCATCTATTATCGCCATGTTCACCGATACGACAGAATCATAGAAGGTATCAAACAGCAGTCAGCCGACCAATTAAATGACTTGTCGATTTTAAATGATACCATTGAAAACCTCAAAATCCAAGACAATCAGCTCAAGTGTTTCATATCATCGCATTTTGACCTGATGAGGGAGATGATTGAGGCCTGCTACCACAACCCGCAAAGCAAGCTGACTGAACAATTAAAAAAAATTGTACAGTTCCAGCAACACAATGGGCAGAAGTGGACACAGCTATATCATTATATTGATGCCGCCTACAATAATCTGATTTCCAAGACACAAGACACCTATCCGCAACTGAATGACAAAGAACTGATGCTTATCGCACTAGTATGTCTGGGCTTCTCCTATATCCAAATTGCCATCATCATGGGGTACTCCAATGCCACAAGTGTCAGCACCATCAAGCAGAGGCTGGCCAAGAAAATGCACCTTCAAGGATCATTAAATGACTACATCGATAGCATCATCAACAACAAAAACAATGCTCAATAAGCATTGTTAATCGTAGTCAAGGGTTTAGGCAAACGCGCAACACCTCATCCTCTAAAATCCAAAGAACATAGCTGTGAGGTATGATCAAGGTATAGGCGGGAATGATTCTAGGAACAGCCATGTGCACCCTGTATTCATAGAACAACCAGTTTGATTAATGCCCCATCGGGACGATACTCCACCTGTTTTACCTCGTATCGTTCCATTTCCTGCATGTATTATTTTTAAAAACACAACATCCTGATTATCAGATAAATAAAATCTATTTGTATTACGAAAAAATTTGGAAAAACAGACAAAACAGCAGTAATTTTGTAAAGTTCATTTAATCATTTAAATCTTTGGCACGATGAAAAAGAATCTCATTTTGTTTTTAGTAGTTTTTAGTAGCTTTTGTCTATTTGCACAACGTAATCCAATTGTTATTCACAAGGGCGGCGCAATCGATGATAGATCTGGTACTCACTTCTACCCTGATATGCCTGCGGCATATTATGAGTATGATATTAAGACCCAGGAGATTACAATCGATGGTGGCGGAGTGGTAAGCTACTATGACGTGGAGATTTCCTCGCCAGTGACCAATACGGTCGAGATCAGTACTCAGGTCGACGGCACCTACGACACCTTCAGCATTTCCTCACTGCCCACAGGCGCACACGTCATCACCATCACTTCTCCCTCGGGCAATGTCTTCGAGGGAACATTCACATTATAGCTTGGTCTCATTTTTATGCAAGAATGACCCTTGAATTTCCCGATGAAATGGCAACATCTTTTAATTAAATATTCGTTAAACTTTAATTTTATTTATCATGAAGAAATTTTATATTTTGGCACTTTTGTGCCTGCTGGCAAATTCCTTGAACGCAATTACACGTGTCGTGAACGTGAGTGAACTACAGGGAGAACTAACCAGGGCCTTGCGACAGCAGGTACAAGGACTAACATATAATGATTCTATTATCATCAATTTTGATAAGATAGGAACAGATACAGTATGTGGAACTGTGACAGCGCATTGCAATGTCATCATGTCAGGGAAGGGGCGCTGCAAAAGCACTGTTATTCTTGATAATGGTACTAATCAGCAAGATTTCATCGCCTTTAAAGATGATTCTTTTTTCGTTTTTAGAGGCACATCGGAACATAACATTTCAGTAACAATAACTGATTTGTCTTTCAAGTTGAAGGAACATACCGGTCTCTGGTGGGAATCGGCTGAAAAATACGCAGTGAAGATCTACCATGCAAACGGCGTAACCATTAATAACGTGGACAGTTACTTGAAAAATGCTGTATGCACAAACTTTGACTTACGCGTTTGCTCAAACGTTAATGTTACTAACTGTAATCTGGTAAATTATAACAACTGCTTGACAGGTGGGTGCTTGTGGCTGCGTGGAGCAATGCATGATATCAATATATCAGGGAATAGATTCTATAAGTATGGTAACGATGAGAGTTTGGCGTTTTTCAGTCAATTAGTTGATGCCAACACTAATACTTCGGGTGATGTTACCCGTTCCAACATAATTATAAAAGATAACGACTTCTACTACAAATATGATGGAGGGGACAAGAACGACATATTCAATGATATGCAGTTTTCACTGATTTCAAGTGATTCTTCTCCTTATTGCTGCGCAACAAACAATTTTTTGTTTTCGAATAACAGGTTCCAGATAGATGACCTGGTTAAACGAACTATCTCAATCCGTTTCAATGATGAGGACACTTTCTCAAATGTGGAATTCAATAATAACACATTCATTGACAATTATATCGGCAGCATCAAACGATACTATCGCAATGATATAGAGGTATATGGCAATCCGTTGTATCCTGACACGGTGTTTTTTAGGAACAATGTGTTCAGAAACTATAATCCCGTTGTTAATATATATGATGGTAATGGTGCAGCATATTTCTTGGTAGAGGGAAGCCGTATATGCCTGGAAAGCAATATCCTGTCTAATTATGTTACCAACGATACTGCAACTAATTCTGATATCGGGGTAACACTGGTGTGGTGTGGTGAAGCTGGTGGTGATGTCACACTTCGCAACAACATTAGCCAGAATCTTAAGAATATAGCAAGGGTAGAGGCAGGGAATGGTATATCCAAATTTAAATTAGCCGCTGAAGGTAACACATTCCATGGGGACACAAAAATCTACTGCAACGCCATTGACACATTGAACTTGTATTTCAGAAAGAACATATTCATGTCCAATAGCATGACTTTCTTTCTTCAGGAATTCGCGACAACAGGCAGCCTGGTTTTTAATGAAAACAACGTATTTGTAAAAACCAATGGCGGAAAGTTGATGGCCCATTGGAACTCAAATCCCACGTCCTCAATGCGTTTTAACAAACTTGAGGTAAGGAACAACTTGTTAAGGGGAATCAACAGCATTGAAAACATGCTAAAATACATAACAAACGTCGGTGACAGTATTGTTAATGGAAATATCTGTATTCAAAATCTATAGACATGAAGATATTATTATTACTTCTTATATTTTGGCCAACTGTTGCTTTATGCAGCAGTGGCCAAAGCCCGCTGCGACCGCGGGGTGATGTGAATTGCGACTGGGAAATCAACATTGCCGACATCAACACACTCATTGACATTATTTTAGGGAGAACCTCTTATCAAGACTACTTTGATAAAGATCTGAACGGGGATGGCGAGGTCAATATAGCTGACATCAATGCCCTCATCGGAGCAATTATGGGAGGCGAACTTCCACCGATGCCTACCTTCTCGGGCACACTGCCGGTACTGTACATCAACACCGAGGGCCACCGCGAGATAACAGGAAAGGACAAGTCGGACTACATCCATGCCGAATGGTGGCTCGACGCAGGTGGGATTGAGAGCTATCAGTCCCTCGGATCCCAGCAACATCCGCTGGGGATGCAAATCAAGGGGCGAGGCAACTATACTTGGGAGCACTCGGACAAAAAGCCTTATCGGATAAAACTCGACACTAAACAGTCGCTGATGGGGCTGAAGAAGAATAGGCACTTCTGCCTGTTGGCACATGACTTTTGGGCAAATCCCGTCGGGTTTGAGCTGAGCCGGCGGATAGGACTTGCCTACACACCAGCCCAAGAGCCGGTGGAAGTAGTACTCAACGGCATTTACATCGGTCTGTACTTCATTACCGAGAAAATTCGGGTCGGCAAACACAGGGTGAACATCACAGAACAGGAGAACGGTGAGACCGACGAGGGGCTGATAACTGGAGGATGGCTCCTTGAAATAGACGGGCATAGTGATGAAAACCAGTTCTTTATCCCAGAGGATGACGGTAAGGTGTTGCCCGTCAAGTACCATAGCCCTGACAGCCTTTCAGACGCACAAATGGACTATATCTACAACCTGATGCTGCAAACAGACAAAGCAATTAATGAGGGCTCCGAAAGCGAGTGGGAAAAGTATATCGATTTGGATACACTCGCGTGTTTCTACATTGTGAATGAAGTTGTTGATGACATCGAATCTTTTAAAGGCAGCCTTTTTCTTCACAAACATCGCGGGGACAGCACCAAACTGCTGTTCGGACCGGTGTGGGACTTTGGATGCGCCTTTGGACATCCAGATTATGAGGACCCGTGTTTCTTGTATGAGAACACAGATGAAATGTTCAAGCCTTATTGGCTGGAAAAAATGGTCCAAAGTGACTGGTTTCAGGAATTGGTGAGGAATCACTGGAAACAATTCTACCCGTCCCAGATGGAAACTATGGAGAGTTATATCGACTCTCTGATAAACAGGATATCGTCGGCGAGCGAAGCCGACCGAATGCGATGGCCTGGCAAATACTGGGATAGTCTTGAAGTCCAGAACGAATATTATAAGATGAGAATGCGGGAAAAGGTCGATTTCCTCAACAACCAGTGGGGAATCCAACAGTAGACGTTTGGATTTGCATCTATTGAACAGTATTTAGCCGAAATCCAATGTAATTTACATGAACGTTTCCCGGTTAAGAACGCAGTCATTTTCAAGCTGGATGTATAAGCAGTTCTTATCCGCATTGTAAAGAAAAGCAGGCGCGTGCGCCTGCTTTTTGTCATTGACAACAGTTCCCTCATCACCTATCTTTGCCA
The DNA here is from genome assembly GCA_902793405.1 of uncultured Bacteroidales bacterium. Lineage (GTDB taxonomy): Bacteria > Bacteroidota > Bacteroidia > Bacteroidales > Muribaculaceae > Sodaliphilus. The sequence continues at coordinate 9,933 of CADBDH010000035.1, read as the reverse complement.
ACAAAAAACGAAAGGAGACAAAGCCATGAAACCACAAAAACACACAAAGAGTACAATAGGCTCAAAACCAATGCGTTACATGAAAATATTAACATTTTTTATCAATCCCGCACCACCATAATTTAAAGTATCCAGCCGTTTTGACCCCACGCTAAAGGCAAAAGGACGCGGATGCCAATCATCTTAATCCTTATAATCCGCCGACAAGAAAACAACGCGGATGCAATCAGTCTCATTCGCTAAATTGGCTACGCCGAGCTAAAGGTTCGCAGACAGTTATAATCTTAGAGTCATAGCGCCTTAGCGTGGAGCAAAAGGAAGCGGAAGCCTTCGTTAAATTCGTATAATTCGTAGACAAAAAAATGCCGACGATAAAAACCTTAGCGGTTTAGCGTGGGGCCAAAGAATTCGGATTTACGGTTGTTAGGCAGGGCTGAGGAGCTTGAGGGCGGTGGTGACGGCGTTGTCGGGGGTGACCCAGGTGATGTCGGGGTCGCGGCGGTACCAGGTGAGTTGTTTTTTGGCATAGACGCGGGTGTTTTTCTTGATGCGCTCGATGGCGGTGTGCCGGTCCATCGTACCGTCGAACAGGGCAAACATCTCCTTCATGCCCACGGTGTTCAATGAGTTGAGGTGCCGCAGGTGATAGACGCTGTGCGCCTCCTGCTCCAGTCCCATCTCGACCATGCGGTCCACGCGCCGGTTGATGCGGTCAAACAGCTGCTCGCGCTCGATGTTCAGGGCCAGCTTGATGATTTTGAAGTCGCGTTGCTTGGCTGTGCCGGTGCGCAGGGTGGAGTAGGGCACGCCGGCCTGGCGGCAGATTTCCACGCCGTGGCACACGCGGCTGGTGTTCTTGCGGTCGATGGTTGCGGCATATTGCGGGTCGAGCCGTTCCAGCTCCTCAACAAGACTTTCTAATCCCTCACGGGCCAGTTTCTCCTTGACGGCGGTGCGCACTTCGGGGCTGATGTCGGGCAGCTGGTCGATGCCGCGGCACACGGCGTCCACATAGAGCATCGAGCCGCCGCACATCACGGCACACTCGCCTTGCCGCCACAACGAGGGCAGCAACTGCAGCACATCGCTCTCGAACTGTGCCGCGCTGTAGCTCTCTTCCAGGTCCTTGAACGCGACAAAGTGATGCCGCACGGCCGCCAGCTCCTCGGGAGTCGGGGCAGCGGTGCAGATGGGAATGCCGCGATAGATCTGTCGTGAGTCGGCGTTGATGATGTCACAATGGAGCTGCTGCGCCAGCTCGATGGCTGCCGCAGTCTTGCCCACACCGGTTGGGCCGGTAATGACAATCAACGTCATTTTAGTTTTTAGTTTCTAGTTTCTAGTCCCTAGTTTCTAACTTCTAACTTCTAACTCCTAACTCCTAACTTCTAACTTCTAACTCCTATTTCCTCTCATCGTTGCCGTACTGGTTGAGGAAGTTGGACGTTAATGTCAGTGGCGCTTTCTTGCTTTGTGCTTCCTTCTTTTTGGACTTGTGCAGCGGATTAGGCTGGTGCAGCACATACTCGCAGTAATAGGAGATGATCAGCGTGGTCAACGGCAGGCCGATAATCAGACCGATAAAGCCCAGCACATACACCCACAGCGACAACGACAGGAAGATGATGGCGGGATTCAGGCCCATCTGGTTCTTCATGATGGTGGGGATGAGCACCATGTCCTGGATGACCTGGCAGATGATGTAGGCCACGATGACCCAGGCGAACATCACCCAGAAACTGGCACCCGTAGCAGCCGTGGCCACCAGACACAGGAAGGCGGCGATGGGGATGGAGACGAGCTGCAGATAGGGTACCATGTTGAGCAAGCCCACAAACATGCCGAAGGCGATGGCCATGGGCAACCCGATGATATAGAACTCGATGGCAAAGATTACGCCCACAAAGAACGAAACGGCGGCCTGACCGCGAAAGTAGCGGCTCATCGTGTCGGCCACGTCGCCAAAGATGCGTAATGCCATGCGGCGGTACTTGCCGGGAATCGCAGCCTTGAAGCCGCGAGATAACTTATTGAAGTCCAGCAGAATAAAGAACATGTACAACAGCACGATGAACCATGACAGGATGTTGAAAATCACACTCATGGTGCCGCCCACAACCGACCATGCGCCCGAAGCAGCCTTGTTGATGATCTCCATCCACTGCTGCTTGCTGAACATCTCGTTGATCTTCTCCAGGTCGATGTAGCGCTGGATGAACTCGTTGATTTCGGCGGGCACATAGGGTATCCTCAACGATGACTTGGCATAGGCCGCCAACTGCTTGGACATCTCCCCGAACTCGTCAATCAGATAGGGGATGATGAGCCAGCACAAGCCTGTAATGACGGCAATGACGATGAGAAGGGCCAGCACCACGGCGATGCCGCGCGCCTTGATGTGCATCTTCTTTTGCAGCCATTCGACCAGCGGCTCGATGAGGTAGGCCAGGATAAAGCCCACGACAAACGGCATGAGCACGGGACTCAAGTAGTTGACGAGCCACACGCCCACGCCCACACTGATGAGGGTCAGCACCATCCTCACCACGCGGTCAAAGTCATATTTCTTTTGAACTGTCTGTGACATATGTTCTTAGTTTTTAGTTCTTAGTTCTTAGTTTTTAGTGGGCCTCCGCCCAACTTCTAACTTCTAACTTCTAACTCCTAACTAACTAAAACCTAACATCCACCTCCACGGGGCAGTGGTCGCTGCCGAAGATTTCGGTGTGGATTTTGGCATCGGTCAGCTGGGCTTGCAGGCGGTTGCTCACCAGGAAGTAGTCGATGCGCCACCCTGCATTCTTCTCGCGGGCCTTGAAGCGGTAGCTCCACCACGAGTAGACGTCGGTAACGTCGGGGTTAAAGAAGCGCCACGTGTCGGTAAAGCCCGCATCGAGCAGCACGGTCATCTTCTCGCGCTCCTCGTCGGTGAAACCGGCGTTCTTGCGGTTGGTCTTGGGATTCTTCAGGTCAATCTCCTGATGTGCCACATTCAGGTCACCGCACACGATGACGGGTTTCTTCTCGTCCAGCTTGAGCAGGTAGGCGCGGAAGGCGTCTTCCCACGTCATGCGGTAGTCCAGGCGGCGCAATCCGTCCTGGCTGTTGGGCGTGTAGCAGGTCACCAGGTAGAAGTCGGGCATCTCCAGCGTGATGACGCGTCCCTCGTGGTCGTGTTCGTCGATGCCTATGCCGTAGGTCACGTTCAGCGGTTCATGGCGGCTGTAGATGGCCGTTCCCGAGTAGCCCTTCTTGTCGGCATAGTTCCAGTAGGAGCGGTAGCCGTCAAATTCCAGGTCGAGCTGACCCGCTTGCATCTTGGTTTCCTGCAGGCAAAAGAAGTCGGCATCCAGTTCCTTGAAGATGTCGCCAAAGCCTTTTCCCACCACGGCTCTCAGGCCGTTCACGTTCCACGAGATGAATTTCATTGCTGATGATGTTTTATGGTTTAAGTTCTGAATTGTCGACTGGCGGAATCATAAGCGATGCCCGCACGGCCCAGCTCATCGAGCAGGGAAATCATGTCGATGTTTGCACTCACGCACAAGGTATTCAAGTCCATGTTGTTGGACTTGAGCAGCATGTTCACATACTGTGACTTCATGTAGGGATCTTGCGGCAAATTCATCGTGACTGCGCCTTGATTGTAGATGAGCTTGCAAATATAGTGCAAATTTCGGCGAAAATCACCCCAAAGCAGGGTAAAAATCAGTAATTTTGCCGATATGATGGGGAAATTTCATCTGTTCGACGGCGACGTGGCGGCGGTGGAGCTGCCGCGGCAGTTCACCTGTCCGTTCTGCTATGAGCCGCATCGGCTGGCGCTGATGGCGGTGGAGCAGGTGCAGCGCTATGTAGCATCAAGGGCCGATTGGGCCGATGAAATGGGCGCCGGGAAGATGCTGGGCGTGTTGGTGGCTAGCGACGACGACGGCCGTTTGGGCTATCTTGCGGCTTTCTCGGGCAATCTGGCTGGAAGCGTGCACCATGACTTTTTTGTGCCGCCGGTATATGACCTGCTCGACCCGCAAGGCGAGTTCAAGCAGGGCGAGGCGCAGATTACCGCCATCAACCATGAGGTGGAGCGCCTGGAGCAATCGCCCGAATGGGCCCGGTTGCAGCAGCGCGAAGCCGATGCCCAACGTAAAATCGCCGATGAAATCGGCAATTTCAAGGCGTTAATGGCCCTTCACAAGCAACAGCGCGACGAGCGGCGTGCAGCCGGCAACCTCACTGCCAGCGAACAGGAGGAACTGTTGAACCAGAGCCGCTTTGAGAAAGCCGAACTCAAGCGCATCCGCCAGCGCCTGGAGGCCCAATTGCAGGAAATCCGCGATGAAATGGACGTTTTTTGCCGTCACATCAATGACTTGAAGACCCGCCGCAAGGCCATGAGCGAAACCCTGCAGGAGCGCATTTTCAGGCTCTTCGTCGTGAGCAACGCGCGTGGCGAGAAGCGGGACCTGGTCGAGGTGTTCAAACCCTTGGGCACGTTGCCGCCAGCCGGGGCAGGGGAGTGTTGTGCCCCGCGCATGCTCAACTATTCCTATATCAACGGATTACGTCCCGTATGCATGGCCGAATTCTGGTGGGGCGCATCGCCCGTGGGCGAGGTGCGTCATCACGGGCACTTCTATCCCGCCTGCCGCAGCAAGTGCAAACCCATCCTCGATTTCATGCTGCAGGGTCTTGACGTGGAAGACAATCCGCTGGAAATGCCCATGGAGGACAAAACGCCGCTGGATGTCGTCTATGATGACCGGTGGCTCACGGTATTGAACAAGCCGTCGGGGATGCTCACTGTACCAGGTAAGTCGCTCGAGGACAGCCTGTTGACCCGTTATCAGACCGCTTTCCCCGAGGCACATGGGCCTGTCGTGGTGCACCGCCTGGACCAGGAAACTTCAGGACTGGTCGTTTTCGCCAAGGATAAGGCCACCCACAAGGCTTTGCAGCAGCAGTTTGAGAATCACACGATTAAAAAGCGGTATGTCGCCGTGCTCGATGGCCAGGTGGCACACGACGAGGGCCTCATCGACCTGCCGTTGATGCCCGATGTGTACGATAGACCCCGCCAGCGGGTGGATCACGAGCAGGGCAAACCCGCCACGACGCGTTACCGCGTGCTGGAACGCAGTGGCGGCATGACCCGCATAGCGCTCGAGCCCCTCACAGGCCGCACCCACCAGCTGCGCGTCCACTGCTCGCACCCCCAGGGCCTGAACTGCCCGATTGTGGGCGACCGTCTCTACGGCACGGCTGCCACGCGCCTGATGCTTCACGCCCAATCCATCACCCTAGTGCACCCTGACACGGGCCGCGAAATGACGTTGGAAACACCGCCCGAATTCTAACTTTTTGATTCAGAATTGAAAATATTTACATTTTTTTTGAATTTTGCGGGTTTTAGTCAAAAAGATTGAAACAATGCTAATTGTTTGCAAAAACAAACTAATTGATTTTGAGGTTTGCGTTTGTAACTCTATATTTGTGCCGTTGAAAGGTGGAAAAACCGTCTTTCTTCCCATTATTTAAACAATCTAGAAGGCCTATGCTCAGACAATTACGCATTGGATTATTGGCATTTTTGGCATTGACGGCAGTGCTACCCATGGCAGCGCAGGTGCGTCATGTCACCACGGTCAATCCGCAGTCCAAGCAGTCATATATGGAAGTCTATGAGTATGACTATGTGGACATCCAGCCGCAGTTCCCTGGCGGCGAGCGTGGCCTGATCAACTTCATCAACAAGACTCGTGAATATCCCTATTACGCTTACAAGAAGCGCATTCAGGGACGTGTCCTGTGCAGTTTCATCGTGGGCACCGACGGCCGCGTGAGCGACGTGCGCGTGATCCGCGGTGCGGGCGACGAGAGTCTGAACCGTGAGGCCATCCGCGTGATTGGCGAGATGCCCAAGTGGAGCGTGGGCAAGGTGGGCAAGCAGGCCGTTCCCGTGAGGGTGGTGCTGCCCATCAACTTCAGGCTCTAAAACAGTCAAAAACAGACCATAGATATATGAATCGCCATGCTCCCGCGTGGCGGTTTTTTTGTGTGCCAGGGTGATTTAGGCAAAGTATCATTTTTCTAAAAATACACCAAAAATAGTAATAAAATAAGAATTATTCGTATATTTGCGGTCGCATTTTGTCATGTTTTGCCAGCTTTGGCTTGCAATTAGCTGAATTGCCATCATTTATCATTAACATTAAATATTTAACAGCAAGTTTATGAAGAAATTACTGCTCATTGCCACCTTGGTGGTGGCTGCCATGCAGGTCTCCGCAGCCCATGTGGATATGGCCATGGCCAAGATGACGGCTCACCGCTTCATGCAGAGCCAGGCGGGGTTACGTTTTAACGGAGTCCCTGTCAGTGATGTCAAATTGATTCACGCCGAGGCTAGTACTGCCCGCGCCGACCAGCCTGTGTATTACATCTTTAATAGCCAGCGCGGCTTTGTCATCGTTGCCGGCGACGACCGCGCCCATCAGATTCTGGCCTATGGCGACCGTCCGCTGGACATGAAGCGCATGCCCGACAACATGAAGTTCTGGCTCAGCACCTACAAGACCCAGATCGAGTACCTCCAGCTGCATCCCGGCCTGGTCGTTGACCAGCCCAAGTTAAAAAAACGTCTCACCACGCCCACCGTCGCTCCGATGCTCACGGCCGAGTGGGACCAGGATGCCCCCTACTATAACCATTGTCCCCAGTACAACGGCTCTTACTGCCTGACGGGTTGTCCCGCCACGTCGTTGTCGATGGTGTTCTATTACTGGAAATATCCCACCGACCCGACGCCTCCTGTCGAGGGTTACACCAACGAGAGCTACGGCTTCCAGGTCGAGCCCCTGCCCTCAATCACCTTTGATTGGGACAATATGCTGGACAAGTACACCGGCTCCTATACCCCCGCCCAGGCCGATGCCGTGGCATGGCTGATGCGCTATGTGGGGCAGGAGGAGCACATGGACTATACGCCCAGCGGCAGCGGTGCCATGGGCGACGACATCTTGCGTGCCGTCAAGTTCTTTGGCTACGATGAGGAGATGGCTCAGCTCGTTTTCAAGACCCGCACCGATGACTATGGCACCGATACGGCTGTCTATTACACCGATGACGAGTGGGCCGAATTGCTCCAGAACGAGCTCGCCCAGGGCCGTCCTGTCGTTTACTGCGGCTATGACTATTCCTATTGGGGCTGGAGCGGCCACGCCTTTAACGTCGACGGCTACACCGCCGGCACCGACACCTACCATGTGAACTGGGGCTGGAGCGGTGACGGCAATGGCGACTTTGTCCTGAATGCGTTCTCCAGCGGTGGTTACACGTTCGATATCGAGCAGCAGATGATTATGGGTATCCAGCCTCCCGTCCAGGGGCCCGGCATCAAGGTCAATCCGTCGAGGCTCAACTTCGAGGCTTATGTAGAGCAGAGCGCCACAGCCACCTTTACTGTCAAGGGCCAGGAACTCACGGGTGCCATCACCTTGACACTCAACGATGAGAGTGGTTTCTTCTCGATGGATGCCAGCAGCGTGGCAGTTGCCGATCAAGAGGCTGGCAAGGTCATCACCGTGACCTATGCTCCCCAGGCGAGCGGTAACCACACCGCCACCATCACCCTGAGCAGCCCTGGCGTCGATGACAAGACGGTCACCATCAGTGGCGTGGCCACCCTCGAAACTTATCTGCCCGTCATGTTGCCCGCCGACGAGGCCTACATCAATCTGACGCAGTTCCGTGCCGACTGGACCGACGAGACCGCCGGCAAGTATGTGGACAGCTATACCCTTGAGGTGAACACCAAGCCCAGTGTCCAGCTGCTCGACTCGATCGACGGCAGCATCTACCCCGGTAGCTATGAGGCGATGGATCTCACGGCTCCCTGGGACGGCTACGGCATTAGAGTGGGCAACAGCGCTATCTATTTCACCAATTATAACGATGACGGCTTCATCTCCTTCACCGTGCCCGACGGTTATGTGAACGATATCTTCACCATGCAGATTACCACGATCAACAGCAGCTATGGCCGCGGTAACCTCACGGTTGGCTCCGGGCAGACTGCCCCTGCCGGCCATATGTTTGCCAGTGGTGAGACCTATTCCTGGCAAGTGATTGCCAGCGAAGGCGAGAAAATCACCATTACCTCGACCGATGACTACTTCTCGCCCGACATGAGCATGATCAAGATCTATGCAGGCGATGTCAACGATTTGACTTCGTTCAAGTCTGTTTCCGAGGAAGGTGGCGAGGACTACCGCCTTGTCAAGGGTATCACCGACAAGCATTACCTGGTGCAGAACCTGACCGAGGCCGGCACGTTCTTCTTCAGGGTAAAGGCCCTGTACACCGACGGCACCCAGAGCGGCTGGAGCAAGTCACAGGTTGTGACATTGTTCGACAACGGCCATTCCTATCAGCTGGGCGATGTGAACCACGATGGTACTGTCAACATCAGCGATGTGGCCGAACTGGCCGACAGCCTGCTGGCCGGCAGCACTGACATTTGCAGCATCTGTGCCGATGTTGACGGCGACGGCGAAATCAATATCGCCGACGTGGCCAGACTCATCGACATGCTGCTTGCCGGCAAATGATAGAAGTCCGCTTAAAAGTGTGAAAAACTGTGTTGGGGTCCATCTTGCATGGGTCCCAACTTTTTGTTGGTGGATATGCGGCGCGGTTATCAAAAAAGAATTACCTTTGCATCCCTAGGCGCTGACCGGATAATGAATGTAAAACGGAGATATACCATTCTTTTAACATCAATACTTTACCTAGTAGCGATGGCAACTCACATGCCCTACAGTGTGGACCAATACAATCGCTGGACTAAACTGAGCACGTCTGAGCTGATGCATCGCGGGCAGCATTTTTTGCAGGATCTGTGTCAAGTCGATAGTGCGCTTGTGTGTTACACCATTGTGTCAAATCGGGTCACTGATAAGAGTCTGAACCGCGACTCGGTGTATCTCGTGGCGCGCGCCTTCAATAATCTAGGCTATATCTATGGCGCTTATTACTTCAACTATGAGAAGGCTTATGAGAGTTTGAACCGTTCGCTTGAAATCTCTGAACAATATGGCTTTGAGGTCAATAAAGCCTATGCCTACATGAACTTGGCCTCGCTGATGGATAGCCGTGATGAACTCATTGGTGAGGAAACGCTATCGAGTGAAGCTCTTGATAATACAAAGCTCGCTTTTAATCAGGCTGTTAAGGTCAAGGAATGGAACGTGGCCGTGACGAGTGTCTATAATATGTTGACCATGGTGGACAGCAAGTCTGGCATTCGGCCGATTAAGCCCGAATTGGACCGTTTTAAGCAGTTGCCACTCGACCAGAGCGTGGAGATGTGGCAGAGTACCCTCATGTTTTGCCAAGGCGTGGAGGCTTTTCTGGCAGGGCAGTATTCTCAAGCATTGGCTTTCTACAAGCAGATGGCGCTACAGGCCGAGCACCTGACGACTAACCGCCAGCAGTGCATCATCATGGCCCGAATGAAGCAGGCTGAAGTGCTGGCTGCCTTGCATCGCTATACCGAAGCCATTGCGTGTCTCGAGCAGAATGTGGCCGATGCACAGAGTCAGGGCTTGGATACCGACCTGATCAACACCTATCAAGAGATGATCCGAGTCTATAAGGCAATGGGTAATGAGCCGAAAGCCAATGAGTTTGAATACATTTACCTCAAGACGCGTGACAGGTTTATCCAGAAGAGCCATGCCGAGAGGTTAGAGAAATCGCGGTTCCTGGAAGAGATGCGCCGTGTCAATGAGCAGGTGGAGCAGATTCAGGCCAAGCATGAACGCGCCCATCAGTTGTTGCTCATGATGAGTCTGATTGCCGCCATCATCCTGATTGCGTTGGTATTACTTGTTCGCAGCAATATCAAGCAACGCAACTACATCAGGCACCTTTATG
>CADBDH010000034.1 GCA_902793405.1 uncultured Bacteroidales bacterium | reverse complement strand
CTTTTGCCGCAAATGACTTCACTTACAATTGCCAGCTTTTCTTTAAAACTATACTTCATACTCCAAAAGTTTTGTGTCCAACTTTTGGGGTGCACTTCACTTAGGCAGGGGTGTAACGAGGCGAAGCCGAGTGTAACCCCTGCAGCGGTAGAGATCACACGTCCAAGCCCCATCGGGGCGGCACTAAGTCATTGATTTACAATCTGTCACTCCTAACGGGCTTCAATGTGAGTCCCTTCATGCGAAAATGCCATAACAGCATTGACATTGAGGTACTTATTGGGCATTATCGAATTTTTACTGGACACCAATAATACTAAATCAAATAAGGAACAACTTATGTTGCCCCTTATTTGATTTAGAGAAAAGATATAGGAGTCTTTTAAACCAAATATGGCAGTCAATTATTTGTTTTTTAATCTTCCGTCAAAAGATAATTTGGTCATCGACTGCGTTAAGAGGTTCACTTAATTCCGCTGATGGTTGTACTTACTTGTGATTTAATGGAATAATAAGATTATCAGTGCGTGGTACGGATTCCTTAAGTTCCTTAGATAGTTTTAATCGTTTTATGAAATCATAGATATTACGGGGAATAAGAATATTCCTGGAATCTCTTGGGTCTTTCTCTCCGACAAAATATAGATACATGTCTTTATACAAAGTGCCTCCATCACGATTAATTATGAGGAGTTCTTTATAGTCATATTGTGTATCTTTTTTTTCTTTTTCTTCTTTTAATAATCTGTGATAATAGTATTTGCTACCCATAATAGCAAACAGTTTGTTGTTGTTTTTGTTGTCTGTGCTGAAAATTGTAAGATCTGACTTTTCATTGTACACAGTTACAAAACCTTGATCTAACCAGGACTCGATTGAGTCGGCATTCTGTTTGGACATTGCATTAGTTTGATAATAACATAATGTCCCACTTCCTTTACGAGTAGTGAAAAGATACTTATAATATTTCTCGATTATTAAATTGAGATCGTTTGTTGTCAGCTTGTTACTATCATTTTCAAAGAACTCAAAATTTGATTTCTCTAAGTTCCAGATATTATTACAGAGGTATAATATTAGAGTATCATTGCCGAGATAATACGATAGAATAGAATATTTCTCATGAAATTTATCTCTTATGCTTGTTGGGATAAAGTCGCTCTCTGTGGCTTTGTCAGCTGAAAGGCAAATTGGAATGAAATCTATATTGTTGTGCTTCTCTGAGTCTGATGTTTTCTTATTCGCTTCTTCATTAATGAAAACCCATGCGTGATTGCTCGGCATTCGAGTATACATGGAATTTTTTTCTTGCTCAATGTCAATGTTGCATTTTTCATGGATGTAATTAGCGACAGAACCACCGCCTGCAAAAAGAAGGATTGGCTCGGATTGTTTAGCGTTTTTCCACATGTTGTAGCCAATAAGGCCAAATAATAATAGAGATAGAGCTCCAAGAACGCTCGCAATTTTTCGTAAGGTCTTCATCTTTTTAGAGATGGTGGGCCATAGATAGTTCAAAATGCGTTCACGAGCCTTCATGGTGAGGTCTTTAGAATCATCAAACGGAACATAATAGATGTTGTCTAAATGCTGTTTTATTAAACCACGAATCTGGTTAGCAGCTTGAGAGTCATCGCCATTTGATTGCAGAAAAACCATGATTTCTGGAATCTTTTTTGCTTTATACGCTTCAGCAGCGAGAATGAATTCTTTTTCTGTTATCGGTCCTATTTTGTCTTTCAACAAAAAGATTACAATGTCTGATTCGTTTTCAATATAATCATTGTATTCGAGTTGATTGTTATTGAAATTTTCATAAGATTGCACGTTTATATTTAAGCCTGCAATTTTATGTTTAAGTTTAGTGTTGAAATCATGAGCAATGGCTTTTATAGCATTGCGCTCATCAATAATATCTTTTGCGCCTGCAAGAAAAATATTAACTGTCTTCATAATAATATTGGTTTTAGGGAATTGAATATTTCAAATACTACTCATTAATCCGTTGGAAAGATTAAAGATGGTTTATTATGTTGCTGATTTATAGAAAGTTAGTGTCAATATTTTACGGAAAATAATAACAAATGTTATAATTTGTAGGCAAATATAATCATAAACCTTGATATGTGCAAGATTTCTTCCCAAAATCTTGTGAATGAATACCTTTGGTCAATCATATCTAAAGATGTGGGAAACTTGGCTGTAGTTGCTTTTCTACGCTTGGGATAGGTTTACAGGATGATGCGGTGGGCGTCGACGGGTTCGTTGACAAACACGCTGGCCAGCGGGGAGAAGTGGTCCGGGTCCTCGGTGGTGAAGTATTGGCAGGTGCCGCCACGGCTGCAGTGGCGCTCGATTTCGGGATGCCGTTGCAGGTAATCGGCCAGGCTGTCGGCAACGATGGGCCCCTGCTGGATGACGTTGAGTCCTTGTGGCTTGTAGCGGTTGATTTTATCGATGAGCAGGGGATAGTGGGTGCATCCCAGAATCACCGTGTCGATGTCGGGGCACTCGTTCATGAGCAGGTCGATGTCTTTCTTGACAAAATAGTCGGCGCCGTCGTTGCCGCTCTCACGGTTCTCGACCAGCGGCACCCACATGGGACAGGCATGGCCATGGACTTTGAAATTAGGGTACATCCCTTCGATTTCAATGTTATAGCTGCGGCTGGCAATGGTACCGGGCGTGCCGAACACGCCGATGTGGCCGGTACGCGTCTGTGAGCCGACATACTCCACCGTGGGACGCACGACACCCAGCACGCGGCGGTCGGGTGCCAGGGTGGGGAGGTCTTGCTGCTGTATGGTGCGCAATGCCTCAGCCGAGGCGGTGTTGCAGGCGAGGATAATCAGATGACACCCCTGGGCAAACAGGTGCTTGACAGCCTGGAGTGTGAACTCATAGACCAGCTCGCGTGAGCGCGTTCCGTAAGGCGCCCGTGCATTGTCCCCCACAAACAGATAGTCGTATTGCGGCAATACCCGACGGATGTCCCGCAGGATGGTTAATCCGCCAAATCCTGAGTCAAAAACTCCGATAGGCGCCCGCTTGATGTCATTGTCTTCTATAGTTGTAGCCATGTCTTGTCATTTCTTTACCGCAAAGGTAAGCCATTTTTCGGATATTTTTTGTACTTTTGCGGGTTAAAAAGTGACAATCGCAATCATGCAGCCGTTCAAGCCTTATAGCCTCAACCTGAAAGGGCAGCTGGTGACCATCGACCGTCCGTGGGTGATGGGCATTGTCAACGTCACGCCCGACTCGTTCTACAGCGGCAGCCGAGTCGCTGATGAACAGTCGCTTATCGAGCGGGTACAGACTATGCTGGCCGAGGGCGCTGATGTGATTGACGTGGGCGCCTGCTCCACGCGTCCGGGTAGTGAGTCGGTTGACGCGACGGGCGAGATGGAACGTCTGGAATGGGCGCTTGCCGCCATTCGCCGTGCGGCTCCCGATGCCATCGTGTCGGTGGATACCTATCGTGCCGAGGTGGCGCGTCGCTGTGTGGAGCAGTGGGGCGCTGATATCATCAACGACATCTCGGGCGGTACGCTCGACGAGGCGATGTTTTCTACGGTGGCCAGTCTGAGGGTTCCCTATGTGCTCATGCATATGCGTGGCACCCCCGAGACGATGGCCGGCCTGACGGACTATGACAACGTCGCTGCCGATGTCCTGGAATGGATGGCACGCCGCATCGACGAACTGAGGCAACTGGGAGTGGCCGACGTCATTGCCGACCCGGGCTTTGGCTTTGCCAAGACGATGGAGCAGAACTATGAACTGCTGATGCGTCTCGAGGCTTTTCATGCCCTCAACGCTCCGCTGCTGGTGGGCGTGTCGCGCAAACGCATGATTTACACGCCGCTGGCCTGTGACGCCGACCATGCGTTGAATGGAACCACTGTGGTCAACACCGTGGCCCTGATGCAAGGAACCCACTTCTTGCGTGTGCACGATGTGCGTGCTGCTGCCGAAGCGGTTAAACTCACTACACAGATGCGTCAAAGCATCACCTCAATGACTAAATGACAACAAGATAATGGCATCATCAATTTTCACTCTTTTCAGCATCAAGGACCTGCTCGACATCCTGCTGGTGGCAACGTTGTTGTACTACCTGTACCGCACGATGAAGAATTCGGGCTCGCTCGACATCTTCGTGGGTGTGCTGGCGTTTGTCGTCGCTTGGGTTGTGATGTACAAAATCCTGGACATGCGCCTGATAGGCACGTTCATGGACAAGTTCATCGACATCGGCCTGTTTATCCTCGTTATCCTGTTCCAGGACGAGATCAAGCGCTTTCTCACCGAGTTGGGCTCCAGGCGAGGCCTCAAGGTCTTTGAAAAATTGTTCAAAAGCAAGGCCGAGGTCGAGGATGAGAAAAAGTGGATTATGCCTGTGGTCTATGCCTGCATGAACATGGCCAAGACCAAGACCGGCGCACTCATCGTTATCCAGCGGACCATACCGTTGACCGACTATGAACGCACGGGCGATATGATTAACGCCGATATCAACTCCCGCCTCATCGAGAACATCTTTTTCAAGAACAGCCCCCTGCATGATGGTGCCCTCATCATTGCAGGCAGCAAAATCATGAGTGCAGGATGCATCCTGCCGGTATCGCACGACACCAACATTCCCCGTTATCTGGGACTGAGGCACCGCTCGGCCAAGGGCATTGCCCAGGCTACCGATGCTATTGCCATCGTCGTGAGCGAGGAAACCGGCCGCATCTCCTATGCCCACAAGGGAGAATTACACTTGAACCTGTCGAGTACCGACCTTGAGCATGCTCTGTCGGCACTTGTCGAGAACAAATAAACTGCTGTTGAGCGATGTTTGATATTGACGGTACATTAGTGAGCCTGGACCTGGTCGAACGCTTTTTTTGCTGTGACCTGGACACGTGTCTGGGCGCCTGCTGCATCGAGGGGGATTCAGGAGCGCCGTTGACCGAACAGGAGTACCAGCAGCTCAAGGAGATTTTGCCTGAGGTGTGGGATGACCTGCTGCCCCAAGCCCAGGAGCAGATCAAGGAGCATGGCGTGGCCTATGTCGACGTTGAGGGTGAATTGGTGACCCAGCTCGTGGGCGGTGCCAACTGTGTGTTTACGACCTATGAGCGAGGTGGTATGTGCCTGTGTGCCATCGAGAAGGCCTACCGCGAAGGCCGCATCAAGTGGCGCAAACCCATTTCGTGCTACCTTTATCCGGTGCGCATCAAGCGTTTCCCCGGCTATGAGGCCGTCAATTTTGACCGTTGGAAAATCTGCAAGTGTGCCGAGGTACTCGGGCGCCGTGAGGGAATCCGCCTGTACCAGTTCCTGCGTGAACCGTTGATTGAGCGTTTCGGGCAGCAGTGGTATGACCAGCTTGTCGCTTCATGTGAACTATATATTCAAGAATATTTGCAATAAATTTTAAGTATAGAGATGAAACAATTATTTGTAGCATTTGTGGCCATGCTGATGTGTGTTGCCACATCTTGGGCCCAAATGACAATAGATGGCAGGAGGTTGGCCTACGATAAACACTCCGAGAGCTACCTCTTGACGGTACCCCAGTCGGCATTCGGCAATGCCTGTGAATTCCCCGTTGTTCTCGACGACACGGTGGCGTGGGTGGTTATTAACAACAAGCGAGTAGATTCAACAATCGTGCTTCCCCAAGTGGGTCCCGATGTTACCTACACGATGTATATCTCGCACAATAAGATCCTGACTAAGGCGGACCTTCGCTTCACTACCATGCCCATCTTGCGCATGGAGGGCACATTTACCGACGAGTATGCCTTAGGAAAAGTCCAGATGACGTTGCCCGAGGAGCATGAAACCCGCGATTACAATGCCCGCATCAAGTGGGCTGGCGGCACAACGCTCTATGACTGGATCGAGAAGCACAACTATCATATCAAGTTTGTCGATGATCAAGGCGAAAAGATGGACGTGTCGTTCTTCGGCCTGCGCAACGACAACCACTGGAGGCTTGACGCGGGTATCATCGACATGTTACGTTTCCGCAACAAGGTGGCTCATGCCCTGTGGGCCGACATGGATTCCAAACCCTATTATGCCGATAAGCAACCCAATGCAAGGAACTATTCCCGTGGTGAACATGTCGAGGTGTTCCTCAATGACGAGTACATGGGCTTCTTCGACATGACCGAGTTCTTGGACCGCAAGCAGATGAAGCTCAAGAAGTATGATGACGAGAACGGCGTGTTCCATGGCTTCATGTGGAAGGGCAAGGTGTATTCGCGCCAGACGTTGTTCCGCCAGGATTCGGCCTTGGACAACACCTCTGACCATTGGGCAGGATTCGACCTGATGTACCCCGATATCGACGATGTGAATCCCACCGATTATTCGTTGCTGAGCAATGCTATCCGATTCGTGGCCACCAGCGACGATGAGACGTTTGCCCGTGAGGTGGGCGATTATTTCGACCTGCCCGTGCTGGCCGATTATTATGTGTTCCTCCACACGATGTTTGCTATCGACAACACCTGCAAGAACATCATCTGGAGTTGCTACGACAGCACAAAAGATAAGAAGCTGACGCTCTCGGTATGGGATTTGGAGGCAACAGTTGGACAGCACTGGTATGATGCCGATGGTCTGTTCCGCGCTCCCGAGATTCAGCCCGAGAACGAGTTTGAAACGTGCCGGTTCACTGCAATGTCACGCAATATGCTGTTCATGCGCTTGAAGGAATTGCCCTCGTTCATGAGCCGTGTGAAGAACCGTTATTGGCAACTGCGTGAAACGGTGTTTGACCCCGATTATATGGTGGCCCGCTATAAGGCTGTCTTCGACGCCCTGGAACAGAGCGGTGCCCTGGAGCGCGAACGTGAACGCTGGACTGGCTCGCCCGACATTGCCCACCGTCCCATCGATTTCTATGAGGAATTTGAGTACCTGAGCGATTGGATCAGGCGTCGCATCGTCTATTTGGATAACAACACGTTTGCAGGCAGGCCCGGTGATGTGGATGGTGACGGCATGATCAATCTGTATGATTTGACGAGTCTGATTGATTATCTGTTGACCGGCCGTACCGAGGGTATAAATCCCGATAATATCGATCTCGACGGCGACGGCAGTGCCAGCATTGACGACCTGTCGGCATTGATCGATGTCATTGTGGGAATGAACATTGCGTATTGATAATATTTTTTAAAAAATTCGGTTTTGCACTTGTCAGTTCAGGAATTTGTACTACCTTTGCACCGCTTTTCGTAATCTCTGACAAGAAATAGAGTGGCTTGTGTATATTACGAAGTGATTATTAACGAATTAAAAGACATAACAATGGACTTGATTAAAGTTGCAGAACAAGCATTTGCTACGAACAAGCAGCACCCGCAGTTTTTCCCGGGTGACACAATCACGGTAGCATACCGCATCAAGGAGGGTAACAAGGAGCGTATCCAGATGTACCGTGGTGTGGTGATTAAGATGAATGGCGAGGGTGAGAAGAGACGTTTCACCGTTCGCAAAATCAGCGACAACATCGGCGTAGAGCGTATTTTCCCGCTCGAATCTCCGTTTATCGACAGCATTACCATCAACAAGCATGGTAAGGTACGTCGCGCCAAGCTGTATTACCTGCGTGGTCTCACCGGTAAGAAGGCTCGCATCAAAGAGCGTCGCATCGTCAAGAAGGAGGAGGCATAATAAGCCATCTTTCTTTGAGATAAAAAATGAGGACCGAGGCACACATTCAGCGCCTCGGCCCTTGCTTTTTTTATGGAGAATCATCAAAATAACAATCGGCAGCCGGGTAGGGCACGAGGAGCACTCGAGGCTGTTAAGCAATGGCTCAGTCGCCTGTCGTTCCGCACAGGGGTGATTGTGCTTTCGTTGTGCGTGCCGTGCTATATTTTTTCGTTTGCTCAAATGGCTTTGCCAATCAGTGCAAAGGCCAAGGGCGTCTTATGGGTGATTTTCTTTGGCCTGGCCAAGACCTTTCAATACGGTGGCCTCACTATCCTGGGAGTTGAGGGGTGGAAACGCCTCAAGGCTCGCTTCAAGCGCCATTGACTAAGCGATTGCCCGCATCAGGCGCAGGGAATTGAGCACACACAGCAGGGCGACGCCCACATCGGCAAAGACCGCTTCCCACAGGTTGGCTACACCCAATACACCCAGTATCATCACTAATACCTTGATTCCAATAGCAATAACGATGTTTTGCTTCACGATGCTGCGAGTGCGGCGACCCAGCGTCACGGCATCGGCAACGCGCGAGGGCTGATCGGTCTGGATGACAACGTCGGCCGTCTCGATGGCCATGTCGCTGCCCAGCGCCCCCATGGCAATGCCCACGTCGCTCAGTGCCAGCACGGGGGCATCGTTCATGCCGTCCCCAACAAATGCCACTTGCCGCTTGCCGTTGTCCTGCAGCCCCTTGATGTGGTTGGCCTTGTCTTGCGGCAGCAGGTCGCCATGGGCCTGTTTCATGCCCAGTTGTGTGGCTGTGTCGTCGACGATGGCTTGCTTGTCGCCCGACAGCATCACCGTTTCGATTTCCAGTTTGTCCAGTTTGGCGATAGCGCCGGCGGCATCGTCCTTGGGCATATCCTTGAGCAGGATATAGCCTGAATACTTGCCGTCAATGGCCACGGCGACCATGGTCCCGCTGATTTCCGGCAAGTCATCGGGAAAGTTTACACCTTCATGTTCCAGCAGCCGGGTAGCTCCCACGAGCCACGATTGGCCGTTGACAGTGGCACTGAGGCCGTATCCGGCTATGTTCTTCAGGCTTGAGACCTCTACGTCCGAGGGCTTTTGGTAACTGACGATGGCGTGAGCGATGGGGTGGGGACTGTCTTGCTCAATGGCGGCAACGGTGGCTACCTGGGCAGGCGTCAAACCCGAAACCGACGTGACTGCAAATTGCCCGGTGGTCAATGTCCCTGTTTTGTCAAATACAATGGTGTCCACGTTGGCGATGGCATCCAGGTAGTTGCTGCCCTTGAACAGGATGCCGCGACGTGAAGCCGCCCCGATGCCGGCAAAGTAACTCAGGGGAATGCTGATGACGAGGGCACACGGGCACGAGATGACAAGGAAGATGAGTGCGCGGTGCAGCCATTCGGCCCAGTCATAGCTGAACGAGGGCACGGCAAGTGAGTAAAGCCAGGGAATGAAGGCGACCAGCACGGCGAGCCCGACAACGACGGGAGTGTAAATCTTGGCAAAGCGCCTGATGAACAGTTCGGCGGGAGCCTTGCGCTCGGCGGCCTCTTCGACCAGATGCAGGATGCGCGACATGGCGCTCTCGCTGGCGGGACGCATGGCCTTGAGCTGAATCGTGCTTTCGCAGGGAATCATTCCGGCGAGCACTTCCTCGTTCTGCTCTATAACGCGCGGCATGCTCTCGCCTGTCAGTGCAGCCGTGTTAACAACGGCGGTCTCGACTGTGAGGATGCCGTCGATGGGAACACGTTCACCAGCCTTGACCTCCACGATGTCGCCCACCTGGACGTCGGCGGGGTCAACGGTTTCCCGCTTGTCATTCTTGAAGACCACGGCTTTGTCAGGCCTGAAGGCAATCAGTGATCGGATATTGCCACGGGCATGATCTACAGCCCTGTCTTGCAGCGCCTCGCCAATGCAGTATAGGGCCATTACGGCCACCGCTTCGGGATACTCGCCGATGGCGAACGCACCGATGCTTGCTACGGTCATCAGCAGGAATTCGCTGAAGATTTCTCCCTCGCGGGCCTCTTCAACGGCTTCAAGTAGGACGCCAAGCCCCACGGGGAGCCATGCGGCGGCATACCAGGCCAGCCTTATCCAGCCGTTTTGGAACCATGGCACATCGGTCGTGCTCATGATGATGCCGGCCACCAGCATGGCCAGCGACAAAGCCGGTTTCCACCAACTGGTATTTTCTTCTTCGTGATTGTGTTCGTGACTATGTGCCATATCGAAAACTCCTTTGTTGTCAATTACTGGCAGCAAAGGTACACATAACCCGGTGCAACCGGGTTGCAAAGTTTTAGTACAGCAGTCGTGCGATGCGGGCCGAACCGCGCTTGCCGGCGGCAATGCGGGCAAACAGGCGCCGTGTCACTGGAGCGACAATCCAACGCCAGCGGCGGTTGTGGCCATAGCTCTCGGCCAATGTCTTGTAGGCTTGTTGGCACAGCGGCTTGGCCAGTTCGGGATGTCCCTCGCGCTCATACTGGGCGGCCAGCACCATGCGCCGGTATTCCAGCAGGCGCTCAAACCGTATCCTGTGTTTGGGCTTGAGTTGTGAGCATCTCACTTCGTTTCTCATGATGTCGATGACGTGTTCCCACTCGCCGTGGCGGCTATGGAACTCGGTGCCGGTGATGGAGTCGGCCCCGTTATGGTTGATGATGACCCTGGAACGCCCTCCCATATAGGTGACATGTGGTTTGGCAAGCAGCAGCCTGAGGCCCACTTCCCAATCGTTCCAGCGCGGGAGATTGATGTTCCATCCGTCGGTCGAGGCAAAAAACTCGCGCCTCACGGCATAGCGCTGTGTCGCCAGCTGGCCGTGCAGGATGTGGTTGGCAAACAGGTCGCCGCGGTGAAATGGAGCCTTGCGCTGGCTGCCGTCGGGAAAGACGAGTGTCGAACGGGCGCTGATCAGGTCGAGTGCCTTCCCGCGGCTGCGGGCTTTCTCAATCAACTTGACATAGGACGCTACCAGGTCTTCCTCCATCTGGTCGTCACTGTCAAAGAAGAGTACCCACTCGCCTGTCGCCTGTTCAAAGCCGCGGTTGCGTGCCGCACCTGCCGTGTGGTGGCTCTCGCTCATGACCACGACGCTGAAATCTCCGCTCTGGTGCGACTGTCTGAAGTCCTCGAGCACTTGCCGCGACTCGTCGGTGCTGTCGTTGTCAACCAGCACGACTTGCAACGGCCGATGGCTCTGTGCGAGCACACTGTCAAGGGTGGATCCAACAACCGCTGCACGGTTATAAACGGGTATGATGACAGATATCTCCATGGGTGGGTCATTAAATTGGGGTAAAGGTACTGCTTTTTTTGATTGGATGCAAAAAATGGACTTCTTTTGAGCTATTTTGCCAGCCCCTGGACAAAATCAAAATTGAATATTTGCTTATCTGTCCGACTTGCTCTAATTTTGCACTTGCTATGAAGATACTCTTCGCTGGCGACGCCAGCAATATGCACAACTGCCTGGCCCAGGAACTGCGGCGAATGGGGCACGAGGCAATAGTGGCATCCGACGGTTCCCGCTGGATGAACACCCATCGGGATATCAATCTGCTGCGACGCCCCGGCATAGTGGGCACTTTGCGCTATCTGTATGATATCAAGAAGGCGCTGCCGCTCATGACCGGTTATGACATTGTCCAGATTGCTTCCCCCATCTTCCTGCGCCTCAAGCCGCATCGTGTTGCCAAGGTGTTTGACTACCTCAAGGCCCACAACACCCACATGGTCTTGTCGGCTCTGGCGACCGACATGGTCTACTACGATGCCTGCCATGACGGACACACCTACCGCTACAGCGATTACATGATTGGCGACCAGCCGTCGCCCTATGTCAACTCGAGTGAGTATGTTGCCCAGCAGCAGGACAACTGGCGACAGCCGTTCATGAGGACCCACAGCGACCACATCCTGCAGGGCATTGACGGGGCCGTGGCATGCTTGTATGAATATTATGCTGCCTATCGTCCGTTGCTTGGTGACCGTGTCGCCTATGCCGGCATCCCCATCGATACCGAGTCATTGTCGTTCAGGCCGTTGAATGAAGCCCCTGACAAGGTGCGCCTGTTCATCGGCATTCAGCGCGACCGTCACGTGGTCAAGGGAACCGACAGGTTGCTTGCCACCATGAAGCGTGTCCATGACCGCTATCCGGGAATAACCGAACTCGAAGTGGTAGAGAACCTGCCCTACGAGGAGTACACGCGGCGTATGCGGGATTCCCATGTCATTCTTGACCAGCTTTATAGCTACACGCCCAGCACCAATGCTCTCATCGCCATGGCTCAAGGTCTGGTTGCCGTATCGGGCGCCGAACCCGAGTACTATGAGCTCATTGGCGAGACCGTCAACAAACCTATATTTAATGTGTCGCCCGTCGAGGAGGGCGACATTGACCGCAAACTGGCATGGCTGGTCGAGAACCGCGACCAGCTGCCCCAACTGGCACGGGCCAGCCGGGCATTTGTCGAGAAACACAATGCCGCTCCAGTAGTGGCACAACGGTACCTCGACTTCTGGAACGGCTTGTAGATGATAAAGGGTATCCTTTTACGTCGTTACCCTGTATGATCTGATTGGGATTTACCCGATTAGAAATATTTTCCGACAGCGGCTTTCAGACGGGTCGCGTCTTCAACGCGCTCAACGATTTCGCCACCCTTGATGATAAAGGTGGTGGGAATACCGTTGACGTTATATGCTCCAATAATCTGTGAATTGATGCTGTTGGGGTCAAAGACGGTTATCCAGGGCAGATTCTGTGATGCCTTGCGCCAGGCTACGTTGTCCTCGTCCACGCTCACCTGGAAGATCTGCAATCCACGGCTGTGGTACTGCTGGTAAACGTCGTTGAGCAGCTTGTTCAGCTGGGGAGATATCTCGGTGGTATAGGCCGTGAAGTCGAGCAGGACGATGCGGTTCTCGCTAGCGACTTTCGACAGGACCTGTTCCTTGCCATTGCTGTCTTGCAATTTGATTTCGATCAGGCTTGCCACATCGGCATACACGGTGTCGTTGGCAGCGCTCATGGCACGACGGCGACGCTGTCCGTCCAGCAACAGGTTCACCAGATAGTTGGTGCGCGGGTCGTCGGGACGGAACGAGTTGAAGGAGTTGGCTACAGCGCCAATGATGCGCAAGTCATTGTCGTTCATCGGGTCATACAGCGGTTTGCCGTCGATGTATTTGTTGATGGCATAGTAGGCGACAATGCCGCTGGGATCGGCAGCAATCTGTTGGGACAGCTTGGTTTTCCAGGCTTCCAGTTCGGCTGCGGTGCCTTTGCCGCCGGCAAACTGCATTGCCTCCTTGTCAATCTTCATCACTTGCTCGGCATGCTCGCTGCCGCTCAGGGTGTAGTCGATACCCATGTTGGGCAGCTTGGCCGAGATGGTCAGGTGGTCCAGACTGTCAATGGGGAAACAGATCGACTGGTTGCCCAGACGCAGCTGGTAGATGCTGGGAACCTCGGGTGCGGTAGCACTCACACTGAACTTACCGTTATTGCCCACCTTGATGCTGTCAATGACGAGCCACTCGCCGTTGCTCGACTGCTCGAGGACAAGGGTCGAGTCACTGGCGCCCTCAATGGTGCCGTCGATATGGAACTTGTTGCCGTCGCACGCCGTTAGCATTGCAAGGACGGCCATCATCAGAATGATTCTTTTCATGCTTTTTTCTGTTGTTTTAAAAAAATCGATGCGAAATTACACTATTTTTCCCGCCTAGCCAAAATTATAGAAACCAATCACACAAAAAATGAAAAAGACTCGCCGTCACGGAGAGTCTTTGTTCCAAAAAGCTTTACCTTATGAAAAAAATTATTACCTTCTATTTGATGGCGCAAAATTACTGCCAAAAAACTTAACGGCATCCAAAAATAGGATTAAAAAAGGTTAATTCACCTCCCCATGCCGTCAATCTCCCTACTTATTTCAGTAATATGTCGATGATAGATGCGACATCGCCTATATTTACCTCGCCGTCACCGTTCACATCGCAGCGCATGAGGGTTGCCGCATCGGCTTGCGAACCCAGTATGATGTCAATCACGGCCGAAGCGTCACCGATGTTGATTTCGCCGTCATTGTTCACGTCACCGCGCAGGTAACTGTATTGATCGGTGATGTCGGCAACGGTATATTTGTTTGTGGTTGAGGTGATCTCGAGATAGATGTCTTGATTGATGCCTGTCACGTCAACGCTCTGATGCTGGTTGTCGCCCTGGCTGAGCACGACATTGAAGTCGTAGTCGTCACTGCCGATGTTGAAGGTGCGGTAGTAGAACCGCTGGCCCATCACCGTCTTGGTGTCGGTGACCCTGACGCCGGGCCAACTGTCGCTGATGGCTCCCGTCGAATCCCAGGCATAGATGTAAACGCTGCCCCAGTTGTTGGGGGCGCTGGTCGGGTCTTTGACATAGACTGTGGCGGTATAGGGAACGAAGCCGTGGAAGATGTATTCACGTTGCAGCACGTTACGCACCTTGCCTTCAAACAGGACACCGGCAGTCAGCACGGTGTTGTCGGTGAAGGTCAGCCTCACTTGGCCTGTCGCCTGACGGCTGCTGGCGGTGGGCATGCTGCCGTCGGTCGTGTAGACGATGACGGCATCGCTCTCGCTGGCTGTGATGGTTACGGTAACGCTGCCCTCATACTGGCCGCTGGCCTTGTCGATGGTCAGGGTGGGGGCGGGCGAGGTGTAGTTGGTCACCTCGTGATGCCATGTGCCGTCGATGTAGTAACCGTGGTTCCTGAAGGTCAGGTCGCTGGTCTGCTGCCCGTCGGTGACAAAGATGATGCCGGTGGGGTCGCTGGTCAGCGTTCCTTCATAGGTCCATTTCCATATCTTGCGGGTGCCGTCGGTTGTGCTGCCCATCAGGGTCATCGCCTGGCCAGGCCATGAGCCGCCGGTAAAGTTGCTGCTGCTGTTCCACACCCACGTCGTCACGCTGCTCACGCTGGTGCCTGTTTCCAGGAACACGCTCATGTCATCTTCCTCGCAGCTGGGCTCGTAGGGCTCCAGCGTGCCGGGCTGGCTGCTGCCGTTGCCCTCGCCGTCGTTGCTCGACAACTCTTCCTCGGTGCCGTCATAGCTCAGCACGTTGCCGGTGTTGGCACTGCTGGTGTACAGGTAGGGCCCGTCTTCTCCAATCTTGCCTGGGGCGGGAGTCAGACTGGTCGAGAGCACATACACGCGCAGGTTGCCCTTGCCGCTGCAGGCTGTGGTCGTCAAGGTGCCGTTGGTCACCGTCTTCACATCGCCCGTCACACAGTCGGTATAGGTGCCGTTGAGCACGCCGGTGAAGGTGGCGGGGCCATTGATGGTCACGAGGGCGTAGCTGTCGGTAGTGCCGTCGGTATAGCGGCGCTTGAAGGCGTAACCGCCCGTCGAGCTACAGCCGCTGGTGCTGTACTGGCCCTTGCGCAGGGCTGGAACGGCCTGGCGGATGCGGTTCAGGCGCTGCAGGTGCTTGACCAGGGGCTTGGAGAGTGTGGCGGCAAGATTGCCGCTGGCACCGCTGGCTACACCGAAGTCGTTTGTCGTCACATTGCCCTTGATGTAACCGCCGTAGTAGGCGCGGCCACTGTCCCTGAGCGAGCCGTTGCCACCGGGATCGATGGTCTTGCCGGCCTTGAACTCGACCTCGCTGCCGTAGTACAGGCAGGGAATGCCGCGGAAGGTGAACATCAGCGACAGGTTCTCGGCCCATTGCGCGGTGCCCTCGTTGAAGCGGATGTTGTCGTTGGGGCCGGGGCTGTAGTCGTGGCTGTCGACATACACCACGTTATAGGTAGCATCATTATAATATTTGTCACCGGTAACGGCGAGGTTCCACACGCTGGCAATGTTGTGGAACGAGTAATGAACGGGAAAGTCGATGACGTTCAGGCCCGAGGCCATGCTTACGTCAGGAGCGTGATAGTTGTTACCGTCGAGCACTGCGTTGTTAGAGGTGGGCATGGCACTGCTCGTTTCCGTATGGTTGTCATTATACATCTGCTGGCAAGAGCTGATGTTATCCAGAGAGTTCAAATCGGTGCTCTCATAGATAGCGATACCATCCCAGTAGCTGGCGTCATCATTCCAGCTATAGTTCTTGCTCTCGGCCCAAGTGTAGAAATAGGGTGACAGGGCGGGCTGGTTGCGGTAGGTGACGCTGCCCTGGTAACGGGCGCACACCTCGGTGCACATGTAAAAATCAGCCTGATTGAGACGTTTGCTCTTGTATTGCTCGCCCAGGGCCTTGAATGCAGGGATATAGATCTTGTTGAAAGTCAATCTGGAGATATGGCCACCGGTATCAATTCTAAAACCGTCAACGCCCATCTTGATGAACGTGCCGTAGCAGTCGATCAGATAGTCGGCAACAGCGGGGTTCTCGGTGTTCAGGTCAACGCAGTCTCCGGCAATCTGAGCCCACCAACGTGTGTTGTCGTCCCAATTGAATTGGCCGAAGTGGTGCCAGTAGTTGTGCGTGTCGTGGTTCTGGTTGTCGGTGTTTTTCATCTGTTTCAACCGGGCATCATACTGCTGGCCCGACGGCAGGTTGGCGTAGTTGGTCGGCAGTTTGCCACCCACCGAGTCGGTCGTGTAAGGCAACATGCACTCGTTGATCTTGAACTGGTTGGCGTTCCAGTCGCGCGTGAACAGTTTGCACAGGTGCTCTTCGCCAAAATTGCCCGTGTGGTTCAGCACCACGTCGAGCAGCACCTTCATGCCGCGGGCATGGGCCTCGTCGATAAGCGTCTGGAACGTGGTGTCGCCGCTCTCGTAGCGGTGGTCAACGCGGCCGAAGTTGCGGGCATGGTAGCCGTGATAGTCAAGGCCAGAAGCGTTCTCCACAATCGGGGTAACCCACACCGCCGTGAAGCCCAGCGCCTTGATGTAGTCCAATTTCTCAATTAGACCTTTGAAGTCGCCGCGCCAACAAGGGTCGCCATGGTTCGCCGAGGCTCCGTCCCAGCATTGCGCGTTGTTACTCGGGTCCCCGTCATAGAAACGAGTGGTGATCACGAAATAGATGCTCTCGTCGCGGAAGTCGTCACGTGGCCCCACGAAAGCCGCCCATGCCTGTTGAGTGATAACGATTGCCATCATCAACGGCAATAAATACTTGAAAATTGTTCGTTGGTTCTTCATAATCGTAAGAGGATTAAAAATTTCTGCATCAAAGTAACAGATTGTCCTTTAAATATGTCAATTTTTCCGTCTTTTTTCGTGGATATTTTCCATGCAAACGTTTGCATGTTTATTTTTTGTAACATCATCGCTGTCAAGTAGACGGTGGCGGAGCCACCGCCCACGTGACATGACGTTTCCTGGAAATGGGGCCGTGGCGGAGCCCCAGCACAGGGGACCTGGACCTACTGGACGGGCTGGATTTCCCTGTCCACCCTGTCCAGTCCATCTACCCTTGGATATCATCAACGCCCCCTGCCCCCTCTAATCTTAGAGGGGGAGTTGCTGGCTGGGCTTGCCCTAGTTGCTGACGGGGGTGTGAGCGTGTCGTGCGCGGCGGTTAAAATATGTTAACGAATTGATTGGATATTCCTTTGGGATATTTGGTATCTTGTTGTGCTTCTGGATGTTAGTGATGAGATCATCGAGCGGGTCATAGTCTGGTTTTGTGAGCGTGCTCTTGCTACACCTATCGTTGTTAATGGCATAACGGCGGTTGGCATCCCGAACAATGATGCCTTGAGCGAGTGCTCCCGCAATCAGGTGCCGGTTGCGGTTGAGGCGGTTCATGTCATCGTGTCGCTTGTTGAGTCTTGTGAGCAATTCGTCGGGGGTCAGCGCCTCATCGGCGGGTAAGACCGAGGTAAAAATATCTTGTACTGCAGTCACCTCGGCGAACCGAGCCTCGGCAGTTGTATTGTCGGGAATCATCACGACTTCCTGCGGGAAATTCTGATCATTGACCGTGAAAGCGAACTCGAACTGGTCATCACCACTCACCCCCTTGACGCGCCGGACGTGGGCAGTGGTGCCACGGTTGGTGATGCGGAAGACATTGTTGGCGACGGGAAAGAGCATCTTGCCGATAAATCCAGCCGTGGCTTTTGCTCTTCCTATCAGATTGTATCCAACGCAAAGCAGTGACGTATCGTAGTGGTCGAGCGTCTCCCTGATAGCGAGGTAGAAGTTATTGGCTAGATTCATGCCACACTCGGGAGTGAGATGATCCAGGTCGTCAATAACCACCAGTGTGGGTTTGAACTCGCGTATGGCTTTGATGATGTGCTGATGTACTGTTTCGTCGCGCTCGTTGAATGTACCGATGTCGTCGAGGCACATGACACGGAAATTGTCGGAATTGACGTCAAAATTGCGCTTGAAGTCATCAACGAAACCACAAACGGTGTAGAAGGAGTGGACCGAATCAATCCAGAGGACTTTTCCCGGTATGACCTTCGCCTGGGTGTCGTTGTCATCGGAATTGCTGCTGTCGGCCTGCCGTGCTACCTGCAAAGAGTGGGCAAAGGGATAGTTGCCGTTGAGGACAGCTGCTGCTATCATCTTAGCCATTGCGTGTGCCCTGCAGTGTGATGAGCCCGTCAGGAAAGTGATTTCGTGCCGATGAATAGCAGTGGAACCACAAATGTTGACGATGGGATGTGGCCTGTAGTTGGCGATGTTATCATTGTCGGTGTTAATGAATAGCGATTCCCACGGGTCGAGGGTATCGGGGATGAGGGGTTGACGGTTGTAATGCATGGTAATTTTTGTGTTTTATGGTGAATAATTTATTGATTACGGGGCAAAAATAGCGAGAGCAAGTGCCAAGAAATGGCACTTGCCCGTTAATGATTTTGAAACACTGATGACAATTCTTGTCTTTCCCTAGAAAATGTTGACAGATTTGAGAGCGATTAACTAAGTTGGTTTACACTATTTTTATCGTTCGCCTAAACTGGGTTGACAGTTTGGCGG
>CADBDH010000033.1 GCA_902793405.1 uncultured Bacteroidales bacterium | reverse complement strand
GTGAATCGCAATCCGGCGGGAATTGTGATGGTGAACGGATGCTGCGTGCGGTAGGTTTCAAAGCCGCTGCCATCAGGAATGTAGTACTGCACGCCAGGCTCCGCAAAGATGCCGATGGTGGGCGTGATATTGTACTGAACACCGATGCCAATGCCCGTTGACCATTGCAACGGCACATCAAGGTGATGGCTGTCGCGCAGTTGTGGCTGGTTGTTCAAGATATACTCTGTCGTGACTGTTGACTTGACTGGAATCTCCAGTGTCACGCCAGCCGAAGTGTAGATGCCCACATGTTTGCCGCTCCAAATCCTATAGGACACCTTCAAAGGTACGCCCAGGTAATCGATGCGCTGTTTCTCATCGATGCGGTTGATGCCTTCTCCCGTCTGGAACAGTGAGTTGAGTCTTGTGTACTGGAGGCCACTCTCTAAGCCGATTCTCTTGGTGGCTTGATACCTCAACGACAACGAATAAGTCAGTGGCAGACTGTGGTGCGTTTTGCGCACGATCTGGCCATTGTTCAGCGGCTCGTTGCTATTGGCAATCTGTTGCATGATCACTCGTGATGTCACTCTTTACTTCGAGATAAGCGATATAATCGCTCCAGTTATCAATGGACATTGTTGGGTCTGGTTCACCAGGAACGCTTGGCGCTGTATAATCGGGGACGATGAAATTGTGAGGTGCCATCCTATCTGCCTCTGGAGAGGGTTGCCCCATGTAGGCCAAATCGGCCGACCAGCGCTTGAAATCGTCTCTCGTGGGCCGGATGGTGGTGCCTTGGCTGACGTTTGCAAAATGGACATCGCCATTCAGTTTGAGGTGAGGCAACGCCTTTTCAACAGGAACAGTTGTCGTGTCAACCATCTGTCTTGGAACTTCCTCATGCTGAATTGTGTCTGCGATGCTCACATTTGGCTGATTGTATCTCTCGGGGACAGTAATGGCCATGTTGCGGCTTTCTTTGTGTTGCTGACGGGCAGGTTTGGTCACTTGTGGATTTTTATCGGTGACTATGGGCTCATTTGTTTCGGCTGTCTTTGGCTGTTTCTCATCAATTGTTTTGGACTGGCGTAGGAGCAATAATGCCAGGGGTATGAGTAGAGCAAGCAGGATGATAGCCCAATATTTGGCCAACGATTGCTGCAACATCTTCTTGGCGCGTGCCAGTTGAGATGATGAGGAGTGGGCGGCAATGCCCAGGATTTCACCGATTTCCTTGTGCGACATATCCTGCATGACAGCCATCTTAAACACCTTGCCGTAGCCGTTGGGTAATGTGTTAATTGCTGCCATGATTTCCTGCATTGATGGCAGAGCCTGTGAATCATCTTCAATCAACGTATTATCGGGAATATTGTCAATTGGTACAGTGGCAAGTTCATGATGTCGTTGCTTGTAGCGCAACGCCACGTTGGCCGCAATGCTTGACAGCCAAGCGTCAAAACGTTCTGGGTTTCGCAGATGATCAAGTTTGGAGAAAGCGAGTACAAAGGCATCATGGGACAATTCCTCGGCTACGGCACGACTGCCCACAATGTTATAGCATATCCCCAACACTTTGTGGGAATACGCGTTATAGAGCTTGGCGATAGCCTGTTGGTCACCAGCCAGAGCTGCCCCGATGACACGCTCCATGTCCATCCAATAAGGTCGTCCTTTATTGTTATGATGCCATATTGGATGAAAAGACTGCATGGCGATTGCGATTTTTTACGATAATTCAAGGAACAGTCGTGAGCAGGCGGGCGATGTCGTTGAGTCTTAGGCATTGGCTGCGGCTGATGGTGAGTTGCTCGTTGTGGTGTTCCCATGGGGCGAGGATGAGCAGTTGGCCGTGGGCACAGGCTTCCATTCTTGTGCCGCCGGGCTTTGCCAGGTCGGTGAAACCGTTCTCCTGCAGGTAGATGAGCGGGAGACCCTCGTTGAATGCGGCCCGCATGACGGCTTTCTCGCCAGGCGATATGGCGGGTGACACTAGCACGGCTCCTTGGCGAGCTGCTGTCAGGAAGTGTGCGACCTGCTCTTGGATCTCGGCTTCACTCAGGCGGCGTGAGCATTGCACCTGCAGGCGCACAGGACGGTCGAGCAGGAAGCGGTTGCCGATGGCCGAGAAGGTCATCCCGGCAGCCTCGACGTTACGCTGGACACGAAACAGGTCGGGATGCTCGCGTTTCATCAACAGGCGACGGGGGTTGTCGTTGAGGTAATGAATCCAGGTTTCCAGTTGGCCTTCACGCAGCAACAGTTTGTCATTATAGCCGCGGGCAAACAGCATGCCGTGGGAGCGGTCCTCGTTGCGGCGGTCCTGCTTGGGTCGTGTTTGTTGCGTTGACAACGCAACAGACGGGACGGGCGGGGTGATGCCGAGCACCAGCTCGCGGTAGTGGCGGTTGCAGCTCTGCTTGAAGCCGCGCAGGAGCATGCCCAGGGGCTTCTCCATCTGTTCTCGAACAAACAGGATGCCGTGCAGGTGGTCGGGCATCATCTGCAGGGCGAGGACTTTGACCTCGGGATGGTGTTGTGAGGCAGCCCACCACTCGTCGCTCACGCGCTGCCCGAGTGGCGACAACTCGATGCGGGGCGCATCGTCGCTGCCTGCCGGGGCATCGCTCCTGCCCACCACTTGCCCGAATAGCTGGCGCCGCCCTTCGGTCACCATCGTGATCATGTAAATCTGCCGGCTTGTGTAATCATGACCCACACAACGGCGCAGCATGGAAGGCTTCTTCTCTCCTGCAAAGGGCTTTTGGGCTTTGTAGGTCTCTTTTTTCATCGTCTTGCGTTGTCTTGCGTTGTTTCTTGTATTGAATGTTGCGTTGACAACGCAACAGACGGAACTGGGATGCAAAGTTACTCATTATTACTTAAAAAGGGAGTACACTCATTCTCTCCGAGGCCTTCTGGATCGTCACCAAGTCGATTGCTGACCTAAACGAGGTTATTGTTCGTTCAGGAGGAGGTCGATGATGGCTGTGACGTCGGCGATGTTGAAGATGGTGTCGCCGTTGATGTCGCCACAGGTGGTGCAGATGTCGGGCTCTAGACCCAGCAGGTAGTCAATCAATAAGGTGAGGTCGGTGACGGAGATCTCGCCGTCGTGGTTGACGTCGCCGGGGGTGTGCTGGTCGCCGCCGTATTCCCGCAGGATGTACTCGATGCCGGCCAGGGCATCAATCTTGCCGTTGCCGAAGTGTGTGGCATGGGGGCCGTCGGTGACCCAGGTGTCCCTGATGGCTGTTTCCTTCATGATAGTCTTGATTTCGCCCAGGGTGAGCTGCTTGCCGCACTCGGTAGCCGCTTGCATCCACAGGGCGACGATGCCGGCGGCCATGGGGGTGGCCATCGAGGTGCCCGACATCAGTCCGTAGGGGCTGGTGGGGTTGTTCACGATAACGTCGCTCATGTCGCTGTGGGTGACGAAATGGTTGAAGGCCGAGATGATGTCCTCGCCCGGGGCCGCAATCCAGGGGTGAATGTCGCCCAGAGGACCACTGCCCTCGACGGCATAGCAAGAGAAACTCGAGATATCGCCCACCTGGTTGCTGCCCTCGCGGGTGCGCGTCACATAGGCGCCTACCGAGATGACCTGCGGGTAGCAGGCATTGGGCATGACGCTCATGTCGTCGGTGCCGGTGGTCCAGTTGTGGCCCTCGGTGCTCAGGTGGCTGTCGAAGTAGGTATAGTTGCCGCAAGACCACATGTCGATGACGTCGGAGCTGCCGCCGATGGGATAGACCTCGATGGCGAGCGTGTAGGTGTCGCTGGAGAGGCCGTTGGGGACGTAAACAATGACTTGTTTCTTGTTGTTGGCCGTCTTGTAGTCAAAATAGACGGTGACGGTGGCTGCCTCGGGGACCATCGCGCCGCTGCGGTAACCCGTGAAATAGTCGCCCAGCGTGACCGATGTGTTGCCGCTCTGGGTGGTAAAGGTGTAGGAATTGACGGCTTCGCCGGTCGTGGCATCGAGCACGTAGAGGATGGCACCGATTCCTGTTGCGTCATCGGCGTGTGTAAAGGCTTCGGCAATGAATTCTCCCCTGTAGTATTGCCAGCCGTTGTCAAGGGCCAGCTGGGTGGAACAGATGACGGTGCCCAACGGGGCGTCGATGCTGGAACTGCCACTCACATACACGCCGCCGGGTTTGTCGCCACTGTGGCCGGCGTTGTTGCCCGTGGCGAACAGGCAGATGCGGTTGGGGTGGTCCTCGCCAAAGAGTTGAGCCACGATTTCGCCCTGCTCGCCACCGCCATCGCGGTTATAGACATAGTCGCCGTAGCTGTTGCTCACGACAACCGGTTTGCCGACGCTGTCGGCGTAGTTGCAGATTCTCTTGAACGAATTGGCGATGCGGGTTGCCGTCATGCCGTTGAGGCCGCACAGGTAGAGCTCGGTGCCCGGTGCCATGCCGCCATAGGTGGCACTGTCGTGGTCAAGGGTGACCGTGACGTCGTTGCCATCGACGATGATGCTCGACCCGCCGGCGATGGCGCTGGTGTGTGAACCGTGGTCGGTGTTCCTCACGCCGTCGTCGGGCAAGTCGCCCTCGCCGTAATAGTAGATTGACTTGCCGTTATAGACATAGGCGCGCTTGATGCGCGTATTGCCGTCCTTGTCCCTGAAAGCGATGTGATTGAAGTCGATGCCGCGGTCGATCACGCCGAGAATCACGCCCGAGCCGTCATAGCCCTTGGGCAGGTTTACCGCCTGGGCTGCTGCTGTGTAGCCGATGACATCGTCGACACGGGTGGCATGGCGTGCCTGGTCGGTGGCCTCCTGCATGACGGTGGCCACGTCAATCCTTTTCACGCCGGGGATGGCCGCAATGCGGTGAATGCCGTCAACAGGAATCAATGCCGTCAACAGGCCGTTCTCGAAGGTCTCCTCGACCAGGACGCCCATTTGCTCTAATGTGCCGATGACATCGTCGCCCGTGATGCGGACAAAGGCAGAGATGTATTGCTTGCCATCGATGGTCTCGGGGCTGGCGTAACGGCGCTCAACAGGCTGTAAGAGCCTAACCCGGCCCGGCATATTGAACCCGTGGGCACGGGTCTCGTCGAAACTGATGTTGCCTTGCATCTCGTCAAGGAACATCTGTGTGGTGATGGACAGTTTCTCGATATCGGGCGTGGCGTCGCCAGGCATGGCGGCAACCGTCATCCCACATGCCGTCAAGAGCAGTGAGACTAACAACAAACGACGTGATAGATGATTCATAGGGCTATTGTTATTTAGAGAGATTGATGCTTAATGATGATTTGTCATGAGGAATGGCGGCAGAAATCCCCATTCCAGCTGCAAAAATAATGAATTTTTGTTAAATTGGGGGCTTGTGGTGGCATTTTGGGCAAAATAATTGCAAAATGACGTTCCCAAACTCGCAAAGTATCACTACATTTGCAGGTCTTTTTGCACAAAATGCAGATGATGGCTACGTTATTATTGACATTGGCGATTGTGGGTCTGGCAGTGCTGCTGCTGGGCGTGAAGATTTTCTTCGTGAAAGGTGGACGTTTCCCCAACACCCACATCCATGACAATGCCGAGATGCGTAAGCGGGGCATCAAGTGTGCACGTGACAAGGAATTTTACAACTAAAAACTATAAGAAAAAGTCAAAAAAACATCGTTTGAAATGAACTTCATCAAGAACTACACCAAGCTTGCTTTGTTTGCCGCTGTCGTGCTGATGGCCGCTACCTCTTGTAACGAGAAACAAACCGCCGAGGCTCCCAAGGCCAACGGTGGCGCTGCCCTTGAAAACCTCAAGATCCGTTACATCGACGAGGATTCCATCATGGCCAACTACAACCTGGCTAAGGACATCAACGAGGCCATGTTGCGCAGGCAGAACCAGTTCGATGCCGCCCAGAAGCAGCGCGGCAACGAGATCAGCAAGTTTGGCAATGCCATGCAGCAAAAGTACCAGAATAACCAATACCTTACCGAGGAGGCCTTCAACGCCGACCAGGCCAAGTTGCAGAAGATGCAAGCCGATGCCGAGAACTATCTGGCCAGCCTGCAGCAGAGCATCGAGAACGAGCTCAACCAGAGCCAGATCCAGTTGCTCGACTCTATCGACAACTTCATGAAGGACTATGCCAAGAAGAAAGGCTTTGACATGGTATTGCGCAAGAGCGCCACGCTCTTTATCGACGAGAAGTATGACGTGACCAAGGAGGTCATCGATGGCCTGAACAAGCGTTACAACAAGGTAGGCGGCAAGGTAGCTCCCGCTCCTGCTCCTGCCAAGGCCGCTCCCGCCAAGGCTGCTGCTCCCACCTTGAGCACCGAGAAACCTGCCACTCCCGGTAAGGTGGACTTGAAGAAAAAGGATTAAAGTTAGATTAACTTTTTCCGTTTTAAATGTTGGAACTGTCTGCTGGGTTTTATATTTTTTCTTTTTTTCATAATTATTTGCAGACAGTTCCTTTTTTTTGTGTCTAACTCATCATTAAAACCATACCAACATGAAGAAATTACTCTCCATCCTGGCTCTTGCCCTCATGCTGGGCGCATGCCAGAACACTACCAAGAACACCGCCAACAGTGACGACGCTACGGCCGACGCCGGAAAGAAGACCACCCTCGTAGCCTATTTCTCGGCCAGCGAAGTGCGTGCCACCGAGCGTGTCGCCAAGACCCTTGCCGAGGCCACTGATGCCGACCTGTTTGAAATCGTTCCCGCAATGGCCTATACCACCGAGGACCTTGACTGGAAAGACGAGCAGAGCCGTTCGACCATCGAGATGAAAGACTCCACCGCGCGTCCCGAGGTGGTCAACAAGGTCGAGAATATGGATCAGTATGACACCATCTATGTGGGCTTCCCCATCTGGTGGTATACCGCTCCCAGAATCATCAACACCTTTCTGGAGCAGTATGACCTGACCGGCAAGACCATCATCCCGTTTGCCACCAGTGGCGGCAGCGACATGGGCAAGAGCGGCGAGGACCTGAAGAAGGCCAGCGCTCCCAATGCCAACTGGATCCTTCCCGGCAAGGTGCTCAACGGCAATCCTCCCGTCGACAGCCTCAAGGTGTGGGTCGAGAGCCTGAAGTAAAGTCTATCCAGGCCAAATCAGGGACTTGTCAACGGATGTAGGGCTTTTGGGGCCCTATTGACAGCAAGCTGAATCACATTAACTGCTATACCACGGGACCGTGTCTATCCATCCAGGATGATACGGTCCCAACTGTTTTATATTCTCCCGACTACAGCGGGAGCGATGGAGCGGAATTCAGGGTGAGTTGGGGATTCAGCACATGGCTGTCGATTTTGGGGCCGGACAGCTGATGAATCGAGATGGAATAATCGCCACCATCGGGGCCGATGGGACGGACTTGCGGCTTGGTGGAACGGTATTTGGGCATGCACCTGCCGATAGGTGCCCCGATATAGGTGGGGTCGCAGATGAGGTAGAATTTTCCGTCAAAGTAATAGCCATTGCCCTTGGTCAGGCAATCGGTGAAATGGACTGCGGTGCACATGTGGTCGGCAAACTGGACAAACT
The DNA here is from genome assembly GCA_902793405.1 of uncultured Bacteroidales bacterium. Classification (GTDB taxonomy): domain Bacteria; phylum Bacteroidota; class Bacteroidia; order Bacteroidales; family Muribaculaceae; genus Sodaliphilus. The sequence continues at coordinate 13,164 of CADBDH010000033.1, read as the reverse complement.
GCACGTCCAGCCCCAGCAGGCTGCGCACGAGGACGGCGAAGATGAGGGAACGGTCCTCGCAATCGCTCTTGTCGTAATAGAAATTCTCTTCGAGGAAATTGATTTTGTCATGGTCGAGGAACTCATCGTCGGCCTCATAGTCAAAGACCGATTGAACGAAGTGCAGCAGGGCATCGACGGCTTCGCATTGTGACATCTCTTTGAGCTGCGGCTTCAGTTGCTCGAAGATGCATTGATGGAATTGCGGCAGCACGACCGAAGATGCGTAGCTGCGCAGATCCATGAGCGGGTAGTTGTTCAGCATCTGCATCACGGTGGAATTCAGTGTGCAGTCCATGTGAATGAGTCCATCGTCGAGGTCGCACTCCTTGTCCACGCCCGTGTCCATATTCAGCATCCTGCCGTCGAAGGAAAGGCTCAACGCGTGGCCCTTGCCCACCTCCTTGACGGGGTCGCAGGGATAGATGACCGAAATCTCATTCTCGTTGGCCTCCAGGTCGTCATAGAACAGGTAATAGTCCTTGTCGCTGATGTGGATGAAGTTGCGCTCAAACACTTCCTGCTCGATGGGGACAAGGAGCAGCAACTGCTGCTCGGTGCGTGCCAGCCGCACGTCATAGCCCATCGAGACGAGCAGAAAATGCTCCATGAGCACCCGGTCCCGTGGCGTGGCGGCACTTAGCAGTGCGTCGACATAGCTCCTGACGAGTTCGAAGGTAAACCAGTCGTTCAGTCCCAGCGCGTCGGTGAGTGACTGTAACGACGAGAGCACATCTTTGACATCACGGTTCTCATACTCGTGCCAAGCCTGCTTCACATCGTGGGCATGAACCGATCGCACGACCGAAGATTTCAGTTTAGCGGCCCGCAAGGGTTTGCCATAGAATGAAAACACGATTTCGTTCTCGGGAATTATCTGCGCGTCGGTGATGGACGGTAAAACATCCTGTGCCGTCAGGGCCATTGACAGCAGGCAGCAGATGCAGAGCATCAGAGAATATAGATACTTGCCAGGATGTGCCATAAATAGACGCATCTTTTGTTTAATGATGCAAAAATACCCCTAATTTTATAATAAAACAAATAAATTGGCATAAAAAGAACTCGGACAGCGATAACAACCGATGAATGTTGTTAAAGTTGTCCGAGTTTTAATTTATCCTCTAGGAACGGGGGTAGGGATTACCCGAAGTTGTCGTAGTGGATGGATGAGGGATCGACGCCGAGTGAGTCGAGCACCTCGTTAACCGTCTGGCTCATAAGTCACTCATTACGAATCACATTGATGATGGCATTGACGTCTGCGATATTGATTTCACCGTCCTCATTTACATCGAGAGCCAGGTTAAATGCACCAGAATCGTTTAGAATGGCATTTATAAGTGCGTTCACATCTGCAATATTTACCTCTCCATCATCATTAATGTCGTTTGGAGTATCAGTGACTATTTTTGCAAAGCGCTTCCAGCCTGCAGCATTCCTATATTCTTCAAGTGAACCATGAGGTACGGTGAGTTTAGCAGTTGAATAACTTGATTCAAACGCGTCGGCAACCATTGATGCTGGAGTGGGCGCAAAACAAGTGATAGATTCAATTGAATTAAAGAAACCGTCGCCTCCTGGACCAGGAATGCCCGGAGAGTTGAAAGCCCAATCGCCAATACTCTTAATCCCGCTGCCAATAACTAAAGTGTCAAGATGAGTGCACCAATAGAATGCCATTGCTCTAATCCTCTCGACTGAATTAGGAATAACCATTTTTTTGAGAGCCCAACAATGAGTAAAAGCTTCTGACTTGATTTCTTTAACTGAATTGGGAATAACAATGTCCACAAGATTTGTACATAGGGAGAAAATCCCTTCATTGAGAATGGTAATTGAATCAGGCAGTGTCACGCTCCTTAAGTCAGATGCTGCAAATGCCATTGTACCAATCTCAGTGACAGAATTAGGTATATTCACGCTTCCTAATGAACTATAGCAGAAGGACATTAGCCCAATTCTGGTGACAGAATTTGGAATAGCAATGCTCTTTAAATTGCGGCACATGAAGAATGCCGAGTCTCCAATGCAAGTTACTTTATTAGGAATTGTGATAGAATTCAGTGAGCAAGCGCAAAATGTGCCATTCTTGATCTCGGTGAGATTCTCGGACAGCGTTATGTTATGTAAGCTGGATTCAGAGAAAGCATAACATCCTATATGTGTCACGGAATTAGGAATAGTGATGGACTTTACACCACTCTTGGCAAAAGACCAACCGCCAATTGATGTAACGCTGTTGGGTATTGTAACTGTAGTGAGATTGCTGCAATATTGAAAGGCGTTGTCAGCAATTGCAGTAACCGATAAAACATCTCCATTCAATGAGACTTCTTCAGGAATGACCACATCGCCGCTATAACTATTGCGTTTGTTGTCTTTGCTGACAACACTTGCTTCTTGGTCATTTCTTTTGAGAAAGTAAATGCCATTGACGATGATGTCATAGTCAAGACAACTAATGTTGGCGAAACAGCGCCACTCATCAGCCTCTTGGTAAGCATTTAATCGAGAGTGGGGGACTTGTAAAACGGTCCTATTCAATATAGTGGAGTCAAATCCATTTTGATGGTTGTCTAACAATGGGGGATTATAAGCCAAACATGTTATTGTTGACAGTGCATCACATCCTTCAAAAGCGCCTTCATATAATGTGAGGTCTGCTAAATCCGCGCTGAGGGTGATTCCTTTCAGGTAATAACAGTCCTTGAATGCCTCACTGTCGATAAGATTCAATGATGAAGGAATATATAATTGTGTAATGCCGTAACAGTCAGAAAAGGCATTCTTACCAATATACTGCAACGACGTGCCCAAATCCAGGGATGTTAGCCCAGATTGATTAAATGCGCTACAACCGATGGATACAACGGAATTGGGAATTCTTATGGACTTCAATGAAGAGCAGCCAAAGAAGGCGTTTTCATCAATTGCGGTGACAGTATTCGGGATTGACACACTTGTTAATGATGTGCATCCTTTGAACGCATCGGAACCAATCGATGTGACTTGATAGGTAATGCCGTCATGAATGACTGATTCCGGAATGGTTACATGGCCTTTGTAGTCGGTTGATATCGAACTATCATAAGAAACGCTAACCTCATTCTCATTTTTGATTTCATAGAAAATTCCATTCTCTTGAAAGCTATAGGTCAAAGGGAGAATATTGGCAAATTTGGACCAATTGGCATCGGATTGATAGGCATCTAATGTTGTGCGTAGCACAATGATTTTCACATTGGCAAATTGCTCATCAGTGAAACCTGGATTTGTTGATAATATTGGTGGATTATAGGCCAAACATGTAATTTTTAATAGTGAATCACATCCTTCAAAAGCGCCATCATTTATAGTGAGTTCTGTTGAATCCGCGTTGAGGGTGATTTCTTTCAAGTTACTACAGTCCTTGAATGCCTCATTGTCAATAAGATTCAATGAGGATGGAATATATAATTGTGTCAGGCCGTAACACCCAAAGAAGGCGTTTTCCTCAATTGCGGTGACAGAATTCGGGATTGACACACTTGTTAATAATGTACATCCTTTGAAAGCATCCTGGCCAATCGATGTGACCTGATAGGTAATGCCGTCATGAGTGACCGATTCCGGTATGGCAACATGGCCTTTGTAGATGTTTAATGTCGAATTGTCATAAGAGACGCTAACCTCATTGTCACTTTTGATTTCATAGAATATTCCATTCTCTTGAAAGCTGTAGGTTAAAGGAATAATATTGGCAAATTTGGACCAATTGGCATCAGATTTATAAGCCTCTAATGCGGTGCGTGGCACAAGGATTTTCAGATTGGCATATTGCGCATTAGTAAAACTATTTTTTGTTAATAACACTGGTGGCATGCCATTAAATAACGTCATTGTCTGTAGTGCATTACAATTGCGAATGACGTATTTACCGAAAGATATGGAATCACGGCCAGCTGGGAACTGAATGTCTTTTAATATAGAGCATTTCATAAATGCACTATCGCCAATCGTTTTGACGGATTCAGGAATGACTAATGATTCAAGCGAAGTGCAGCCATAGAAAGCACTGTTCCCGATAAATTCGATGGAATTAGGTATGGTTACCTTTTTAAGGTTTGTGCATTCCTTGCATGTCCAGTTATCAATGCCTACAACCTTTATTAAATTGTTACAATAGTTAGTTTCACTTGGAATAAATAAATGATTTCTATACTTTGTGTCATTTCCACTGTAAGTGATAATGCACAAAGAGTCGCCTTGGTATCTTAAATATTTGAAAAAGCATACTGATGTTCCATCTTCACTGGTGATGTACTCAAACCAGTCCCAATTAATAAAACCCCAACTCCATAAAGAGAACTGTGTACAGCACATTATAAGAGTGAGGAGTATTGAGCGCAATGTCGTTTGGTGTGTAATTGATTTCATAATGGTTAAGTTTTAGTTTTTGCCATGTTTCGTTCCCATATCAGCGCGGCATTAGTCGATGTCTGATAATTAAATAAAAGTGCGTGGGGAACATTTGTTTATCTCCCATCAGGCATCGCCAAACGCCCGAGCAACAATAAACATATTACCCACGCTTGCTGCTATTGAATCTCCCGATTTGTGGGAGGATACAATGCTCGCAAAGCGTAATAATTGTTTATCCTGTTGCTGAAACTTTGGCGATTTCGATGAGACGGATAGAACAAACACGCTCTTCTGTTTATGTCATCATTGCATGGTGACCACCGCTGTGGCCGCAATGAATTGTCGCAAAGATAGGCTAAATTATCTGTTTCTGCAAGTTTTTATGCCACATTTGTATAAATTTCTGATTGTTTTTTCAAGGTTTTTTTGTGATTTCAGCAAATGTAACTAATTTTGTAGCATGACTAAGCAAGAATGTGTACAGCGATTGTCAGCGCCTTGCTTCTGGGATACCGACAGGGAGGCGTTTGATTTGGACCAGTATCCAGCGTTCATTGTTTCGCGCGTTTTCGAGATTGGGACGCTTAACGACTGGCGCACACTTGTGTCCTATTATGGTCTTGACCGCATTGTGGAAGTGTGCAAGCAGATGCGACATATCGACGAGGTAAGTCTTGCCTTCATAACCACTATATCAAACACCAATCCCGCCGATTACCGATGCTTCGTTACGAAACAATAGAACCTGCGACACTAGATTTGTTGAGAGGCCTGATGAAGGAGCCGTTATTGGCTGATACCCGATTAGTGGGAGGTACAGCACTGGCACTGCAACTTGGACATCGCAGCTCTATTGATTTGGACTTGTTTGGGCATATTTCTTGTGATGACATCGAGTTGAGGAAGATTTTAGCGTCTCATGGGGAATTACAGGTCATTAATACTTCGACAAACGTAAAACTGTTTACCATCAATGAGGTGAAAGTTGATATTGTGAACTACGATAGCCCATGGATTGACGAGATGATCATGGAAGATGGATTGAGGCTTGCCTCGGTTAAGGAAATTGCTGCTATGAAGGTTCGTGCAATTGTTGGTCGAGGAACGCGAAAGGATTTTGTTGACCTATATTACCTGCTTCAGCAGTTCTCGATGTCAGAGATGTTGAGCTTATTCCGTAAGAAATATCCTGATGTCAATGACTTTATCGCAATCCGCAGTTTGACCTATTTTGATGATGCCGAGCAGGCACCTATGCCACTCATGCATTCATCTGACTCATGGGATGCGATGAAAGCATACATTAGTAAATCAGTGATGGAAATTCTCTAGGTTGACTTGAGGTTTTCTGAGAATAAAACGGGCGGCCCATTTTTGGGTCGCCCGCTTTTTGGGGACAGGGTAGTGTGGAGATTACCCGAAGTTGTCGTAGTGGATGGATGAGGGATCGACGCCGAGGGAGTCGAGCACCTCGTTGACCGTCTGGCTCATCATGCCGGGACCGCACATGTAGTACTCGCAGTCCTCGGGGGCCTCGTGGTTGGCCAGATAGGTGTCGCGCATCACGGGAGCGACAAAGCCTGCGGTGTATTTCACGCCAGCCTCGTCGGCAACGGGGTCGGGACGGTCCAACGCCAGATGGAAGTGGAAGTTGGGGAAGTCCTTTTCCAATTGCAAGAAGTCCTCGAGGTAGAAGACCTCGCTAAGCGAGCGTGCGCCGTAGAAGTAATGCATCTCGCGGTCACGGGTGTTGAGCGTGCGCGTCATGTGCAGGATCTGTGCGCGCAGGGGAGCCATGCCGGCGCCACCGCCCACCCAGATCATCTCCTTCTTGCTGTCGAAGATGGGATGGAAATCACCATAGGGGCCGCTCATGATGACCTTGTCGCCGGGCTTGAGCGTGAAGATGTAGCTCGAAGCGATACCGGGCATGACGTCCATGAAGCCGGTGGCGGGTTTGGGTTTGAACGGCGGGGTCGCGATGCGCACGGTGAGCATGAAGCGGTCGCCCTCGGCGGGATAGTTGGCCATCGAGTAGGCACGCACGGTAGCCTCGTCGTTGCGGCACTTGAGGCTGAACAGGCCGAATTTCTCCCACGTGGGCAGGTACTCGCCCAGCGATTCCTTGTCGATGTCCTTGTCGTAGTCCATCTCGTACTCGGGAATGCGGATCTGTGCATAGCTGCCGGGGATGAAGTCCATGTGCTCGCCCGGGGGCAAGGCCACGATGAACTCCTTGATGAACGAGGACACGAGCTTGTTGCTCACGACGGTGCACTCATATTCCTTGACCGACAGCACGCTGTCAGGTACCTGGATGGACATGCTGTCCTTGACCTTGACCTGGCAACCCAGACGCCAGTGGTCCATCTGCTCCTTGCGTGAGAAGTGGGGCACCTCGGTTGGCAGGATCTGTCCGCCGCCCTCGGTTACCTGCACCTTGCACTGGCCACAGCTGCCCTTGCCGCCGCAGGCACTCGACAGCATCACGCCGTTCTCGTGCAGTGTGTTGAGCAGGGTGTTGCCGCTCTCGACCTCAAGCTCCTTGGTTCCGTTATTGACGTTGATTTTCACTTTGCCCGACGGCACGAGGTAGTGCTTGGCCACGAGCAGCAGGATGACGAGCAACAGGGTGAGCACAAGGAATACCAGTGCGCTCGCCAATACCGTAGTTGAAATGCTAGTTGATATCAGTATCATAATGCTCTCCTCCTTTATCCTAATCTAATGCCCAGGAAACTCATGAATGCGATGCCCATGAGACCAGTAATGATGAATGCGATGCCCACGCCGCGCAGGGGCTTGGGAATGTCACTGTAGGCGAGTTTCTCGCGGATGGCTGCGATGCCCACGATGGCCAGCAGCCAGCCGATGCCCGAGCCCGCGCCATAGACGGTGGCCGTCCATGCCGAGGGGAAGTCGCGCTGCTGCATGAACAGCGAGGCGCCCAGGATGGCGCAGTTCACAGCAATCAGCGGCAGGAAGATGCCGAGCGAGGCATAGAGCGAGGGCGAGAATTTCTCCACGGCCATCTCGACCAGCTGGGTAGCCGATGCGATAACGGCGATGAACAGGATCAGGCCCAGGAAGCTCAGGTCAACACCCGCCAGGGCAGGGCTGAGCCAGGTGAGTGCGCCCTCTTGCAGGACGTACTTGTTGAGCATGAAGTTGATGGGCTGGGTCACCACCAGCATGAAGGTGACCGCGATGCCCAGGCCGAAGGCCGTCTTCACATTCTTGGAAACCGCCAGGAACGAGCACATGCCCAGGAAGTAGGCAAATATCATGTTGTCGATGAATATCGACTTGATGAACAGATTAAGTTCTTCCATTGTCTTTCTTGTCTTTTAATGGTTAAACATGCCCGTTAATCCTCTTGCAGCTCCTTGTTGTGAGCGCGGTGAACCCAGATGATGCAGCCCACGGTGATCAGAGCCATGGGGGCCAGAATCATCAGACCGTTGTTCTCATAGCCGTGGTCGTAGCACCACTGCGGCACCACCTGGTAGCCGAACAGCTTGCCCGAGCCCAGCAGCTCGCGGAAGAAGGCCACGATCAGCAGGACGATCGTGTAGCCCAGACCGTTGCCGATGCCGTCGAGGAACGACGGCCAGGGGCGGTTGTGCATCGCGAAGGCCTCAAGGCGTCCCATGAGGATACAGTTGGTGATAATCAGTCCGATGAATACCGACAACTGCTTGCTCACGTCATAGTTATAGGCGATGAGGATCTGTTGCACAATGATAACCAGCGCGGCGACCACCACCAGCTGCACGATGATGCGGATGTTGGTGGGGATGGTCTTGCGCAGTAACGAAATGATCACGTTGCTGAACGCCAGCACACAAATCACCGAGATGCCCATCACGATGGCGGGCTCCAGACTGGCGGTGACGGCAAGCGCGGAGCAGATACCCAGAATCTGTACCAAGACGGGATTGTCCTTGGACAGCGGGTTGAACAGTGCTTCTTTGTTTTTCTTGGATAACATAATCGTGAATGGGTTTATTCGGGTTGATTGTCGTTGATTTCAGTCTCGGCTGCATCGGCGGCAGGCTGTGCGCCGCTATTGCCCTGCAGCTTCATGAGGAAACTCTTGTAGGGAGCAAGGCAGTCCTCGAGCATGGCGCTCACGCCCAGGCTGGTGATGGTGGCACCGGTCAAAGCGTCGATCTGCTCGGCGCCGGTAACTGATTTCTGCCCCTTCTTGAGCACTACCACGCCCTTGTACTCGCCATTGAGGAACAGGTGCTTGTCCACGAACAAGTCCTGGAAGTCCTTGTCGGCGATGCGTGCGCCCAGACCCGGGGTCTCGCCCTCGTGCGAGAAGTTGGCGCCGTAGATGGTGTTGCCGTCGTCGTTAACGGCGACATAGCCCCAGATGGGACCCCACAAGCCGGCTCCGTACATGGGCAGCACATACTTGATGCTGCCATCGTCCATCTTGCACTTCATCACGGGCAACTGGCGCTCGTCCAGCTTCACGTTCTTCTTCATGTCCACGTTGAAGGCCACGTTTTGGGCGCTGTCAACGACGTTGCCCTCGGGGTCTACCAGCAGGTCCTGGATGATGTACTTCTCGTAAGTCTCCTTGACCTGGCTGTCGTCGGGGGCGGCAATGTGCAGCGCGCTCAGTATCTGCTTGCGGGTGTCGTTGGCGATGTTCTCGTTCTGCTTGGGCTTGAGGGCCATGTAGATGAGCGCCAGCAGTGAGCCCACGAGCAGGACCATCACGGCGGCATACAGGATCTGATAAGTATTACTGTTCTTGTTCATTGCTTATCCCTCCTTATTCTTTAGTGGCGGCGCGGCGGGCGCGGCGCTTGATGTTAGACGAAACCACGCAGTGGTCGATGAGCGGCGCAAAGGCGTTCATCAGCAGGATGGCCAGCATCATGCCCTCGGGGTAACCACTGTTGTAAACACGAATCAGGATGGCAAACACGCCAATGAGCAGGCCGTAGATGTACTGGCCCACCGTGGTGCGTGCACCGGTCACGGGGTCGGTTGCCATGAACACGGCACCAAAGGCGAAGCCGCCCAGGCACAACTGCGTCACGGGATCGAGCATCGAGGCGGGGTAGGTGACGCTGGGCAATGCGTGTACCAGGGCTGCCATTCCCAGGCCGCCGACGAATACCGAGCACATGATGCGCCACGAGGCGATGCCGGTCAGCAGCAGGATGGCGGCACCGATGAGGATGGCAATCATCGAGGTCTCGCCCGGCGAACCGGGGATGTAGCCGATGAAGGCATCCATGCAGCTGATGGGCTCGCCCAGGACGTTGGTCATCTGCAGCTGGTCACCCACGTTGGTGGCCACCTGGCCCAGCGGTGTGGCACCCGTGAAGGTGTCCACTACCGTGCCGCCTCCCATGCCAAAGGCGCTGTCGATCTTGACGAACGCCTCGTCACCACTCATGCGTGACGGATAGGCAAAGAAGAGGAATGCGCGGGTGATGAGGGCGACGTTGAAGATGTTCATGCCCGTTCCGCCAAAGACCTCCTTGGCAAATATGACCGCAAACGCCGTGGCGACGGCAGTCATCCACAGCGGCGTGTTGATGGGGACAATCAGGGGAATCAGGATACCCGTTACCAGGAATCCCTCCTGAATCTCCTTGTGATGAATCTGTGCGCTGATAAACTCGATGCCCAGACCCACGACATAGCTCACTACAATCACGGGCAGCAGTGCCAGCAGACCGTAGAGGAACATCGTGAACCAGCCGGTGGAAGGCTCGCCGATGGCCAGGTAGTGCTGGTAGCCGATGTTGTACATGCCGAACAGCAATGCCGGTATCAGGGCGACAACCACGGTGATCATGGTGCGCTTCAGGTCATTGCCGTCGTGGATGTGGGCGCCCGACCGCGATGTGGCGTTGGGCGTGAACAAGAAGGTCTCCATGCCGTCATAGACCGACTCCAGCTTGGCCAGCTTGCCGCCAGGACGGAACGAGGGCTCGATCTTGTTCATGAAATTGCGTAATGCTTTCATTTCAATGATATTGTTGAATAGCGATTTTTGTTACTTCTCATTATCGTATAGCTGCCTCAAGACATCTCGGCACGCAGCTTGTCCAGGCCCTCGCGCACGATGCGCTGCAGTTCCAGCTTGCTGGTGTCGGCAAACTCGGCTAGAGCGAAGTCCTCGGGGGCGATTTCATAGATGCCCAGCTGCTCCATCTTGTCGATGTCGCCGCTGATGATGGCCTTGATGAGGAATTCGCCGTAGATCTCCATGGGCAACATGGCGTCATACTCGCCGGTGCGTACGATGGCGCGCTCGCCGCCCTTGATGCGGCTGTCCATGCTGACGGGTTTCTTCAATCCCCGCAGCCAGGTGGTGAAGGTGCGGTAAATCGAGAAACGGCTGGGGTTGAACGAGGCCCATCCCATAAACTCGTCGGGCTGGCTGTTCTCGGGGATGATGGTGATGTGGCGGTAGGGAGCGCGCAGCCACTGGTCGGGGTCAACCTTCACGCCGGTGAGGACGTTGCCGCTGATGATGCGGCTCTTGGCCACGTTGGTGAGCTCGTTCTTGAGCACGGTCTCCAGGTCGGCACCCATCACGGTCTTGACATAGCGCGGTTCCTGCACCATCTCGCCATCGACGGCGACCACGGTGTCGTGGCTCACCATGCCGGTGGTGAACAGTTCACCGATGCGTGCCAGCGTCACGATGTCGAGGGTCCATACCACATCGCCCTTGTTGACGGGGACGGTATTGGCGGCCTGCACGCCCGCATTGCCGGCGGGGTGGGGGCCAACAAAGGTGTTCACCTGTGCCCCGGGGGCGTTGATCTCCTGTCCCTCGCGCACGCCGATGTAGACATTGCCGTCGGTGAGCGACTTGAGCACCTCGATGCCGCGGCCGATGTACTGACGCTTGTCGCCAAGCACCACGTTAAGGTCGGGGGCCAAAGGCGCAGAGTCGAAGGCGGTCACAAACACATCGCGCGGACGCACGGCAGCAGGAGGCACCACATCATAGGGGCGCTGCCTGAGCATTGCCCACAAGCCCGAGGCCATGAGCACCTGCATCGGGTCGCCACCGGTGTTGTGCTTGACGACACTGCTATCGCTGTCAGGACTGATAATGATCGCATCAATGTGGCGGCGCACACCGCGTCGCACCTCCTTGATGGAGCCGCAGACGGGAGCCACAACCTTGATGTCCTCATTGTTCTTGTCGTGATAGAGGGGTTCGCCGGCGATGACGTGCTCGCCCTCTTTCTTCTCCATGCGGGGAATGACCCCGTGGAAGTCGTCGGGAACGACGGCCACACTCCTGGCAGGCGAGGTAAAAGCGACGTTATCGCTCTGTATCGCACCCAGCAAGTGGATGTCAAAACCCTTCTTGAGTTTAACAATTGACATGATATAATCGGTTTTGGTGATATTATATTTAATAATAATGTGTCGCAAAGGTACAAAAAAGTATTAACTCGGCAAAGGAGCGAGGTGTTGTTAATAAAAAAATGATGAAAAAAATGCTTTGAATAGTGCTCTTTTCAAATATTTGTGATATATTTGCGTTAATTTTTATGGCAAAAAGTCTATTCTCGCCAACGCCGGCGGGTGTTGGTTGCCATGAAATAAATTGTGTTTCAGTAGCTTGCGCTTATGGCCTCCAGGCAGAATTGGCACATCAAATGAAGAGATTTGAACATAACTTTAATAACTAAATTAAAAATTTTATTAATTCATTTTTTAAAACTAATTTAAATTATGGCTGAACAAACAAACATTCAGAAGCCACAGACCGCTGCCAAGAAAGAAGTGAGCAGCAACGTTCGTGGTATCAAGAGCGCGTCAATCGTTGTCCTCTTGTGCTTCATCGCAGCAGTATGTTTCTATCTTTTCATCCTTGGCATGCCTGCCAACTTTAAGGATGCTACCAAGGATGTGCCCATCAACCTGCTGGGTACCGTGTACAAGGGCGGTGTAGTTGTGCCTGTGCTGATTACCTGCTTCCTCGTGGTAGTTGTGCTTGCTATTGAGCGTTGGATTGCTCTGGGCAAGGCTAAGGGTAAAGGTAACACCACCAAGTTCGTCGAGGATGTAAAGGCTGCCCTTCGCAACCATGACATCGCCAAGGCCGAGGACCTCTGCCGCAAGCAGAAAGGTACTGTTGGTGCTGTTGTATTCGCAACCCTGCAGAAGTACAAAGAGATGGAGAAGGACACTCTCCTGAGCAAGGAGCAGAAGGTGGCTTCGATCCAGGCAACCCTCGAGGAGGCTACCGCACTGGAGATGCCCGCCCTGCAGCAGAACCTTCCCGTTCTTGCAACGCTGACCACCCTGGGTACCCTGATCGGTCTGTTCGGTACTGTGTTGGGTATGATCAAGTCGTTCCAGGCTCTGTCCGCTTCGGGTGCTCCTGACTCGACCGAGCTGTCAACCGGTATTTCGGAGGCACTTGTGAACACCGCTCTCGGTATCGCAACCGCTGCCCTCGCTCTTATCGCTTACAACTTCTACACCAACAAGATCGATAACATGACCTATGCTATCGACGAGATTGGTTTCTCGACCGTTTCTACCTTCTCAGCTACTCACTAATTACTGGGTTAGCAACTGTTTAATAAGTATTATTTAAACAAAAAGATTAAGGTAATCTAGAAATATGGGAAAAGTCAAAATTAAAAAGAAAGAGACGCGCATCGACATGACCGCTATGTCCGATGTGACGGTGCTTCTGTTGACTTTCTTCATGTT
>CADBDH010000032.1 GCA_902793405.1 uncultured Bacteroidales bacterium | reverse complement strand
TTAAATTTTAAAAATACGACTGATTATGAAGAAATTATTGTTGATGGCAGCGTTGTTCTGCTTTGCTGCCGCACCTGCCGCAATGGCACAGACTTATGAAACCCCTCAGCATGTTGAACAGCAGCAGGCACAGTACGCCAAGGATGCCGAGCTAGCTAAGAAGCAGGCCGAGGCCGCCAAGAAGCAGAAAGACGCTTACAAGGAGCAAGAGAAGAAGGCCAAGGAGGTTAAGAAGGCTGCCGAGAAGAAGGAAAAGGAAGCCAAGAAGGCCGAGAAAGAGGCTAAGAAACAGCAACAGCTTATCGAGAAACGCCAAAAGGCTACCGAGAAGTACAACAAGGCCGTTGACAAGGTGAAAGATGCTCAGAAAAAACAGGCTGAGGCCCAGAAGAAAATGAACGAACTGCCCGAGAAGCAAGTTCAGGAGCGTCAGAAACTCAACGAGAAGGTAGCTAAGGCGCAGGGCGACTCCGAGAAGATGCTCAAGATGGAGACCGAGCAGAAGAAGTTTGAGGAGAAGGTAGCCAAGCAGAATCTCAAGGCTCAGAAGGACTACGAGAAGTCTGTCACCAACTTGAAGAAGGCCGAGCAGAATCTCGAGAAGGCCAAGAAGGAAATGGAGAAATACAATTAATTCTCCTTCTTGACAACATTAACACGAATTTCGCTTATTGCGACGAATGACACGAAGCATGCTTTGTGAATTTCGTTAAAATAAGCGAAATTCGCTTTTTTTATCGTGTATCATGATGGTTTAGTAGAAAAGCTATTAACTATTTTAGTACCTTTGCACCGCTTTTCAAGAATGACGACTGAATGGACTATCAACTCATAGCCACCCCCGAGGGCACCAATGCCCGCGCCGGACTCATCACGACCGACCACGGTCAGATCGAGACCCCTATTTTCATGCCCGTGGGCACCGTGGGCGCCGTTAAGGCGGTCCACATGACCGAACTGCGTGAGGACATCAAGGCCCAGATCATTTTGGGCAATACCTATCACCTGTACCTGCGCCCCGGCATGGACATCATCGAGCGTGCAGGTGGTCTGCACAAGTTCAACGGCTGGGACCGCCCCATCTTGACCGACAGCGGCGGTTTCCAGGTCTTCTCACTGGCCGAGAACCGCAAGTTGACCGACGAGGGTGTGACCTTCCGCAGCCACATCGACGGCAGCAAGCATCTGTTCACGCCCGAGAAGGTGGTGGACATCGAGCGCAGCATCGGCAGCGACATCATGATGGCCCTGGACGAGTGCCCTCCCGGCACCAGTGACTATAATTACGCCCGCAAGTCGTTGACGCTGACGCACAACTGGCTGGCACGCGGTTGGAAACATTACAAGAACACCCAGCCCCGTTATGGCCACAGCCAGGCCTATTTCCCCATTGTGCAGGGGTGCGTGTATAAGGACCTGAGACAGGAATCCTCCAAGTTCGTCGCCGATCTGGGTGCCGACGGCAACGCCATTGGCGGCCTTGCTGTGGGCGAGCCCACCGAGGTGATGTATGAGATGATAGAAATCGTCAACGATATCCTGCCGCAGGACCGTCCCCGCTACCTGATGGGCGTGGGAACGCCGGCCAACATGCTCGAGGCCATCGACCGCGGCGTGGACATGATGGACTGTGTGATGCCTACCCGCAACGGTCGCAACGGCATGCTCTTCACCCGCCATGGCATCATGAACATGCGCAACAAGAAGTGGGCCGATGACTTCAGTCCTCTGCAGGAGGACGGTCCCTCGATTGTTGACCACATTTACAGCAAGGCTTACGTGCGCCACCTGTTTATTGCCCAGGAAATTCTGGCGATGCAGATTGCCAGCATTCACAACCTGGCCTTCTACCTGTGGCTCGTGGGCGAGGCCCGCAAGCACATCATCGAGGGCGATTTCCCTGCCTGGAAACGCCAGATGCTCCACGACGTGCAGGTGAGGCTGTAGGTTTTAGGCATTAGGTTTTAGGCATTAGGCATTAGGTATTAGGTTTTTGGAGATGGAAGAGGAACTCAAGAATATAGAGCAGCCAGTAGAGACGCAAAATCTTGCGTCTCCCGACCAGCCTGTCCAGGAGGTCCAGCCCATCCAGGAAGTCCAAGAAGTCCAGCCTGTCCAGGAAAGCCAGCCCGTCCAGCCTCCCAAGCAGGATACCCGCAAGCGTTACCCGTGGTATTTCGTGAAGCGCTTCGACCGTTATATCATCAAGAAATTCCTGGGCACCTTCTTCTTCGCCATCCTGTTGCTGTTTGCCATTGTGGTCGTGTTTGATATCAACGAGAAACTGGATGCCGTGCTCACCGCTCCCTTGGCGGCGACGGTGTTCCAGTATTTCATGAACTTCCTGCCCTTCGTGCTCAGCCAGTTCAGCCCGTTGTTCACTTTTATTGCCGTGATTTTCTTTACTTCACGCCTGGCCGACCGCAGCGAGATCATTGCCATGCTTTCCAACGGCATCAGCTTCTATCGGTTAACGGTGCCCTACCTGTTCTCGGCAGCGGTGATTGCTATAGGTACTTACCTGCTGGCCGCATACATTATCCCTCCGGCCAATGTCCAGCGCATTGCCTATACCAACAAGTGGGTCAATAACAAGGAAGTGATCTATGGTGATAACATCCAGCTGCAGGTCAAACCGGGTGTGATGGCCTACATGGCGCGCTATGACAAAACGACGCGTAGCGGCTTCCGTTTCTCTCTTGAGGAGTTTGAGGGAACGACACTCATATCGCGCCTTACGGCCGAGACCATCCGCTACGACTCGGTGGGCCTGTGGACCGTGCGCAACTATACCATACGCGAGTTCAAGGGCATGAAAGAGACCATGACCAAGGGCAGTGCCATGGACACACTGCTCAACATCGACCCGCGTGATTTCCTTATCTCCAAGAACGATGAGCAGACCATGACGTCGCCCGAGCTCAAAGAATATATCAACAAACAGAAAGCGCGCGGCGTGGCCAATATCAAGAATTTTGAAATCGAGTATGAGCGGCGCATTGCCATGACTGCGGCATCTTTTATCTTGACAATCATCGGTTTGTCGCTCTCGTCACGCAAGGTGAGGGGTGGCATCGGCCTCAACATCGGGTTGGGCCTCTTGCTCAGCTTCTCCTACATCCTGTTTATGACGGTCACCTCGACCTTCTCGGTGTCGGGCTATACCAGCCCCCGTGTGGCCATGTGGATACCTAACTTTGTCTATATCATCATTGCTGCGGTGCTCTATTACCGCGCATCGCGGTAATTTAGGCCCTCCCGTTGGTGGAAACTAACGGTTAATTGTAAATTTTTCTATATTTCTTTAATTTTTTTGTACCGAAAAAGAGTTGTGATTTGATTCTTTTTCATACTTTTGTGCATCAATTTATATTGTTTTTCAAACTTTAAAAACACATTTATTATGAAAAGATTCTTTACTTTGATGATGGTGGCGTTGACCGCCACAGTGATGATGGCTCAGTGGCATCCCAGCGATACCGAGGCAACCCGCCTGGATGGCGAGGGCACTATGGGCCAGACGCAGATGAAGACCCTGCGTACCGATGATGGCAAGATCGTCCTCAGCTGGCTGCGTGGCGAGAGGATTGATGGCGTCTTCTCCTATAGGCTGCACCTGCAGATTTTTGATGTTGACGGTAATGCCATGTTCGGTGATGAGGGCATCATCGTGTGTGACAAGCCCACCCGCACCTGGACCACCGATTATGCATTGGCCTTGGCTCCCAATGGTGACATCCTCCTGGCCTATACCGACATCCGCAATGATCCGAATGAAGAGAATGCCGAGTCCTATATCTATCGCTACAACCAGCAGGGTGAACCCGTGTGGGACGCAGACGGCATTTTGTTCCCCTCGGGCAAGATTCATGAGACCGCCTTCGCCATCGAGGATATCGCTCCGGCTATCTGCGTGAGCGGTGACAACATCTATGCTGCAGCCAACCACACCGAGTATTATATGGAAAAGGCCACCGAGGACAATTGGTCGCCTTCACCCTGGTTCCCCAACCAGCAGATGCCCGACTCGGTACAGCTCAACGAAAGCGCTTGGCTGGTAGTGGCTCTGAACAACGACGGTGAGGTTCTGAACGAGGCTCCCATGTCGCTGGATTCCAGAATTCTGGCCATGAATCCTGCTCCCGGTGGCAATGTTTATATGGTCTATAACAACGAGGCTCTGGGACTCGATGCCCAGCTGATTAATCCTGAACTGGCCAACCAGTGGGAGGACGTAGTGACCGTTGAGAAGAATGCCCTCTCCAGTGGCATGTATATGCCCACTCCGCTCATGGCCGTTAACGATAACGATGTGCTGATGTTCTCTTATGAGGTGCCGACCGATTGGTATGGCTATCAGGTAGTCAACTATCTGACTCCCGAGGGCGAGACCGGCGCTGAGTCTCTCAGCCTGACTGGTGACATCGACGGTGATGCCGGCAGTGCCGCCATGGGCGTGAAGGACAACAGGGCTTTCGTGGCTTGGGAATATGCCTACTCTTCAGCGGAATACCGCATGAACGTGAATGTGGTTGACGACAACAACAACTACTTCTGGACCGACGATTATACCTACGGCCAGACTATCGACTTCAATGACATGTGGGGCTTCAAGCCCGTTGCTGTAATTCCCGCCGAGGATGGTTGGGTAGTACTTTACGGCAACTGCACCAGCTGGAATGGCGCCTTCTTCATGGTTGTGAAGATGGATGACTTCGGCGAAATGGTTTGGTCTAAGCAGATCTGCGAGGACGACTTCAAGACCAATGGTCTTGCAGTGACCTATGATGAGCACTATGCCTATATTTTCTACACCCAGGATGCACAGTATGACGACGACTGGACCGAGATTCCCGGCACCGGCGGCATGTACGTGATGTGTGTTCAGATTGGCAAGGACAAGCCCAGCGCTATCAATGAGGTACAGACCAGCACCCGCATCAACACCGTTGAGATCTACACCATTGACGGCCGTCAGGTGAACGAGATGCAGCCTGGTGTGAACATCGTCCGCACCACCGACGAGAACGGTATCGTAACCACCAAGAAGGTGATGAAATAATCGACTGATTGTCGGATTGTTTAACGACATAATATCACCCTATGCTTTTGCATAGGGTGATATTTTAATTTGATGTTAAAAAATTATAAATTAACTGTTTCGGGTCGATTTTATGATACTTTTTGTACGATAATTGCTTTTTATGGTTAACTTTGCAGTTTGGTTATTGAATATTGAACACAAAATTTAAAGGTATATGAAAAAGTACATTTTAGCAACTGTGATTTGCTGGCTGGCCGCCTTTGGCGTTGCCCAGGCACAGCTTCCTGCCGTGACGCTTAAGACGATTGATGGCACGGCTGTCAACACCCAGACGCTGAGCAACGACGGTAAGCCGTTTATCATCGACTTTTTTGCCACCTGGTGTAAACCGTGCAACCGCGAGTTGAACGCTATTGCCGAAGTCTATGACGAGTGGAAAGAGGAAACGGGTGTCAAGATTTTTGCCGTGAGCATCGACCAGGCCCAAAACATCAACAAGGTAAAACCGCTGGTTGACCAAAACGAATGGGAATATGAGGTCTTGCTCGACCCCAACAGCGAACTGCTGAAAGCCTTGGGTGGCCAGATGATTCCCTATGTCGTTGTTGTGGACGGCAACGGCAACATCGTGTCCAAGCATAGTGGATATACCGACGGCGGCGAGAATGAGCTGATCGAGGAAGTGCACAAGCTCCTGGCCAATTAGTTGGCGGCTTCTGGCCACTGGTTGGCATGGACCAACCGATAACGGACAACCGAAAAACTTAGTATCAAAGAATGAGCCCTAAGAACCTATTAAACTTGTTGCTGCCGGTCATGTTGCTGGCAGCTTGGCCTGCTGCTGCCCAGGTGACGCTGAGCGGCAGCATCCAGAGCGATGTCCTGATACCTCAAGACGATGAAGCAATCGGCACCGAGCATTCCGAGGACAAGGTCTTGACCAATACCTATCTGGACTTGAAACTGTCCAGCGCCTATGTTGATGCGGGTGGCCGTTTTGAGTTCCTCAAGTTTCCCTTGCCTGGCTATGAGCCCGACTTGAAAGGGTGGGGCGTCCCGCACATGTATGTCAAGGGCCATTACAAGAACGTGGAATTGACGGTGGGCGACTACTACGAGCAATTCGGCTCGGGTTTCATCCTGCGCACCTACGAGGAGCGTTCGCTGGGCATTGACAACGCCTTGCGTGGAGCCCGATTGGCTTACAAGCCGGTGGAAGGCGTGAGCCTGAAAGCCTTGACGGGCAAGCAGCGCCGCTATTGGCATCACAACGATGCCCTCGTGAGCGGTGTTGATGTGGAATTGGGCCTCGAGCAGTTCATCAAGCAGCTGGCAGCGCATGACACTCACATTACCCTTGGCGGTTCATGGGTCAACAAGTATGAGAAAATCGGCGATGACGCCATCTTTGTCGACGCGACCCATAAGCTCAACCTGCCCAAATATGTCAATGCGTGGGATGCCCGCGTCAATTTCCTCCACAAGGGTTTTAATATCCTTGCCGAGTTTGCCCAAAAGAGCCAGGACCCATCGTTTGACAACGGCTACCATTATGGCAAGGGCACCGTGGCCATGTTGAGCGCATCCTATTCCCAGAAGGGCATGAGTGCCCTGCTGCAGGCCAAGCGCAGCCAGGGTATGTCGTTCCGCAGCTGCCGCAGCATGAGCGGCACTTCGAGTTTCATCAACCACTTGCCGGCCTTCACCCATGACCAGACTTATGCCCTGGCGGCCCAATACCCTTATGCCACCAACTTTGACGGTGAATGGGCTTTTCAAGGAGAGTTCGGATACACGTTCAAGAAAGGAACAGCCCTGGGAGGCAAGTATGGCACCAAGCTGAAACTGAACATCTCGCATGTGCGTGGCATCGACGAAAGCGAGATCAAGAACCCCGTTGCCGATGAGCGCCTGATGGGTAGTGACGGCTACAAGTCGAGCTTTTTCAAGATGGGTGATGAGACCTATTATCAAGATATTGACGTACAGATTGAAAAACGCTTTACCCGTGATTTCTCGCTGGTCTTCATGTACATGAATGAACGCTACAACATGACGGTCATCGAGGGGCATGGCGGCATGATCACGAGCAATATTCTCATTGCCGACGGCAAATACAAATTCTCGCCCAAGCTGACCCTGCGTTGTGAACTGCAGTATCAGTTCTGTAAGGGCGACGACGGAGACTGGGCCTTCGGACTGGCTGAACTCTCCTGGGCTCCCCACTGGATGTTTACGGTGAGTGACATGTGGAACTGTGGTGAAACCAAGCTCCATTTTTATCAGGCTCTGGTGACCTATAGTCTCAAGTCACACCGCATTCAGGCCGGCTATGGCCGTACCAATGCCGGCTACAACTGCTCGGGTGGTGTCTGCCGCTGGGTGCCTGCAACCCGAGGCTTCACGTTCTCATATAACTACAGCTTCTAGATGATGAAAAAGTTATTCAATACCATATTGGTTTTAGCAGCAACGGTATTCATCGTCGCTTGTGACGAAATATCGCTCGACAAGCGGCTTACCTATGTGGAGCCGCCCGAAGTGAGCCGTGCGGTCCTCATCGAGGATTACACAGGCCAGTATTGTGTGAACTGCCCTCGTGCCACCGAGGAAATCGAACGCCTGATTGAGCAGTACGGCGACACGACGGTGATTGCTGTGGCCATCCATTCGGGGCCCTTTGGCAAGTCCAAGGGTGAACCGTCGCCTCTTTATACCGAGGTGGGTGATATGTACTTCAACACGTGGGGGCTGTCGTCGCAGCCTGTTGGCCTGATCGATAGGCTGTTCGACTCATCTCCTTTCAGTTATACCGATTGGGCAGCTGGCGTGAATTATGAAGTCGCCTTCAAGCCTCCAGTAGGTTTTGTGACCGATATCTATTATGACAGGGAAACGCGCGAAGCCGACATCGAGGTGCAGACCATCGGTTTGGACTCTGCTCTTGTCAAGGGCAAGCTGCAGGTTTGGCTTGTCGAGGACAGTATCGACAGTTTCCAGTTAATGCCTGATGGCAGCAGGGAGGAACACTACAACCACATGCATGTGTTTCGTGCAAGCGTGAATGACCCCTGGGGCGACGAACTGAGCGTGAGTCGTGGCCAGGTGGCTGTTATGGACTATGATCTGAAGCTCGATCCCGCATGGGTGCCTGAGCATTGCAGCATCATTATCTTCCTGTATGACGAGTCGGGTGTGCAACAGGTAGCCAAAAAGAAACTGACTGACTAAACTTTATCAAAGACATAAATATGAGGAAAATCTTTACTTTTTTATTGTTTGGCCTCTCCATGCTGGCATGGCCTGCTATGGCTCAAGAGGTTGACGAGAGCTATGTGTTCGTGGACGAGAATGGCAATACCATCGAGAATGGTGCGACCGTGGTCCGCAACGTCGTCGAGGCTTATGACGAGATGAGCGATGTCATTTATTCGGGCATCTCGGTGAAAAACGTGAGCGGCACGTCGGGTGACTTCATCAAGATGCACTATACCATCGAGCAGATTGACAATGGCATCTATCAGATCTGTTTCCCCACCAACTGCAACATGCAGGACGAGATGGGTGAATATGAGACCGGCATTGGCCAGCTCATGGGCAACGTGCAGGATATCCAAAGCGAGTGGTTCCCCACCGAGGATGGTGAATGCATCGTGACCCTGAGCATCGAGATCTTTACCAAACAGGGCCTTTTCCCGCCCACCTATGTCCACAAGGCCGACGGTCCGACCATCACCTTGAAGTTTGTCAAGGGTGGCTCGGCCAGTGACGTGGATGAGAGCTATGTGTTCATTGACGAGCAGGGTAACATCATCGAGAACGGCACCACCGTGGTGCGCAACGTCGTCGAGTCTTATGACGAGGTGAGTGAAGTCATCTATTCGGGCATCTCGGTGAAAAACGTGAGCGGCACGTCGAGTGACTTCATCAAGATGCACTATACCATCGAGCAGATTGACAATGGCATCTATCAGATATGTTTCCCCACCAACTGCAACATGCAGGACGAGGTGGGTGAATATGAGACCGGCATAGGCCAGCTCATGGGCAACGTGCAGGATATCCAGAGCGAGTGGTTCCCCACCGAGGACGGTGAATGCGTCGTGACCCTGAGCATCGAGATTCTTACCAAACAGGGTCTTTTCCCGCCCACCTATGTCCACAAGGCCGATGGACCGACCATCACCCTGAAGTTTGTCAAGGAAGGTGCCGTCGAACCTATTCGTGGTGACGTGAATGGTGACGGTGAGGTGAACATTGCCGACGTCAATGCCATCATCGGCAAGATTCTCTCGGGCGTGAACGACCATGAGGGTGACGTGAACGGTGACGGCGAAGTCAATATTGCCGACGTGAATGCCGTTATCGACATTATCCTGAAAGGTGAATAATAAACTTGTGGAATCATATAAGTAATCTATAATCAGAAGAAGAACATGAAAAAGAATTTACTGCTTCTTGTGATGGGCCTGTTGCTCCCAATGATGGCGAGCGCCCATTCTGCCCTGTTGGCTCCTGGCAAGATGGACTTGCCCGAGAATCAAAAAATCATGGGCCACTACGATAGCGACGCCATTTCGACCGAGGGCGTGGCCATTACCAGCGCGACCGGTAAACTGACCATCGGCGTTATCCTCGAGAACGAGGAGATTGACATCTTCAACGGTGGCAAGATTGTGGCTTTCCGCTTGGGACTGGCCCAGAGCACACCGGTATCCAAGGTCTTTGTCATTCCCGTCACGGCTGGCGGTGCCTATGGCTCGATGACGTCATGGGCTTGTGACGTCAGCGATGCGGGTTGGAACGTCGTTAATATATCCAGCCCCTATCAGATTGCCATCCCCGAGGGCGGAAAGCTGATGATCGGTTTCGAATATGAGCAGACTGCCGACAACCAGCCGCTCGCGCTGGTCAACGAGGGCGAAGCCATCTATGACACCTATCTCTACAAGAAGGCTGGCAGCCATTATCGCTGGACAACCGCCGGACTGCGTTCACACGGCAACCTGTGTGTGCAGTGCATCGTCGAGAAGGAGAACTTCCCCGCTGTGCTGATCAAGACTTACGGTCTCGAGACGGTTTCATTCTCGCAGAAGGGCGAGGAGCTGCCTTACTCATTCACGGTCAAGAACAGGGGCACCCAGGCCATCGATGCCAACTGCCTGACCTTTGACGTGAAAATCGACGGTGAGCAGGTAGCAACCATCAGCAATCCCGAGGTCATGGAGCCTGGAAGCGTGAATATTCTAGAGGGCGCTCTGGATACTGACGACCTCGTGTCGGGCAACCACACCCTTAGCGTTGAACATGCCGTGGTGGGCGACGAGGTGCTGGATTATATCTATCCGATGACCGTGCCGTTCAGGCTGCATAGCGGAACCTATCCCCGCCAGAAACATCTGGTTGAGCAATACACCTCGACCTATTGTACCTATTGCCCGCTGGGCAACTCCATGCTGAGCCTGCTGACCCAGCAGCGCGACGACATCATCTGGGTGGGTGTGCATGCCAACTTCAATGGCGTTGATCCCTGCTCCACTGCCCAGGGCGACAGCATCATGAACTATGTGGGCAATAATTCCTATCCTTCGGCCACGTTCGACCGTTCGACCGGTTGGGAAAACGACATGCAGCTGGTCAACAGCATCGGCTACTATGCCGAGTATCATCAGCAGATTGCCGACGAGCTGGGCATGTTCTTTGACCATGTGGCAGAACTGAATCCCACCTTTGCGAGCATCGAGATCAACCCCGTGGTAGACCTCGAGACGCGCGAGGCCGTCATTACGGTTTCGGGTGAGATGTCACCCGACTTTGAACTGCTCATGGGCGATGACAACAAGCTCTCGGTCTATCTGACCGAGGACAGCATTGTCGCCCGCCAGCTCAATAGCGGCCGATGGGAAGAAAGGTATGTGCACAATGGCGTCTTCCGTCAGGCACTGGGCTCAGTCAAGGGTGTGGACTTCAACAGGACCGAGGACGGTTACTGCAATGAGTTCACTGTGACCATTCCTGCCGGGTGGAACATCAATAACATGCATGTGGTGGCCTTCATCAGCCGTCCGCTCGCTGGAGGTAACATCACCGACATGTACCTGAACAATGCCGAGGCCGTGCGCCTCTACAATCCCACCCATGGCATCGACGAGATTCTGACCGACGGCGAAGCCGTGCCCGTCGAGTACTATGACGTGATGGGCCGCAAGATGGATGGTCCGCGCCAGGGCATCAACATCGTGAAGATGAGCAACGGCACAGCCAAGAAGGTGCTTGTGAAGTAAGTCAGAACTGAATTGTAGCAGTCAATCCATAGGCCCGATCACCCCAGGTGGTCGGGCTTATTGCTACGTCAACGTTTCCCATCCACGGGCGGGTAAAGATAAATGCCGAGCCTGCACCGATGGCGGCACCGCCCAGCACGTCCCACCAGTCATGACGGTCGGTGTGCACGCGTCCCCATGCCACAAAACTCGACACGACATAGGCGGGAACGCCCCATTGCCAGCCATAACGCCTCATCAGGTAGGTCGAGCCGTTGAAGGCCACGGCCGTGTGGGTGCTGGGAAAGGCGTGGTGGCCCGTGCCGTCGGGACGGTCCTTGCGGATGCACAGCTCCAGCCCGTAGTTCACGGCCAGGCAGGTGGCCGTGCTCAGGGCCAGCTGTTTCAAGCCCTCGTTGTCATGCTTGGCGATGGCTACACCCAGTGCCGTTGCGTCGGGCAGCAGGCACAGTACGTCGGTCGTGTGGCGCAAGGCGTCATCATTGGCTTGAATAGGCATGCTGCACGCCAGCATCAGGGCGGTCAGGAGTATTCGGGCTGTTTTCATCGTTGGGGATAGAGTTTGCGCAACAGGTCGCTGCGGTGGATGCGTTTCAAGGCTGCCGTGATGGCGGCGCGGTTTTTGCGGTCATACCAGAAGAAGAACAGCCGCTGGGCCTGTTTCTCCATCGGTGTCTTGGCGCAATAGACGGGTTTGAGCGTGTAGGGGTTCAAGCCGGTGAAATAGGTCTCGGTCGAGACGGTCATGGGCGTGGGCGTGAAGTCCTGCACCTGTTCCAGGCGGAAGTCCAGTTCCCGGGTGATGGCTGCAAGTTCGGCCATGTCGGCCTCATGACAGCCGGGGTGTGACGAGATGAAGTAAGGGATGAGCTGCTGGCGCAGGTTGTACTTGGTGTTCACACGGTCGAACAGCGCCTTGAAACGGCGGAACAGTTCAAACGTGGGTTTGCGCATCTGCATCAGCACCTCGTCGCTGGTGTGCTCGGGGGCAACCTTCAGGCGTCCGGACACGTGGAAGCGGATAAGTTCCTCGTTGTATTGGGCATTGACCTTATCTACACGCGGGTCGCCCGTGCGGTGCATCGACAGGTCATAACGCACACCGCTGCCGATGAACGATTTCTTCACCCCTGGCAAAGCGTCGACGGCATGATAGATGTCGAGCAGCTGGCTGTGGTCGGTGTTGAGGTTGCCGCAGGGCTGCGGGTGCAGGCATGACGGGCGCTGGCAGCGCTGGCAGCGTTCCAGGTCCTTGCCGTGCATGCCGTACATGTTGGCGCTGGGCCCGCCCAGGTCGCTGATGTAACCCTTGAAATCCTCCATGGCTATCACCTGCTTGACCTCGCGCAGGATAGACTGCTTGCTGCGTGAGGCGATGAATTTGCCCTGGTGGGCGCTGATGGTGCAGAAGGCGCAGCCGCCAAAACAGCCGCGGTGCATGCACACCGAGTGGCGTATCATCTCATAGGCGGGAATCCTTTTGCCCTGGTAGCGGGGGTGGGGCAGACGCGTATAGGGCAGGTCGAACGAGGCATCGATCTGCTCGGTAGTCATGGGCGGGTTGGTGCGGTTGACCTTCACGGCGATGTCGCCGGTGGCCTGCCACACGTTGTGGCCGTGCCACAGGTTGCTCTCCACCTCGATGACCTTGAAATTCTGGGCTTGTGCCTTCATCGACTGCTGGCATTCCTCATAGCTGTGCAGCACCACATCGGTGTCGCTACCGGCTGCAGGCAACTCGCTGAGCGGACGGCGGACAACCGTCTGGGGTATGTCGGTCAGCTCCTGGATGCTTTTACCGGCAGCCAGGGCATCGGCAATGGCGATATTGGGCAATTCTCCCATACCGTAGACAAGCATGTCGGCAGGGCAATCGATAAGAATCGACGGCCTGAGCTTGTCCTGCCAGTAGTCGTAATGGGCCAGGCGCCTTAACGACACCTCGATGCCGCCCGCCACAACGGGCACATCGGGGAAGAGCCGTTTCAGAATCTCGCTATAAACTATGGTGGGATAGTCGGGACGGGCACCGGCACGGCCGTCGGGAGTGTAGGCATCGTCGCTGCGCTTGCGGCGGGCAGCGGTGTAGTGGTTCACCATCGAGTCCATCGCACCGGCCGACACACCGAAGTACAGACGCGGCTTGCCCAGTTTCTTGAAGTCACGCAGGTCGTCGCGCCAGTTGGGCTGCGGCACGATGGCCACCTTGTAGCCGTGGGCCTCGAGCACGCGTCCGATGACGGCGCTACCCATCGACGGGTGGTCGATGTAGGCGTCGCCGCTGAACAGGATCACGTCGGCCTGTTCCCAGCCCAGGTGTTCCATCTCCTTGCGCGTGGTGGGCAGCCATTGCCCCTTGATGCGGTGGTCGGTATGTCGTTTGTCCTGGCTCATTAAAAATCTTATATTAAAACCCCTTATAATCCTTTACTCTAAGCCCTAAGCTCTAAGCCCTAAACCTTCTCCTCAAGCATTGCCTCGAGCTTGATGATCTCGTCGCGGTACTGGGCGGCTTCGAGGAAGTCCATGCGCTTGGCGGCGTCGATCATTTGGGTCTTGAGGCGGTCGATGGCGGCCTGCATGTCTTTGGCGCTCATGTAGGCGACAACAGGATCGGCGGCAACGCCGGCACTCGTGTCAAATTCCTGGGTGTAGCGCATGGCTGGAGTGCTTGCGGCACCGGGCACCAGCGATTGGTTGTGGCGGCTGGGTGCCGTCGGGTGACGCATGTCGGTGTCTTGGCCGATGATGGCCGTGCGGGCCTTGATGATGGCCGTCGGGGTGATATTGTGCTCCTCGTTGTACTTGAGCTGCAGGGTGCGGCGGCGCTCGGTCTCGTCGATGGTCTGCCGCATCGAGTCGGTGATATTGTCGGCATACATGATGACGGTGCCGTTCAGGTTGCGTGCCGCACGGCCCGCCGTCTGGGTCAATGAGCGGCGACTGCGCAGGAAACCCTCCTTGTCGGCATCGAGGATGGCAACCAACGACACCTCGGGCAGGTCAAGGCCCTCGCGCAGCAGATTCACGCCCACGAGCACGTCGATGGCTCCCGCGCGCAGGTTGTCGATGATCTCGATGCGCTCCATGGTTTCGACATCGCTGTGCATGTAGGCCGTGCGGATGTCGAGCCGCTTGAGGTAGTCGCTCAATTCCTCGGCCATGCGCTTGGTCAGCGTGGTCACCAGCGTGCGTTCGCCACGCTCGATGCGCAACTGTATCTCCTCGACCAGGTCATCGACCTGCCCCTGTGACGGGCGCACGATAATCTGCGGGTCGAGCAGACCTGTCGGGCGGATGAGCTGCTCGGTGATGATACCCTCGCTCTTGTTGAGCTCATAATCGGCCGGTGTGGCGCTCACATAGATGGTCTGGTGGGTCAAATCCTCAAATTCCTCAAACCTCAAGGGTCTGTTGTCTAATGCGGCCTCGAGCCGGAAGCCGTAGTGCACCAGATTGGTCTTGCGCGACTGGTCACCGCCATACATGGCACGGATTTGGGGCACGGTCACGTGACTCTCGTCGATAATGGTGAGAAAATCGTCGGGGAAGTAGTCCAGCAGGCAGAAGGGGCGCATGCCGGGTCTGCGACCGTCGAAATACCTCGAGTAGTTCTCGATGCCCGAGCAGTATCCCACCTCGCGCATCATCTCCATGTCATAGGTCACGCGCTCGTTCAGGCGCTTGGCCTCGGCAAAGCGGTTCTCGCGGGCAAAGGCGGCGACCTGGTTCTCGCGGTCCAGGTCGATCTGGCCCATGGCATTTTTCATGCGTTCCTTGGTAGTGACGAAAATGTTGGCAGGGAAAATCTTGAAGCCCTCAACATCCTCGGTGGGCAACTGGGTCTCGCTGTCGAGTATCTGGATGCGTTCTATCTCGTTGCCCCAGAAGATGATTCTCAACATGATGTCCTCGTCGCTCAGGAACACGTCGACCGTGTCGCCCTTGACACGGAAGGTGCCCATCCTCAGGTCGGCGTCGCTGCGTGAATACAAGGCGTCCACCAGGCGGTGCAAGAGCTCGTCGCGTCCGATTTGGTCGCCCACACGCAGCTGGATGGCATTGGCGGTGATATCCTCGGGGTTGCCCATGCCATAGAGGCACGACACGCTCGACACCACCACGATGTCGCGGCGTCCGCTCAGCAGTGCCGTCACCGTCGAGAGGCGCAATCGCTCGATCTCGTCGTTGATGGCGAGGTCTTTTTCGATATATTTGTCGGTCGAGGGAATATAGGCCTCGGGCTGGTAGTAGTCGTAGTAGGAGACGAAATAATGTACCGCATTCTCGGGGAAAAAACTCTTGAACTCGGCATAGAGCTGGGCAGCCAGGGTCTTGTTGTGTGACAAGACCAGGGTGGGACGCCCCGTCTGGGCAATGACGTTGGCCATTGTGAACGTCTTTCCCGAGCCGGTCACGCCCAGCAGCGTCTGGTAGGGCACTCCGTCATTGACCCCGCCGGCAAGCTCAGCAATGGCTTGGGGCTGGTCGCCAGTGGGTTCATATTCAGCATGTAATCGATACTCCATGGTCGTCGCGGTTGTTTAAACTGCAAAGATAACATTTTTTCTCCATACCACACGCGCCCAATCCCCCCAAAAAACTAACACCTAATGCCTAAAGACTAATGCCTAGCACCTAACGCCTAACGCCTAATTCATGACTATTCGCAATCGGGTGTGCGGGAACAGCGCGGCGATATAGTTGTTGAGGAGGTCGACCGTCAACGTGGGGAACAGCGCGTCATAGCCGCTGATGATGTCGATGCCCAGGGCGCGCTGTTTCAAAGCCTGCATCCAAAACTCGTTGGTCTGCAAGGCACTCTCGTGCTGGCGGCTCACCCTTTCCTTCATCTTGTTGAACAGGTCCTCGCTCACGCCGCTGTTGAAAACCGCTCCAACGGCATAGTTGGCATACACGAGCATGCTGTCGCGGTCGGCCGTGCTGGTTTCAAACTCATAATTGACCATCCAGCGGTTGTGGTAAATCGACAGGCTGCCGTCGGAAACCACGTCATAGGTGCCGTGTTTCTCGTGACGCAAGAAGGTCAGCAGTGCCGTTCCCACAGCCTCGCCCACGAGGTCCATCATGAATTCGTCATCAAAGCTGTAGGGCTTGTCGCCCATGATGCTGACATAGACCGAGGTCTTGGGGTTGCGCATTGGCACCTCGAAGAAGTTATCCACCTCGCCTGTCGCCATGGCGGGCCGATAGCCGCTGCCATAGGTCTCCCGCTTGCCGTTGTCGGGCAGCGATGCGAGGTATTTCCTGATGAGGGGCCTCACGTCATCCACATTGAAGGCACCCACAATCGAGAAGGTATAGTCACCCGCATTGACGACGCGCTGGCGGTACAGTTCCAGCACACGCTCGCCGTCGAGCAGGTCCACCTCCTCGGGCTTGATGTTGCGGTACATGGGATTGCCCTGATAGATGGTGCTGCCGATGGAGTCGCTGTAAATCAGCTTGGGATTATAGCTTGCCTGTGACACTTGTGAACGGATTCGGGTCTTGAGACCCTGGAAGGCTTCCTCGTCAAGGCTCACGTCGGTGAAATAGAGGTAGCATAGCTGCAGCAACGTTTCCAGCTCGGCGCTTTGGCAACCGCCCGAGAGCTGCTCGTTGGGGTCGTTAAGGATGAACGAAATGCCCAGTTGGCGCCCGCTCAGCATCCTATTGAGCTGGTTGATGGTGTGGCCGCCCAGGGCACATTCCTCGATGACCTGATCCATCAGGCGCACGTTGATGTCGGCCGTATCGCCGTAGGCCCATTCGCCCCCCAGACTGAAGGCGTTGAACAGCACCTCGTTGTTCTTGAACGTGGTGGGCTTGAGCCGCACAGTGGCCCCGTTGCGCAGGGTCATCGTCGTGATGCCGGTCGATTCTTCATAGGTCTCGTTGACGATACCCCCCTTGACGGGCTCGATCTCCAGCAGTTTGTCGCCGCCAGCCATGTCGATGTAGGGCGACTGCGGCGTGTTGATGATGCGGTTGTAATGGGCAATCACGTCGCGTGAGGTAGGGTACAGGCTCCTGCCGCTCATCGACTGTGGGCCCGATATCAGCACGCTCACGTTGTCCTTGCCGACGATGGAGCGCAGGTAGGTGTTCACCTCGTCAAGGCTGATGCGTTCCACCTCGTCGAGGAGCATGCGGGACTCGGCTATCACGCCGGGTATATAACCGCCGTTGACGTAGTGGTCCATGTATTCGTCGGTATACTCGCGATTGGTGCGTTTGTCTGCCTCGGCCTGGTAGTCGGTATACGTTGCTATGGCGTCGCGCTTGGCACGTTCCAGTTCGCCTGGCGTGAAACCGTATTGTGTGGCTCTTGCCGCCTGGACAACCAGTGTGTCAAGGGCCTCGAGCGAGCGTCCCTCCTTGACCAGCACCGCCAGCGTGAGCGCGTCACGGGTGCGGGTCACCAGCATGCGCCTGTCATAGGCCATGCCGTAGTCGATGGGCGATGACTGCGTGCGGGCGTGTTCGTCGAGGCGCTGCGTGAGCATTTGCTGGGTGAGCAATGAGATGACGTTATGATTTAGGAAAGTGTGCGTATTGCGTTGTGCCAGTGGCAGTTGCTTGTGCTCAAACATCAGGTATATCATCGTGTTCGATGCCTCGGGGTCGGTGTTCAGGGCATAGGTCACGCCCTGGTGGTCGGGCACCTGGCTCAATGCGGCGTCGGGGTCGGCATTGTCGCGTTTGGGCAACTGTCCCATCGTTTGCCGCACCATTTTCTCCATGCGGTCGGCGTCGAAGTCACCCACAATGAAAACCGCCTGCCGCTGCGGGCAATACCAGCGGTGATAAAACGAGAGCAGCTGTCCGCGTGTGGCGTTGCGCACCACCGTCATGTCGCCGATGGGGATGCGGTAGGCATAGCGGCTGCCCGACAGCAGGATGGGCAGCGTGTTCTCATACATGCGCATCGTCTGGTCGGCGTGCATGCGCCATTCCTCCTCGATGACCCCGCGTTCCTCGGCGATGGCACGGTCGTCGAAGTTCAGCTCGCTGGCCAGGTCCTTAAGCATCAGCAGGACGGTGTCGAGCAATTCGACCCGCGAGGTGGGCACATTGGAGATTTGGAACCGTGTGTCGTCAAAGCCCGTCGAGGCGTTGATGTCGCGTCCGTAGGAAATCCCGTTGTTTTGCAGGATGTCCACCATGTCGATGCCGGGGAAATTGCGTGTGCCCTGGAAGGCGATGTGCTCGATGAAATGCGCCAGGCCGCGCTCGTCTTCTTCCTCGACCAGCGAACCGGTGTTCTGCAGCAGCCAGAACTCGGCGCGTCCCTTAGGCTGCTCGTTGTGGCGGATGTAATAGGTCATGCCGTTCTCCAGCCGTCCAATCCTCAACTCAGGGTCAACAGGCAACTCCTTCTCCCGCGCCTCCGCTACCTGCATCACAGCAAGCGCAAGAAGCACCGCCACCCATCTCCATCTCCTTATCTTCATCTCTTCTATTCTATCGTTTTTTTTACCGTGCTGGCGCACGGTTATGACGTGCGTCTTTTCGTGATGTTTAGGGTGTTACTGGAACAGGTTCTGTTTCTCGGGGTTGGCGATGACGGTGTCGCTGGTGACGACGCAGTCAAGAGGGCGGTCGTGGGGCTCGACAGGAACCTCGTCCACCAGTTGGAAGTCGCACACCACGCCAATCGTCGGGCACGACGTCGAACTCAGCAGCCGGTCATAGAATCCCTTGCCGCGGCCCAACCGGTTGCGCCTGGCATCCAGTGCAACGGCGGGCACGATAATCAATTCCAGGCATGACGCATCAACGGCGTCACCCACAGGCTCACCGATGTGAAACTTGTTGTTGTCGTCCAGGCTTTGTGCACCGTGGTAGGGTACAATCTCCAGGTCGTCGCCCACGACACGGGGCAGGTAGATGTTCTTGCCTGCTTCCAGCCACCGCTGCACCATCTCGTGCGTCGGCAACTCGTCGGGCAGTGACCAGTAACACAGGATATGTTGCGCCTGTTGCCACACTGCCATCTTCTCTATCGTGCCGAAGACCATCGGGGCCTCCACCTGACGGAGTGCCACGGGGGTCATCGCCTTTAACTGCTTGATTTGCTGTCTCAGTTCCTTTTTTGTCATCTTTTCATCAATTTAAACTATGTGCAAAGGTAGTGCAAACTTTTCTTAGTTATCAATTAACAATGAAGCAAAGAAAACATTGTTAAACATTTTTATATTTTTGTGATATTATATTGTGGATATCAGTATTATTGTCTATTTTTGCGGTACTGATACAATCACTTGTTTCTCCATCAGATTTGGATGAAATCATGAAACCTTGACCAAAATTCATATTATGAACCATTAATACGAACTGTTTATGAAAAAATTATCTTTACTCTTAACTGTTATGGTGCTGGCCTTCAGTGCCCAGGCAGGTATGCTCCGTCTGCATGCCGGCAATCATCATCAAGTCAGGAATCATCAGGTGGCAAATCCCATGATTTCACAGTCACAAGCCATGGAACTCCAGGCTCAGCAGCTCAACCAGCCGCAGCGGGTTATCACCAGCATGCCCGAGGGCGAGTTGAGGACCTATGAGCGCACCGGCGGCCAGGGCATGTTTGCCAATAATGATCAGATTGGCCTTGACGTGCAGAGCGGCAAGATGGACATCGTCTTTGCCGAGGACAATGTGGTTTACATGAAGAATATCCTGTTCAACTGCATCATCAACTATGGTCCCAGCTGGGTTCAGGGCGTTCTGAGTGACGATGGTACAACCATCACGGTGCCCCTGGGACAGTCCATCTGCTGGGATGAGTACAACCAGGCCAATCTGGAGCTTTGCATGGGTCGCACCGAGCTCATCTATGTCGATGGCCAGCCCGATCACATTGAGTTCACGGTTGATGAGAGCGTTACCGAGGTGACTTACATCATCGACGGTGACAAAATCATGCTGCAGGGCACCGAGGGCTCGGAAGAAACTGGCCAGGACATGAGCCGCTTCAATGCCTATGGCTTCGCTTGCCGCTGGAGTGATGACGGCTCGTTTGGTGGCTGCCTCGAGTGGAGCACCGAGCTCACCCGCACCGAGACCTCGGTCATCCCCACTGTCATCTATGACCAGCCCGAGGGTGAAATGGTGACCTATAACCGTGCCGGTATGTCCATCTTCACCGGTTACTTTGGCGTACAGTCCTCCTCGTTTGCCGACAAGATGAATCTCGTCTATGGCACCGACGGCAAGGTATATATCCAGAACCCCCTGTGGTGGAATAAGTCATACAATACCTGGGTTTGGGGTGACTTTGATCCCGAGACGGGCATCATCAGCGTCCCCGTTGGCCAGTATCTGATGTATAACGAGTATGGCGATCTGGGAGTTCAGTTGCTGTGGGGCCACAGCATCATCTATCAGGATGCCGATGGCTATTATATGTATGAGTACTTCATCGATGACGTGGATGCAATCCGTTACAAGGTCGATGGCGACAACCTGTATCTGCTCGGTTGTGAGGGCGATCCCAATGCAGATTTCCCCGATTACTACAATGCAACGGGTCTGCTGGGCCACTTCAGCGACGGCTCCAACATGACTTGCCTGGAGTATGTGGGTCCCGATATGGTCTACGGCACTGTGCTGAACCTCGTGCCTGCCGTTCCTTCCAATCCCACCAACGTGACCTGGCAGGATAGGGGCACTACCGATGGCATGACCTATTTGTTCTTCAATCTGCCCACGACCGATGTCAATGGCAATATCCTGGAGCAGGAATTCATCAGCTACAGCATCTTCATTGACGACGACCAGATCTATACCTTCGATGCCGACTCCTATGGCAGCATCGACCAGGATATCACCGAGGTGCCTTACTCACTGTGGTCCAACTACTGGAACTTCACGCCCACCCAGGTGTGCTTCTACCGTACCAACCACAGCGATGATCCCATCTTTGAGCACCGCATCGGTATTCAGGTTTATTACACCGTTGGCGGCGTCAAGAATGCCAGCGACATCGTCTACATCAATGCCGGCGACCTCCAGCCTGCCGTTCCTGCTAACCCCTCGGCCAGCAGCTGGTATGACTATGGCGAGTATGGCAGCAACTATGGCAGCTTCTATTTCGATCTGCCCACGACCGATGTCGACGGCAACTATATTGACCAGTACTACTTGAGTTACAGCATCTACACCGACAACGATCAGATCTACACCTTCAGGGTAAGCGACTTCCCCAGTGACCTGACCGAGGATGTTACCGAGATTCCCTCGTCGATATTCTTCAACAGCTGGAACCTCTCGTCCTACAGCGCTTACCTCTATTACGACGAGGCACCGTTGTTCACCCATCAGGTAGGTATCCAGGTGTTCTACACCATCGACGGTGTGAAGAATGCCAGCGAGATCGTTTATCTCGAAGTGTTCCCCCAGGAAGATCCCAGCAGCGTTAACGAGTTGACCGGAGGCAAGCAGGTAGCCAATGTGCGCTACTTCAACCTGGCAGGTCAGGAGATGGCCCAGCCCAGCGGCATGACCATCCAGGTGACCACCTTCACCGACGGCACCCGCACTGCCACCAAGGTCATCAAATAAAGAAAAGGCTATAACGTCAAGCGTGTAGCGATTTAAAAGTTAATAATTAGGTGCCCGAGGACTCCCAACACCCCTCGGGCATTCTTGTTTGGGGGTAAAATAGGGACGGTTCTTTTGATGTAATTCTCGGGTGTGCTGAATGTCGAAGGGGGGTGACGGGAAAATCGGGATTATCAGATGCTTGTAAATTTTGGTTGTTGATAAAAAAAGGTGGCGTTTTTGCTTGTGAATCAGGAATTTTGTTGTACCTTTGCAGTCGCGCTTTTCGGGAACGAGTCCGAAAAGGCTGTTTAACTAACTTATTATTAACAATTTAAATGAGCGAAGAATTAAAAAATTCTCC
>CADBDH010000031.1 GCA_902793405.1 uncultured Bacteroidales bacterium | reverse complement strand
CTTCGTGATCCGCAAACTCATCGAGCGCGGTATCGTCAAGACGGTCAAGAGCGCCAAGAAGATTGTGGACCGCAAGGAGCCCGTCGTTTGGGACATCCTCGAGAACGTGATGAAGGGTCATCCCGTGCTCCTGAACCGTGCACCGACACTGCACCGTCTGGGTATCCAGGCGTTCCAGCCCAAGCTCATCGAGGGTAAGGCCATCCAGCTGCACCCGCTGGCTTGTACTGCATTCAACGCCGACTTCGACGGTGACCAGATGGCAGTTCACCTGCCGCTGGGCAACGAGGCTGTTGTCGAGGCTCAGATGCTCATGCTCGAGCCCCACAATATCCTCAATCCCGCCAACGGCGACCCCGTTACCGTTCCTTCACAGGATATGGTACTCGGTCTCTATTATATCACCAAGCTGCGCAAGGGCGACAAGGGCGAGGGACTCAAGTTCTACGGACCCGAGGAGGCTCTGGTAGCCTATAACGAAGGCAAGGTTGCCATGCACGCCATCATCAGCGTCGTTGTCGACGTGGTGAACGAGAATGGCGAGCACGAGCAGAAGCTTGTCGAGGAGACTTCGGTTGGCCGCATCATCTTCAACGAGACGGTGCCCACCGAGATTGGCTACGTCAACGAGCTCATCTCCAAGAAGTCGCTGCGCAACATCATTACCCGTGTCATCCGCAGCTGCGGTGTTCCCCGTTCGGCCAAGTTCCTGGACGACGTGAAGAACATGGGTTACTACATGGCATTCAAGGGTGGTCTGTCGTTCAACCTGAACGACGTGCTCATCCCCGACCGCAAGGCCGAGATTATTGCCGAAGGTGACGCCAAGGCCGACCAGATCAAGATGGACTACGACATGGGTGCCATCACCGACAACGAGCGTTACAACCAGGTGATCGATATCTGGACCAACGTCAATACCGAGCTCACCAACGAGCTGATGAAGCAGATTACTGCCGACAAGCAGGGCTTCAACTCGGTATTCATGATGCTTGACTCGGGTGCCCGTGGTTCTAAGGACCAGATTCGTCAGCTTTCAGGTATGCGTGGTCTGATGGCCAAGCCCCAGAAGTCTGGCGTCGAGGGTGGCCACCAGATTATCGAGAACCCGATTCTCGCAAACTTCAAGGAAGGTCTGTCGGTGCTCGAGTACTTCATCTCGACCCACGGTGCCCGTAAGGGTCTTGCCGATACCGCATTGAAGACCGCCGACGCCGGTTACCTGACCCGTCGTCTCGTTGACGTCGCTCACGACGTGATCATCAACGAGGAGGACTGTGGCACGCTGCGCGGACTCGTTTGCCGCGAGGTGCGCAACGGTGACCGTGTCGTTGCTTCGCTGGGCGAGCGCATCTTGGGCCGCGTGTCGGTTCACGATGTGGTTGATCCCACCACGGGTGACATCATCGTCAAGAGCGGTGAAGAAATCACCGATGCCATTGCCGCACGCATCGACAACTCGCCCATCGAGTCGGTCGAGATACGTTCCGTCCTCACCTGTGAGGCTAAGCGTGGCGTGTGCGCCAAGTGCTACGGCCGCAACCTGGCTTCGCACCGCATGGTGCAGAAGGGCGAGGCTGTCGGCGTGATTGCCGCCCAGTCTATTGGTGAGCCGGGTACACAGCTGACCCTGCGTACCTTCCACGCCGGTGGTGTGGCAAGCAACGCATCGGCTGTATCCAACATCACGTCGAAGTACAACGGTCGCATCGAGATCGAAGACCTGCGTGTTGTCGAGGATAAGGATGGCGTGAGCATCGTTGTTGGCCGTATGGCCGAGATGCAGATCAAGGATCCGCACACCAACATGGTTCTCACCCATGCTCCCATCGAGTACGGTTCCAAGCTGTTCTTCAAACCCGGCGATATGGTTTCCGAGGGCGACAAGATCTGTGAATGGGACGCATTCAACGCCGTTATCGTCAGTGAGGTACAGGGTACCCTGCGCTTCAAGAACCTGATCGAGGGCGTGACCTACCGCGAGGAGTATGATGAGATCTCGGGTAATGCCGAAATCTTCATCATCGAGACCAAGGACCATAACCGCATCCCCGAGGCCGAGGTTATCGACAGCGAGGGCAATGTGGTGAAGTCCTACTCGCTCCCCGTGCGCGCTCACCTCATGAAGAAGGACGGTGAGGAAATCACCGCCGGTGAGGTGTTCGTCAAGATTCCGCGCTCGTTCTCGGGTGGCGCTGGTGATATCACCGGTGGTCTTCCCCGTGTTACCGAGTTGTTCGAGGCACGCAACCCGTCCAACCCCGCTATCGTCAGCGAGATCGACGGTGAGGTATCCTTCGGCCGCATCAAGCGCGGTAACCGTGAGATCACGGTCAAGAACCGCATCGGTGAGGAGAAGAAGTACCTCGTGCCCCTGTCCAAGCAGATCCTGGTTCAGGAGAACGACTTCGTGCGTGCCGGCACTCCGTTGTCCGACGGTGCAGTCACTCCCGCCGACATCTTGCGCATCAAGGGTCCCACGGCCGTTCAGGACTACATCGTTAACGAGGTTCAGGACGTTTACCGCACCCAGGGTGTGAAGATCAACGACAAGCACTTCGAGGTAATCGTGCGCCAGATGATGCGCAAGGTGCGCATCATCGATCCAGGCGACACCCGCTTCCTCGAGGAGCAGACCGTCGACAAGCGTGACTTCATGGAGGAGAACGACCGCATTTGGGGCAAGAAGATTGTCACCAACAAGGGTGACAGCGACGAGGTCCAGAACGGTCAGATCCTTACCGCACGCAAGCTGCGCGACATCAACTCGTCGCTCAAGCGCCGTGACATGAAGCTCGTCGTCGTTCGTGACGCCATCCCCGCTACCAGCGAGCAGATTCTGCTGGGTATCACACGTGCCGCGCTGCAGACCAGCAGCTTCATGTCGGCAGCATCGTTCCAGGAGACCACCAAGGTCCTCAACGAAGCCGCTATCAACGGTCGTGTCGACACCCTCGAGGGTATGAAGGAGAACGTGATCTGCGGTCACCTCATTCCCGCCGGTACCGGTCTGCGCGAGTATCAGACGCTCGTCGTTGGCGACAAGAACGAGATGGCGCTGGCCGAAAAGGCACGCCAAGAACGCGAAATGAGCGAAGTTGAAGATATTTGACAATGTGATTTTGCCATCACTCTTCGACTTTGAATGATAATAAACTAGAAGGCTGAAATAATCGTATATTTTCCATAGTTAATTTGTTTATTGAGACTCCGGCCCGCAGCGATGCGCACCGGAGTTTTTTTATTCCCCTCATCAATTCTGAATCAGCATTTTGTACTATCTTTGCAGCGAGATTTGGTGCCTGGGGCTTTTAGCCCTGGGTGAAAAGGGAACCGGGTGGGAATCCCGGACAGACGGTGCTGCTGTGTGCCCCCTGTTGAATATGCCCGCATCTGGCCACTGCGCAATGCTCCCGATGATAATGGGTGATGCGTGGGAAGGTCGGAACGCATAATGGGGTAGGGGCGAGTCAGAAGACCTGCCAAATCATTGATTCAGAAACCCGTAACTTGTATAATGCGAGCGTTATTTGTGACATTCTGTTTGACCATCCTGTGTCTCCTGTGCGCCCATGCCCAGGAAGGCGTGCTTGCGCACCAGGCCGACTCGGTCATGGCCGCTGTGGGGCATGGCAGGCTGGACTCGATGCAGTACATCCAGAATGTCATCATCTATGGCCGCCGCCCCTATGAGGACGTGATTCCCGCCCAGGAACTCACGGGCAAGCAGCTCGAGGGCCTCAACAGCCACTCGGTGGCCGACGCCGTGCGCTACTTTGCCGGTGTGCAGCTCAAGGACTACGGCGGCGTGGGCGGCCTCAAGACGGTCGATATCCGCTCGATGGGCACTAACCACATGGGCGTCTTCTATGACGGCATCCAGATAGGCAATGCCCAGAACGGGCAGGTCGATTTGGGCAAATTCTCGCTCGACAACATCGAGGCCATCTCGCTCTACAACGGCCAGCGCAGCAACATCTTCCAGAGTGCCAAGGACTATGGCTCGGCAGGCACCATCTACCTGCGCACCCGCCGCCCCAAGTTCAAGGATGGCAAGCGTGACAACCTCAACGTGTCGTTCAAGACGGGCTCCTTCGGCCTGGTCAATCCCAGCGTGCGCTGGGAGCACAAGTTGAGCCGCTCGGTGAGTCTGTCGTTCAACAGCGAGTTCACTTATGCCACGGGCAAGTACCGTTTCCGCTACATGCGTCACTACAGCGACGGCTCGCTTGCTTGGGACACGACAGCCGTTCGTCAGAATGGCGATGTGCGCTCCTATCGCATCGAGGGCGCCGTCTTTGGCGTCATGCCCAGCGGCAAGTGGCATGCCAAGGCCTACTGGTATGACAGCCGCAAGGGCATTCCCGGTGCCATCGTCAACAATGTGTGGAAGCATGCCCAAAAGCAGTGGGACAGCAATTTCTTCCTGCAGGGCGCCTACCAGCGCAAGTTCACCGACCGCTACGAGATGATGTTCAACGCCAAGTACTCTCGCGACTACCTGCACTACCTCAACCCCGACACCACGTTGATGTACATCGACAACAAGTTCTGGCAGGACGAGATTTACCTCTCCACGGCCAACAAATACACCATCCTCACCGATTGGGACGTGAACCTGTCGGTGGATTACCAGTGGAACAGCCTGGATGCCACGTTGACGGGATTCGGCTATCCCATCCGCCACACGGTGCTCACTGCCCTGGCAACGGCATGGACCTGGCACGGCTTCAAGGCTCAGGGCAGCCTGCTCTACACGATGGTCAACGACCGCTCGTCGGCACGCTTCGACGGCCAGGTGGTGGGCAAGCGCAGCAAGTACATGAACAAGGTCACGCCCGCCGTCTTCCTCAGCTGGCAGCCGTGGCAGGACAGGGAGTTCAACTTGAGGGCCTATTACAAGCGCATCTTCCGCATGCCCACGTTCAACGACCTGTACTATACCGATATGGGCAACATCACGCTCGACCCCGAGTATGCCACCCAGTATAACGTCGGCTTCCTGTACCGTCTGCTGGCCGACCGCGGCCTGCTCGCCGGTATCAAGTTGAGTGCCGATGCCTACTACAACTACATCACCGACAAGATTATCGCCGTGCCCAAGGGAACCGGCCAGTACCGTTGGATGATGATGAATGTGGGAATCGTAAAAATCCGCGGTATCGACGTGAGTGCCCGCACCACATTGAATCTGCCGGCCGGTGTGATTCTGGACATTAACCTGAGTTACACCTACCAGAAGGCACAGGACTACACCAATCCCGCCGACAATGGCGACGGAGGCACTTACAAGGGCCAGCTGGCCTACATCCCCTGGCACAGCGGCTCGGTGGTCAGCCACCTGAACTGGCGCGACTTTGACTTGAACTACAGCTTCATCTATGTGGGCGAGCGCTACCACACCAGCGCCAACACCCGCGAGAACCATGAGCAGCCGTGGTACACCCACGACCTCTCGGCGGGCTACCTTTTCCACTTAGGCAAGACGACGTTAAAGGTTTCGGGCGAGGTCAACAACCTCTTCAACCAGTACTATGACGTCATCCTCAACTATCCCATGCCGGGCCGCAACTACAAACTCATCCTCAAATTTGACATCTGATGAAAAGGATATTTTACATATTGCTCCCGTTGCTCTTGCTGGCCGGTTGCCGCGAGGAGGTGACCATTTTCCTGCCCGAGCATGTGTCGGTGGCGCAGCCCGAATTCACCGATATCGAGGGCTTTTACCTCTTGTGCGAGGGCAATATGGGCTGGAACAAGGCCACGCTCGACTACTACGATTACGCCTATGGCGAGTATGTGCGCAACATCTTCTCCTATGCCAACCCGACGGTCCCCAAGGAGATGGGCGACGTGGGCAACGACATCGGCATCTACGGCAGCAACCTGTACTGCGTCATCAACTGTTCCAACAAGGTTGATGTGCTCGACAAGTACACCTGCCAGAAGAAATACCAGATCAATATCCCCAACTGCCGCTTTATCCGCTTCTACGGCGGTTATGCCTATGTGACGAGTTATGCGGGGCCGGTGCAGATCAACCCCAACTATGAGCAGCGCGGCTATGTCGCCAAGATTGACACCGTGACCATGCAGGTGGTGGACACCTGTCTGGTGGGGTTCCAGCCCGATGAACTGGAGATTGTCGAGGGCAAGATTTATGTCGCCAACTCGGGCGGCTACATGGTGCCCAACTACGAGAACACAGTCTCGGTCATCGATGTGGCCACTTTCAAGGAGCAACGCCGCATTCCCATTGCCATCAACCTGTCGTGGGTCAAGGGCGACCGCCATGGCATGCTGTGGATTGCCTCACGTGGCGACTATTATACACGTCCCAGCAAGATTTACGCCTATGACACCCGCAAGCAGCAGCTCGTGGACAGCATCGACTGCCCCGTGAGCAACATGTGGCTCGACGGGGACTCGCTCTATGTCGTGAGCACCCAGTGGAGTTACGTGTCGATGAGCAACGCATTCTCCTATGCGGTCATTGACACAAGGACGCGACAGCAGGTGAGCGACAATTTCATCACCGACGGTACCGACAAGGACATTGTCATCCCCTATGCAGTCGCAGTCAATCCCATTACCAAGGACATCTACGTCACCGACGCCAAGGACTACGTCTCCCCGGGCCGTCTCTACTGTTTCGACCGCTACGGCGTCAAGAAGTGGGATGTGCGCACGGGCGACATCCCCGCCCATTTCGCCTTTCTGGGCCATAATATCAACGAACATTAAATCTCTGAAAGCAAGCAAGATATGAAACGTGCAAGAAATATTACCGTGGCTATGTTGGCCGTGTTGACTGCTTTGACCATGTGGGGCAACCACCCGTGGCTCACGCGGGTCTATGAGTACCGCCCGGCTCCTGGCCAGTTCGTCAACACCATGCCCGTCTGTCGGGTGGGAGAGCCTGTGGACAGCGTGTTGGCGCGTTGTCGGGCAGCCATCTGCGGTCGCGTCGATACCGTGACCTCGACCTTCCATGGGCAGACAATCACACGCATCGACACCGTCTGGGCCGAGGGCATGATTTCCCTGGGCGGCTATGGCGGCTATGTGGTTGTGGGCTTTGACCATCCGGTAGTCAATATGCACACGTGGGACTTTGACATTTGGGGCAACGCCTTCTATAGTGACCGGATGGTCTCGGGCGGCAGTTGTGAGCCTGGCATCGTCATGGTGGGGGTTGACGTGGACGGTGATGGCATCCCCAGCGATGGTGACGCTTGGTATGAGCTGGCCGGCAGCGAATACAGTCACCCTGGCACACAGCACGATTACACGATTACCTATTACCGTCCCGACGAGGGCAAGGCGCGCACACCCAGCACAACCGATCCCAGCCTGATCGATACCACTTACATACGTTGGACGAGCAACGATGTCAACCCCGACAGCACTAGCGGCTACATGAGCCGCAACAGTTTCCACATGCAACCCTATTGGCCCTTGTGGCTGCAAGGCGAGGAAACATTGACTTTCAATGGGGCAAAGCTGCGATGCAATGCCGTCGATATTGGCGGCAATGATGGCAATGCCTATTTTGTCCAGAACTGTTTTGACTGGGGATATGTTGACAACCTTCCCAATCAGCCATCCCGGTTGCCCGGTGTCGAGGGCTTCAACCCTGGCTTCAAGATTGACTGGGCTGTTGATGACCGGGGACGGCACGTCAACCTCACCCACATCGACTTCATCAAGGTTTATAATGCCGTCAATCAGTATTGCGGCTGGATTGGCGAGACCTCGACCGAGGTGGCCGCCGGCATCGACTATCACCCCGATGCCGAGTTGCCCCAGTTCCCTGTTTGCGACGTGAACCATGACGGCGAGGTGAACATCAGTGACGCGAATGCGATTATCGACATGATACTCACCGGCAATGTTTCGTCCGGTGGTGATGTGAACGGTGACCTCGAGGTCAATATCAGCGATGTGAACGCTATCATCTCTATCATCCTCCAGTAGAAGTTTGTTCTCTCGGGTGATGATTCAATTCACCCTTTTTTGACTTGTTGCTAATGTTTTCGGTGGGTTCTTTTCACTTGAATCTGCCGAATTGCAGTAGTTTGCCGTAGTTCAAATAGTTTTAGCATTTTTTATGGGTGAATAATTTTGCAGAATGTATTTTTTTCGCTTTATTTGCACCCGAAATGATTAACCTTCATTTCCACCAAAACACGAACCAAACTATTGTTATTTACTTTTTTAACTATTGTTTCTATGAAGAAAAGTTTTAAACTCCTGTCCGCAGCGCTCATCGCGCTGGCATCATTTGTACCTGTACATGCCAATGAGATTACCTTGTTTGACGGTACTGATCAGTCAGAGTATTCTCCCATCTATGGATACAACAATGACTCGGAGGGCAACATCTCTCAAACTATTTTGCCCGCTACTGCCCTTGATGGACTGCAGGGTGCTGAAATCAGTGCTTTGAAGTTCTACATTGCCGATGCTACTGGTAATGGTATGACAAGTGGAACGTATGAAGTTTCTATTGGAACAACAGAAATGACATCTTTCTACAGCTCGCCTATTGAGGGTCTGACCAAGGTTGCCGAGATCACCATGGTAGGTGGTGCCACCGAAATCGTTGTTAACTTTGACGAGCCTTGGACCTATGAGGGTGGTAACATCGTCATTGAGACCAAAGTTATTGTCGGTGGTAATTATAACCGCACGCACTTCTATGGCGAGGCTGCCGATGTAAACAACGTGCTCTATGGCAATTGGACAAAGTACAACACCAATTTCTATCCCAAGACCACTATCACCTATGAGGGTGCAATTGTTGTTGACTATCTGGCTAGCGTTAGCGCCGAGGAGATTGCCTTTGGCCAGCTCATCCAGGGCAATGAGGACACCAAGACCATCACGCTGAAGAACAAGGGTCAGCTGCCCTTTACTCCCGTCTTTGGCGAACTGAGCGCTCCCTTCAGCCTTGAGGCTACTGCAGCTGAGCTCGCTCCTGGTGCAACGATGACTATTCCCGTTAAGTTTGTTGCTGACGCCATCGGTGAGTATGCTCAGACGCTGACCATCGACTGCGGT
Organism: uncultured Bacteroidales bacterium; assembly: GCA_902793405.1. Taxonomy (GTDB): domain Bacteria; phylum Bacteroidota; class Bacteroidia; order Bacteroidales; family Muribaculaceae; genus Sodaliphilus. The sequence continues at coordinate 13,891 of CADBDH010000031.1, read as the reverse complement.
GAGGCTGGTATGTTCAATGTTGCCATCACTGCCGAGACTGTTGAGGCTCCTGCCGAGATCGTTGTTTGCGACGGCACTGCCCAGAGCGCCAACTATCCTGTCTATGGCTACTACTATGACACTCGCAACAGCATTGACCAGATGATCTATAGCGAGGAAATCCTTGCTGACCTGGTTGGCAAGAAGATTACCTATGTAACCTTCCATCCCACCGCTGGTCTCGCTTATGGTGGTGGCAAGCTGCAGCTGGCATTCAAGGTGGTTGAGCAGAACGGTTTCACTGCTTATCAGGCTTTGGAAGACTTCACCGTTGTTGGTACCATGGTTCCTGTCAAGGGTTCAACCGACTTCACCATCGTTCTTGACGAGCCCTACCTCTATGAGGGCGGCAACCTGGCTATCGAAACCAAGAACATCGAGACTGGTAGCTATGGCAACACCTCTTTCTATGGTGTGAATGTAGAGGGTTACTATCCCAGCTTCAGCCAGTATGGTACCTATACCCAGACGGCTATCAGCGCGTTCCTGCCTAAGGCTACTTTCGGCTATGAGAAGGGTGCTGCTCCCGTGGTTAACTATGGTGACGTGAACCAGGATGGCGGTATCAACATCGCCGACGTGACCATGCTCATCGACCTGCTCCTGAACAATGGCGACCTGGTTAACGAGGCCGACTGCAACCAGGATGGCGTGATGAACATCGCCGACCTGACCCTGCTGATTGACTATATGCTCAACGGCCAGTGGTAATCTCCTGATTATCCTAACCGATCATACTTAAAAGAGGCAGGCTCCTTTTTTGAGGAGTCTGCCTTCTTTAAAAGAACTACCAACCGGCTCATCTGTTCAATAACTTGTTTACCCTAGGGGGGGCAACCCGGCCCTGCCAGATAAGCCGGATCGATTCCAATAAGAACTATTTCTTTTTTATTAATCATTTAATACCAAACTTTTATTATGAAGAAATTATTTACATTAGTGGCTGCTGCTATGATGCTCTCGGCATCGGCAGGAACTGTAACTGTATTTGACGGTAATGTAACCAACGAGGAGATTCCCATCAGCTCCAGATTTATGGACTGGGCTCCTTACACCGATCAGGTAATCTACTCCGAGGCTGATCTCGCTGGTTTGGTGGGCAAGGCCATTACTTCAGTGACTTACTATGTTGCTAACGAGGGTGGTTGCACGTTGAACGGCGGTATGGTGGGCCTCTACATCGGCACTACCGATATGACCGAGTTCCCGAGCTATGGCGCTTCTTTTGTCGAGGGTCTGACTAAGGTGGCCGAGATGCCGATGACCACTGGCGTCCAGGAGATTGAGTTTGTTCTCGACGAGGCTTGGACCTACAATGGCGGAAACATCATTATCCAAACCATGATTGAGGCCGATGGTAGCGTTTATGGTGGCCAGGCAACGCAGTTCTTGGGTAAAACAACCGATCTGAGAACTTCTTTCTACGGTGGTACTTGGACCCAGACTACTGCTCAATTCGGTCCCAAGACCACTTTCACCTTCGACGGTGGTGACGAGCCCGAGGTACTGCGTGGTGACGTGAACAAGGATGGTGGCGTCAACATCGCCGACGTAGCTGCCCTTATCGACATGCTCCTGAACAATGAGGCTATGATCCCCGAGGCTGACTGCGATCAGGACGGTTCTATGAACATTGCCGACGCAGCTGCTCTGGTTGACTTCCTGCTGAGTGGTGTATGGGAGTAATCCGCATCGCTTGATTTCACCCTAGGGTGATAGACTAATCATCACGGGACAAGACCGTCAAGGTCTTGTCCCGTGACTCGTTTTCTTAGCATGATTGCCCAAGAATAGCATCAAAGACACGTTTTTGAGTCTTCGCACCCATGAAGGACAACGAAGAGGAAGAACGTCGAAGACGTAATCGGTTCGAAGAACCGATTTCTATGATAAAGACCATGCCAGAACCTCGAAGAGGTTCGCAGCTTGGTCCATATGCAGGACGGGAGAAGTGCCTCGAAGAGGAACTTCGTGAAACCGTTCCAGGCTTCGTGGCCACGAGGCTATTAGATAGCTACGCGTAATTGGCTACACCGGGCTAAAGCTTCCCATTAGCCCCCGCAGGCTTTGGACCAGCAGCTATATCATCGCTTTATTTTTGACGTCCTAAAGAATTGATATTTACAACTTTGAATGGGTTACTAACCAAAAAGTTTTCCAAAAATTTTCTTAAAGTGCTGAAAATCAACTATCTAAATTTTTACTAAGTCCAAAAAGTTTTCCAAAATGATTTTTTCTTGAAATTTTTCAGATAAACTGTTTGCAGTTTCAAACTACTGTATTAATTTTGCAAACGCAAACCGGCAGTGCCGGTTTTTTTAACGATAGCAATGGTTTTTCTTTAAATTTTCGATACCCGGAATATGATTCAGACTGTACTGAAACGTGATGGCCGTGTCGTCGGCTATAACGAGGAAAAAATCAAGGCCGCCATCCGCAAGGCAATGCTGGCCACCGAGGCAGGCGAGGACGAAGGCCTCATCCAGCGCATCGCCGACCGCATTGGCCAGCGTGGCCGTGCGCAGATGAGCGTCGAGGATATACAGGACCAAGTGGAGCTGGAGCTGATGAAGAGCCCCCGCAAAGAGGTAGCGCGCTGCTACATCAATTACCGTCACGCACGCAGCGTGGCGCGCAAGGCCAAGACGCGCGACCTGTTCCTGGAAATTATCAATGCCAAGAATAACGACGTCACCCGCGAGAACGCCAACATGAATGCCGACACGCCTGCCGGCATGATGATGAAGTTCGCCAGCGAGACGACCAAGCCCTTTGTCGACGATTACCTCCTCAGCGAGGAGGCTCGCGAGGCCGTGAGGGGCAATTACCTGCACATTCACGACAAGGACTACTATCCCACCAAGAGCCTCACCTGTGTTCAGCACCCGTTGGACAAGGTCCTCAAGCAGGGCTACATGGCGGGTCATGGCGAGTCGCGTCCCGCCAAGCGCATCGAGACTGCCGGCGTCATCGCCTGCATCACGATGGAGACTGCCCAGAACGAGATGCACGGCGGTCAGGCAATCCCCGCCTTCGACTTCTATCTGGCACCCTACGTGCGCCGTGCCTATGTCGAGGAGGTGCAGAACCTGGAATCGCTCATGGGGCAGGACTATAGCCGCCTCTATGACGTGAAGATTGACGATTATATCGAGCGCGAGTTGGACTTCCTGCAGGGCGACGAGCGCATCATCCAGCATGCTGTCAACAGGACGGTGCGCCGCGTGCACCAGGCCATGGAGGCGTTCATCCACAACATGAACACCATTCACTCGCGTGGCGGCAACCAGGTGGTATTCAGCTCCATCAACTACGGTACCGACACCAGTGCCGAGGGGCGCTGCATCATCCGCGAGCTGCTCAATTCCACCTATCGCGGCGTGGGTAACGGCTCAACCGCCATCTTCCCCATCCAGATCTGGAAAAAGAAGACCGGTGTGAGCTACAAGCCCGGCGACCCCAACTACGATCTCTATCAGTTGGCTTGCAAGGTGACTGCACGCCGTTTCTTCCCCAACTTCGTCAACCTGGATGCCACCTACAACTTCCACGAGCAGTGGCGTGCCGACGATCCCGAGCGTTACAAGCACGAGGTAGCCACGATGGGCTGCCGCACGCGCGTGTTCGAGAACCGTTTCGGCGAGAAGACGTCAATCGGGCGCGGCAACCTGTCGTTCTCGACAATCAATATCGTGAAGCTGGCTATCGAGTGCATGGACATCAAGGACAAGCAGGAGCGCATCGACCGCTTCTTTGCCAAGTTGGACAACATGCTCGAAATCACCGCCAGGCAGCTCGACGACCGCTTCCAGTACCAGAAGACGGCCATGGCCAAGCAGTTCCCCTTGCTCATGTCGCAGCTGTGGACGGGTGCCAGCGAGCTCGGCCCTAACGACAAGGTGGAGAGCGTCATCAACCAGGGTACCCTGGGAATCGGCTTCATCGGACTCGCCGAGTGTCTGATTGCCCTCGTTGGCCACCATCATGGCGAGAGCGACGAGGCACAGCAGCTGGGTATCAAGATTGTTACCTACATGCGCGACCGTGTCAACGAGTTCAGCCAGCGCTACCAGCACAACTACAGCGTGCTCGCAACGCCCGCCGAAGGCCTCAGTGGCAAGTTCACCCGCCGCGACCGCAAGGACTTTGGCGAAATCCCGGGCGTGACCGACAAGATTTACTATACCAACAGCAACCATGTGCCCGTCTATTACAAGTGCTCGCCCAAGCACAAGGCCGAGATCGAGGCGCCTTACCACGAGTTGACCCGTGGCGGCCATATCTTCTATGTGGAAATTGACGGCGACGCCACCCACAATCCCGAGGCTATTGCCAACGTGGTGGACCTCATGGACAAGTACAATATGGGTTACTGCTCGGTAAACCACAACCGCAACCGCTGCATGGATTGCGGCTACGAGGATGCCACCGACGACCTGCACGAGTGCCCCAACTGCCACGGCCACAACATCGACCGCCTGCAGCGCATCACCGGTTACCTCGTCGGAACCACCGACCGTTGGAACAGCGGCAAACTGGCCGAGCTCAAAGACCGCGTCGTCCACAAGTGATCAGTTAAGTTTTTAGTTGTAAGTTTTTGGTTTTTAGTATGGTATGAATCGCCCGAAAGGCAATCACACTAACAACTAAGAACTAACAACTAAGAACTAACAACTCCCGACATGCTCCGAGTGTTACACATCGTCGAGGGCACCAGTGTCGATGGGCCTGGTCTGCGCACGTCAATCTACTTGGCGGGCTGCAACCACCTTTGCCCGGGCTGTCACAATCCCGACTCGTGGGACTTCATGGGTGGCGATGAACGTTCCCTTGACGAACTGATGCAGGTCATCGCCTACAACGAGGCGCCCGTCACCCTGAGCGGTGGCGACCCCCTGTTGCAGCCCGACGGAACCCGGGCCCTGATTCATCGCATCAAGCAGGAACTGGGCTATAACGTGTGGTGCTTCACGGGCTACACGTGGGAAGAAATCGCTGCCAATCCCGTCCTGCTCGATGTCGTCTCCGAACTCGACGTCCTGGTCGATGGCCCCTTCGTTCAGGCCCAGCGCGACATTTCACTCCGTTTCAGGGGGAGCGGCAACCAGCGCCTCATCGATGTCCAGCGCACACTAGCCACGGGCCAGGTCACCCTTTGGTCACCCGCCCTGTGACCCCGTTGCAAGAGCTCCTGTGCTGTCGGTTAGATGTTGATGCTGAGCGAAATAAATCCTTCTCCCAATCCAAATAAAAAGTGCTGTAAGGCACTTTTTTTTGTTTTTATCCTTTGAATCCAAATTATTTATTAACTTTGCACCAACAAAGTGAGCGTGTTGAGGTTTCCGGCCCTGCAAGGGGCGAGGAATCAAAAGGGAATCAGGTGAAACTCCTGGACAGTACCCGCTGCTGTAACTCCCCTCAAACACATCGCGCGGCATCATGCCACTGGTTGCAACGTTTATGGCTGCATCATCACCGGGAAGGCGCCAGCGCGATGGGGGAGAAGTCAGAAGACCTGCCTTCGCACGGCCAATAATTGTGGTTCACGCGGCATTTGAACCCTGGCGAAGTGAGATGATGCAGAAACCATTCTGCCCATATTCTTCAACGTCATTGCTGGCTCCTGCCGGTTCTTTGTGTCGCCTGATTCACAGCATGATGTGAAAAACTGTTTGAGACATGAAGAAATCGTTACTTCTCGCAATGGCTTTGACGGCGGCACTGGCGACAGACGCGGCCAACTCGCCTTACATAGCCCACGTTTATGACTACTTGCCCGCTCCGGGTCAGTTTGTGAACGTGTTCCCCTCTTATAGGCCCGGATACACCCAGGACAGCATCAATGCCCAACTCGAGGCCTCGTTGTGTGGCGGTTTGGGCGGTTCGGTGAGCCTTGGCAGCTATGGCGGCTACATCGTGTTCGGTTTCGACCACCCCGTTGTCAATATGCACGGCTATGATGTGAAAATCTACGGCAACGCCATGCAGAGTCAGTCCGTCCCCGACCAGTCGGGCGGCAGCTGCGAGCCTGGCATCATTATGGTGGGTGTGGATATGGACCATGACGGCGTGCCCAGCGACGGCGACCGGTGGTACGAGATCAAGGGCTCAGACTATGACCGTTGCCAGCGCGGCTTCGAGGTGACCTACTACAAACCCGACGAAGACAAGGTCAAGGTGCCCCACGAGAACTGGCGGTTTATCAACGATGTGGAGTATGTCTATTGGACCAGCAACGACCCCGATGCCCCCAGCGGCTATGTGTGGCGCAACACCTTCCATTCCCAGCCCTATTGGCCACAGTGGAGGGAGGAAACAGAGTTCACATTCAGGGGCACACGACTGCCCAACTCCTCCATCGACATAAGCAACGGCTTGGGAAACAACTGGTTCCAGCCGTTCTTCGGCGAGGGCTATGCTGACAACCTGCCCAATGGCCAGGAGCCGGGTTTCATGATCGACTGGGCGATTGACGAGGACGGCAATCCCGTCGAGCTCGACCACATCGATTTCATCAAGGTCTATTGTGCCCAGCTCGACTATTGCGGCTGGCTGGGTGAGGTATCGACCGAGGTGTGCGGCGCCGAGGACCTGCACCCTGATGCCGAGGCAGTTGGCCCCGGTCCTGATCCTGAGGACTTCACCTTCACCAACGGCATCTTCTTCATCAACGAGGACCGCTACGGCCCCAATCAGGGCTCCATCAACTATTATAACTACGACTATGACGAGATGGAATACAATGTGTATGCCATCGTCAATCCCGATACCAAGTTGGGTGTGACCACCCAGTTCGGCCAGCTCTATGGTGACCGTTTGTTTGTCGTGAGCAAGCAGGCCAACACCACCGAGGCCTCGGGCAGCACCTTCGGCTCCCGCCTGGCTTTTCTCGATGCCGCGACCCTCAAGCAGCAGGGCTCGATACTGCGTTTTGGACAGTCGCCCGACAGCGTGTATGACGGCCGTGCCTATTGCGCCGTCAATGCCGACAAGGGCTATGTCTCGACCAGCGCGGGCATTTTTGTCATTGATGTGCCCACAATGAGCGTTAGTGGCGCTATCGACGGCACCCTGTCGAGTGCCAGGGGCGATTACAACAGCCTCTACACCGACCAGTGCGGCGACATGGTGCGCTTTGGCCAGTATGTGTTTGCTGTTCAGCAGGGTAGGGGACTTCATGTGATTGATCCTGTTACCGATGCCGTCGTGACCACGCTGCCGTTCCCCGATATCGTCACCGTCTTTGTCACGGCTGGCGGCAACCTGTATGTGGCCAACAACAGCCGCGAAATTTATGACTTCGGGACGGGCCCTTACGAGGCCAACTTCACCCGCATCGACCCTGTCACCCTCCAGGTGGCTGATGTGTACGAGCTCGATGGCACCCGCGGCGCGATGAGTTCGTGGGGCGCATGGCGTCCCTGCATGGTGTGTGTCGATCCGCAGCAGGAGAAGGTCTACTACAACTACGACGAGTATCAGAACTACATCAGCAGCTATGATTTCACGACTCGCACCTTTACCGACGAGCTCATCACGCTGCCCGAGGGCGTTGAAATCAACTGGGACGGCACCAGGGAGCGCCAGGGCCTCTATGCCTCGGCCATCAGCTTCGACCCGCACACGGGCGACATGGTGGTGCAGACCGTCGAGGCGGCACCCTTGTCCTACCAAAACTTCAACCACAACTGGGTGCTGTTCTATGATGCCAATACGTTGGAACTCAAGCGCCAGATTCGTCTGCAGGACGCTTATTGGTTCCCGTCGATGGCGGTTTATCCCGATGTGTGCGAGCCCGTGGTGACCATCGGCGACCAACTGCTGCCGCAAAGGAAATCCTGCGAAATCGACTTGCTGACCGCTGTCCATGATGCCGACAACATGGCTGCGCTGGCCGTGACCACTGCCGTCAGTGGCGACCCCGAAGTGGTGCGCGCATGGGTGAGCGGGACAACGCTCCACCTCGAAGCTCTGGCGGTTGGAAGGACGGGCGTGACCGTCACCACCGACAGCAATGGCAAACTGGCCACCACATCGTTTGTGGTTACGGTGACAAGGGCTTCGATGCCTGGCGACGTGAACATGGACGGCAGGGTAACCATCGAGGACGTCACCAATCTCATTGACATACTTTTGGGCTCGGTTTTGGCCGATTTCGACCCAAGGGCTGCCGATACCGATGGCGACGGCAATATAACCATCGCAGATGCCACCTTGCTGATTGACTGGTTGTTAAACGGACAAAATTAACAATAAATATAGTTTAACCTATTAAATTTCAGAACATTATGAAGAAGATCTTTACATTTGCAATGAGTGCCTTTATGGCTTCGACCGTTTGGGCTAATGTGATTACGCTCGACATGAATGCCAACATCAATCCCGCTGCTCTCGAGTTTGGTGAGAATGGCGTTTGGACCGAGTGCTACAATGATGTGGACTACACTTGGTTGGAGTTCGGCAACAACAAGGGCGAGTTCATGTTCTCGCACCTGATTGCTGGCGAGGGTTCGTCTTGGGGTGGCTACTATTGGGATGGCTTCACGCCTGCTATCGGTGGCGACCAGACCGATTACGGTATGCCCGGCGTTAACGGCGGTTGGACCACCAACTACGGTGGCTGCATGGCTGGCGGCGGATGCGTCATCAATGAGGATGGCACGGTGACTGCCGACCCCGATCAGCCCTATCTGGTAGCTTACTATGCTTCGTTCTGGGGCTTCCCCACCAACGAGGTGATGTTCGTTGACAGGAACGGCAACACCGACTTCACTCCGGTGGGCGTTTATGTCTGCAATCATCCCTGGCCTTACTATGGCTGTGTGCACGGCGATGGTTCGGCACGTGCCTTTGAAGAGGGCGACTACTTTGAGCTGACGGCTGTGGGCGTTGGCGTTGATGGCGTCGAGAGGACCGCTAGCATCAACCTCATCGAGTTCACCGACGGCGAACTCAAGGCCCTGAACGACTGGACTTTCTTTGACCTCTCGAGTCTGGGCAAGGTGACCTCGGTTCATTTCACGATGAATTCCACCGATACGGGTGCCTATGGCATCAACACCTCAACCTACTTCTGCATGGACAAGTTCCAGGTCGAGGATGGCATTCCCACCGCTGTCGAGGCTGTGAACGCCGACAAGGCTGTGGCTGGTGTGCAGTACGTCAACCTGGCCGGTATGACCAGTGACAAGCCCTTCGACGGCATGAATGTGGTAGTTACCACCTACAGCGACGGTACTACCTGCACCGCAAAGGTGATCAAGTAAGAGAAATCTCCGAATAATTAGTATATAGTAACCTGATGTGTGAAAGTGCGTCCCCACGGCTGCGAAGCCGCTAGGACGCACTTCTTTTTGCCGTTCGTGAAGCCCCCTATCGGAACCAATAGTTTCTATAGCACCTTAATAATAATATTATTAAATGATGTGTAATGAAAAAAATCTTGCCTTTTCCCGTCCTGTTTTCCAAAATATTGGATTACCTTTGCAGCCGATTTTTAAACAACGCGTTCAATTAGAGAAAATAGATATGGCAAAAAACTTAGTGATCGTCGAGTCTCCAGCAAAAGCGAAAACCATCCAGAAGTTCCTGGGCAATGACTACAAAGTGATGTCAAGTTTCGGACATATCCGTGACTTGCACAAGAAGAACTTCAGCATTGACGTGGAGGACGGCTTTAAACCACTATATGAGATTCCTGAGGACAAAGAGGAACAGGTGAAGAAACTTAAAGACGAGGCCGCCAAGGCCGACGTCGTTTGGCTCGCAAGTGATGAAGACCGTGAGGGAGAAGCCATCGCTTGGCACTTGTACGAGGTCCTCGGGTTGGACGAGAAGAACACCCGCCGCATCGTTTTCCATGAGATTACCGAGCCCGCCATTCTCGAGGCCATCAAGCACCCGCGCAACATCGACCTCAACCTGGTGGATGCGCAGCAGGCACGACGTGTGCTCGACCGTATCGTGGGATTTGAGCTCTCTCCCGTACTGTGGCGCAAGATCAAGCCCGGTCTCTCGGCTGGACGCGTCCAGAGCGTGGCCGTGCGACTCATCGCCGAGCGCGAGAAGGAGATCAAGGCCTTCAAGAGTGAGCCTTACTACCGCATCGCAGCTCAGTTTGCCGATGCGCAGGGTAGTGAGTTTTCGGCCGAGCTGAACGACCACATGCCCGATCATGACACGGCAATGGCGTTCCTCGAGGCCTGCAAGCAGACGCAATACAAGGTGTCGGCAGTGACGGTTAAGCCGCTCAAGCGCGCTCCCGCGCCTCCCTTCACCACCAGCACCCTGCAGCAGGAAGCCGCTCGCAAGCTGGGCCTCTCGGTCAAGCAGACGATGAGGCTGGCACAGCGTCTCTATGAGGAAGGTCTCATCACCTACATGCGTACCGACTCGGTCAACTTGAGCAACCTGGCACTGAATTCCATCAGCAAGGAGATCAAGGAGAACATTGGCGAGCAATACCTCAAGGTAAGGCGCTACCGCACGACCAGCAAGGGCGCCCAGGAGGCACACGAGGCCATTCGCCCGACCTATGTCAGCAACCACACCATCACCGGCACACCCCAGGAGAAGAAGCTCTATGACCTCATCTGGAAGCGCACCATCGCCTCGCAGATGGCCGACGCTCAACTCGAGAAGACAACGGCCAACATCCTGGTGGACGGACGCAAGGAGTACTTCGTTGCCGAGGGTGAGGTTGTCAAGTTCGACGGCTTCCTGAAGGTGTATTTCGAGAGCAATGACGATGCTCCCGCTGCTCCCCAGGACATGCACACGCTGCCCGCCCTCAAGAAGGGTGACAGTGTCGAGGCTCTGGCCGTCAACGCCATCCAGCGCTTCACCCAGCAGCCCAACCGCTACACCGAGGCTTCGCTGGTTCGTCGCCTCGAGGAACTGGGCATCGGACGTCCTTCGACCTATGCGCCCATCATCTCCACCATTCAGGAGAGGCAGTATGTCGAGAAGGGCGAGGACAAGGGCCACAAGCGCGAGTATGAAATCATCACGCTCAAGAACGGCAAGATCACCACGGGCAAGAAGAGCGAGCTCTTCGGTATCGAGAAGGGCAAGCTCATCCCCACCGATGTGGGCATGGTGGTTAACGACTTCCTGGTGCAGTATTTCCCCAACATCATGGACTATAACTTCACGGCCAAGGTCGAGAACGAGTTCGATGAGGTGGCACAGGGCAACGTCGTTTGGAACAAGGAAATCGCCGACTTCTATGAGGGCTTCCATCCCAGCATCAGCAAGGTATCGTCACTCCGCCTCGAGCACAAGGTGGGTGAGCGCCTCCTCGGTAACGATCCCAAGACGGGTTTGCCCGTCATGGTGAAGATCGGACGCTACGGACCCCTCGTGCAGATGGGCAGCGCCGACAATGAGACCAAGCCCCGCTTCGCATCGTTGCAGCGTGGCCAGAGCATCGAGACCATCACCCTCGATGAGGCCATCAAGCTCTTTGAGCTGCCGCGTGACCTGGGTGAGTTCGAGGGTGAGCAGGTGACCATCGGTGTGGGACACTTTGGACCCTATGTGAAGCATAACGGCAAGTATGCCTCGATTCCCAAGGAGTATTCGCCCACGGCAATCACTCTTGAGGAGGCTGTGGACATTATCAAGGCACAGCGCGAGGCCGACGCCAAGAAGGTCATCAAGTCCTTTGACGAGGAGCCCGACCTCAAGGTGCTCAATGGCCGTTACGGTCCCTACATCGTCTACAAGAAGCAGAACGTGAAAATTCCTAAGGGCAAGGACGCCGAATCGCTCACGCTCGAGGAGTGCCGCGAAATCGTGGCAGATGAAGCCAATATGTCCAAGGGCGGAACGCGCAAACGTGCTACACGGGCCCGTTCCACATCACGGAAAACGGCTAAAAAAGAGTAAAACATCTCAAGTGTTGCTTTAAGGTGTGTGCGGTAATTCTTTATCGCACACACCTTTTGTTTGCGACGTTAATTGGGCTGTAAATAAAATTCATTCCAAATTGTGAAAATAATTGGGGTTTTAGGACGCTTATTAGAAAAATTCATCGTAATTTTACCGACTGAAGGCGATTTTGAGTGCCTGTTATGGACTCACTTCCTTCAATGATTGATGCGCAATCGGCTGAATAAAAAATCGTTGAGATATCACTCTTAAAGTAGATTTTAAGTCTAGCGCCGGCATCAATGACAAGAATAGAGAACAACAAAACAAACCAAACAAAAAACAGTAAAGAATTATGTCTTTTTTCAAATCAATCAAGAACGCATTTGGCTCCGATGGTGATGACTATGATGTGTATGGTCAGCCCACGACCTTCGTGAACCCCTTTAGCAAAGATAAGAACGTTGCCGAGAACGAACGTGTCAAGGAGGATGAAGTCCATATCGAGGTGGATGAAAAGCAGGAGTATGCCATTGACGCTGAGTATGCCGACAAGGCAGCAAAACTCATGAACGAGCACACCCAGGCCGTTATCGATATGCTCAAGGGCAACTGGAAGAAGGAGCGCGAGGAACTCATGGCAATGGTCGAGGAGGCCAAGAAGAGCATCGAGGAAGACAAGGAGAAGATGCAGGCCAACGAGGCCAGCCGCCGCCAGGCACAGAACCGCGCCAACGACCTTGCCGCCAAGGTAGCCGAGCTGGAAGCCGAGCACGAGAAACTGGATATTGAGAAGAAGAGCCTCGAGAGCCGCTTGAAGGCAATGGAGGTGCGCACCGAGGGCGCCGACGACCTGAACAAGCAGGTTGAGGAGCTCAACGCCACCATCGAGGACTTGAGGAAGCAGGTGTCTGAGCGTGACGCCGAAATCGAGCGCCGCGACAACATGCCTTTGCCCGCCGACGATACCCCCACCATCGAGCAGCTCAACCAGCAGATCGAGCAGCGCGATGAGCTCATCGAGCGACTGAAAGCCAACGTTGCCGAGATGGAGCAAAAGCTGGATGCCGCAGCCGAGGAGCTCAAGGCGGCCGAGGAACTGCAGAAGACTGTTGAGCAGGTCGAGGAGTTCAAGGACAAGAAGAATTCCGAGATTTCGTCGCTGCGCCAGCAGATCATCGACCTGCAGAAGCGTGCATCAGAATATGACGAACTGCGCAAGGCCCACATCGTTCTCCAGGAGGAGAAGGATGGCCTGCTCAAGACCATCGACCAGATGGAGGCATCGGCCAAGCAGATTGCCGAGGTGCAGAACCGCCGCAGCATCGAGACCGGCAACACCATCGACAGCCTCAAGTCGCAGCTGGCATCTGCCACAGCCATGGCCGAGGACTTCAAGCGCAAGTACAACTCCCTGAGCGTGGACGGCAACGAGCGCGCAGCTAATTTTGCCAAGATTACTGCCGAGCGCGACGACGTGAAGGCCGAGCTCAAGCGCACCCAGGTCACCTTGCAGAAGAAGCAGCACGAGGCACAGGCCATGATGGACGCCCTCGACGAGAAGGACCGTCGCATCGCAGCCCTCACCCAGCAGCTCGAGGAAATGAGTAAGGCCGCAGCCGCTGCCCCCGAGGTGCCCGAGCAGGATGATCCCGCCATGCAGGCCATCGACGACATCGACTGGGCCGACGACGGCTCGATGCCTCCTCATCCCGGTGAGGACCCCAGGCAGCTGTCGCTGTTCTGATGTGCTGACATTATACTATATAATATAGGAATAAAAGGGGGCGCTCCGTACCATGGAGCGCCCCCTTGTTTAATCTTCGCTTTTGAGGTGCCCGTTTCGGGCGTTTTTCCTAGGAAATGGCCCAAAATTGCCGTTGAATTGTTAACGTAGGTTATTTTTAGAAGTTTTTGACGGAAATATTTGGTCAGTTTCGGGAACGGCTATACTTTTGCATCGCTTTTGCGGCTCACAATA
>CADBDH010000030.1 GCA_902793405.1 uncultured Bacteroidales bacterium | reverse complement strand
GGCGTCAAGGAAGGTGACGAGGTGGAATTCCCGCCGTTCATCAAGGTCATCGAGGACATCACCGGCAACGAGAAGTACTACAACTACCAGCTCTCGCTGCGGTAAACGATAGACGGCCGCGGCAGAACCACGGCACAGATAGCCAACCATTCGTGTCCGGTGAAAGCCCCGCTAGGGGCGTCCAGGGCTTAGGCAGGGGTGCAACGAGGCGAAGCCGAGTGTAACCCCTGCAGCAGTAGAGAATACGCATCCAAGCCCCATCGGGGCGGCACTAAGTCATTGATGCACAATCTGTCACCCCTAACGGGGTTAATTGATGTTGGATTTACTTTTCCAGGGGTTCCGCTACGCTCCACCCCTGCCTAAGCCCTGACCAGCCCTAACGGGCTTCAAAGTAAGCCTCTTCATGCGGAAATGCCACAACAGCATTATATTGAGGCATTTATGGGAATTTATCATATTTTTACCGGACACCCTAATAATAACCAACAAGAAATCCCCTGGGCGATGCCCAGGGGATTTCTCGTTAACTGGTCCAACTACACGTCAGTTGGTCCTGTACTTGTAGATGTCCACCAACTTCATGTCAAAGACAAGATTGCTGTAAGGCAACAGATCGTCGCTCTTCTTGGTGGAACCGTAGCCCTGCTGATAAGGGATGATAACCGTGCAGCTGTCACCCACGTGCATGTGGGTCAAGGCTATCATCCAGCCCTCGACATTATTGCTCACTATCGAGCGATAGATGCTGTCGGCCTGACTGGTCGACGAGGACGTGTAGGACGAGTCCACACGGGTGCCGTTATACAAGCTCAGACGATACTTCACATCCACCGTCGAGGTGATGAGGGGCTTGAGGTTGTTACGCGTCAGCATGGTATCGTTGTGCCAGCGGATGAGCGTACGGGCCGAGGGGTCCCATGAAGCGATATACTGGGTGTACTGGCCCGAAGCGACCTGGAATTCAAACCACTCCTCGTTGGACTCGCGCCAGTTCCTGTACTCGTCCTTGCCAACGTCGCCCAGGCAGGAGTTGAGCGACGTGAGAGCCAAAACGGCCATGATGAAGGTATAGAAAAACTTCTTCATTATTTTAGGCGTTAGGTGTTAGGCTTTAGGCATTAGGTGACAGGTGTCTGACAGGACTAAAGTCTAAAGCCTCTAAAAAATGATTACATCAATTTGCGCAGTATGTTGTTCAGGCTGCACTCGCGGGCGAGGATGGCGGGCAGGTCGGCGATGGCGACGCGCTCCTGCTGCGGTGCCGATGGCATCCTGGCGGCGGTAGCGCTTGCCCACGGTGTCCTTGTCCTCGTAGTGGCAGGCGAAGTCAAACTTCAACATGTTCATGATCTCGTGAGCCTTCTCGGGCATGCCGTCCTTGCGGACGAGCGGCAGAATGGCGCACTTGATGGGTGCCAGGGCCTTGGGCAGGTGGAGCACCACGCGGGTGTCGCCGCCCTCGAGCTGCTGCTCCTCGTAGCTGGAGCACATCACCGACAGGAACATGCGGTCCACGCCAATCGAGGTCTCGATGACGTAGGGGGTGTAGCTCTCGTTCATCTCGGCATCGAAGTACTGGATCTTCTTGCCCGAGAACTTGGCGTGCTGGCTCAGGTCGAAGTCGGTGCGGCTGTGGATGCCCTCAACCTCCTTGAAGCCGAACGGCATCTTGAACTCGATGTCGGTGGCAGCGTTGGCATAGTGGGCCAGCTTCTCGTGGTCGTGGAAGCGGTACTTCTCGTCGCCCAGGCCGAGGGCCTTGTGCCAGCGCAGACGGGTCTCGCGCCAGAAGTCGAACCACTTCAGCTCCTCGCCGGGACGTACAAAGAATTGCATCTCCATCTGCTCAAACTCGCGCATGCGGAAGATGAACTGACGGGCCACAATCTCGTTGCGGAAGGCCTTGCCGATCTGTGCGATGCCAAAGGGGATGCGCATGCGGCCGGTCTTCTGTACATTCAGGAAGTTCACGAAGATGCCCTGGGCGGTCTCGGGACGCAGATAGACGTCCATCGTCGAGTCGGCGCTGCTGCCCATCTGGGTCTTGAACATGAGGTTGAACTGACGCACGTCGGTCCAGTTCTTGGTACCGCTCACGGGGTCCACGATCTCGTAATCGACGATAATCTGCTTCAATTCGGCCAGGTCGTTGTCGTTCATGGCCTTCTCGTAGCGGGCATGCAGTTCGTCACGCTTCTTCTGGTTCTCGAGCACGCGGGGATTGGTCTGACGGAACATCGCCTCGTCAAACTTGTCGCCGAAGCGCTTGGCAGCCTTCTCACACTCCTTGTTGATCTTCTCCTCGATCTTGGCGATCTCGTCCTCGATGAGCACGTCGGCGCGGTAGCGCTTCTTGCTGTCGCGGTTGTCGATCAAGGGGTCGTTGAACGCGTCAACGTGGCCCGAAGCCTTCCAGATGGTCGGGTGCATGAAGATGGCGCTGTCGATGCCCACGATGTTCTCGTGCAGCAGCGTCATAGCCTCCCACCAGTAACGCTTGATATTGTTCTTGAGCTCAACGCCGTTCTGTGCATAGTCATACACAGCGCCGAGGCCGTCATAGATTTCACTCGAAGGGAACACAAAGCCATATTCCTTGGCGTGCGATACGATTTTCTTGAAAACGTCTTCCTGTTTTGCCATTGTTCTGTTTTATATTGTTTTTGATAATATTCTTGTAACCAAGCCGCAAAGGTACAAAATATCCATCAATAGCACAACACCTTGACAGATATTAGGGTTATTTAACGGGTATATCGGTCCTGACTACAACATGCAGGCCCAACCAAATTTGCGAGCAATCTCTTTCAGCAGACCTCGGTCACGCACCGGGATGGTTACTTTGATGGTTTCACGCTGATTATCCCGCTCGGCAATGTTGGCGATGTCCAATTCATACTGTGCCTGCATGTTCATCCAAATATCGGCGGGAATACCTAAAGCCTTCTCTAGGGCCAAAGCCATATTGACCGATACCGCCCGTTTGCCGTTAACGGTCTCACTCAATACCGAGGGTTTGACGTTCATCTCGGCTGCGAGTTGCTTTTGAGTCATGCCACGCTCTTTGAGCTCATCGCGGATCAATTCGCCAGGGTGAGTAGCAACCACTGGAGTATATTCTTTCTTATTCATAATGCTTGGATATTTCAAACAACAATGCGTTAACTATAATTCCTGTCTCATCGGGTGAACTATGGAACAACAGGCGGTATTGAGCATTTATCCACACTGCATCCACACCATTTAAGTCCCCTTTCTTTTTCTCATAATGCAATGATTTGATCAAGAACAAATCCTCGATGCGTCTTGCGGCCTTAAGATAATTCACAACTTTTACATACCTCTTGACCACATCCTTGGGCAAGCGCTTGTAATTGCTGTCGGACGTGGAACCAGAGGTATATAGTTCTTCTAAAGCCTTTGTTTCAAATTCAATGTTCATTATTCATGTTCATCTTCAAGAGAGAATCACCTCAAATCCAGCAGCAAAGGTACAAACAATTTTTGAATTATTCGCAAAATTGCGAATAATTCGCAGTAAAAAAGCAAAGAAATGAGAACTCCCCCTTAGAATTGGGAGTAGAGGAAGGGCTGGACGGTGGCGCTGGCGAACTGGAGAACCAGTTGGATGAGGGCGATGAAGATGACCAGTTTGAGCCACCAGGGGGCAGCGATGAAGCGCTCGCGCAGCTTGTCCCACACGCGGCGGGGCACAAAATGCAGGGCATAGATGATGGCCAGCATCAGGCACCAGGTCGAGCGGCGCGCCAGGAATACGGGCAGATAGGCCCATTCAAAGTCGGTCACGATGCCACCGATGACTTGACCGGCGGCATGGAAAGAGTCGGCGCGGAAGAATATCCACAGGAAGGCCACCAGCGTGAAGGTCATCAGCCACGAGATGCTGCGGGTGAGGCGTGTGCTGGCAATGGTGTCGAGCCAGGGTTTGCATATCTTGTGAACACACAGGGCCAGGCCATGTCCGGCGCCCCACACGACAAAGGTCCAGGCCGCCCCATGCCACAGGCCACCCAGCAGCATGGTCACCATCAGGTTGAAATACTGGCGTGCCCTGCCCTTGCGGTTGCCGCCCAGGGGAATATAGACGTAGTCGCGCAGCCAGGTCGAGAGGGTGATGTGCCAGCGGCGCCAGAACTCGGTAACGTTCAACGAACGGTAGGGGTAATCGAAGTTGATGCCCAAATCAAAGCCCATGATGCTGCCCAGGCCGATAGCCATGTCGCTGTAACCCGAGAAATCACAGTAGATCTGCATCGTGAAGCCCAACACCGCCATGAGCAGTTCAAAGCCCGTGTAACCCGACGGGTTGCCAAAGGCGATGTTGTTGTACTGGGCGATATAGTCGGCAAAGATCGCCTTTTTCATGATACCCAGCATGATCAGGAACAGTCCGCCGTAAATCATCTCGCGCGTGGCGGGCTTGTTCTGCTGCAACTGCGGCATGAAATCCCGCGCCCGCACAATGGGTCCCGCTACCAGGCACGGGAAGAAAGACAGGAAAAAGAGATAATCGACATAATCATCGACGGGCTGTATCTTGCCCTTGTAGACATCGACCACATAGCTGATGGTGCGGAACGTATAGAACGACACGCCCACAGGCAGAATCAGGTCAAGGGGCTGGAAATTGCCGTGAATCAGCACATTCCAGTTCCATATCACAAAATTGCTGTACTTGAAAAACAGCAGGATGCCCAACGAGAAAACCAGCGACACCGTGAGCGCGATGCGCCGCTCGGTGCGGTTCTTGCTCGAATCGATGAATTGCGCCACCCACCAGTCAAAAAAGGATGTCGCGACAAGCAGCAGGAAGAATATGCCGCTGGACTTGTAGAAGAAATAGAGGCTGAAGGCGATGACAAACAGCATCATCTTCTTGCGCTGCGACTTGAGCAGTGCATACACCGGCAGGAACAGCAGGAACAGCACCCAGAACAGTCCGCTGGTGAACAGCATGGGCTCGTCGCGGTTGAAGGCCAGCAGCGACAGCAGTTGAGTTATGTCGATTGTATCTAATATCATGGTATCATTTAGGGGGTTGGTAAATGACAATGTGCGACGCACGGCTAATGCCCTCGTCAGGCTTGTCGAGACGAATGGGATAAGCGCCCTTGGTACTTAACCACTTGATGACGCGGTCCATCCACTGGTGGGCCGACGCGCGTTTGGGATGAGCGCCGTCGCGGCTGCGCTCAAAGTGGTCGTTGGCACTCAGGTAGAAACATCCCTCGTCAACCTCCTGCTCCAGCAGGCTGTTGATGCCGGTATCCTCGTCCCAGTTGGGCGGACCGATCCAGACGTAGGGAATGTCACCGATTTCGGCCAATATCTTCTTCAGGTGGGGGCGACGCGCATTCTTGATGTCGGGGACATACAGCTCGTTGGCGCCCAAGCAGACGAAGATATAGTTGGGGTGATACTTGTTGATGAGTTCGGTAAGGCGGGCCGTTTCGCCCCAGCACAGGGTGGAGCTGCTGTACCAGATGACCTCGACCAGCGTGTGGCCGTTCTTGTCACAGTATTTTGCCAAGCGTGGAGCCAGCCCCTCGAGCATCGAGTCGCCGATGAAGAGGATATTCTTGGCAGTGGTGTCCAACGGAGCACGCCAGCCCTTGGGATGTTTCCCGTTGGGCAGGCGTCCGTTGGCGTCGAGTGTGTCGGCGTCGGCATCGCCGGCACTCTTCTTATTCATTTGGGCACCCAGGTCACGTGCAAAAGATGCCGTCTTGATTTCTACTCCGCCCACGCTGAAGCCGTCCTGCCAAAAAGACAAGGCGACAAAGAAAACAAGAGCAACAAGCAGCAGGGTCCACAGGCCCCAATACGGTTTATTCATTCAGTTATTTAATCGTGTGATGTGTTGTGCAGGGGTTACTTGAGCAACTTGATGCCCAGGCCGGGACGGTCGTGCAGGGTAATCTTGCCGTTCTCGACAGTCATGCCCGTAAAGCGGTCGTTGGCGATGAGCAGGTTGCCGTCCAGGTCGGCATAGTCCACGACAGGCGACAGGTTGGCGGCAGCAGTCACGGCACATGAGGTCTCGGTCATGCAGCCGATCATCACCTTCATGTCGAGGGCACGGGCCAGGGTCACCATCTTGTGGGCCTCGTACAGGCCGGTACTCTTCATCAACTTGATGTTAATGCCGTCATACACGCCCTTGAAGCGCACGATGTCGGGCAGGCGCTGGAAGGCCTCGTCGGCAATGATGGGCAGCGGCGAGCGCTCACGCAGCCAGGCTGTCTCGTCGATCCACGTCTTGTCGAACGGCTGCTCGACGAAGATGCAGTTGTGCTCCTTGAGCCAATGGCACATCTCCAGGGCATATTCCTTGTTGTTCCATCCCTGGTTGCAGTCCACGCAGATGGGCACGTCGGGCATCATCTCGTTGATGATGTTGATGGTAGCCTGATCCTGGTCCAAACCCATCTTGGCCTTGATGAGTTTGTAGGGACGAGCCTCTTCCACCTTTTGGCGCACGACCTCGGGGGTGTCGATGCCGATGGTGAAACTGGTCACGGGCGTTTTTTCGGGATTGTAGCCCCAAATCTTATACCAGGGCTGACCCATGATCTTGCCCAGCAGGTCATGGAGGGCGATATCGATACTGGCCTTGGCGGCACGGTTGTTCTCGTCAACGCTGTCGACATAGCTCAGGATATCCTCGATGCAGAAGGGGTCCTTGAACTGCTCCAGGTCGAGTTTGTTCAGGAAAGTGGTCACACTCTCCACGCTCTCGCCCAGATAGGGAGGCATCGATGCCTCGCCATAGCCCTTGATGCCTTCATATTCCAGCGTCACCTGCACGTCGGGCGTGGTGGTGCGGCTGTAACGTGCCAGGTTAAAGGCATGGCGCAGCTTGAGTTCATAAGGGAAAAACGACAGTTTCAGTTTGCCGGTCTTGGCAATTTGGTTAACACGGGGCACTTTTTTGCGGCCCTTTCTAGCTACACGCTCCACAGCGTCAATCGACACGGGCGATGCGGCGGCAATCGCCGTCAGACCCATTCCTGCAATGAATTTTCTACGATCCATAATATTGAATTTTAAGTTACTCGTCTATTGGATAAACTGGATTAACTGGATGAGCTGGATGGATTCTCACTCCTAACTCCTAACTTCTCACTCCTCACTCTCTCAAAAGTACCAGGGGTGCTTGCGCAGGGCGGTGATGCCCTTGGTGCCCACCATGCCCTTGATGCGGCTGGCGCTCAGGGGCGAGTACAGATAAGGATACTGGCTGGACTTGGGGTCCAGGCTGTTGATTTTGACCTGACCCGAGCAGTGGATGTAGTTGCCGTCACGCAGGTAGATGCCCACGTGCGTCACGCGCCCCGTCTTCTCGTTGCCAAAGAACAGCAGGTCGCCCGTCTCGTACTGGTGCCAGTCGGTCCCTCGTTTCATGATTTTGCCCGTCAACGCCTGCTGCGACGCGTCACGCTGCAGGATGATGCCGTTGCTCAGGTAACTCACCTTGGTCAGGCCCGAGCAGTCGGTCACCTTGGTCGTGGTGCCACCCCACAGGTAGCCCGAGCCCATCATGCGGCGTGCGGTCTTCTCGATTTGGGCGGCGCTGAACTGCTGCTGGCTCCACTGCGATAGCTCGGCGACATCGGCAGCATCGACCCACCCCACTCTACCGTCGGGGGTGGCCAGTTTGAGCCAGTTGCCCTGAGCCGACTTGTACTCCAGGATATTGCCCATCACCAGGTCGCTCACGGTCATATCACCATGAGCCTCGGTCACCAGGCGCGAGTCATAGGCAGTGACGATGTAGCGTTTGGCCTTGCGCCACGCCTTCATCTGAGCCTCGGTCTTGAACGAGAGCGAACTCTCGGGGACATAGGCGATGTAGTCGTCGGCCATCTGCACGCGGTACCAGTCGTCGGCCTTCTGGAGCACCTTGACGGGAGCACCCATGATGCCCTGAGTGGCGATTTCGGCGGCATGCCTGGGCTCGGTGCGCAAGGTGGCAATACTCAACTTGACCTGGGCCCACTTGCGCGAAGCGGGGATGCCGTCCTCGAGGACGGTAATCTTGTCGGTGTAACCACTGTAGCCGTTCTTGAGCATGGCGGCCAGGATGGCTTTCTTCTGAGCTTGAGTACCTACTGAGCCCTCCAGCACCCACTTGC
Organism: uncultured Bacteroidales bacterium; assembly: GCA_902793405.1. Classification (GTDB taxonomy): domain Bacteria; phylum Bacteroidota; class Bacteroidia; order Bacteroidales; family Muribaculaceae; genus Sodaliphilus. Next base: position 19,613 of record CADBDH010000030.1, on the reverse strand, counting down.
TGCCCTGCTTGGAGGCCTTTACGTCCCAGATGGCGGTGCGCTTGTCGGGGGCGATGCGCTGCTTGAGGTCGGTAAGGACCTCGTCGGGCGTGATAGCCATGGCAGCCAAACTTGTCAGCGCCAAGGCAAACGCTAAGATTAACGATTTGATCTTCATTTCTTTATTGGAGTTATTGAATTGACTTTCAGATGGCTGTCCCACTTGTCATAGAACAGGTTACCCTTGCGCCACTCGACCTCGCCGGGCTGGAAATCGACGGTCTCGCTGCGGATGTAGGTCTTGGCCGGGCTCAGCACGTCGCCCACGCCCTCGTTGCTGGCCATGCGGTACACGTCGATGCCCGTGGCATAGTAATCGTTAAGCGGGGTGCCCACAGCACTGCGGCCGAACGACGGGTCGGTGGGAATCCAGCCGATGCCCTCAAAATAGGTCTCGCACCAGTCGTGCCAGTTGATCTCGTCGGGGTGCAGCATCCATCCGCTCTCCCAGCGTGCGGGAATGCCCAGCGAGCGCGCGAGCGTGATGTAGAGCAGGCCCACCTGTCCGCAGTCACCGTGGTTGTTCTCGATGACATACTGCGGAATGTTGGCCAGGGTGCTGTATTCACGGGCGCCGGCCCAAGGCAGGTTGTAGCCTATCCATTCATAAATCTTGGCGGCCTGGAGCACGGGGTTGGTCTCGTCGGCCACGATTTTGCGGGCCAGGGCTCGCATCTCGTCGGTGATGATGACGTGGCGCGGCTCGTCGCCCGTGTAGCGCTTGTACTCGGGGCTATCGGTATTATACGGCTCCAGCATGGCAATGAGGTCCTGCTGGCTGTAGTGGCGCTCGCCCACGTCGTAGGAGAAGGTGTACTCGAAGTGCGTAGGCTTGCCCTTCTCGGCCACGGCTTCCATATACACGGTGTGGTGCTTGCTGCCCTGGCTGAAGGTCACCTCGCGGTTGCTGCTCTCGAGGCGGATGTTCTTTTGGCGCAGGTTCTCGTAGGGGAACGGCATCCACACGCGCAGGGTCTCACCAGCGGGCACGGCATCGGCATTGACGTCGAGGGTGAACGTGATGTTCACATGACGCCAGTCACGCACGTTGTTCTTGTCGGCAGGAGTGCGCATCGCCTCCAGGTAATACTTGCGGCGGGTGAGGTAGCTCTCGTGGTTGTCGGCGGCATTCTGGGCAGCGAACTCCTTGCCCAGCAGCCACAGGTTGCCCACGCTCTTGCGGAACCACATCTCCTTGCCATCGATGTTCATCACCTCCAGGGCACGCGTGTCCTTCCAGTGCTGGATCTGGGCATCGGTGGCCTCGGGCATCTTCTCGCGAATCTTCTTCACGCCCTCCTCGGGGGTGATGCGGAAGTCGGTGCGGATGCGCTGCATGATGGTGCGCAACGAGTCGATGCGCACGGCATCGGCCTTACGCACCTGCTTGGGCAGGGACTTCATCACTTTCTCGGCACGGGCAAATTCGCCCTGAGCGATCAGCTGGTCCACTTGGGCCTGCCAGTCGGGGGACGCAGCCATGCCAACCAGTGCCAAAGCACTGGCTACCAGCGATATCAGTTGTCTTTTAGCCTTCATTCTACCTATCTTTTAGTTTTAACGAGCAAATATACTCCAAATATTTAGAAGGGCGCCCTTTTTCGCCAAAATAGTTATCAACAAATCATCAATTTTGATTATTGCTTGCAATTAAAGATATCTGCAAAAAAAAATGAGGCTGAATCATAATTCGCCTCAGGATTTTCAATCGGCCTATCGGCCGAGAAATTAATGCAAGCTTGATTGATGGCACACCGCCATGAGATAATTTTTCCAGAGTTGGGTGATGGCTGATGGAGGTCACTCGGGAAATTCGAGCAGGAAGGTGGTGTGGAAACCGCTATGGGGGTTGTCGAGCAGTGACATCATACCGCCCTGGATGGTGAGCAGGCGACGACTCAACGACAGGCCGATGCCGTTGCCCTTGCGCTTGGTGGTAAAGAAGGGGATGAATATCGAGGAACGGGCATCGGCGGGAATGGGTTCACCGTCGTTGCTGACGTAGAGCTTCACCCTGCCCTCCTGGCCGTTCTCACTCTTAATGCCGATGCTCTTGGCTCCTGCCTCGATGGCATTCTTGATGAGGTTGATGAGGATTTGCCGCAACAGGTTGGGGTCGGTCTTGATCGTGATGCTGCCCGTCAGTCCGTTCTTCCATTCCACCTCCTGGTAGAGCTGTTCCACTTCCTTGACCACATCCACCAGGTCGACAAGGCGCGGGACAGGCTTCTGCAGTTCGGAATACTTGCGGTAGCCGTCGACAAACGAATTGAGGTGAACCACCGTGTTGTGGATGGCATTAATGCCCTCTTCCAGGTCAGAGCCTTTCACCGCCGGGTGATGCATCATCGACTGGCTGATGCTGGCAATGGGAGCGGTGGCATTCATGATCTCGTGAGTGAGTACCCGCGTGAGTTTCTCCCACGACTCCACCTCGCCCAGGTTGACCTGCTCGCGCACGTGCTCTCCCAGCTGGTTAAGCGATTCCTGCAAGGCACGTTCGCCGCTGAACATGTGCCGCGTGGGCAGGCGGAAAGTCAAATCGCGGTTGCGGATTGCTTCTTGCATCAGGTGGGCACGCTCGGCAAGCATGCGCTGATGGCGCCAGAACCACACGATGGCAAGCACCACCATGGCCAGGCAGATGAGTATCCACGCGATGTCGCTCATTGCAGTTTTTTCATTTTGTTATAAAGCGTCTGGCGGGTGATGCCCAAGATCTCGGCTGCCTTGGTCAGGTTGCCGTGGCAACGGTCCAGGGCCCGACGGATGTGGTCGGCCTCCACCTCATCGAGGGTGGCTACCTCGTTGCTGCTCTCGAGCACGTCCTTGAGTTTGCGCACCAGTTCATCGTTGTCCCACGGCTTGGTGATGAAGTCGGCAGCACCACGTTTCAGGCCACGCACGGCAAGCTGGACGTCGGCATAGGCAGTAATCAGCACCACGGGAATCTCGGGGTGATGTTTGCGAATGGCCTGCAGCCACACCAGCCCGTCCTGACCGCTGTTCACGCCCAACGTGAAGTTCATGTCCAGCAGTATCATATCCACATCCTCCTGATTGAGCAGAGAGATGACCGTCTCGGGCGATGTGAGCGTCATCACCTTCTCAAACATTCCACTCAAGCAATACTTCAGCGCAGTGAGTATCGCCTCGTTGTCATCAATGACCAGTATTTTTCCGTAAGTATTCATGTTGGCAGCGAAATTACAATTATTTATTGACAAAGTCAGCACATTCACCGCATTTTTCTTCCACATCCACTTGATTACTCATCAAATCGTCAAAATATTTTACACTCTTGCGTATAAAAATTTTACAGTTCGCATTTTAGCCCCAAATATATTTGACATCACCCACCTGTGCCCCTAACTTTGTATTACAGAGGACGAATGGTCGGTTCAAGAACTGGCCCTATTTAAAAACAGTTGTTATCTATCGACGTGAATGTGCCTTGATGTTAATTCGTGGACGTCAACGAAAACCATCCTGGCCATTCACGTTTTCCCATCCACAAACCTTTTGAGTGAGAAGTTAAGAGTTAAGAGTGAACAGTTAACAGTTAATAGTTAGAAGTGAGAAGTGAGAAGTGAGAAGTGAGGTATGCGGATGCGCCCTAAACCCTAAGCTCTAAGCTCTAAGCTCTAAACCCTAGAGTCTAGACCGCGAGCGAAGCGAGCACATAGACCTCTCGCGTTAGCGAGCAAAAAACCTCCTGCGACAGCAATGGGCCATCACAGGAGGGATCGCAGAATTGTTATGAAAAAAATCTGATGCGATGCTACAGGCATCAATTGTTGCCCAGCATCATGTCAATCAGTGCTGTTACGTCAGCAATGTTCAGGTTTTGGTCGTTATTCACGTCGGCTGCGCCAACATTTGCAGGCATGCCTTCGCCCCCGGTGCTACCAGCTATCATGCAGTCGATGAGCGTAGTCACATCGGCGATGTCAAGACCTCCGTCACCATTCACGTCACCCGAGATGAAGACGGGCACGACGAATTGTGAGCCATCGGTAAAGGAGAGCATGCTGGACTTATAGTAATAGTCCAACTCGGCATCTAAGACATAAGGAATAGTAGTACCCCAAGAAATCTGGCTGGCCGTGATATCGCACTGGTTACCCGGTTTTACCAATTCCGTCATATCGGTTGAGCAATTGAACACGATTTGATCGGACTCATAGTCATAGCCGATGGCCTGAACAGGGAACATCAGACACTGACTCCCGAAGTTAAAGACATTGCAAACGAATCCATTGCCATACAGGTTGTAGACTCGGATACTGTTGTCCTCAGGCGACTGGATGATGTATACCGGTTCATTCATCTGGACGGTTGCACTGGACGATATTACGCCGTTGGAGCCATCCGATGGATAAACAACGCCATGTATCTTTGCAGCCAATTCGGGACTGACAATATATCCGTCTGTAGGTTTCCCGGGCCTTACGGGCCTCGGAACCAAGCCCATACCCTGATCGAGGAGTTCGAATACAGTGACACGATCCACCACACCACAACCACCACTGGGCTGTACCGATTGTGTTAATGCCACGTCGTTAGCCGAAGAACCGTACAAGTCGCCCATCTTATCGGGATTTCTGGGCTTTACTGGTCTCGGAACCAAACCATTAATATCAATTGGCCGTTTATCGATATCTTCCCTTCTCAAAATACCATTATCGCCGGGTCTGAGGGGGGCAGTTGGAACAGTTAGTGCAGTTGACATCGTCGTGTTGCCATGAGAGGGAGAGATGTTGCCCATGACGGAGCCCTCTTCACCCGGTTTTCCTGGGCGAATAGGCCTTGGAACCAAGCCATTAGGACCTAACGTTCGACCATCCATCGACACTCTGTGAATATCTTGTGCAACGTGAAATTCAGTCAGCGTCGTTGACGGATCGCCAAGGTCACCCGGCACAAAGCCTCCTCCAGGACGAATGGGCCTGGGGACCAAACCGTTGCCCACATGATCGAAAGGCAACTGTTGTTCCTCGAGATGCAAATCGATCTGAATGTACTCCGCCACCAGATTATAGCTGTGCACACCATTGGGTTTTCTCACATTGATATTGCGGAACACCGGGGACACCATCCAAGCCGTATCACTCGATACCAACGTTAAGCTAATAAGAGACTTCTGATTAGAAACAACCTCGATGAAAAAGGCGAAGCCCCCATCAAAGTGATAGGTGCCATCCTCGGCTATCGTTCCGAAAATATCCGTATAGAAATCGGCACACTCATCCAGCAGCCACTCCTCGGGCACAGCATAGATGTAACTGATAGTTTCATACTCGTAGCGGCCCGATGTGACACTCTCCTCGTAGGCATCAAGGCAGACGCCTGTCTCGAAGTGAACCCGTCCATCAGCCCTGTCGGCAACAGCAGGAATGTTGAAATCGCCATAGAAGCCGTTGAAACCTTTAAGGCAATCCACATCATCAGTATCGATTTCGGCCCTCCATCCCATCTCTTGAGGAGTGCTGTCCACCACATAGGCCTCGGTCGTTTCGTCCCATAAGACACTATAGGCCTCGACAGTGATGATTCGGACGTTACCCAGGTCAAATTCCGGGTTAGCCGGCACGCCAGCCGGCGCATTCATTTGGGTGTGTTCAACCGGTGGCACACCGGCCATCACGGCCAGGGCCATCGAGGCGCACACGATATACATCAAACATTTTTTCATAACAGTATCGGTTTAGTTGTTGAACATTCTGTATCGATATTTCGCTTACAAATTTAATAATGTGTTTTTAACTATAAAAACATTTTCATCAAGAAAATCACTGCTTTGTCATTAATTTTCCCAAAACTGTAAAAAAATTAGACACTTTGGCGTGAAATTATAGGGTATCTGTAACTTTTGTGGTCCAAAATTAGACCTCGCACTACCTTTTTGACTATATTTGCGTCAACGAAACAGCAATTTACCACCCACAGCGTTAGTTTCAATGGGAGAGGTCCTGAAAAATATCATCTACCTGGCAAGGCGCTTCAAACTGCCGACGCTGCTCAATCTGCTTGGCTTGGTCTTGGCCTACGCCACATTCTACCTGCTGATGACCCAAGTCATCTACCAGGCCACCTATAACCACGGCATTGAGAACTACCAGCAGCTCTACCGCATGGAGAGCAGCCAGGTCTTCAACGAGTGGCAATATACCGACAACATAGCAAGGCCCTTTGCCAATGCCCTGGACAGCATGCCACGGGTGGATTCCTATTCCCTGACGATGAACACCGATATCGAGGGATATGAGGATTTGTACATCTACACGTTCCTGAAGGGGAACCGCAAGCTGCAATGCAAATACACCCTGGGCAACAACACTGCCGTGAGCACGCTCACGAGCAAAAGACTCTCGGGCAAAATCGAGTGGACCGGCAGTGACGACAGTGACAGCGAAGCCGTCATCATCCCCGCCAGCTTCGCCCAAGAATACTTCGGCACCACCCAGGCTGCCGATTCGCTGATAACAATCATTTACGGCGGAAAGACCTATACGTCCAAGGTGCTTGGCGTGTATCAGGATTTTCCCGAAAAGAGCGAATTATCCAACCGCATCTACAGCCGCCTGGGCTCGGACTACATGTATGACATCGACAATTCCCTCTTTAACTGCATTGTCAAGTTCAAGTCTTTCCCGAGCAATGGCGACGAACTCAACGCCTTTACCGACAGCCTCAAGAATGCCATCATAAAAAGCATGAGCGAAGAGCTGAAGCAGGAGGGACATGAAGAGGATATTCCCAAAACAGTTCAAACCATCAGGGAGACCTCATTCCAGTTCACTCCCCTTGCCAACAGCTACTTCGAGCACTCGTCGTTCACGACAGGCGAGAGCGGCTTCAAAGCCCTGTTTATCATCCTGTTGCTCTCTTGCCTGCTCATGATGCTGATGGCGACCATCAACTACTTCAACTTCACGCTCGCCCAGAGCCCCATGCGCATCAACAGCCTGAACACCCGCCGCGTGCTGGGCGCTTACCGGCGCGACCTCAGGTGGGGTGTCGTCATGGAATGCGTGTTCACGTCGGTGGGCGCATGCCTGCTGGCACTTGTGCTGTGCCGATTCCTGAAGATGCTGCCCATCACGGCCAAGCTGGCTTCGGGCAGCATGGGACTGATGGCCCACTGGCCGCTGGTGCTGGCCATGCTCCTGATTGCCGACGGCGTGGGCGTTGTGGCCGGCCTCTACCCTGCCGTGTTTGCCACGTCCTATGCTCCAGCCTATGCGCTGAAAAGCCGTTTTGGACTCACCCCGCTGGGCAAAAGGCTCCGCACGGTGCTGCTCGGCCTGCAGCTGACGGTATCCATGATGATGATCATCTACTTCGGCATCCTGTACCTGCAGAGCCGCTACATCTTCAATTCCCCATACGGTTACGATACCGAACAAATCCTGCTCACCAAGCTGCCCAACAATATCGAAGTGGCGCTAGACACCATCGTTGCGCAGCGCGAGAGACTGCATCACGAGGTCATCAAAATCCCTGGCGTCGAGAAGGTTTCATTCTCGATCAATGGCTTGGGAACAACCGACGGGCATGCTGCAATCAGTACCGACGACAACACCATCTACGGTTATCTGCACACCACTCATGACTACCTGAGCACAATGGGCATCAAGATTATCGAGGGACGTGACTTTGCCGAGACCGATTCCTGCGTTGCCATTATCAACAATGCCGCCCGCAAGAAGTGGGATTGGATCAAGCTCGGTTCCAAGATTCCCACCGATATCGACAACACCCTCGGGGACAGTGCTACCGTCGTTGGCGTGTGTGAGGACATACGCTATGGCACAACGCGCATCAGCAACAACAAACCGTTCTGCTTCATCATCGACAAGAAGAATGCCGTATTCCAGTCTCTCGACTATAACCGCATGAATGTGCGCATCGCGGCCGGCAGCGACGAGAAGGCCATCAGGCAACAAATCAACGACCTGGCAAAGAAATGCTACAAGACCAATGATATCGAGACGGTGTTCTTCAACAAGACGCTCGAGAGAACCTACAAAGACGAATTCCGCTATATCAACCTGATGCTGATTATCTCGGCCATCAGCCTGATTATCACCATCATCGGTGTTGTGTGCATGACCTTGTTCGAAACCGAGTACCGCCGCAAGGAAATCGGCATCCGCAAGGTGGCCGGTGCCACGACGGGCGAAATCATCAGGATGTTCTGTCGGCGATATGCCGGCATCCTGGCCATCAGTTTTGTCATTTCGGTTCCCCTGTCCTACCTCATCGGCAAGTTGTCCCTCAAGTACTTTGCCGAGCACTACGACCTGATTGCGGCATGGTGGATTTTCCCCATCAGTCTGCTGCTTGTGAGCGGTGTCACACTAGGGGTTGTCCTGTTCCAGAGCTGGCGCATCGCCCGCGAGAATCCGGTCAACAGCATCAAGGCCGAATAATTGCTACTAACGACTAACAACTGAATTATGATACAGATAAGCAATTTGAAGAGAGTGTTCAGCTACGGCGACATCAATACTGTTGCGCTGGGCGGCATCAACCTGCAGGTGGACGCCGGCGAGTTCATCGCCATCATGGGGCCATCGGGCTGCGGCAAGACCACCCTGCTCAATATACTGGGCCTGCTCGACAGCCCCACCGAGGGCAGCTATCTGCTCAACGGCCAAGAGGTCGCCGACTTCAAGGAGAGCCAGCGCACCGCACTGCGCAAGGGGCACATCGGGTTTGTGTTCCAGAACTTCAACCTGATTGATGAGCTCACCGTCCAGCAGAACGTGGAGCTGCCCCTCAAATACATGGGCATGCCTGCCGACGAGCGTAAGGCCCGTGTCAACGAGATACTGCGACGTCTCAACATCTCGCACCGCGCCAAGCACTTTCCCGCGCAGCTGTCGGGTGGCCAGCAGCAGCGCGTGTCGATTGCGCGGGCTATCGTGGGCAAGCCCGAGCTCATCCTAGCCGATGAGCCCACGGGAAACCTGGACACCAAAAACGGTAAAGAAGTGATGGAATTGCTCGATCAGCTCAATAGCGAAGGCGCCACCATCATCATTGTGACCCACTCGCAACGCGACGCTTCCTACGCTCAACGCATCGTCAACATGCTGGACGGCTTCGTTGTTGAGAAGACCCAGCTGTGACGACGGCTCTTGAGCCATCTTGGACAATAGTTCTGTTATCTACGAGAATATGCTAAACAACAATGGTTTAATCTATTAAAACTGCTAGAATCATGAAAAAAGTATTATTAAACAAGGTTTGCCGAGGTCTGCTTGCAGCACTTGTCGGTGTTGTTTTCCTCTGCACCTTCACCTCATGTTCCAACGAGCCCAATGTCTATATCGACTACTACCTGTCGATCAAATCAACCAGCCCTATATTCAATCATGAAGGAGAGCTGCCCCTCGACGCATCTCTGGCACGAATCGGCAACGCCATCCGCATGATGCAGGATGGCATCAAGGAATCGTATCCCGAAAAGGATGCCAGTGGCAATGATGTTGCAGTGATTACGGCCTGCAAAAATGTTTATTACCAGTTCCGCTCACCCGATGACAGCGATATCGAGCACTCGGTTTGCGTGGCAACACTCTATCGCGCCGTCATGTCCGATGGCATCATCAGGCAGAGCACACGGCTTGTGACCTTCACATTCGGATAATTCGCTGCCGAATGGAGGTCTGCTCAAGACTTTTCAAAAAATATGATTATTTCTTCTCGAGAAGGGCGACGTTCTCGACGTGGTGGGTATGGGGGAACATGTCCACGGGCTGAATCTCCATCACGCGGTATTTGGCGTCGAGCATGGCGATGTCGCGCGCCTGGGTGGCGGGATTGCAGCTCACATACACCAGCCTGTCGGGCTCAGCGTTGAGGATGACGTTCACCACGTCCTCGTGCATGCCAGCGCGGGGCGGGTCGATGATCATCACCTCGGGACGGCCATGCTCGGCGATGAAGCCGTCGGTGAGCACATCCTTCATGTCGCCGGCATAGAATAATGTGTTCTCGATATTGTTGACACGGGAATTGAGCTTCGCGTCCTCGATAGCCTCGGGCACGTACTCGATGCCGATGACCTGGCGGGCCTGGCGGGCAACGAAGTTGGCGATAGTGCCCGTGCCGGTGTACAGGTCATAGACGAGCTCATCGCCCGTGAGGGCGGCCATGCGGCGCGCCACCTTATAGAGTTCGTAAGCCTGGCGGGAGTTGGTCTGGTAGAATGATTTGGGCCCCACACGGAACTTCAGGCCCTCCATCTCCTCCTCGATGTAGTCGCGGCCGCTGTAGGTGATGAACTCCTGGTCGGCCAGCGAGTCGTTGACCTTGAGGTTGATGACGTAGAGCAGCGAGGTAATCTGCGGGAAACGGTCGCGCACGGCGCTCATCACGTCCTCGATGGCGGCCTGGTTATCCTCGCCGAAGACGATGACTTCCATCACCTCGCCCGTGCTGGCGGTGCGGGTCATGGTCATGCGGATGAAGCCTTGCTGACCGCGAATGTCGTAGAAGGAATAGCCCCGCTCGACACACAGGTTGCGGATGAACAGGCGCAGCTCGTTGCTGATGTCGTCCTGCAGCCAGCAGCGCTTGATGTCGAGCACCTTGTCAAAGGCACCGGGAATGTGGAAACCCGCAGCATTGCGGTCGGGGAACTCCACGCCGCTGTCGAGCTGCTCGCGGGTGAGCCAGCACTTGTTCGAGAAAGTGAATTCCAACTTGTTGCGGTAGTGGGTCGTCGCCGCCGAGCCCAGGATGGGGTTGATGGCGGGGATGGGCACCTTGGCGATGCGCTCCATCGCGTCCACCACCTGCTGCTGCTTGCACTGCAGCTGGTACTCGTAGGGCAGATGCTGCCACTTGCAGCCGCCGCACAGGCCAAAGTGCTCACACATCGGCTCCACACGCAACTCACTCGGCTTCACCAGGCGCTCGATGTGCCCCTCGGCATAGCTGTGCTTCTTGCGGTCGATCTTCAAGTCGATCACGTCGCCAGGAGCACCAAACGGCACAAACACCACCAGGTCGTTCCAGCGACCCAGGCTCTTGCCCTCGGCCGCTACACCCGTTATCTCAAAACCCTCAATTACCGGTATATCTTTCTTCTTTCTCATAATCGCAGGTGCAAATGTACTACAAACTTTTCACTCTGCCCTCTTAAAATAAGGAAAAAGAAATACACACGGCAGCACCACACGCCAAGCCACCAAGACCCTAAGATTTTTTAGTCTACGAATTAAACGAATTTTACTAATTGCATCCGCACTCTTTTTTCTGTCGGCGGATTATAAGGATTAAAAATGATGGCAATCGCATTCCTGTGCGGCAGGGAAGCGGATGCCTTCGTTTAATTCGCTTAATTCGCAGACAAGAAATTCGTAGACAAGAAATTCGTAGGCCCAGAATTTCAACGGCTTAGCGTGTGGCTCAGGGTAAGGGTGTCTGATTACTCGTTGAGGGCCTGGTTGATGTAGGAGCGGGAGAGGCCGAGGGAGACGGCGGTGTCGATGTCGCGGGCCATGTCGTCGCGCTGGAAGCGGAGTTTGTTCAGTTTGGCGCGCAGCAGGTACAGAAAGGGGTCGTCGGGGGTCATTTCGAGGGCGGTATGGATGTCGTCGGCGGCATCGTTGAGGCGTTTCATGGCCAGATAGCAGTCGGCGCGGTGGCCCAGCAGCTGGGCGGTGGGCTGCACCTTGATGACCTGGGTGAACAGTTCGGCGGCGCGGGCATGGTTGCCGTTGTGTTTGTGCAGCAGTCCCATCCCCTCGTGATAGAGGCCCGAATTGGGATTGATGCGCTTGATCTCGTTAAAAAGGTCCTCGGCCCGCTTGGTGTCGCCGCGTTCCAAGGCCAGCACACCCAGCGAATAGCGCGCCTCGGTGTCATACATGTCCAACTCGCACACGCGCTCATAATCGTCGATGGCACGCTGCACACTGTCCATCTCGACGTAGAGGGCCGCACGGTTCAACAACAACGTCACGGCATGGGGCGTCATGTCCAGGGCCAGGGAATAGTTCTTCACGGCGTCGGCCAGCTTGCCCTGATAGCGCTGCAGCGTGGCGATATTGCTCAGCAGCAACGAGTTGTTGGGATTGTCAGGGTCGGCCTTGAGGGCCTTGAGCAGCCATTGCTCGGCCACGGGCCAGTCATGGCTGTAGATATAGGTCTGTGCCGAATCGATTGCCTGGAAATAGGGCGTCTCGGTATCCAGATCGGCGATAATGGGGCCCTCGGCCTTCTTCTGTTGCGGCTTCATGCCCTGTTCAATCTTCATGTTCTCGTCGCCGATGGAGTTCACCACCTGTGCCCCACCCTGCTGCCATGCCAGCGCCACCACCACAACCATGGATATATAGTACCTCATCTTGACTTTTTTAAATGCGAATTTCGCTAATTTTTCAAATTTTACCAACTCGTTTATTTAAGCAACAAATTATTGGAATTGCAGACACGCGCCGTTTCCAAACTCACATTTCCAAAGTTTGCAATCAACCCTAGTTGAAATCCAGTGGCTTTGAGATAATTCTTGACTTGAACCTTGTGAATATCAGCAATTTGAGAGACGGCTTTCAGTTCCACAATAATCTTGTCATAACAAACAAAATCGGCAACATACTGTTTCTTGAGCAATACTCCATTATATTGAATCTGTAGTGGCACCTCACGCTTATACGGAATACCCGCCGATCTAAATTCCAACTCCAATGCCTCTTGATAAACGGCCTCCAGGAAACCGGAACCCAACCCATTGTAAACTTTTAATAAACATCCCGTGATATCATATGATTCTTTAGGATACAGCAACAATGACATAATAATCAATTTGAAAATTAGTTTAATTCGCGAAATTCGCATTAGCCCCGCAGGGTCAATTGTTCAGGTGCACGTCGATTTGCGGGAACGGGAAGCGGATGCCGTGTTGCGGCAACTGCTTGTACAACTGCTCGTTGACGTCGTAGAGGACGTTCCAGTAGTTGGCAATCTCGGTCCAGGCGCGCACGATGAGCGTCACCTGGCTCTCGTCCAGGCTCTCGACGGCGACCATCGGCGCATAATTGGGCTTGGGCAGCAGTGAGGCCAGACGCGCCTCGTGGTTCTCGCGCAGCTCCTCGGCATGGCGGCGTTGCCAGTGGAACAGCCGCTGCCACCAGGTCAGCGGTTGCTGCTCGGGTGCCTCGACGACTTCTTCCTGCGGCTGCTCGTCCTCCTTGACGTCGGCATCGGTGTGGACGATGCGCTCGTCGGCAGCAAGGATGTCCATGGCGACTTTACGCGCCTTGTCCACGTCGTCGCCGTAGCTGATGCCCACGCGCCACTCCACGCGGTGATAGGGCTCGGCGCTGAAATTCTTGAGCGAACTGGTGGCCAGGCCGCCGTTAGGGATGACGATGCGGTCGTTGTTGTAGGTGTTGATGATAGTATTAAAAATCTGGATTTCGCGCACCGTTCCCTTCAGCTCGCCAAACTCGATGTAGTCGCCCACCTTGTAGGGTTTCAACAGCAGGATGAGCACACCGCCCGCAAAATTCTGCAGCGTGCCGCTCAACGCCATGCCGATGGCCACACCGGCACTGGCAAAGATGGCGATGAATGAGCTGGTCTCGATGCCCAGCACACCGATGACGGTGATGATGAGCAGGAACAGCAGCGTGATGCGGATGAACGACAGCAGGAACGATATCAACGAACGGTCAAAGTCCTTGCGCACCATGATGGCACGCGCCACGCTGTAGACCTTGTTGATGATGAACTTGCCGACATAAAAAATCAGGATAGCGGCAAGGATGCGCAGGCCCAACGATATCAGCTGGCTCGACAGCGAGGTCACCAGGCTGCCCAAGTCCAGATACTTGAAATGGTCAACGATCTTGCCGGGGGTCATCGCCGCAATCGAGTCGGGATGCAACTTGGTGGCCAGCGAGTCCACGTGCGACGTCACCACATTGGTTGCCTCCTTAATCTTATTGGCCGCCACGGTATCGGGGGCAGCCACCGGTATCTGCATCAATATCTTATCTAATATCATCTCTTTCAGGTCATTTTCAGTTTCTAGTCGGCAAAGGTAACACCAATCCCTCTAAAAAAACCTTAAATTCCCACTAAATAACGTCAACACCAACGATAAAAGTTAGGTATACCGAAGAATAACAGTCCCGGTTGATGGCACATTTTGGGCATTTTTCGCCCACCATGCATCAGCCCTAATCATAATTTGGACTATCTTTGCGGCGGAAAAATATGCTTATCAACAAACATTACATTTTTATGAAGAAGAGTTTTGTATTTGTACTGGCCGCCGTTATGGCCGCCATGACGATGAATGCACAGACCGAAGTGCAGCCCTATTTCACTGTCGATGAGTTACCCGACCTGATCAAGTGCCTGCCGGCACCTCCCGCATTCGACAGCCCCGAGTTTGCCAACGACATGATGCGTTTCTCATGGGGCAAGCAGCAGCGTCTAGACCCCGAGCGCGCCGAGATTGCCAAGCGTGACGCCGTGTGGTCCTACGAGGCCCTGCTGGCCGAGTTTGACGTGCCCTTCGGCCTGCACATCAGCCCCGAGAACACACCCGAGATCTGGAAACTGATGGTGACCAGCATGACCACCACCGACGCCATGCGCGTGGCCCCCAAGGCCTACTATCACCGCCAGCGCCCCTTCGAGCGCTTCCAGGACAAGATGCTCACCGACGAGGAGGCCGAGCTGACCGGTGAGGGCTCATACCCCTCGGGCCACACCATGCGCGGCTGGACCGCCGCCCTGCTGCTGGCCGAGGTGAATCCCGCCGCTGCCGACACCATCTTTGCCCGTGGCTGGATGTACGGCGAGAGCCGCGTGATTGTGGGCGCCCACTGGCAGAGTGACGTGGATGCCAGCCGTGTGGCTGCCAGCATCGGCGTGTGCGCCCTGCACGGCAGTGCTGAATTCCGCGAGCAGATGGCCAAAGCCCAGGCCGAGTACCTCGAGAAGACCGGCCAGACGTCAGGCCTTAACGATGTGATTGCCCCCGCGCCGGCTGCCACCAATGGCAATGCCTACCGTCTGGACGGCATCATGGCCACCGACGACACCCGCGGCATCGTCATCCAGGACGGCAAGAAAATCCTCAGGAACTAGCTAGTTCACGTTCGTTGGCCTCATGCCAAGGCGCTGAAATTTATATAGTCGGCGAATTAAACGAATTATACTAATTGCATCCGCGCTCTTGCCTCACGCTAAGGCGCTAAGACGCTAAGGTTTTAGGTCTACGAATGAAACGAATGAAACGAAAGCATCCGCGCCCCAATTTGAGCGCGGATGCTCCTCTAAACTCTAAACTTTAAACTGCGAGCAACGCGAGCATTACCAATTGCCCGCGAGCAGGTAGTCGATCAGAGCCGTGACGTCGCTGATGTTGATGCTGTTGTCCTGGTTAGTGTCGGCGCCACTCAGGCTAATACCCGAAGCATTGCCAGTCAGCAGGTAGTCGATCAAGGCCGTCACGTCGCTGATGTTCACGCTACCGTCACCGTTCACGTCACCGCGCATCGTTGAGCTGCCGGTATAGGGCACCCAACTGGAATTACTCCAATTATAATGGTAGAGATCCCAATGCTTTGCGCTGGCTTGGTTGATAAGGGCGTCAGTGATGACATTCCCATCGGTGGCACCAGTATTGGGATTGGGGTCAACGAAAACATATGCCTTCCCCGTATCACCGCTGCGTGTGGGCAGCCCGGCAATCAGATTTCCCATCGCGTTACTCTTGAGCTGGTTGGAATAAATACTCATGGTTTTAAGATTCGGGCAATTGCTCACATTCATGCTCGCAATCTGGTTGGAGTGAGCACTTATTAATTCAAGGCTGGTGCAGCTACTCACGTCGAGGCTTGTCAAATTGTTGTATTGACACCACAGTTCCTCAAGATTCGTGTGGTGAGCGATATCAAGGCTGGAAATCTGGCAGCGCATGCAGTCGAGAAAGGTCAGGGCGGTACAGTCACTCAGGCCAGTGATTTCAGTAAGGCTGGGGTTTGACTCGCACGTGAGCCACGACAATTGGCTGCAACCGGTCACATTAAGACTGACCAGTTCGTCATTGTAGGCACATTCGAGGCTCGTGAGCTGTGAATTGTCATCCACCCACAGTTGCACCAGACTGGGCATATTGTTAAGCACTAACGAGGCCAGGTTGTTGGCAGAGCAAACAACGACCCTCAAATACTGCAGGTCTTGTAAATCATCGAGGCTGGTCAAGGCGCAGCAATAGCAGCTCAGATTCTCCAGCGCCGGGCATGCATCCAAACCGTTAATCGTCTGAAGATTGTAATTGTTGTTACAGGACAGCTGTGTCAATGCGCTACAGCCCGACAAGTAAAGGTTCTGCAGGTTGCAATTATCGCATTTTAGCTCGGTCAAGCTCTGGTTTCCAGCCACCCTGAGGGATTTCAGTTTTCTTAATCCCGAAACGTTGAGTGACGTCAGTTTGTTGTTGGCGGCATACAGGGATTCCAAATTAGGCATGCTCATGACCGCGCTCAAGTCGCCAATCTGGCAGTCCTCACAGTCCAGGTTGGTCAAGGCGGTGCAGCTCTCCAGGTTGTGGATGGTGGTCAGGTGAGGGTTGTTGAAACAACTGAGGTTCTGTAACGCGGTACAATTATATATATCAACATTATCAAGATCGTTGCAGGCGCATTCGAGGTTTGTCAGGTTGGGGTTTCTTGTTGTCCACATTGATTGACGTCAGCTTGTTATATCCGAGATTCAGATATTTCAACTTGGTGAGGGCACTCACATTGATCGTGGTCAGGTTGTTATTATACAGGTCCAGCTTCGTCAATTGGGTGAAATACTGCACACCCGCCAGATTAGAGATGCCCTTGTTTTCCAAGATCAGCTCGGTGCGGGCATTGAGCTGCGCCGTGGTGATGGTGCCGCTGGGATACTCGCTCAACAGATAGTTGCGGAAGTTCGCGTCAGGGAAGTTGGTGGCGTTGATCGCCACGTCGGCTCGGGCAGCGAGTGCCGTCATCATCACAGTTATAAGTAAGAATATCAACTTTTTCATAATCTTATAATTTTAAAGAGTTAATAACAAATCAATGGCGCTTGCGTTGCGGTTTCTCGAGCACAATGCTCTCGCTGTCAACAAAATGCGGCCCGCCAACGGCGCTAACGCCGGTGCTGGCACGCATCACCTTCGAGGGCCAACGGCCCGCGAGCAGGTAGTCGATCAATACCGTCACGTCGCTGATGTTGACGTTGCCGTCCTGGCTTGCATCGGCAGCAGGGTCGCTGATGGTGCCGCCGCCCAACAACAGGTCGATCAAGGCCGCCACGTCGCCGATGTTGACGCTACCGTCGCCATTCACGTCGCCGCGCACAAACGAGCTGCCGGTATAGAGTTCCCAGCCTTCGCCTTCCGCCCAAGACCAATGGTAAACATCCCAATTCTTGGCATTGGCCTTGCTGACTTGGGCTGCAGTAATGACATTTCCCTCAACAATATCATCTTCGGGATCATAATCGATAACGGCATAAAGTGCTCCGTGTTCATCGGCGCTGCGCATGGGTAGCGCATCGACAATCTCACCCATCTTGCTGGCATTGATTTTATTATAGAAAATGGGCAATTCCATCAAATCAGGGCAATTGGCCAGTGGCAGGCTCGTCAGCTGATTGGTCTGAGCATAAAACCGTTGCAGGGCAGGGCAGCCACTGGCATCAAGACTCGTTAACTGATTGGCAGCGACAAGAAGGTAATAAAGCTCGTCATGGTTACCGAGTACCACTTGAGATATCTGGTTATTGTTGCACAGTAAATGGAGCAAGTCGGCAAACCTCGAGACATCGATAGTGCCCTCAATCTGGTTGTTACGGCAGTCAAGAGAAAGGAAACCGTCGGGACAAGTGCTCAGGTCCACACTTGTCAACTGGTTGTCGCGGCACCAGAGGTAGCGGAGTTCAGGGTTGTTGCTGATGTCCAGTTCGGTCAGTTGATTGGTTGGGCAGAGGAGGTACTCGAGTGCCGGGCAAGTGGTGACGTCCAGTACAGTCAATTGGTTATCCTCGCAATCGATATAGTTAAGTACAGGGCAGTTATCAACTCTCAAATCGTTCAGGGCGCAAGTGAAGCATTCTAATTCTACAAGGTATGGATTATCGGAAACAACCAGTCTCGTCAATTTGTTTTTATTATATACCTTGAATGTGGCGAACAGATTGCCATAGCACCACAATTCCTCCAGGTTGGACATGTTGCTCACATCCAGGCTCTCGAAGCCGCACTCAGAGCAGTTAAGATAAGTTACAGCCGAGCAGTCACTCAGGCCGGTAATGCTACCAAGGTCAGGGTTGTTCATGCAGTTCAAGTTCAAAAGGTAAGTCAGACCCGTCACGTTGAGCGAGGTCAACTGGTTATTGTAGCAATACAGACTACGGAGGTTGGGGCAGAATGTCACGTCAAGTGAAGTGAGTGCGCAATAATCGCAGCCAAACCAACCTAACGCTGTGCAATCGGCCAGTCCCTGGATTGACGAAAGATTGCTGTTTTCTTCACAATGTAATAAGTCCAAAGCGGTGCAGCCCGTCACATCAAGCGATATCAAGGCGTTGCGGGGGCATCTGAGCTCTGTTAGCCCCGTGTTGCCACTAACCCTGAGATATTTCAGTTGAGGTTTGTCGCTCACTTCAAGGGTGCCCGTCAACTGGTTATTGCGGCACCACAGCGTCTGCAGGTTCGTCATGTCGTTCACGCCGGGCAACTCGGCGATGGCACAGTCCTCACAGTCCACATAGGCCAGCGCTTTACAACCGGCAAAGCCAGTGATAGTCTCGAGATTATCATTGTAGTAGCACTTGAGCGTGCTCAATGCCGTGCAACCCGTCACTTTGAGTGTTGTCAAGTCCTCGCTGTAGCAGATGAGTTCGGTCAATCGCGTGTCGCCAGCGACTTGCAGATTTTTCAGGCTGCCGCTATGGCTGGTATTGAGGGCGGTGATTTGGGTATTGCCCGCCAGCAACGTCTCCAGCTTGGTCATGCCCGTAACAGCACTCAAGTCGCTGAACGACGTGTCCTCGACATCCAGCCAGGTCAAATTGGTGCAGTCTGCCAAGCCATAGATACCCGTCAAGTTATAGTTGTTGTAAATCTTGAGATACAGCAGTGCTGTGCAACCTGTCACGTCAACGCTGGTTAGCGCATCACGCCAGCAGTAGAAGCCCGTCAGGGTGGTGTTGCCCCGAACCCACAACGTTCTCAGACTGCTGTGATTGTTCACACTCACTGTGGTGAGTTGGTTGTTCTGGAGATACAGCTCTTGCAGCACCGTATTACTTCCCACGTCGATTGACGTCAACTTGTTGTAGCCCAAATTGAGGTAAATCAGCTTGGTGTTGGCGCTCACGTCAATCGAGGTCAGATTATTCGAGTAGAGATCCAACCTTTTCAATTGGGTAAAATACTGCACACCCGTCATGTTGGAAATGCCCTTGTAAGCCAGATTCAACGTGTCGCGGGCATTGAGCTGCGCCGTGGTGATGGTGCCGCTCGGGTACTGGCTCAGCAGGTAGGAGCGGAAGGTCGCGTC
>CADBDH010000029.1 GCA_902793405.1 uncultured Bacteroidales bacterium | reverse complement strand
ACAAGTCATTTGGCTTTCCTTCTCGTGACCCCGGTGGGACTCGAACCCACGACCCATTGATTAAGAGTCAATTGCTCTACCAACTGAGCTACGGAGTCAGCGTTTGTTCAATTGCGACTGCAAAGGTACTGCTTTTTTCTAAACTACCAACAATTTTGACGATTTTTTTTGAAAAAAAGTGCATTTTCTCATTTCACCGAATTTGGGGTATTTCTTCATTGCTCTGATTTTCAGCCACTTCGTGTATTTTCAAGGAATTCATTATTTTTTGGGTAATTGCGGGAATTGTGCTAATTTTGTGATGTAAAACTCATCAAAAACTCCAAGGAAATGGAAAAACAATATGATTTTGACCGTGTGATTGACCGCCGTGGCACCGGCTGCGTAATGGTTGACCGCTGCAAAGAGATGTTCGGACGAGAGGACGTGCTGCCGCTGTGGGTGGCCGACATGGGCTTTGCCGCCTGCCCTGACATCACCCAGGCCCTTGCCGACCGCATCACGGGGCACCCCATCTACGGCTATAGCGTGCCGCTCGAGGACTACTGGCAGTCGATCATCGACTGGCAACGTGAGCGCAATGGCTTGAAATTCACGACCGATGAGGCCTGCTTCATCGGCGGCATCGTCAACGGCTTTGGCCTGGCACTCAACCACTTCACGCGCCCTGGCGACAAGGTGGTCATCCAGGAGCCGGTATATCACCCCTTCAGAATGCTCATCCAGGGCAACAACCGCATGGTGGTGAACAACGCCCTGGTGCGCACCGACGACGGCTTCTACCGCATGGACCTTGAGGGTCTGGAGCGCATCTTCGAGCAGGAACGCCCGCCCATGATGGTGCTGTGCAACCCGCACAACCCCATCGGCATCACCTGGGATGCCGACGTCCAACGCCAAGTGGCAACGCTGGCACGTAAATATGGTGTGGTGGTCTTCAGCGACGAGATCCACGGTGACCTGACCTTGAAGGGTCATCGCCACACATCGTTCCTTACCGTGAGCGACGATGCCCGCGCCGTGGGCGTGGTGATGGGAGCACCCAGCAAGACGTTCAATATTGCAGGCATTGTGAGCTCGTGGTGCGTCATCAAGAATCCCGACTTGCGCAAGCCTTTCTTCCATCGCCTGGAGTCCAACGAGCAGTGCTCACCCAACTTCCTGTCGATGACGGCTACCCGTGCGGCCTACCGCCACGGCGGCGAATGGCTGCGCCAGTGCCTGGAGTACATCGAGGGCAATATCGACATGGTGGTGGACTACTGCCGCGACCACATCCCCGGCATCAGGGCCATCAAGCCACAGGCTTCGTTCCTGGTGTGGCTCGACTGCACAGGGCTAAAGTTGGAGCATGACGCGCTGATTGACCTGTTTGTCAACAAGGCCCGCCTGGGCCTGAACGACGGCGCGATGTTCGGCAAGGCCGGCAGCGGTTTCATGCGCCTCAACGTCGCCGTCCCGCGCAGCATCCTCACCCAGGCCATGCAACAACTGGCCACCGCTGTTCAACAACTATAACTAATAGGAAAACAATAAGTACAATAAATACAAGTGCATCCGCGCTCTTGGATATAAAGGCAACTATAACAACTCAAACAACCATTATTCATCTGTTGTTCAAGTTGTTATAGTTGTTTTTGTTATTCGCTACAAACTGGATAGCTTAGTATTTGTTGTATTTATTGTTGTTCTTTTATCAAGCGAGTTGTCGTTTTGTCTTAGGCGAGCTTGGCGAGGGCGGCAGCGATGCGCTTGGCGGCCTCACGCAGGTTCTCGTCGCTGGTGGCGTAGCTCAGGCGGATGTAACCCGGGCAGCAGAAGGCGGTACCGGCCACGGTAGCGACATGGGCCTCGTTGAGCAGATACAGGGCGAGGTCATTGTCATCGTTGATGACGGTGTCGCCATAACGCTTGCCGTAGTAGTATTCTACCCTGGGGAAGGCATAGAAGGCACCGTCGGGCATATTCAGTTCCAGACCGGGAATCTCCTGCAGCAGACCCACGATGAGGTTGCGGCGACGCTCAAAGGCCACGCGCATCTCCTCGACGCAATCCTGCGGACCGTTATATGCGGCCTCGGCAGCCTTTTGGGCAATCGACGAAACGCCGCTGGTGTACTGGCCCTGCATCTTGTTCACGGCCTTAGCTACCCACAGGGGAGCAGCAATGTAACCGATGCGGTAACCCGTCATGGCATAGGCCTTGGAAACACCATTGATGATGACTACCTGCTCCTTGATGGCATCAAACTGGGCGAGCGACTCGTGGTGGCCCACGTAGTTGATGTGCTCATAAATCTCGTCGGCAATGACCATTACCTCGGGATGACGCTCCAGCATGTCGGCGATAGCCTTCAGCTCGTCGCGGGTGTAGATGGCACCGCTGGGGTTGCTGGGCGAGCAGATGACGATGACGCGGGTCTTGTCGGTAATGGCGGCCTCAAGTTCGGCGGCAGTCACCTTAAAGTTCTTCTCCATGCTCGAGGGCAGCAGGATGCTCTTGCCTCCGGCAAGGTTGACCATCTGCACATAGCTTACCCATGCGGGAGTGGGGATGATGACCTCGTCACCGGGATTGACAAGTGCCATGATGGTATTGCACAGCTCATGCTTGGCACCGTTGCCAATGATGATCTGGTCGGGGGTATATTCCAAGCCATTCTCGCGGCGCAGTTTCTCGCACACGGCCTGACGCAACGACAGGTAGCCGGGAACGGGAGAATAGAACGAGAAGTTGTCGTCAACGGCCTGCTTGGCAGCAGCCTTGATGTGGTCGGGAGTAAAGAAATCGGGTTCTCCTACCGAGAGGTTAATCACGTCCACGCCCTGAGCGCGCAGCTCGCTGCTCTTTTGTGACATGGCCAGGGTGGCACTAGGTGCCAGTGCGTTGATACGGTCCGAAAGTCGGTTCATTGCTTAATCAGTTTAAAGATATAAGTTTTTAGTTTCTAGTTAATTAGTCTTTTGTACTGCAAAGGTAGGCATTTTTTGCCGATTGCACAAATTTTATTCAGGACTGGTGTGACTTCTCCACCACCCTGCCGCCCACAACCTTGAAACGGCGGTCAAACTCCTCACGCGTTCGTTTCCAGCGGTTGTGGCTCCACAACCAATATTGGGGTGCACGGTTGATGGTCTGCTCAAAACGGCGGAAGAACTCATCGGTCAGTTCAAACTCACCCATCGACGACGGGTCGCGCGTGATGACCTGGAACTCGCACTCATAGCGCCCGCGTCCCATGCGCTTGACATCCACATAGACGGCGGCCTGATTCTGCGAGTGCACAATGCGCTCAATGCCCGTGAACACGGGAGTGTCTTCATGTTTGAGGAAGGTGAGCCAGTGGTGGATATTCTCCCACTTGGGCACCTGATCGTTGATGTAGCCGAGTATCGTGGGACGGCCTTCTCGCTTGTTGCCCAGAATCCAGCGGAGCGTCTCTTTTTTGGCAACGCTGTCCGATCCCATGCGGCCACGGGTCTTCAACACGACCCGGTTGATGACCTTGTTCTCGAGCGGATGATAGATTTGTCCCATCACCGTGTTGTTAGTAATCAACGGACGCACCCACAGCACGAGCGACGACACCCATTCCCAGTTGCCGTAATGCCCCAGCAGCAAGGCCACCGACTGGCCGCTGTTGAGTATCTCGGCAACAGCCTCACTGCCCGTGAAGGTCATGCGCCGCATGATGTTCTTGTCGGTGATGGAGGTGTATTTCACCGTCTCGACAAGGATATCGCAAAAGTGGCGGTAGAACTGCATCCGCAGTTTTTTCAGTTCCTTGTCGCTCTTGTCGGGATAGGCGATGCGCATGTTCTTGCTGATGACGCGGTGGCGGTAACGCAGCACATAGGCCACGATCACAAAGAGCACGTCGCTGAACAGGTAATGCAGCCACAAGGGCAGCAGCGACAACCCGTACCACGCCCCATAAATCACCCAAAACCCGATATTGTCAAGAGCCTTCTTCATAAACACCTGCGAAATTACAACATTTTTCCAACATCCAATCATAAACCCAAAACTAAAAAAGTGTAATTTTGCAGGCGCTATGAAAACCATTATCACTTTCCTGAAGAATTGGACGTTGCCCAGCGCGATTGTGTCGGGCACGGTCATCTATTTGATATTCTATTGGGTGCGCGCCCTCGATCCCGTGAGCGAGGTGATGGAGCCGATTTTCGACACCATCCTGCCGCTGTTCATGAGCCTGATTTTGTTCACGACGTTCCTGCGCGTGGATTTCCACAAGATGCGCCCGGCGATGTGGCACCTGTGGGTGTCGGTGTTCCAGGTGGCGCTGGTGGCGTTGCTGGTGGCACTGATTTTGGGCTTTGAGATGAAGGGCAAGGACCTGATTCTGATGGAGGGCATCCTCACCTGCGTCATCTGCCCCGGTGCCAGCGCAGCCCCCGTGGTGACGGGCAAGTTGGGCGGCAACCTGGAGACCATGACCAGCTATGTGTTCCTGAGCAACCTGGTGACCGTGGTGGCCGTTCCCGTGGTGTTCCCGCTCATCGACAAGGGCGTGGACATCGACTTCTGGACGGCCTTCTGGATGATCATGTACAAGGTGTTCCTCGTGCTGGTGCTGCCGCTCATCGGCGCCTATCTCGTGAAGCACTACCTGCCGCGCGTGCAGCAGCGGCTGGTGGCTATCCAGGACCTGTCGTTCTACATGTGGGGCATCTCGCTGACCATCGTCACGGGCTGCACCGTCAAGAACATCATTAACAGCGGCGCTCCCGTGGTGTTCCTGGTGACCATCGCCCTGGTGTCGCTGCTCATCTGCCTGGCGCAGTTCGCCGTCGGACGCTACATCGGTCACTTCTTCGGCACCGTCATCGAGAGCGGCCAGGGCCTGGGCCAGAAGAACACCGCCTTTGCCGTGTGGATTGCCTACACCTACCTGAGCCCGCTGTCGGTTGCCGGCCCCGGCTGCTACATCCTGTGGCAGAACGCCATCAACAGCCTCGAGATATGGCACCACCGCAAGCAGCAGGAACGCCAACAAATAAAAGGAATACAATAAAGACAACAAAGACGATGGCATCCGCGCCCGTATAATTAAAGACAACTTATACAACTTAAACAACTTTTCCCTGCGGGGCTAATGCGAATTTTACGAATTTTTCTAATTTATTATATTCGCTAAATCAGTTTTATTCGCGAAATTCGCATTTTTAAAAAAAGGAATACAATAAAGACAACAAAGACGATGGCATCCGCGCCCTTAAAATTAAAGACAACTCTAACAACTCTAACAACCGGCATCCGCGTCCCGTTGGCGGTTCATGGATGCGGGTGCCCCTCTAAACCCTAAACTCTAAACTGCGAGCGCAGCTCGCATAATAAATACAACTGGCATCTGCTCTCACAAGTTTTTGAATATGAAGAAGTTGATCAATCCATATCTTGACAAGCAGGGTTACAACTGCTTTGGTTGCAGCCCGACGAACCCCATCGGTCTGCATCTGGAATTTTGGGAAGATGGCGAGGACGTCGTCACCACCTGGTCGCCCTGTGTCAACTACGACGGCTGGGTCGAGACCCTGCACGGCGGCATCATCAGCACGCTCATCGACGAGCTGGCCAACTGGGTGCTCTCGCGCCGCCTGCAATGCGCCGGAGTCACCACCAAACTCGAGGTAAAGTATCGCCGTCCGGTTTCGACACGCGACCCGTTGATTACCCTGCGCGGCCATCTGACGGGCAACGTGCGCAACTACTACACCGTCCACGTCACTTTGCACAACAGCAAGGGCGAGCTGTGCGACGAGGGCAATGTGACCTACTGCATGTTCGATAAGGAGCGTTCCCGCGAGATGGGCTTCACGGCCTGCCTCACCGAGGATGAAGTCAACGATTGAGTGATTGCACGATGAGTTGAGCGGCGGTGGCGGTGCACACGTTGGTGCCCAGCCGGTCGGCCAGGCGGCGGTAGCCGTCGAGCATCGCAGCGCGCTCAGGGGTGTCGCCCAACAGCCGCGACAGGTGGTCGTCGATGCTGTCCACGGTGCACAGGTGCATCAGCAGCTCGGGAATGACGGGCTCATCGGTGATGAGGTTGGGCAAGGTAACATATTTTCCAGTCAATAATCGGCGATAGAAGTTATAGGACCACTTGCTGCCGTTAAAGCGGTAGCAGGCGACTTGCGGCGTATCGAGCAGGGCCGTCTCGAGCGTCGCGGTGCCCGAGGTCACGAGGGCAGCACGGGCATGATGCACCAGCGGATAGGTGGCGTCGCGCACGACGGGAACAGCCTGTTCGCCCATCACCGTGCTGTAGAGGTCATCGTTGATGCTCGGGGCACCGGCGATGACGGCCTGGAACTCGGGATGACGGCCCGCGGCCTGGAGCATGAGCGGCAGATTGTCGCGAATTTCCCTCACGCGGCTGCCCGGCACCAGGGCGATAATCGGCTTGTCGTTAAGGCCAAAATTCTCGATGAAATGGGCGAAATCGGGGAAATCCTTGCTGGCTTGGGCCACCTCCTGAACGGTGGGATTGCCCACGTAGGTCGCCTGATAGTCCCGCTCCCGATACCAATCGGGCTCAAAGGGCAGGATGCAATACATGTGGTTGACATAGCGGCGGATGTCCTTGACGCGCCACTCTTTCCACACCCACACCTTGGGCGAGATGAAATAGTGCACCGGGATGCCCAAATTGTGGGCATACTTGGCCACCTTGAGGTTGAACGACGGATAATCCACCAGAATCACCGCCGCGGGCTGCCACTCGTCGATGGCACGGCGCGCGGTGCCCAGGAAGCCGAGGATTTTTCCCAAATGCTTCACCACGTCGGCGAATCCCATGTAGGCCATGTCGCGGTAATGAATAATGGGCTGCGTGCCTGTCTGTTCGGCCATCAGGTCACCGCCCAGGAAGCGGAACTCGGCTTGCGGGTCCAACTGCTTGAGCGATGCTATCAGGTGGGAGGCATGCAGGTCGCCCGAGGCCTCGCCGGCGATGAGGAAGTATTTCATTTGTCGCGTCGTTTAAGGGTGATGAAATCAAACTCGTAGGCGTTGCGGTGGTCGCTCGTGTGATGCTCACGGCTCACCTCCTGCCACTCGTTCATGTCAAGGGCAGGGAAAAACACGTCGGCACTTGCCCAGCGGGCATGAATCAACGTGAGGTGCAGTTCATCGACGCACGGCAAGGCCAACTCATAGACCTGTGCCCCGCCGATGACGAAGACCGTCTCGGTCTCGGCTGCCTGGACGGCCTCCTCAAGGCTATGCACGACCGTCACGCCTGGATATTGCCAGTCGGCATTGCGGGTGATGACGATGTTCTGGCGCCCGGGCAGGGGACGGCGCGGAAACGACTCAAACGTCTTGCGGCCCATCACGATGCTGTGGCCCATGGTCACCTGCTTGAAGTGCCACATGTCGGCCGGCAGATGGCACAGCAGGTCACCCTGGCGCCCTATGGCCCAGTTCTCATCAACCGCCACTATAGCCTTAATGGATTTCATCTGCTTCTCTAATCACTAATCTCTAATCACTAACCACTAATCACTAACCACTAATCACTAATCAGCGCCAACGGCGCTTACACCGAGACCACTCCCTTGATGGCAGGCCAGGGGTCATAGCCCTCGAGAGTAAAGTCCTCATATTTGTAATCGTCGATGCTCTTGACCTCGGGATTCAGCACCATGCGCGGCAGCGGTCGCGGCTCGCGCGACAGCTGTTCCCTGATCTGGTCAAAATGGTTGCGGTAGATGTGCGCGTCGCCAAAGGTGTGGACAAACTCACCGGGCTCCAATCCCGTCACATGAGCCACCATCATCAGCAACAAGGCATAGGAGGCGATATTGAACGGCACGCCCAGGAACAGGTCGGCACTGCGCTGATACAGTTGCAGGCTCAGCTTGCCCTGTGCCACATAGAACTGGAACAGCGAGTGGCACGGCGGCAGTTTCATCGTGGGCACCTCGGCCACATTCCATGCGCTGACCATGATGCGGCGACTGTCGGGCGTGTTTTTTATCTGGTCGATGACCTGTGCTATCTGGTCGATGGTGCCGCCGTTGCCGTCGGGCCATGCGCGCCACTGGCTGCCATAGACGGGCCCCAGGTCGCCGTTTTCGTCGGCCCACTCGTTCCAGATGCGCACCCCGTGCTCCTGCAGCCAGCGCACGTTGGTGTCGCCGCGCAGGAACCACAGCAGCTCATAGATGATGGACTTCAAGTGCACCTTCTTGGTCGTCAGCAGCGGGAAACCGTCGGCCAGGTTACAGCGCAGCTGGTAGCCGAACACACTGCGTGTGCCGGTCCCCGTGCGGTCCTCCTTGTCAACGCCATTTTCCATCACGTGGCGCACCAGGTCAAGATATTGTTTCATTTTTAGTTTCTAGTTTTTAGTCCCTAGTTTCTAGTCCTTAGTCCTTAGTTTTTAGTTATTGGTTGGTTACCAGTCGAAGATGTTGCGCAGCAGCCACCACAGGAGCACCATGGCCAGAAACAGCCAGATGAGCAGCGGGGCGTTCAGGAGAGCATACAGGCGGGGATTGCGCAGTCGCCGGCTCTCGGCATACAGGCACAGGGCAATCCAGGGAATGGCAACCAGCAACAGCGCGTTATACCTGAAGGCTCCCGCCACATCGCCGTGCAGCAGGGCATGAATCGCACGCTGCGTGCCGCATCCCGGACATTTATAGCCCGTGAGCGACAAAAAAGTGCATCGCGGAAACAGCCCCGACGTTGATGGATCGAGCGCAAAATATACCACGCCGAACACCAACAATGCTGCCAGCACCAGAACGATGACAAGCGAGCGGCGCATACCGATGCGGCACCGTTAAGAGGCGCCAGCCGACATCATGATAAAGCCCAACGGCATGGAAATGATACCCAGGATAATCGCGGCGATGCACCACCAGGCACCCGTCTCGCTGGCGCGTTTGGCGCCCTCGATGTCGCCCTCGCGGTATTTGTTCGATACCTTGAGCGCATAGAAGATGGCCACGATGCCCGGGGGAATGCAGCACAACACCGTCGTGATGATGGCCCAGACAAGGTTGGTGGGCGGGCACGGCTCGGGCGTCTCGGGCTGCTGATAATTGATCGGTGCCTGCTGGGCAGGGGCGGGCTGAGTCGCGGCAGGCTGTGACTCAAGGGGTTGTCCCGTCACGGCCGGTTCAGCGACCTGTTCCACCATCTCATACAGGCCCTGCAACTCGGGCAGTTGGGTAATCTTCACCCAATCGCTAAGCCCTTCATGCCACACATAGGCCGCCGAAGTGAGGCCCATTTCCTTGAGTCCTTCGAGGTCAACAGGCCCCGATTGCACTCCATTATGGTTAATCCAGTATTTCATAACTCTTGCTGTTGATATCAGTTTGTTGCAAAGATAGTAATATTTTTCATTACCATATCCATAATGGCGCCATTATTCTTTATTTCACTAAAAATGATGGCAATTTCAAATTATTTACTTATTTTTGCGCCAAATAGATAGAAGTCATGCCCGACAATTTCGACATCTTCATCAGTTATCGCCGCGCCGGTGGCTTCGCGACAGCCAATCATATCTATGACAAGCTGACGCAGGACGGCTATGCCGTCAGCTTCGACACGCACAACCTGCGCGAAGGCGATTTTGACACCAAATTGCTCGAGCGCATCGACCAGTGCGATGACTTCATCTTAATCGTTGACAAGCATACTTTTGACCAGACACTTGTCCCCGACGCCAACCCCAACGAGGACTGGCTCAGGACGGAACTGGCACACGCACTGAAAAAGAAGAAAAACATCATCCCCATCCTGCTGAGCGGCGTTAATGGCTTCCCCGCCAACCTGCCCAACGACATTGCCGGTGTCACCACCAAGAACGGCCCGGAATACAACAAGTACTACTTCGACGAGTTCTACAATCGCCTCAAGACATTCCTTCACAGCCGTCCGTCGCTGCGACGCCAATCCACACACCGCAACCGGTGGATGATCGCCGCCATCTGCACACTGGCCCTCCTGTTGCTGGCAGGTTCACTCTACGTCATGCATGACAAAATCCAGCAGGATGCCATCGTACAGGTCACCGATTCCATCTGCATCAACCCCGTGATGGGCGAATTCCGTTATACCGGGCCCGTCGATAAGGAGGGACAGCCCCATGGCAAGGGACTGGCGAAGTTTTCCCAGGGCGACACCTATGAGGGCGATTTTGTCCACGGCACGTTCGAGGGCGAATGCACCTATCTGAACCATGCCGAGGGCGACCGCTTCATGGGCACCTACAAGAACAATGCCCGCGAACAAGGCACCTACGTCTGGCAAGACGGCACCTACTTCACCGGCACCTTCCGTGACAACGACGTCTATGTGGGCACCCTCTATGACGTGAACGGCAATGTGCTCAAGGAATTCACCGAGGCCGACCAAGAATAACAACCAAACATAATACTCCAAGCGTATGAAAGACAGATTATCAACCTTATTGCTGATTCCATTGGCAGCCGGACTGCTCGCCGTTGGCACCATGTCGTGTGCTACGCCGGCAGTCAAGAAGCCTGACATCAACAGGCCGTCGAACACCCAGGGCTCTCAGACGTCTAACACTTCGAGTACCTCAAAACCCAAGTCAACAACCATGCCACAAAAGAGGCCTCCTGCCAGCGAATTCAACGACAGCATCAGGCTCATCGACAGTGTCAAGGTTGAGCGCAAGGCACCCTGATTGTCCCAATTCCATTACTGGCTCACAAGTTGACCGAAAGCGGCTGGCGCCTTAGAAGTCGCTGAAGAAGCGGGGCCTGATGAGCAGGCCAATGCGGATGCGCGAGTGATACTGGTTATAGTCCAGCATGCTCTCGCCGTAGCCGTTGTAGTACTGCAGCATGATGAACTGGTTGGAGTTGTGGTTGATGCGGTAACCCAGCTGCACGATGGTGTTGAAGTTCAGGTTCCACCCCTTGCGCTTGACCAGCGTCATGTCCAGCACCCACTTGTCGTCAGGGCTCTTGGCCTGGAAACCGGCCTGGGAAATACCCATATAATTCAAGATATCCTTGTTGTACTGGCCATCGATAATCGGTATCCAGAATTTGGCGTGTGCCATCAGGTAAGGCGACACGTAGGCCTCGCCCGCCCACGAGATTTTGTTCCAGCTGCGCGAGGCGGTACCGTCACGGCCGTTCGACTCATGTTCAATCATCATGGTGACTTTGCCTATCAGCTGGTTCTTCATGATGACGTAACGCGAGAGGCCGATACCGGGATTGAAATTCAGATCATGGAACGGCAGCGACCGCTCAAGCACATTCCACATCGCCTTTTGCGTGTAGAACAGGTACAGATAGGTGTGACCGGGCAACACACTCTTGGTGAGGCGCTGCTGGAAACTGATCTGGAACTTGACGTCGCTGTTATACTGGGTGGGTTTGCCGCCCAGCACCGTTCCGCCCACAAAATAGGTGTCCTTGAACAGGCTGAAGTAAGGACGGCTGTCCATCTCCTCACGGATGCTGTCGGCAATCTGTTTACTGGATCTCTCGGCGGCTACAATCTGTCCATACATGGGGACATGCAGCCCAGCCAGCATGACTGTGGCTATCAACAATAAGCGCTTGATGTTCATCTTTGTCTAGACTATAGTAATGGTTTGGACCACAAAAGTAATCAAAAAAGCCGAATAATGACATCATTATTCACGACATATCAGAAGAAAGCGCCAACGCAATAAAGTAGAGACGCAAAATCTTGCGTCTCCTGGTAGGCATAATTGTAAAGCCTCACGAATGGAGACGCAAAATTTTGCGTCTCTACATGGTCTGTAACGTCTAACTTGATGAAAATCAGGCTCACATCATATCAGTGGATCAGCCACATGGCCAGGAACCACAACGGCGGCACCAGCAGCGCGGGCAGCATGTTGAGCACATGGCAGTCCTTGATGCGCAGCAGCGACAGGCCCGAGCCCGTGATCATCAGGCCGCCCACGATGAGCAGTTCGGCCATCAGCGCCTCGCTCACGGCCGTGCTCGACAAGAGCGCCACACTATAGAACAGGCCCTGCCACAGGAACAAGGCGGGCGCTGCCAGCAGCATGCCTATGCCATAGGTCGAGCCGAAAATCGTCGCCGTGACCAGGTCGAGCGTCGCATTGGTAAACAGGAAGGTGTGGTCCCCCTCCAGCGCGCTGATGACAGGCCCCAGCATCGACAGCGGGCCGATGCAATAGACCAGCGTGGCGGTAGCCAGGCCGTCGGCCAGACGTGTGCCCGACGAGCCTTCCCCACCCCGCTTGCTCTTGCGGTCCACCAGGCGGTGGAACCGCCCGTCGATGTCGAGCGCAACACCCACGACGCTGCCTATGGCCATCGCTGCGATAAACAGCACGGGGTACTGGCTCTTGGGCAGGTTGGTGACTACGGCGTTCAGCCCGATGGCGAAGCACGCCAGCCCCAGGGCGTCGTACAGCACATTCTTGTATTTATCCTTGATGCCCTTGTGCAGAGCCACTCCGATGAGTGTCCCCGCGACAATGGTGCAGGTATTGACAATCGTTCCAATCATCTTCCTCTCATTTACATTTTACTAGCACAAAAGTACATCTTTTTCTCCCAGTAGGCAACTTTGGCCTCACACTAAGACGCTAAGTTTTTCAAACAACTTAAACAAATAACGGGTTAAACAACAAATACAACTTTTTTTTAGCATCCGCGCTCTTTGGCCCCCACGCCAAGACGCTAAGTCGCTAAGATTTAATAGGTCGGCGAATTTAACGAATTAGACTAATCAGCATCCGCGTTCTTTTTTTTTCGGCGGATTATAAGGATTAAAATGATGGCATTCGCATTCCTGTGCAATGGAGCGCGAATGCCATAGTATTTATTGTTTTCCTTTTTGGTGAGGGACGCGGAAGCCAGTTGTTTAAGTTGTCCAAGTTGTCTTTAAATTATAAGTGCGCGGATGCCATAGTATTTATTGTATTTGTTGTCTTCCTTTTTGGTGAGTGGTGCGGATGCCTAACTAGGGACTAGGGACTAGGGACTAAAAACTAGAAACTTTTATCCTTTTTTCTTTTATTTTAATCAAATCTTTACTAAATTTGCAACAAATAACATTATTAACCACATAAAACCTATCGATTATGAGAAAAGCACTACTTTTCAGACTCGTCGTCCTGGTGACGGCCATGATGTGTGCCCTCGGCGCTGCTGCTGCCGAGGCCTATGCCAACTACACGCCGTCGAACACGACGCTGACGTTCTACTACGACAACTACCGCAGTTCCCGCACAGGCACGACCTACGACTTGAACACGGGTTATAACGACCCCGGTTGGTACACTGACGGCAGCAATGCCAATGTGACCAAGGTGGTCTTTAACTCCTCGTTTGCCGATGCCCGCCCGACGACCACTTTCGGTTGGTTCAGTGGCATGCAGAATCTTCAATCCATCACGGGTATGAATGAATACCTGAACACCAGCGAGGTCACCAAAATGGGTAATATGTTTATGGATTGTGGAAATTTGACGATCCTTGACTTGAGCGGTTTCAACACGTCCAAGGTGACCAGTATGAATTGGATGTTCGGTCGGTGCAATAACCTGCGCACCATCTATGTGGGCAATGGATGGAGCACCGCATCCGTGGCCTATTCCAATTATATGTTCAATAGCTGCACCAGCCTGGTGGGCGGCCAGGGGACGACCTACGATTCCAGCCATACGAATGCCACCTACGCCCACATCGACGGCGGCCCCAGCAACCCGGGCTACTTCACCGAAAAAGTGACCGAGGCCTATGCCTGCTACACGTCCTCGAACACGACGCTGACGTTCTACTACGACGGCCAGCGCAGCTCCCGCACGGGCACGACCTACGACTTGAACACGGGCGACAACGATACCGGTTGGGAGAACGACGGTACCAATGCCAATGTGACTCAGGTGGTCTTTGACCCCTCGTTCGCCAATGCCCGCCCGACGACTACCTATAGTTGGTTCTACAACATGAGGAATCTTCAATCCATCACGGGCCTGAGTTACCTGAACACCAGCGAGGTGACCAATATGGGTTGGATGTTTACGAATTGTAATCAACTTACGAGCCTTGATGTAAGCCACTTCAACACGTCCAAGGTGATATATATGAATCAATTGTTCTCTGGCTGCACTGGCTTAACGAGCCTTGATTTGAGCAGTTTCAACACGTCCAACGTGACCATAAAGATGAGTAGCATGTTCTATAACTGCTACAATCTGCGGACCATTTATGTGGGCAGTGGTTGGAGCACTGCGGCTGTGACGTCCTCGACTAATATGTTCCTTAACTGCTCGAGCCTGGTGGGCGGCCAGGGCACGACCTGGAACGAATCCAACCCGACGGACAAGACCTATGCCCACATCGACGGCGGCACGAGCAACCCTGGCTACTTCACCGACAAGAATGCGCCTGTGCCCTATGCCTGCTACACGTCCTCGAACACGACGCTGACGTTCTACTACGACAACCAGCGCAGCAGCCGCACGGGCACGACCTACGACCTGAACACGGGCACCAATTTTACCGATTGGCACAACGACGGCACCAATTATTATGTGACTCAGGTGGTCTTTGACCCCTCGTTCGCCAATGCCCGTCCGACGAGCACCAGTGATTGGTTCGATAGCATGACGAACCTCGAATCCATCACGGGCATGAATTACCTGAACACCAGCGAGGTGACCAGTATGGCATGGATGTTCTTAGGCTGTAGAAAGCTTACAAGCCTTGATGTGAGCCACTTCAACACGTCCAAGGTGATATATATGACTCAAATGTTCTATAGATGCATTGGTTTGACGAGCCTTGACTTGAGCAGTTTCAATACGTCCAAGGTGATAGATATGCAGTCTATGTTCGAGGAGAGCAATAAACTGCAGACCATCTATGTGGGCAGTGGTTGGGCCTGGTGGGCGGCCAGGGCACGACCTATGATGCCAACCATGTGGACAAGACCTATGCCCACATCGACGGCGGCCCGAGCAACCCGGGCTACTTCACCGCGAAGAATGCCGGCCTGCGTGGCGACGTGAACGGCGACGGCAGCGTCAACATCAGCGACGTGACCGCCCTGATCGACTACCTGCTGACGAGCAATGCCTCGGGCATCAGCCTGAGTGGTGCCGACTGCAACCAGGACGGCAGCATCAACATCAGCGACGTGGCCGCCCTAATCGACAGGCTCCTCATCGGCTCCTGGTAATGCTCGCGTTGCTCGCAGTTTAAAGTTTAGAGTTTAGGGTTTAGAGCTAAGGCCTGCGGCGCTAATGCTAATTTCGCTAATTAAACTAATGGCATCCGCGATTATGCGAGCTGCGCTCGCAGTTTAGAGCTTAGAGCTTAGGGTTTAGAGGGGCTTCCACGTTCTTATTGCCCCACGGTAGGGCGCTAAGGATTATTGAAGACAGGAAAGACAATAAAGACAAAAAAAAATATTGATTATCAACAAAATAGAATATAATTTGTCATTGTTGTCCTTCTTGTCTTCTAACAAGCATACGCACCCTGTGAAAAAGGGGGGGTGCTGATGCCTTCGTTAAATTCGTTAAATTCGCCGACGGTTAAAGGTTTGCTGATTGTAACAAGAAGGACAAGAAAGACAAAAAATGATAGAATGGAGAGAATGAAGAGGATTTTGATATTTTGGGCTATGATGGTGGCGGTAATGGGTGCCGCTGCCATCGGTGTGCCCGATTTACAGCTGGGTGACGACGTGGGGCAAGCCATGGCCCTGGCAAGCCGTTTGTCGCCTGCGCTGGCGGCAAAGGTGGAGTTCCATCAAATCGACGCCGAACAGGGTCGCGACGTGTTCACGCTCGAGAGTCGGGGCGGCAAGGTCGCCATCGGGGGCAATAACGCAGGCTCGATGGCCGTGGGACTGAACCGCTACCTGAACCGCTACTGTAAGGTGACGGTGTCGTGGTATGCCGACGTGGCCGTTAAATTGCCCAAGACCTTGCCCGACGTGCCCGCCACCGAGCGGGTGACGGCACGCGTGCCGCAGCGCTTTTTCCTCAACTACTGCACGTGGGGCTACACGATGCCCTTTTGGCAATGGCGGGACTGGGAACGCTTCATCGACTGGATGGCGTTGAACGGCGTGAACCTGCCGCTGGCCATCACGGGGCAGGAAGCGGTGTGGTACAACGTGTGGACCCGGCTGGGCATGACCGACAAGCAGGTGCGCGACTATTTCACCGGGCCGGCCTACCTGCCGTGGCACCGCATGGCCAACATCGACGGCTGGTGCGGCCCGCTGCCCAAGGAGTGGCTTGAGGGCCAGACGGCGTTGCAGCAACGCATCGTGGAGCGGGAGCGCGCGTTGAACATGCGTCCCGTGCTGCCGGCCTTTGCGGGGCACGTGCCCGGGGCATTGCGAGACCTGTTCCCCGATGACGACATCCAGGCGCTCTCGACCTGGGCAGGCTTTGACGAGCAATACCGCACCTGTTTCCTCAACAGCGAGGACCCGCTGTACAGCCGCATCCAGCGCCTGTATCTCGAGGAGCAGACGCGGCTGTTCGGCACCGACCATATCTACGGCATCGACCCGTTTAACGAGGTGGATCCGCCCAGCTTCGAGCCCGAGTATCTGAACAAGGTCTCGAAGCACATCTACGAGAGCCTCACCGCCGTGGACCCCGAGGCCGAGTGGCTGCAGATGGCGTGGTTCCTCTATTACCAGCGCAAGGACTACACCCAGGAGCGCACCCGCGCCATGCTCACGGGTGTGCCCCAGGGCAAGATGACCATGCTGGACTATTACTGCGAGTACAAGGAGATGTGGCGCGAGCATGAGGGCTTCTACGGCCAGCCGTTCATCTGGTGCTACCTGGGCAACTTTGGCGGCAACACCAACGTGCAGGGCCGCGTCAAGGAGGCGGGACAGCGCATCGAGCGGGCACTGGCCGAGTGCGGCGACAACCTGGTGGGCATCGGCTCCACACTCGAGGGCCTGGACGTGCAGCAGTTCCCCTATGAGTACATCCTGGAAAAAGCGTGGAATTTTGCCAAAACCGACGAACAGGTCATCAACGAACTGGCCGACCGCCATGCGGGCACCGTGAGCCAGCCCGTGCGCGAGGCGTGGAAGCTGCTCTACGACAGCGTGCTCGACATCACGCCCGGCAACTTCGCCGCTCCGCTGCCGTGCTCCTATCCCACGTGGGGCAAGGAGAGCCGCACCGTCAAGTACAAGCCGCAAGAGCTACTGGCCGTGTGGGACCACCTGCTGGCGCAGGACAAGGTCACTACCGACGCGATGACCATCGACCTCATCTGGGTGGGGCGCCAACTGCTGGGTGACCTATTCCTGACCGAGAAACAGGAGGTGGACAAGGCATTTGAACAACGTGACAAGAACACCTTTTTCGCCCACAGCGATGTGCTCTACGAAATCATGTCCGACCTGGATATCCTGAACAGTTATCACCCCCACGCCACCCTCGACAACTGGCTGCAGCAAGCCCGCGACCTGGGCAAGTCGCCACAAGTCAAGGACTACTACGAGATGAATGCACGCCGGCTGATCACCACCTGGGGAGGCGGCCTCAACGACTACGCCTGCCGCTGCTGGAACGGCCTGATGTGGGACTATTATGCCAAACGATGGGAGAACTACCTGCGCGAACTCTCGGTCGCCGTATTCTCGGGCAACGACTTCGACGAAGCCCATTTCCGCGCCAACACCGACAAATTCCAGGAGAAATGGGTTACCTCGACCGAGGAAGTCATCTGCGGCTCCAGCGACGACGACATCCTCACCTTCTCCCGCCACCTGCGCGACAAGTACCGCGAGTCCCTCGACCAGACCTCAAAAAACAACTAAATTATATAATAGGAAGACAATAAGTACAACAAATACAAAGGCTTCCGCGCACTTATTTAATTAAAGACAACTCAAACAACTTTTCCCTGCGGGGCTAATGCGAATTTTACGAATTTTTCTAATTTATTATATTCGCTAAATCAGTTTTATTCGCGAAATTCGCATTAAAAAGAAAGGAAGACAATAAGTACAATAAATACAAAATGCTGACTTGCAACAGATTGTATTTATTGTACTTATTGTCTTCCTTTTCTACGGTTGCTTTTTTAGACGGTAGGTGTAGATGGTGCCGTCGGCGTTCGTCTTGGTAAAGGTAACGTCGTGTGACGAGGCGGTGGTAAAAGTGAAGTCGTTGTGGGCCTCGAGGCCGGGCATGACAATGTAATAGGCCGTCGGGTCGGGGAAGCTGACGGTCATCTTGCCGCCGTCCTGTTCCTCCCAGGTGCCGAAACTCTCGACCAGCTGCTCATGGCCATAGACCTGCGATACCCTGAAGACCTTGTTCTGGAACTGGAAGAAATAGTCGCCCTCGACAGTGACGGGCGCACCGCCGGCGGTGATCTGCTCGACGTGCCATGTGCCGAACCAGATGCCGATGTCGCCGTGGTTGCGTGTGCAGGAGGCCATCAGCAGCACTGCAATGAGCGATATAATATATGATAGTGTCTTTTTCATCACTTCCTGAAGTTAAAGTTGCCACTATAAGTGATACCCAGCAAGCCGCCCCAGTTGTTGCCGTAGAGACTGCCGCGGTCCATGGCAAGTTGGCCGCGGAACAGCCAATTGTACCCAAAGCGATAACGGAGTTCGAGCATCATCGAGAAGTCATCGACGCTGCCCGCGCGGGGAATGATGGGGGTGCCCCAAGCCTTGCGGTAGGACCCCTTCAACGTGTACTCCCAAGAGTAATTCAACCTGCCCTTGACAGCAACATGGACGCCACGCATCACGTTGTCGCGGTAACGCATGTAGCCGTCCTGGTTGTAAAGCGGCGACTTGACAAAGGGCGAGCCGATAGACATGCCGCGGTTCTGGTAGCCGTTGTAGATGTAGTTGTTGTAATAGTCGTCGGCACCCGAGGAATGGCTGGTGATGGGCGTTCCCTCGCGGTCGTTGGGTGTCCAGTGGATGGGACCACTCTGGTTGGTGAAGTCGATGTACTCAATCACCACATGGGTGATACCAGGAAAGTATATCGTGCTGTATTCCAATCCCCACAGGCCGTCAAAGCCGTTCATCTTGCCGATGCCCGAGCCGTCTTCCCACAGCCATTGGGTGTAGGCACGAAGGGTATGCCCTCGAGTGACTGTATATTGCAGCGCGATGTCCCAAGTGCCCAAGTGATTGCCCTCGACAAAGGAGTCGCCCGCACTGTTGCCACCGCTGCCCGCGATGAAGGTGCGGAAGAAGGCCTTGGCGTCGGCATCCATCTTGACGGTGCGCGTTACCTTGCCGTCCTCGTAGTAGTTGGCGGTGCCGCCGAACTGGCAGGCCGACTGGGCACCGATGGTGAACACGACGGGCTTGCTGGGATTGGTGCGGAAGTGCAGGCTCTTGTAGTGCAGCCACGTGCCCGTACTGATGAAGTGGTTATAGTAGTTGTAATGGTTCTCGAGCCACTTGTCGTCCAGCTGGCGGAAGTAGCCGAACTCGCCCTGGATTTGCACCCAGCCCTTGGTGAACGGGATGTTCTGGAAGTCGATGAAACCGGCACGCAGACCCACTGGCGGGCGGGCATTGTTGCTCCACACGAGGTCGCCGCTGCTCAGCGAGCCATCGACGATGGGTGAAGCCTTGCGGGCCTGACCAGCCACGGCAAAGATGCTGCGGTAATTGGCAGCCAGATAGGCTTCTTGAATCCATACCCGTGCGGGATGTTGCTTTTGCACCTCAAACTGCCCGTTGCCCTCATAGCGCTGATAGCCGGCACTAGACGCATAACCACCCCAGACTTCAAGCCCCGCGCCCCACGAGAAGCGCTTATGCAGGGAGCTGTTCCATAGCTTGGCAGCAGCATAAACAAGGGCCGAGTACTGCTGGGTGATGGTGCCACCGCAGTTAGAACTGATGTAGTAGGGCGCCAGATCGCTGTTGCCGGCATTGGCCAAAAAGCCCAACTTATACTTTAAATCCGGAATGCGGCCGACATAATCCACAACTTGAGCAGTAGTATCTGCCTGAAAATCACGCAAGAGGGTTGAGTCTGCCGGCACCTGTGCCGATGTGGCAATAGCACAACACAAGGTAAGACCGAAGATAAAAGATGTCAGGACGTTTTTTATCATCATGATGAGTTCTGATTACCTGACGATGTTTGCCAGATAGGAGTCGATGTGACGGCGCTTTTTCTCGTCGGCTATCTCGTCGAGGTTGATGAGGATACCCGTCTCCTCGACGTTACCGAACTCGCGGTTGATGGCGGTGCCCAGCAGGAGCATCTTGGGCGACAGTCCCATGTAGGCATTGACCAGCGGCGGGATGTTGATGCCGTGATTGCGGATGAAGGTGTTCAGGCGCTTGTAGTCCTCGCGGAAGTCGTTGCCCACAAACTGGGACATCAGTTCGGGGTCATCGTTGCGGGTGTCGGGCAGCGGGTCGATGGGTACCACCAGTCCCTCCTTGTCCTCGAAGTAGAGGTTGAGGAAGCACAGCAGCATGTCGCGGCAGTCGCGCACATAGCTGGGGTACATCGTCATCTTGCCGAACATGTACTTGACCTGCGGATAGACGATGGTCAAGGCACCCAGGCCGTCCCACAGGTTGTCGAGCGCGAACAGCGCCCTGACGCCCTCGCGCGTCGATTGGTACTCGGGACGGACAAACGAACGGCCCAACTCGATTGTCACGGGCAAGATCTCGTTCAGGAACCTCTCGCTGAAGTTGAACAGGTGCCCCGTGGCAATGCGTGGCACGTTGCCCACCACCTTCACGTCCCAGCCGCAGATGAAGCGGTAGGCCCCGATAATCTCATGCTTGTCGGGGTTCCATACCAGCAGCTGCTGGCACGGCGGGTCCATCAGGTCAAACTCGTCGATGTCACAGGCCTTGCCGGTGCCGCCGCCAGCGGTACGGAAGGTGACCTCGCGCAGGCGCCCGATTTCGCGCATCGTGTTGGGCGCGTTGTGGGCGGTGACAACATAGATGTCGTTGTCGGCCTTGTTGGTATGTCGCAACAGGCGCTCACTGGTGAGCTCCTGCTCGATAAGTTGGACGGGGATGGGATCAATAATCGGTTCCATAGGGCAATTTATCGGTTTGAGGGGGTTGGTGCCATATTGATAACTAATTCTCGCAGGCGGGCAGCTTCACGCTTGTGTGCACGGGCATCGAGCGAATTCCATGCGATGGGCTCACCGATGAAGACCCGTAAAGTCGCTCCACACTGTTTGATCATCTCCTTGGGCAAGAAAATGAGTTCTATATTAAACTTGATGCCCAGTTTCTTGCGCC
Organism: uncultured Bacteroidales bacterium; assembly: GCA_902793405.1. Classification (GTDB taxonomy): domain Bacteria; phylum Bacteroidota; class Bacteroidia; order Bacteroidales; family Muribaculaceae; genus Sodaliphilus. The sequence continues at coordinate 17,592 of CADBDH010000029.1, read as the reverse complement.
ACTTGGCAAATCGGTAGAAAAAGCGCGAGTTGTGGGCGTCAAAATAGATGGGCACGATGTCGCGCTGATAATTGACGGCATGGGCCACGGCAGCCTTTTGCCACGGCAGGTCGGCGATGGTGCCGTCGGGCTGCATGCGCGAGCACAGGCCGGCAGGGAAGGTAATGAACTGGGCGTCGCTCTTGAGGGCCTCCTCGATTTGAGTGGCCGCATCACGCGACTGATTGCCGTACTTGTTCACCGGCAGGAACACGCCGCGCAGGGGCTCCACGGCCATGAGCAGGTCGTTGACCAGAAACTTGATATTCTTGTCATAGCGGTTGCCCAGCAGCGAGATAAGCGCCAGGCCGTCGAGACCGCCCAGCGGGTGGTTGGACACGAACATGAAACGGCCCTCGGGCAACTGGTCCAGTCCCGTGGCCTCGACGGTAATGTCCATCTCGTTGAGCGCAGCGGTTGCAGCATCCACACTGTTCTTGCCCGCCATCTTGACGAGGATGGCGTTTAGGCGGTCCTGGCAGATGGTACGCTCCAGCCACCGCACGGCAAAACGCGGGATATAGCGATATTGCTTCGGGAGCCTCTCCCGCAGCACCTTATCGACATCTATTTTCATCGCTTCGCTGCTCATGATACTCGGTTAAGAATCGCTTTAAACATACAAAGATAGTGCAAGCCGAGCGGATAACAAAAAATAATCCCGATTTTTTTTGTTATCCCGAGGCGTAGCCTATCTTCGACGGCGGCTACAGGCCCTTGTCAATGTAGTGCAGTCCGCAGAGAACATTGGATTTTGGCTGAAAAACGAATGCAATAGCCCGAAAAATTTGTGCAGGACTATAAAAAGTTATAATTTTGTCGCATAAACAAACCTATTACGGCATCAAAGCAGACACGCATGAGAAACGGAATGACAAAGCCCAAACTATTGCTATTGCTCGTCGAGGTTATCGCCTTGGCGTTGCTTGCCGTGGCAGCGTCATCCCACTTCGGCCTGGCCGACGGAGCCCGCATCACCGTGGCCTATCTCACTGCCTATCTGGTGCCTCGCATCGTCCTGACCCGTGCCCGCGGCACATCCACCGCAGCCATCGTCATCCTGCTGCTGGTTGCGGCCCTATTGATATACATCGATTACCTGCGGCTTGTCGGGTGGACACGATTTGACAGCTATTCCCTCATGGAGCCCAACATACATGGCGACGGGCGCGTGTACTACAAGTGGGCCCTCCACGAGTTTGACGGGAGAGTGGGACCGCAAAAGGTGGTCTATCCCGGTTATCCAATGATCATGTTGGGCCTGTGGAAAGTATTCGGGCTGAATGTCATCTGGCCCCAGGCGATGAACCTGATGTGCACGCTCACAGCCATCGTGCTCACGGGCTTGACCACACGGCGACTGCTGTCACACCGCGTCAGCACATCGCCCCAGGCGCTGGTCGTCATGGGCATGTTCCTCACCTGTCTGCTCAACTATTTCCTCACCATGGGCACCATGGTCATCAAGGAAGGCATCGTCATCCTGTCGATCTCGATGGCCGGCTTTGCATTCTCATCAATGGCCGCGCATGACGAGGAGCGGCATCATCCCGTTCGCGACATGGTACTGATAGTAGCCGCATGTATCCTGCTGGCGGTTGTGCGCACGACCTTCCTGTATTTCGTTGCCCTGGGTGTGGTCATCATGTCTTTGCCCCGCTGGCGGCGCGACTGGCGCATGGCGCTATCGGTCCTGGCGGTCATCGTGTTGTCGCTATTCTTGGGCAACATGCTGTCCACCTACTCCTTCGACCACCATGTCGAGGTTGCTGGCGGCGGATGGAACATGCAGCGCTTCTATGTTGAATCTGAATCGCAGCAGTTCTACCACGACATACTCAATTTCTACTTCCTGCGCCCCTTCTGGTACAAGGCGCTGATGCTGCCCATGACCATGAGCGTCCAGTTCATCATCCCCTTCCCCTGGACCTACTATGACAACTGCAACTTCATCAACGTCTACTCCAGACTGTCTTACGGATGGTATATGGTGGGCGGCATAGCACTGTTCTACTACCTGTTCATGTCGTGGCGACGCGACGGCAATTCCCGCATGGGTGCATGGCCCTGGTGGGCAGCGGCGTCTTTTGCCGCCATTGCTTGGGTCATGGCAGGATCGGTGGCACGCTATGTGACTCCCGTCCAACCGCTCTTTGTACCGGTGGCAGTGTTTGTATTGTGCCGCCTGCGCGAAGGACACTGGCGCAAAGCCTTCACCATCTGGAGCATTTGCTTCGTACTCGCCATCGCCATCTCCCTACTCTTCTGCCTCGAAATCCAGCAAGCCGCCATCTCCAAGATGCTGCACACACGCTCCCTCGTCCACTACCTTAAAGGAATCCCTTATTAGTTATTAGTTAGGAGTTAGGAGTTAGAAGTTAGGAGTGAGGAGTTGGGCTGCGAGCACCGCAAGTCCCCTCTAAGCCCTAAGCTCTAAGCCCTAACCTGCGAGCGTAGCGAGCATTAATCCCTAAACTCTAGACTCTAGACCCTAGACCCTAGACTGCGGGCACCGCCCGCACCGGGTTTGTCGGTTTTTTCTGCCCCTTGGTCGGTTGCCGTGGGGTGATCATCGGTTAACCGATTTTGACAGTTAAACCTTGAATTCAGCCTTTCGTCTAAGAGTCAAGAAACGATAACTGATTAAAACTTGACGACAATGAAAAAGACTTTACTTCTCAGCCTGCTGTGCATGATACTCGCCATGCCGGCCATAGCACAGCCCGGATACCGATACGGTAGAGGTTATAATCCCCGCGTCCAGACGGTGGGAAGGCACGGCAACGAATATGTCGCATGGCACCGCTATTACTTCGGACTGCGCGTGGGTTTAAATGCCTCGCATGTGAGCAGCGAGAGCCCATTGCTCGACGGCAGTGGCGTCAAGAGCGGACTCAACATCGGCTTTGCCGCTGGCACCCAGCTCACCTATCGCGCCCCGTTGTTCCTCGAGACTGGACTGTACTATAGCCAAAAGGGTGGCAAGAGCGGATCAGGCCACGACAAGTTCACCTACGATCTGAACTACCTCGAGTTGCCCCTGATTATCAAGTACAAGCACTTTATCGGCAACCAGACCAGCATCCAGCCCTATGCAGGCGGCTACCTGGCAGTGGGAACCGACGGCGAAATCAAGAACTACGGCTCCAGGACAGCATTCAGCTCGTTTGACAACGGTTACTTCAACCGCTTTGACGGAGGCCTCAAGATTGGCTGCGGAGTGGGCTACAACATGCTCTATCTCGACGCAAGCTATGACATCGGACTGGCCAACATCGGCCAAGACAGTTTCGACGATACGCATAATGGTTGTTTCACTATAAACGTAGGTGTGAATTTCTAAACTAAAGACGTAATTTCTGGGTGGCGCGCGCCATCCCATCACACCGGTGGCGCGCGCATTTTCTTGAAGAAATACGTATAGTTTGACAAAATCTTATTACATTTGCATCAGATTACTAACCACACTAAACTCATTTGCGCTATGAAAAAGTTATACTTCTACATGTTCTCTGCCATCATGGGCCTCACGCTGGCCTCCTGCAGCAACTATGATTCGCACTACTACGATACGCCTCCCTACTATGTCGATGACATCGTTGGCAGTTGGGTATCAGAATTTGGATGCGACGGTTATTACGAATATGATATCTACGGCTATGACCAAGTGCGCTACGAGTTCTTTAGCAACCGCACCGGCCGTTACACCTTCTACTCGGCCTTTGGGTGGGACTACATAGCCTTCTACTGGGACACTCGCGGCAACCGCCTGAACATCAGATACGATGACGGCGACTTCGAGAACCTGTACTACGGTTTTGACGACTTCGGATACCTTATCCTCTCGCTCGATCCCTACTTCTACGAGTACACGGCTTACGCTCCCACCGGCTACTACTACGAGCCCGCCAAGACGATGGAAAATGCTCCCGCTAAGCAGTCCACCGACACGGTGACCAAGCGCGAATCCAATGTCAAGCTCAAATTCCTGTCGCGCGGCGTCATTGTCCCCGACACCACCAAATGAACTCGACATCACATAATAGATAGGTAACCACGAGCCCCGGAGTCTGATTCTCCGGGGCTCACTTTTTACTTAGCTCACGTGCCAGATAGTGGCTCCTGTATTCAGCAACGAAACTCCCAAATCAAGTTTTTGCGATTTTAACCAGCAACTGTTGGCCCGACCCCTGCGGGACTAATGCCAATGCATGAATTTACAGCGCCAACGACCATATCATTTACATAAAATTTGCAAATATCCTTAATTGTAATTACTTTTGCAGGACATAGCCAAACCCATTTTACTAACATTTTCTGTATTTACAAGTATATATGAATCAACTTAATGAGTTTAATTGTCATGAAGAAAATTATTTCTCTATTAGCACTTGCCCTGCTGACAATGTCGGCGTGGGCCGCTAACACCTATGTGAAGGTGACCAGCCTTGAACAACTGGTAGCCGGACAGAAGTACATCCTCGTCAATGAGGAAAACAGCCGTGCCATGGGTGCGATTGCTGGAACCAGCACTACCTATGGTAGCTATGTTGGTGTCACCATCACCGATGGTATCATCGACATCGAGGACACCGACGTAGTAGAGCTGACCGCAGACGAAGGCGGTACTTACTCTTATGGCCCCACGTGGCATTTTACCTACGATGATGGCGCCTACATGTTTTGGAATTCAGGCAATTCGCTGTCGTCTATCAGTTCTGACGGGGCCAACTTGCTCTCCGGCGTGAAGTGGGTGCCCGCGTTGACCACCGATGGCGTTATCCTGAAGAACAATGGCGACATCAGCCGCATTCTTCAGTACAATGCCAGCAGTCCCCGTTTTGCTTGCTACACCAGCGCCCAGAAGCCAGCTGTCCTGTACGTTCAGGACGAGAGCGTTACGCCTCCCGTGACTGTTGCTGCACCCACACTGCCTGAGTCTCAGGAGTTTGAAAACAGCCTCAGCGTAAGCATTATCAACAATGAGGAAGGTGCTGACCTCATGTACGCCCTCAATGATGGCGAATTTACTGCATACAATGAAGCCCTCACTATCACCGAGACCACCACGGTTCACGCCAAGGCTGTCAAGGGCGATGTCGAGAGTGAAGTAGTCAGTGCTACCTACACCAAGGTTGAGCCTGTTGTCTTAACCAAGCCTTATGTGAAGGTAAACAGCGCTGACGAGCTGATAGCAGGCAAGAAGTACATCATCGTCAATGAGGAAAGAAAACTCGCCATGGGTGAGATTACCGGTGGCTCGACCCACTATGGTAGCTCTATCCAGATTCCCATTGTTGAAGATGTCGCATACATCGGTGGCACTGACGTGGTAGAACTGACCTTGGGCGAGGGTAGCATGGACGTCCTCGGCAATGACACTTGGACCTTTGAGATCAACGGCTCAGGAAGTTATATCCTCTGGAATACTGGCAATACGCTGGATGCCATCACCGGCGATGGCGCCACTGGTGCCACCGGTGCACAATGGATTGCTAACGCAACCGATGACGGTATTGTACTGACCAACAAGTCTGATAACGCTCGCAAGCTTCAGTACAATGCTAGTAGCCCCCGTTTTGCTTGCTACACCAGCGCCCAGCAGCCCGCTGTCCTCTATGTAGAGTATGTTCCCGCCGAGGAGGAAGGAATCACCACGCTGAGCGAAGCTAATGCTTTGGACGATGCCGAGAACTTCACCTTTAACGGCGACGCTGTCGTTACTCTCTACAAGGACGGCTACCTGTTCCTGCGCGACGAGAGCGGCTACGGCCAGATCAGAGGCATCACTGGAGGCAACTTTGAGAACGGCCAGGTGCTGAGCCAGGGCTGGGAAGCCACCAAGGCCGGCAACAACGGTTGGGCATGGTTCACCGATGCTGAAGGCCTCAGCGCCAGCGGTGAGACCAATGCCGAGCTGGCTGCAGCGCAAAAGCTCACCGGCGCCGTAGATGAGAGCCTGCTCAATGCCTATGTTTACGTCGAGAATGTGACAATTAGCGGAGGTCCTTTCCCCGGCATGCCTATGCGCTCATTACCTCTGCCTGACAATACCAGCATTGGAGTAACCTCTACCTTGTGGGGTATGAATTGGCCCGCTGGCGGCAATAAAAATGTCTATGGTATTATTTGCAAGGTTGGCGAAACATATATGTTCAATGTCGCTTCTTTCGAGAATTATGTTGCACCTTTCCTGCGTGGTGACATCAACAACGATGGAACAGTCAACATCGCCGACGTGGCGGCTCTTATCGACTACCTGTTGGACGGTAATGCTTCATTGGTCAATATCGACGCATGTGACTGCAATCTGGATGGCTCTATAAACATCTCCGATGCCACAACGCTCATCGACTACCTGTTGAACAACGAGTGGCCCAACTGATGCGCTAAAACATAACCGATAAGGATTTACAGGGACGGTTCTCCTGGCCAGAAAATGGCCTCGGGAACCGTCCCCCATTTATCATTGCCCAATTTTAACGGGATACCAGTAGAAATTATGTCTAAAGTGTTGCCGAGAACTTAACGGGAGAGCAGGCTGTGGGCGTTGGATGAGATATGGAAGATGACCTCATCGATGGGGAGATTCAAGGCGTGGGCCACGAGTGCGGCAACATCGGCGATGGCGACTTCGCTGTCGTCGGTCTCGAGGAGCAGGCGGTCCAGCGGGGTGGCCTGCAAGGCCTCTTCATTGAAGCGGGGGCCGTAGGAGAGGTAACAGCCCGCGTCAAGCAGCGTGCAGGCAACATGGGCATTGCCCCGCATGCCGTGGATGACGAGGGTGACATCGTCGAGTCTGGCCTTGCGGCGGGCATCGAGGATGTACTGCGTAGCCCTGACATTGTGGGCAACCACGGGTTTGCCCAGTTCTTGTGCCAGCTGCAGGTGACGGACGAAGACCGAGGCCTGGATGTCGAGGGCAGCGCCACGACGGGTATCCATTCCCGTCTCGCCGATGGCGAGCACCTGGGAGTGGCCAGCGCATTGCCTCAACAGTTCAAAATCGCGGTCGCTGAGCGTGTCCACATCGTCCCACGGATGAAAGCCCACCGAGTACCACCTGCCCGGTTGCGGGTCAAAGCGTCGCGGATCCACCGCAATGAGGGCAGCGGTGGCGTCAAGCCGATGGGTATGGAAGTCGAGAATGTCTATCATGGCACGGGGTCATAGCCGCTGCCGCCCCACGGGTTGCAGCGCAGGATGCGCCACACGGCCAGCGCCATGCCCTTGAACGGGCCGTGCTTGCGTATGGCCTCGATGGCATACTGGCTGCACGAGGGCGTGAAACGGCAGGTGGGAGGCGTGTAGGGCGAAATAAAACGCTGGTAAAAACGGATGGGCTGGATGAGCAGCCAACCCACGCCCCGCAACACCTGGCGGCCAAAATTCACCATTTCATCGAGGATTTTCATTGTTTTTGCTCCTGGTTGACGGTGGGCTGTTGTTGGGCCGCGGCTTGGGCAATGCGGGTGAGCAGCGAGATCATCTTCTCGTTGATGACGCTGTAAGGCGCAAGCGAGCTATCCAGATAGACGAAAGCGATATCCACCCCCCAACCGGTCTCGCCGAGCGGTGCCTGCAGCAGCTCGCGGCGGTTCAGGCGATAGGCCTCGCGCACGCGGCGGCGCAACGTGACGCGCCCCACGGCATGGCGGATGCGTTTCTTGGGGATGGAGATGAGGAACTGGACAGAATGCTCACCACGGGGGCGCAACCGGTAGGCGGCGCGCAGGGGGAACGCCATCAGCGACTTGCCCTCGCCGAAGAGCAAGTCCACTGCCGTGCGGCTGCACAGCTTCTCGTCCTTTTTCAACTTGAAATCCATTCAGGATGCGAAATTACAAAAAAATGGGGGCATGCCATCAAGCACGCCCCCAAAAATAAATCCAACGATGATTATTTCGTGGTTTTCTTAGCCGTGGTAGACCTGGACTTGACAGCAGTGGGTTTCTTCACTGGGGGCGTAGCCATAGTGTCGACGGCAGCAATCGGCTTATCAGCGGCCTTGGGCTTGGCAACGGTAGCGGCCTTGGCCTTGCGGGTTACAGCAGCCTTCTTGGCAGCAGCCGAGCGCTTGGCGGCAGTTCCCTGCTCAGCCTTCTCCTTCTCCATCTTGGCGGCTTCGCGGGCTGCCTTGCGCTCCTGCTTCTCTTCCTCGGCACGCACCTTCTTGAGGTACTGGTCGATAGCGCCGGCCATCGAGGGAGCCTCGGGGGTAACGGTCACGTCAACCGTGATACCGGCCTTCTCGGCAGCCTCGAGCGTGGTCTGACCCATAGCGGCAATCACCACGTTGCGCTCCTTGTAGTCGGGGAAATTGGTCGTGTAGGACTTGATGCCTGCAGGAGTGAAGAACACCAGCATGTCATAGTCCAGCTTCTCGCCGGGCTTGAAATCGTTGCTCACGGTGCGGTACATGACAGCCTTGACATATTTCACCTTGTTGTTGTCGAGCACGACGGCCTTGTCGTTGTGGACGTCGCTCACGGGCATGAGATAGGTTTCCTTGTGATGCTTGGCGATGATGGGAATCAGGTCCTCCATCAGTCCGGTCTCGCTATAGAAAATCTTGCGCTTGCGGTAGATGACGTACTTTTGCAGGTAATGGGCAATGGTCTCGCTCACGCAGAAGTACTTCAACGTGTCGGGCACATTATAGCGCAACTCCTTGCACAGGCGGAAGAAATGATCGATAGCCGTACGCGCCGTCAGAATGATGGCCGTATAGTCGGGCACATTGATTTTGGACTGTCTAAATTCCCGGGAAGTAAGTCCCTCCACTTTGATGAATGGTCTGAAAACTACTTCAACACCATATTTTTTCTCCAGATCAAAATAAGGAGACTTTTCAGACGTAGGTCTTGGTTGAGAAACCAGAATCTTCTTAATGCTCATTTAGTATATCAAAGACTGTTAAATACCACTAATCCAATACGTTAACCCCGTCACAAGGACTAAGGGTACGATTTCGACGGCGCAAAGGTACAACAAAAAATAGAGAATAGAGGACAAATTACCATAAAAAATTCTAAAGCCCTTGAAGATAAAGATGAGCCGCGCTACCATATACAGTGATGCCGCTACCGATAACAGCAGTTTGCCGTGTACCGGATAAAGCATCAGGAGCACCAGCACCGGCAGCAACGTCAACCCCAGGAATGACTGCGACGCCTTGAAACCGTCAATCCACAATTTGGAGCCCACCTTGTCCAGGAAGGTATAGCCCAGCACCTTATAGACCACCCATTGCGCTGCATAAAAGGCCAGCGCCAGCCCGGTATAGGCCGCCACATGGGCAAAAACACCCTGCTGCAGCTTGGGCGCCAGGGCGGGCCACATCAGCTGCACGGCAAAATAGATGATGAATCCCTCGACAATGCAGGTGTTGGCGATGAGGGCCGCCTGGATGCTGGTCTCGTTCACCGTGTGGTCCTCGAACAGGTTTTCGCGGCGACGGGTCGAGAACATGTAGTGGAAAAAGTTCTCAATATACTTATAGCCCTTGTGGTAACTCAGCGTCACAGCGAGCAGGCCGGCCAGCAGCAGCGCCATCGACGGCGTGTCGTGCAGGGGCGAACGCGGGAAATTCATCGCCTCGTCGCCAGCAGGTATCTCCATCACGGGCAGACCGTCGATGTCACCCAATACCGTGTCGCCCTCCTGCGCCGCAGTGGGGAAGCCGTCAAGGTACTGCGGGGCATAGTAGGGCTCCACAGTATCTACAGGATGGACCGTATCGGCAGGATGGGCAGGGACGGGCATGGCAGTCGGTATCAGTATTTGGACTCAAACTGGACAGGACGGTTCTCATCGAGCAGACGGACCGCCTCGGCAGGCGTAGCGGCCACCTGCCACAACTGGCTGTGTGAGGTCTTCATGAAGCCCTCGTCGATGGCATGGGACAACATCGACAGCAAGGCGTCATAGTAGCCCAGCGTGTTCAGGATGATGACAGGCACCTTGACCAGCCCCAATTGGCGCCAGGTGAGCGTCTCGAGCAGTTCCTCGAGCGTGCCCACACCGCCAGGCAGGGCGATCACGGCATCGGCCATGTCGCTCATCATTTGTTTGCGCTGGTGCATATCGACAGTGACAATGACGTCCTGCAGGCGGTCATAGCACCACCCGTTGTCCACCATGAACTTGGGAATCACTCCTGTGACCTCGCCACCGGCATCGAGCGTGCCGTCGGTCACGGCACCCATCAGGCCCACGGCGCCACCGCCGTTCACACAGCGCCAGCCGCCCCGTGCCAGCAACGTTCCCAGCTCATGGGCATCGGCCAGATAGCGGGACTCAATGTTGGCACTCGAAGCGGCAAACACACAAACGTTGCCTCTAATCTCTCGTTTCATGGCTGCAAAGGTACTGCAAAATTCCGATTAAGCGAGAACACTCATCATTTATTCTCGTCGTCCAGCCACAGCAACCCAACCAGCGCGGATGCCAATTAGGATAATTCGTTTAATTCGCAGACCATTAAAATCTTAGCGACTGAGCGTCTTATCGTGAGGCTAAGGACGCGGATGCCCAAACAAAAAAAGTTGTACTTGTTGTTTAACCCGTTATTTGTTTAAGTTGTTTGAAAAACATAGCGTCTTTGCGCCTTAGCGTGAGGCCCAAGGATGCAGATGCCAGCTAAAAACTAGGGACTAGGGACTAGAAACTAAATACTTTTCGTATCTTTGCAGCATCAAACCCTATTAACAAACAATCTGACATGAGACGAATATTTTGCTTTGTCGCTATTGCACTGGTCAGTCTGCTGACCCTGACCGCCGGAGTGCGAGAGGACTTCAAGGCCAACCCCAAGTTGAGTGCCAACAATTACCAGGCCTACCCCACTACGGGTTTCCCGGCACTGACGCCAGCGCCCGAGGGCTATGAGCCGTTTTTCATCAACCACTACGGCCGTCACGGCAGCCGCTGGCTCATCCAGGAGAAGAAATACACCTACCCCCTGCAGATGCTCGAGAAAGGTGAACGCTACGGCAAACTCACCCGCCGCGGACAGGAGGTGCTTGACGTGCTGCGACAGGTGCATGAGGCCAGCAAGGGCCGTCTGGGCGAACTCAGCGACATCGGCGCCGAGCAGCATCAGGGCATCGCACGGCGCATGTTCCAGAACTTCCCGCAGGTGTTCAAGGATGGCGCTCCCGTGGTGGCCCGCTCGACGGTGGTCATCCGCTGCATCCTGTCGATGCAAAACGAGGTCGATGTGCTCGCCTCGCTCAATCCGCGCCTGAAAATCACCACCGATGCCAGCCAGGCGACCATGTACTACATGAACTACAGCGACAGTGTAGCCAGGAAACTGCGTTCTACCATGTCCGAAAAACGCAACGAGTGCTTCAACAAGTGGCTCAACCCCAAGGGCATGCTGAAGAAACTGTTCAGTGACCAAAAGTTCGCTAGGGACAGCATCGATGATGCCCGCACTATGATGCTCTACCTGATGGAGGTAGTTGGCAACATGCAGAGCCACCACCAGTTCGAGAACGTCAACCTGTACGACATCTTCAGCGCCGACGACATCTACAGCGTGTGGCGCTATAACAACGCCTATTGGTACACCAACTCGGCCGAGACGCCGCTCACGCAATGCCGCGTCGATTACATGGAGGCCAACCTGCTCAGGAATTTCATCCAGGATGCCGACCGCGCCACCACGACTGACGACCCCGCGCCTGGCGCGTCGCTGCGCTTCGGGCACGAGAGCGTGGTGCTGCCGCTGTGCTGCCTGATGGGCCTGAACGGTGCCGACTACCAGACAACCGACCTGGAAAATCTGGACAAGTACTGGCAGACCTACAAGATCTTCCCCATGGCAGCCAACATCCAGTTCATCTACTTCCGCAAGGCAGGCAGCGACGACATCCTGATGTTGCCGCTCCTGAACGAGCGCGAGGCCACCCTACCCGTCCAGACCGATGTCGCTCCTTACTATCACTGGAGCGACGTGCGCGACTACTTCATCGATAAACTCTCACGCCAGCCCATCATCACACAACCGAAATGAAACACCTCAGCTCATTCTTTATACTGGTGGCCCTGGTCGGCATGACTCTGAGCGCCGCCACCCCCAAGAAACAGGTCTTGGGCAACTTCGACCGCTCGGCCAGCAACCACTACGCCTACCCCTACGGCACCGATGTGAAAGTGCCTGAACTCACCGCTGCTCCGGTGGGCTATGAGCCCTTCTACATCGACCACTATGGCCGTCACGGCAGCCGTTGGCTCACCAACGCCAAGTACTATGAGCGCCCCTGTCAGGAGCTCAACAAGGCCAAGGCAGCCGGTATGCTCAACTTGCAGGGCGAATTGCTGCTGCGCCAGCTCAATACGGTCTATGAGAACTCACGCAATCGCGCGGGTGACCTGAGCGACGAGGGCGCCATCCAGCATCAGGAAATCGCCCAGCGCATGTTCGACAACTTCCCCAATGTGTTTGCCGGCGATGCACGCATCGACGCCCGTTCGACCGTCATCATCCGCTGCATCCTGTCGATGCAGAACGAGACCATGCGACTGCGTTCACTCAACCCCGCCCTGCGCATCACCACCGACGCCAGCTACCACGACATGTACTACATGGGCTGGGGCTACGGCGAGGACACCCTGGCCAACGACCTGCGCAAGAGCGTGGATCCCATCTCCAACGGGATGTATGACAAGCATCTGAACCCCAAGCGCTTCATTGCCCAGCTGGTCAACGACACCGCTTGGGCAGCAGCCAACCTGGACGGACGCCAACTCATGCGCGACGTGTTTGACGTGGCAGGCTCGCTGCAGGGACACGAATTCTTTGACGACATCAACCTGTACCACTACTTCAGCAACAACGAGATCTTCGAGCTGTGGCGACTCAAGAACATCTACTGGTACATCCACTGGGCCAACGCGCCCCAGAACGGCAACCGCATGCCCTTTATCGAGCGCGCCCTGCTGCGCGACATGATTGAGAAGGCCGACGATGCCATCGCCACCGGTGAGCGCGGAGCCTCGCTGCGCTTCGGCCACGAGACCTGCGTGCTGCCCCTGGCCTGCCTCATGGAGCTCGACAGCGTCAATTACAGCTGCGACGACCTGGAAACCCTGCACGAGCACTGGCAGGATTACAACACCATCCCCAAGGCCTGCAACATCCAGATGGTCTTCTACCGCCCCACCGGCACCCAAGGCAATAAGGCCGACGACATCCTGGTCAAAGTGCTCCTCAACGAGCACGAGGCCCTGCTCCCCGTCCAGCCCGTCAACGGCCCCTACTACCGCTGGACCGACCTCCGCCACTACTACGACCAAAAACTCGCCACCCCCATCGACTGGAGAGTGAATTGAAATACGGACAACAGTGAATGAAGCATTTTCAAACAGCGCAAATTTGTTCGGAATACTGTTAAAAACAACTAGATAAGACAATGAGCAAGAAATTGAAAAGATTTGTTTGGAATGACATCGAACTGAATGGCATAATGAGACAGGCTGCTGTACTTGTCGATACCCAAACTGGAGTGAATTATCTATTTGTGTCCTTTGGTGAGGGTTCTGGCTTAACACCTTTAATCGATGAAAACGGGAAGCCTATCGTAACCAAGAATATCGTGGTCGATTAACAATATAAACTAAGGTAGAATTAATTAAATATAAAGGGGGATCTTGTTCCCCCTTTTTCTTATTCCAACAAGTTAACTGGAACAGCCCATCTGGCGACTCACGCTCAGGTCAATTTTTATGATACTGACAACGCATTACCCTTGATATACCTCTAGATAGCGGTGGGCGACAGCGCGTTCGCCGTAGGTGGTTAAGGCATTGTCTCGGGCAGCACGGCTCAAGTCGGCATAGCGGCTGTCGGCGAGGCACCAGGCGATACCCTGTGCAAAATCAATGCTGTCGCAATAGTCAGCGATATAACCATCCTGCTTGTGGCTGATCATTTCGGGTATGCCGCCCACGTTGAAGCCCACACAGGGCACGCCGCATGCCATGGCCTCGACGATGGTGTTGGGCAGGTTGTCCTGCAACGACGGGGTAACGAACAGATCGGCTGCACTATACAGTTGGGCTATTTCCGTTTCATTACTCAAGTAGTTGACCGTATAAACGGGCAGGGAGAGCGTTTCCTTGACACTCTCGGCATCACCGCCGAGCACGATAACACCAAGATTATCAGGCAGAGTAGAATGATGCATACTGATGTGCTCGCAAGCTTCGGCCAGGTAACGGAAGCCCTTGCGCTTGTCGGTAATGCGCTGGGCACCGAAGAGGAGCAGCTTTTTGTCTATCGGCAGATTGTGGCGCTGACGGGCGGCAACCTTGTCCATCGGCTTGAACACATCGGTATCGATGGCGTTGGGGATGTTGGTGACCAGGTGGCCTTGCGTCAGGCTGCTCTGGCGTGCCAGGTCGGCCATCCAGCGGCTGCAGCCCACAAAGGTGATGTTGTGGCCCTCATACATGGCCCGCTTGCGGTCAAACACGCGCCGCGCCAGGTCACACTTGCCTTTGAGCATCGGGCAGTGGTCGCACTGTGACTTGTACTTCTCGCACTCGCTCGAGTAGTGGCAAATGCCCGTGAAATACCACTGGTCGTGCAAGGTCACCACAACCGGCTTGCCACTGGCAAGGATGCGTTCCAGGTTGCTTAAGGACAGGAAACCCTGGTTGACCCAGTGCAGATGGATGACATCGGCCTGCTTGAACTCGTCCATCGCAGTGATGTCGGTACCCGCATTGGCAATATCCACCTGAAAAATGCCCTCCCTGCGCAGGCCGTTGGCGAGCCAAATGACGCCACGCTCCCACAGGAACTTGGCTTTGAGTTTCCATGACTGGGGAATGTTGACCACATCAGGTGCACTGGTCTTGCGGTCACGCACGAGCATACGTGCCTCCACGCCATTGTTGTTCAAGGCATGCAGCAGGCGGTTGGCGGCAATCGCTGCCCCACCCGTCCGCTCGGACGTATTGACAATCAGTACTCGCATCACAATCACAAAGATACTAAAAGTTACATGAATGTAAGTTACATCGATGTAACTTTTTGAGGTTAGATAATTTTAGTTATTATATTCTTGATTGAACCACAGTTGGAAAATCGGGTCCACAAAGTCAAACCGCTGACCTCGTTGCTCAATATAATCCTTGTCTTGAAGGATGCGCTTGTTGCGAGCGATGGTATTGGCATTGCCCATGGTGTACAACCGCTTGGTCTCGTCGGCAGCAAACTGGTATCTGCTATCGTTCACGGCCCGAAGCATGGCTTTTTGGCTGGCAGTGAGCTGTTCAACGTCATTTTGGAACATCGGTGCATTGGTGTCTATCAAGCGTTGCAACGATCGGTTGAAGATTTCCTCGGTCACCTCGTCATCGGTGGAGTTCCAAATGAAGAAACTCAACTGTTGTACATACCACGAGTGGCATTGGGTGATGTCGCAAATGCGCTTGGCAAACTCAATCGAGATGCTTTTGCCTGTGCGTTCAAAAGCATTAACAATAAATTCTACCCAATAACGCTCCTCGATTTTCTTGAGCCAGATGACTTGTCCGAAACGATAGAACGGTTTTGCAGAATCATTAAAAATCTCTGTCATCATGTGGCGCTTGCTGCCATACAAGCAGTAAGACACATTGTGTTGTTGTTGCCACACCGAGCGCATTTTGCCCTCCATGTCGGGGTATTGCGGGATGTTGGCCAACTGCTGGAACTCATCGATGCACACGATGATTCTCAGTCCCTTGGCCATGGCGATTTTCTCTGGTAACTCCAGGATTTCCAGTTTGTCTTTTTCTTGGGGTTGAAAACGCACGTCGAAGGTAACGAATTCTGTCACTTTGTCCCGAATAACCAATTGGGGTACAACACCAGTGAGAAATTTCTTCATCTCCTCGACACCTTTCTTGAAGCGTGAAGCAGCACACGACATAACGCGGCTGGCAAACACACGGTAAAACTCGGTCTCGGTGCTGATGCTGAAAGCATCAATGTAGCATACGCGCACGTTTTTATTCTCAGCCATCAACTCCTCGCCCACAGCTTTAACCAACGACGATTTTCCCCAACGACGGGGGGAAATGAGCATCACATGAATACCCGACATAAGCAACTGCTTGAGCAATGCCCTGTCCTCAACGCGGTCGATAAAATTCTCTTTCTCGGCCAACGATCCAAATTGAAATGGTGCCTTCATCTACTTTATAACTATTGGTTATCGGCTGCAAAGATACTAAAAGTTACATGAATGTAAGTTACATCGATGTAACTTTTTTTTCTTCAGCAAGGCCAAATTGACGAATCAGGGCGCCTTCTGCCATGAGAAAGCGCCCTGAGAACAGTCTAGATTTATTCCCTAATGCTTAGAGCTGGGGACCGGCGGCTACGAGAGCCTTGCCTGCATCGTTGTCCTCGTACTTAACGAAGTTGTTGATGAAGCGGCCTGCCAGATCCTTAGCCTTTACTTCCCACTCAGCGGCATCGGCATAGGTGTCGCGAGGATCAAGGATACCGGTGTCAACACCCTCGAGCACGGTGGGAACCGTCAGGTTGAAGTAAGGAATCACCTTGGTGGGCGCATTGTCGATGCTGTGGTTCAGGATGGCATCGATGATACCGCGGGTGTCGCGAATCGAGATGCGCTTGCCAGTGCCGTTCCAACCGGTGTTCACCAAGTAAGCCTTGGCACCGCTGGCCTCCATACGCTTCACGAGCTCCTCGGCATACTTCGTGGGATGCAGTTCCAGGAATGCCTGGCCAAAGCAAGCACTGAAGGTGGGAGTGGGCTCGGTGATGCCACGCTCGGTACCAGCGAGCTTAGCAGTGAAGCCGCTCAGGAAGTAGTACTTGGTCTGCTCCGAGTCGAGAATCGATACGGGAGGCAGTACGCCAAATGCATCAGCACTCAAGAAGATCACCTGCTTGGCAGCGGGAGCGTGGCTGATGGGGCGCACGATGTTCTTGATGTGATAGATGGGGTAGCTCACGCGGGTGTTCTCGGTCACGCTCTTGTCGGCGAAGTCGATCTTGCCGTTAGCGTCAACAGTGACGTTCTCGAGCAGAGCGTCGCGGTGGATGGCGTTGTAGATGTCGGGCTCGGCATCCTTGTCAAGGTTGATGACCTTGGCATAGCAACCACCCTCGAAGTTGAAGATACCGTTGTCGTCCCAGCCGTGCTCGTCGTCGCCGATGAGTTTGCGGTTCGGGTCGGTGCTCAAGGTGGTCTTGCCGGTGCCGGACAGACCGAAGAAGATGGCGGTGTTCTCACCGTTCATGTCGCAGTTGGCCGAGCAGTGCATGGCAGCAATACCCTTCAGCGGCAGGAAGTAGTTCATCATCGAGAACATACCCTTCTTCATCTCACCACCGTACCAGGTGTTGAGGATAACCTGCTCGTTGCTGGTCACGTTGAAGACAACGGCGGTGTCGCTGTTCAGACCCAGCTCCTTGTAGTTGTCCACCTTGGCCTTGCTGGCGCAGTAAACGGTGAAGTCGGGCTCCTGGTCAAATTCTTCCTCGTTCTGGGGACGGATGAACATGTTGGTCACGAAGTGAGC
>CADBDH010000028.1 GCA_902793405.1 uncultured Bacteroidales bacterium | reverse complement strand
GAGTCAAACTCGTACCCAGAGCCGGGGTCGAACCGGCACGGGTGTTACCCCATTGGTGTTTGAGACCAACGCGTCTACCGATTCCGCCATCTGGGCGTCAGAGCGGGTGCAAAGGTAAGTCAATTTTTTGAATTGGTGGCAAAAAAACGGACATTTTTTGTCAAAATGCGTTTTTTTGCTTGGATTGAGGCTGTTGTTGAGGGTGGTTATAGTAATTTTGCGGTCAAAATTGACGTTGACAGAGATGGAAAATGACCAGAATGGTATGGAGAACCCGTTCGCACGGACGGAGTTGATGCTGGGCGCCCAGGCGATGGAGCGGCTTGCTCAGAGCCGTGTGGCGGTGTTTGGCATCGGCGGCGTGGGTGGCTACGTGGTCGAGGCGCTGGCCCGCAGTGGGGTGGGGGCGCTGGACCTGATTGATGATGACACGGTGAGCGTGTCGAACATCAACCGCCAGATTTTTGCCCTGCACAGCACGATCGGGCGGGCCAAGGTGGACGTGGCTGCCGAGCGTGTGCGCGACATCAATCCGCGGTGCAAGGTGACGACCCACAAGATGTTTTATTTGCCCGAAAATGCCGATGAAATCGACATGAAGGCCTTCGATTACGTGGTCGATAGCCTGGACACGATTACGGCCAAGATGGAGATTGCACGGCGCTGCCTGCGCCTGGGGGTGACGCACATCTGCTCGATGGGCGCGGCCTACAAGATGGACCCGATGGCCTTTCGTGTAGCGGACTTTGATGCGACGCGCATCGACCCGCTGGCGCGCATGCTGCGCAAGTTGCTGCACCGCGAGGGCATCCACCACTTCAAGTGCGTCTATAGCGAGGAGGAGCCGCGCTGGAACCCTGATGTGCCCGTCTATGTCGATGGCAAGAAACAGCCTGGCAGCAACGCGTTTGTCCCTGCGGCGGCCGGTCTGCTGATTGCCCGTGAGGTGATTGTGGATTTGACCGAGGGCATTAGCTGACGTCCCGTCCCCAAAATGAAATAACACGCGCCAGTGGCAAGGATGCTGCTGGCGCGTGTCGCATAGAATGATAAATGATGAAAAAGTGTTATTTCTTCTTGGATTTCTTCTTGCTGGAAGAAGATTTGCTTGACGATGACGAAGACTTGCTGCTTGACGACTTCTTGCTCGACGACTTGTCGGCTGAGCCCTTCCCCGACTTCTTGCCTGTCGAGGACTTGCTGCCCTTCTTCTCGGCTGCAGCAGCCTTGCGGGCTTCTTCCTTGGTGGGAATCTTGATCTTTTCGCCGGCTTTGATCTTGTTGCCGTCATCGATGCCGTTGGCGCGTTCGATGTCCTTGACCGATACACCAGTCTTCTCGGCAATCTTGGTGAGCGACTCGCCCTTCTGGACGGTCACCTCGGAGGGCTGCTGTGGCTTGGAGTGCTTCTTGCCCTTGCTCTTGGAGCTCTTTGAGCTGCGTTCGGCAGTCTCTTTACGATCCTTAGACTTATGTCTTGACTCCTTCTCGTTATACTTGGCATTGCGTGAGCGCCAGCTGCTTGAGTTGGTCTTCGAGGCCTGGCGACGAGTAGCCTGGTCATCGTCCCTAGCCGATGATTTCTTGGTGGTCGCCTTGACGGCGGGCTCGCTGTCGGCCTTGGCGGTATAGGAACGCTTGTAGGGCTCTTTCTCGGCGGCTTTGCGCTCGATGTCCTTCACCTCGTCGAATTGCTCTTGCTCGCTCTCGGCAACCAGGCTATTGGCGGCCATGTCTTCGTTGGTCGTTGTGCTGCTGCTGGCTTCCATGATGCCGGTCTCCTCGTTGTCGGCGCTGGCATTGCTGTGGCTGGGGGCTTTCACCTTGAGGTTGTCGCCACGGCGCACACGCTCGCTGCTCATGTTGTTCAAGGTCATCAGTTCGTCGGTGGTCATGCCATACTTAGCGGCAATCGACGAAACGGTCTCGTTGCGGCCCACCTTGTGGGTGATGGTGCGTATGTCGCCTCGGGATGTGCGTCCCGTGAGGTACTCCTCGGCCGTGGCCGTTTCACCGCCGGGCTCGACCACCTCGCGATGTGCATACAGGTCATCGCGGTAGTTGTCGATGCTGTCCTGGCTCATGATGAAGCTGTAGACCTGCTGTGACGGCAGCACCAGCATGTAGGGGTGATTGTCACCGGGGATGACATCGGCGCGGTACTGGGGATTGAAGGTGCGTATTTCCTCGATGGGTATGTTGAGCACCTGGGCAATCTGTGCAAAGTGGATGCGGCGGTTCACGCTGACGGTGTCGGTGATGAGCGGCTTGCGCGCCAGCGACGGGCTGATGTTGTGCTGCTTGTAGTAGGTCATCGCATAGTTAGCGGCGATGAAAGCGGGCACATAGCCGCGGGTCTCGCGGGGCAGGTACTCATAGATGTCCCAAAAGTCGCCCGTGCCGCCATTGCGGTGCAGCGCCTTGTTGACGTTGCCGGGGCCGCAGTTATAGGCGGCGATGGCCAGCGACCAGTCGTTATAGATCTGGTACAGGTTCTTGAGGTATTTGGCGGCCATGGCGCTCGAGCGGTAGGGGTCGCGGCGTTCGTCAACCAGCGAGTTGACTTCCAGTCCCAGGCCCTTGCCGGTGCCAATCATGAACTGCCACAGGCCGGCGGCTCCCACACGCGACACTGCATTGGGGTCAAGCGCGCTCTCCACGATGGGCAAGTACTTGAGTTCGAGCGGCAAACCTTCTTTTTCCAGGGCCTGCTCAAAGATGGGCATGTAATAGAGGCTCATGCCCAGCATTTCCTCGATGAGCGTGCGGCTGCGATAGACGTAGCGTTCGATGTGTTTGCGCACAATCTGGTTATAAGGCATCTCGATAACCGAGGGAATGGCAGCAAGCCTGCGGATGTAGGTTTCCTCGCTCACCTCGCCGTAAGACTTGTTTTCCACTTCGGCATCCAGCACCGTGTAGTTCTGCAGATACCAGTTGGTCATCATCTTGTGCACGTCGGTGTCAAAACTCTCGGGGAAGACGATGTCGTCGTCGGTAATCGAGTTCTTCAACGTGAGGATGTTGTTTTTCTCGCGCGTTGCCGCCAGCACTGTCGATGCTGCCAGCAGCGTCATGAGAAGTCCAATGAGAAGTCGTTGTCTTGTCATATTGTCTTTTTTGTTATAATCGGTTCAAACCTTCAAAAACTGAAGGCACATTGCAGCCCCAACGAGGGCAGCCGTCCGCCGGTCACGCCGCTGTCGATGGCCGTGGGGGCAACATCCAGCGTGAGGTCGGGTGAGATGTCAAAGTGGGCCAGCGATGCGTCCACATAGGCATCCACAATATTAATCAGGTACACGCCCAGCATAGCGATGACGCAAATCTCGCGGTAACGCCGGTAGTAGTCGCGCTTGTTCTTCATCACCTTTTGCAGCCAGGCCACATCCAGGTCGCTCTCCTTGACCGTGGGCGGGAAGAAGTCCATATAGCTGCGTGTGTCGGGGTCATCGTCCATTACGTCGCGGTAGCCCTTAGAATAGTCCTTGTACATGCGGTTGTTCCACGAGGCACCATAGCTCAGTCCCACAAAGGCACCCACCACGATGGGCAGTTTCCAGTAGCGGCGGTTGTAAATCTGCCCGAGTCCGGGACACAGGGCTGACATCCACAGGGCCCGCTGCGGGTCGGGGTTGAAGGTGCGCACCTTGCCCAAGACCGGCGATGCCGTGGTATCGGCAAGGATTTCCACACCCTCGATGCCCCTGATGGAGTCGATCGATGCAAATGTGATGGTATCGCCCGAAGCGTTGACCACGCGCACACGGCGGCCGTCGTCAATCCGGGCCGTATCGCTCAGCGTGATCGGGTGGCGCTGGAGCAGTCTGCCGGTGTTGCCTGTTGCCGTTGTCGTGGTGTCGCCGTTAGCAGCCGTTCCAGTCGTCTGGGCGACAAGGCATTGCCACAGCAGCGCCATCACCATGACGGTAATCAGGCGATGCCAGCTCGAGCGATATGATTGGGACGTGTTCACCACTGGATTACGGTTCAGGAATTCTTTAAACTGTCAAAGATGCTGATGATTTTCTCGAGTTGAGCCTCGTCGGCAAACGGGAAGGTGATTTTGCCTTTTCCCGACTTGTCGCAGCTGAACTTCACGGGTACGCCAAATGCCGATGCCAAGTGTTTCTGCAGAATCTCATAGTCCTTGACATTCACGGGCTTGGGTGCACCTTCCTGCTGGGCGCGCTCGTTGTTGGCAGCCTGCTGCATCTGCTTGGCACGCTGCTCTACCTGGCGAACCGACAGCCCCTTGCTGATGGTCTCGTTGTAGAGTTTCAACTGCAGTTTGGGGTCATCGAGCGAGAGCAGGGCGCGTGCGTGGCCCATGTCCAGGGTGTGGTCGTGCAGACCCAGTTGCACCTCGGCGGGCAATTTGAGCAGACGCAGGAAGTTGGCGATCGTGGCGCGTTTCTTGCCGATGCGCTCGCTCAAGCGTTCCTGGGTGAGGTGATACTGGTCGATGAGTTTCCTGAAGGTGAGCGCGATCTCGATGGCGTTGAGGTCCTCGCGCTGGATATTCTCGATCAGGGCCATCTCGGTCACCTCGCTGTCATTGGCGGTGCGGATGTAGGCCGGCACCGAGTTCAGACCAGCCAGCAGTGACGCGCGGTAGCGACGTTCACCCGAGATGATCTGGTAGGTATTGTCGCCCATGCTGCGCAGCGTCAGGGGCTGGATGATGCCCAGCTCGCGAATGCTGGTCGCCAGTTCCTCCAGGGCCTCCTCGTCAAAGACCTGACGGGGCTGGTCGGGGTTGGGCGTGATTTGGTCGATGGGTATCTGGTTGATGGCCGACGAACCTTCGGTCTGGATGACATCCAAGTCGGTGATGAGTGAGTCGAGACCGCGTTTGAGAGCTTTGCCTTTCATTTATTCTTTATCTATTTGGTAGGGTTGATATTCAGGGTTATTTGTTGCGGGCAATGATTTCTTCGGCCAGCTGCATGTGGCTCGTGGCACCGCGGCAGGAGGGGTCATACTGGGTGACCGGTATGCCGTGGCTCGGTGCCTCGCTGATGCGTATGTTGCGCGGAATCACCGTGTTAAAGACCATGTTGCCGAAGTGGCCCTTCAGCTCCTCATAAATCTCGTTGGCGAGTCTGAGCCGTGCATCATACATCGTGAGCAGGAAGCCCTCGATGCGTAGGCCGGCGTTCAGCTTGGCCTTGATGATGCGGATGGTGTTGAGCAGTTTGCTGATGCCCTCCAGGGCAAAATACTCGGCCTGGACAGGGATGATGACACTATTGGCCGCGGTCAGTGCATTGACGGTGATGAGACCCAGCGACGGGCTGCAGTCGATAATGATGAAATCGTAGTCGTCCTTAACCTGTTGCAGAGCCTTGGCCAGTACGCGCTCACGCCCTTGCTTTTCAACGAGTTCGAGCTCGGCGCCCACCAGGTCGATGCGTGAGCCCAGCAGTTGGAGCCCCTCAACGCAGGTGCCGATGATGGCGCTCTGGATGGGGTACTCGTCAACCAGGCATTCATAGATGGTCGAGGACATGTCCTTGGCCTCAATGCCCAATCCCGAGGTCGCGTTGGCCTGGGGGTCGGCATCGATGAGGAGGACACGTTTGCCGCTGGCGGCTAGGGCCGCCGACAGGTTTATAGACGTAGTGGTTTTGCCCACTCCGCCTTTTTGGTTAGCTATAGCTATTATTTTTCCCATGAGTAGGTGTTGTTGTCAAATGATGTCTAAATAACACCGATGTTACCTCGACCTTTGGTTTCCGGTTTACACGGTGTTTGGATAACTTCGTCAGCGCCTTAAATCAAGGTTTTCGGCTTGCACGATGTTTCACGGATGCAAAGAAACATATTTTTGCTTAAAAAAAGGCTAAAAACTCCGTTAAAATGGGTGAATTGTTCAAAACTTAACATAAATGTTGATAAATCGTGGAACATTCATTTATTGGTCAAAAAAGATTCCGTTTTGTCGTGATACGCTTATATAAATCGACATTTAACCATTATTTAAGCCCTAGTTGTGAAAAATAGTAGTACATTTGCAGGCTACATATTTTTGTGCCATGGTCCCAAATGCTTGGATGTTCATTCGCTCATGTTGTAGCTTTAGCTTTAAAAACAGACCAAAAACGTAACGAAAAAGAAATAAAAATGAGAAAATTATCTTTCCTCTTGTTGGCTGCCCTGGTATGCTTTCAGGTTGTTGCCAATCCCGCTCATCGCGGATCAGTCTTGATGCCACAGCCCGACGGTACCATGGTATCGGTCAGCCTCGTGGGTGACGAGTTCTATCACTTCAATACTACAGCCGATGGCTATACCATCCTGCTCAACGACGCCGGTGCCTATGTCTATGCCCAGCGCGACGGCATGAATCTGGTGCCCACCCAGGTGCTGGCCCACAATGCCGAGGACCGCAACGCTGCCGAGTTGTCGTTCCTGGCCAGTCTGCCCAAGCATTTGGTGGACGAGGAAATGGAGGCCCAGGGTCACGTTCGTCGAGTGAAACGTAATGTGGATTTGTCCGACTTTGACTTTTCCACCTTCCGTGGCCTGGTGATTCTGATTGATTTCTCCGATAAGCATTTTACCGCCGATTCGCCGGCTGAGTTCTATACCGAGATGTTCAGCAGCGAGGGCTTTACGGGCTTCCATGACCCGTGGACCGGTCGTGACGTTTCTTGTCCCGGCAGTGTGCGTGACTATTTCAACGACCAGTCCAATGGCGCATTCCAGCCCCCCTTTGACGTCTATGGCCCCTATCGTGCGACCTATGGCGGCTCTGTCGTTTACGACGCCCGTTCCAATCAGTGTAACAGCATGGCGCCCACGATTTTTGTCAATGCGCTGAAGAAGGCTAACGATGACATCGATTACACGATCTATGACAACAACAATGACGGCCTGATTGATATGGTTTACTTCCTGGTTGCAGGCTATTCATCGAGTTTCTCGGGCAACAATGCTGGCTACTTGTGGCCTCATGCCTCTAACCTGGGCGGTTCTTACATTTATTTGGACGGCAAGAAGGTTGACCGCTATGCCAGCTCGACCGAGCTGTACGGCTTTGAGGCTTCCCCCAACACGGTAGCTGTCGAGGGTATCGGTACGGTTGCCCATGAGTTCTCTCATGTGCTCGGTCTGCCCGACTTCTATGATACCGACTATGCCGACACTGGTGGCAACAGCCACGATCCCGGCGGCTGGGACATTATGGCTAACGGTGGCGACTATGAGTATGGCCGTGCACCCATTGGGTATAGCATCTATGAGCGTTATACCCTGGGCTGGGCTAACCCTCAAACCATCACCGAGCCGGGTGCTTACACCCTCAATCCGGTGAATACCTCCCGCGAGGGCTACATCCTGCGCACCCCTCTGAGCAGAGAGTTCTTCACCATCGAGAACCGCCAGAGGACCGGTTGGGATGCCAATCTGCCTGGCCATGGCATGCTGGTGACGCGTGTCGACAGTTCAAATGTCAACATTTGGAACAGGAATAAGGTGAACTGCAACCCCGATCACATGTATTATGAATTGTTGAGGGCCGGCAACTCAAGCTCGGGCGACTCTCCCAGCGACCCGTTCCCTGGCACCTCGGGCAATATCATGCTCAACAATGAGTCTTTCCCTAGCTTGCGCACATGGAACGGCACCGCCAACGAGTTCAACCTGGTCGGCATTGCCGAGAACGATGGTGTCATCACTTTCAATGTGATGAGAGAGGGACAAGTGCCAGCGATTGTCGAGGACTTCGAGTCGATGCCCGCATCGACCGGAACAACCGACCAGAATGTCCAGGGCAACTTTGCCACGTGGACCTTCAACAAGGCTGGTGTGCGCGCACCTGGCGAGGAAAAGGCCAGGGGTGAGCACAGTGTGATGATGAAGACGCCCAGCCTGTTCTACAGCACAAGCCCCGTCTATTACAATTTCTATATGGCTAGCATGCTTGTGTTCAACATGTCATCGACCGTAGCCAAGTATTCGCTCGAATACACCGTCGAGAACGATGCCGCCGGCAATCCCATCTGGGTGACGGCCATGTCGTCTAAGGGCACCGATGCTGCCGAGGCTCCTGGCAAGTCCGAGACCAATCTTTATTGGTTGCTCAACCTCAACAATCATCAGCCCGCTCGTTTCCGCATCTATCAGCGTGCCGGCAACATGAATGTGGCCAACTATGTTGACAACCTCACGTTCTACTACAATGGAGAACAAGGTGGACCCGAACCCGACATCAAGGGCGACGTGAATGGTGACGGCGAGGTCAATATCGCCGATGTCAATGTTATCATCGACATTATCCTCGGCAGGACCGTTGACGAGAAGACGCTCAAGAGGGCCGACGTCAACGAAGACGTGGAAATCAATATTGCCGATGTCAATGCGGTGCTTGACATAATTTTGAACTAAAGTAACCAAACCCAATCATTCTAGGAAAGTTATGAAGAAAATATTCATGTTTATTGCTTTGGGGTTATTGTGCCTTGCTGGGCAAGCTATCCCAGCCGACCCCCGGCCCGTTCAGGTGACTCAACCTGACGGCTCAACGCTCACCATTACATTGCATGGTGACGAATTCTTCCATTTCACGACCACCAGCGATGGCTATACAATCGTGAAGAATGCGGCAGGTTTCTATACCTATGCCCGTCTCGACGGTGACCGCCTGGTGGCCGGCAACCGCATTGCCCGTGACCTGTCGCAACGCACCGCTGCCGACATGGCTGCACTGGCATCGATTCCTAAAGGCCTGACCGACAGGGTGCAGGCTTCGGCCGGAACGCAAATGCTGGGCCGCCGCAACAGCGCCATGCGCCGTGTGGGTGCCGATGGCATGATGGACTATGATAACTTTCGCGGTCTGATCATCCTCATCAACTACAGTGATAAGAAATTCTCGATGGCCGAGCCCGGCGATTTCTACGACGATATGGTCAACACGCACGACTACACTGGTTATACCTTAAACAACAGGCGTGTCCATATGACGGGTAGTGTGCGTGACTACTATTACGACAACTCCAATCACATCTTCGACCCCCACTTTGATGTGGTGGGACCCGTTAATGTGCCCTTCTCGTGCAGGTATCCCCAGAGCACGTCAAGGAGTGACGCCATTTTCTACGCTGCATTGGATTCCATCGACAGTGAGGTGGACTTCAGCCAGTATGATACCGATGGCGACGGCTATGTGGACATGGTGTTCTTCCTGGTAGCAGGCTTCTCGGCCAACTATGGCGGCAACGATGAGAGCTACCTGTGGCCGCACATGTACTACCTCTTCAATGCGCCCGCCCACGATGGCGTGTTGTTCGGACTTTATGCCTGCTCGACCGAGATTGCCGGTTGGGAAGGCTATTACTCCAGCGTGAACGGTATCGGTACCTTCTGCCATGAGTTCGGTCATGTACTGGGTCTGCCCGACCTGTATGACACCGACTATGAGGGCAGCGGCGGTGAGAGCCGTAACCCCGGGCAGTGGTCTATCATGGCAGGCGGCAGCGGCAACGACTTTGGCCGCAATCCCGTGGGTTACAGCCTGTATGAGCGCTACTCGTTGGGCTTTACCACACCGCAACTCCTCGATGAAGCAGGTGAATATGAACTGCAGCCGCTAGATGTGTCTAATGTTGGATATCGCCTGAATACGCCCAACCAGGATGAGTTCTTCTTGATTGAAAACCGTCAGGCGGGCAAGTGGGACAGAAACCTCCCCGGACATGGTATGATGGTGGCCCGCGTTGACTCCAGCAATGTGCGCGTGTGGTGGCAGAACACGGTGAACTGCGATCCCAAGCACATGTATTATGAACTGCTGAGGGCCAGTTACACGGGCAGGGACAGCGACACCGACCCGTTCCCTGGTGCCGCAGGTGTAACCTCGATCACCAACTTTACTGACCCCAGTGTGCTCACTTGGGACCAGAATTACAACGATTTCATTTTTAAGGATATTGCCGAGAACGGTGAGCTCATCTCCTTCTCGTTGCAGAAGTTTGACCCTCAAGTCCTTGTGGAGGATTTTGAGGCGATACCGGTTCTTACCGAAGACTATTCCAAGGACATTCCCGGCGTTTTCTGCAGTTGGGACTTCTCGAAGTGCGCTGTTGAAGAGCCCGGCTCGGGCAAGTGCAACGGACTGCGTGCCGTGGGCATGAAGACGCCCAGCATGTTGGCTACGACCACGCCCTTGAAGGCGAAGCCCTACGCCGTGCATTTCACGGTCTATAACCCCACCTCGACCGAAGCCGGTTTCAAGCTCACTTACTCGTTTGATAAAGGTGAGACTTGGGAAGAACCCACTGTTGGTACATTCAGGGTTAGTGCCAAATCGAGCAAGTCCACGACGGTTTCAATCCCCACCACCGCACCTGTCATGCTGCGCATCAACCAGGTGTCGGGTAACTCCAGGGTAAAATGCTACCTTGATGACCTCCAGTTGTACTTTGACGAGTATTGGGAGTATGATGGCGACAAGCGTGATGTGAACGGTGACGGCGAGGTCAATATTGCCGACGTCAATTCGGTAATCGACGTGATATTGTCCGGTGCTCCCAGCGCCGATGCGCTGTCGGCCGCCGATGTCAATGGCGATGGCGAGGTCAATATTGCCGACGTCAACATGATTATAGAAAAGATTATTAATTAATACTATTGTATAGATTCTGATAACTTGAAATCATAACGAAGAGGGTGTGTCACAATCCTTTAGCCGGATTATTGACACAACCTCTTCTTGCGCTTGTATCTAATAAATTTATTGTCTAATATTCTAAAAACTTAACGGTATGAAAAAATTATTATTACTGTTTGCAATGGGATTGGTGTTTGCAATGGCACACGCTACCCCCGCCGATCCCACCCCGTCGAAGCTGACTCAGCCCGATGGAACAACCCTCACGGTGACGCTGCATGGCGACGAGTTCCTGAACTACTTGACCACCATCGATGGTTACACCGTGGTCAAGAACGAGGCCGGTTATTACACCTATGCCCGCATCGAGGGCGACCAGCTGGTTGCCAGTGACCGCATCGCGCGTGACAACCGCACCACTGCCGATCAGGCCTTCCTCGCTGCAGTGCCCAAGGGTCTGAAAAGCAAGGCTATGGTAGAGCGAGGCACCAAGCTGCACAAGCACCGCAACGAGTTGATTCGCGGCATCGGTCACGGTGGCCACATGGATTACAGCAAGTTCCGCGGTCTGATTATCCTGATCAACTACACCGACAGGAAGTTTGAAGACCATGTTCCTTCAAACTATACGCCTCAGGATTTCTATGAGCAGATGATCAACGGTCATGACTACCAGGGTTTCACGCTTCCCGCAGGAACCAAGGTTGACTGCATGGGTAGTGTGCGCGACTACTACTACGACAATTCGTTCCATCAGTTTGACCCGCATTTCGACATCCTGGGTCCTGTGGAAGTTCCCTATGCCTGCACCGATGCCCACCAGTTCAAATGCGACTCGATCTTCTTTGCCGCTCTCGAGGCGCTCGACCCCGATGTGGACTTCAGTCAGTATGACACCGATGAGGACGGCACTGCCGACATGGTCTTCTTCCTCGTGGCTGGTTATGGCTCAGACCACAGCGACAACAACCGCGACTACTTGTGGCCGCACATGAAAGATTTCACGGAGTCACCCGTGCTCGATGGCGTGAACTTCAAGCTCTATGCCTGCTCGACCAACATGATGGGTGCCGAGGGTGATTTTATCTCGATGGGTAGCATTGCCGGTATCGGCACCATCTGCCATGAGTTCAGCCATTGCCTGGGCTTGCCCGACTTCTATGATACCGACAATGAAGGCAGTGGCGGTGTGAACCACGCCTATCCCTTGACCTGGTCCATCATGGCAAGTGGTTTCAAGAACAACACCGGTCGTAACCCGGTTGGATACAGCCTGTTTGAGCGCTATGCCTTGGGCTTTGCCCAGCCTGTCCTCATCGAGGGCGAGGGCACCATCACTGTGCCTGCCCTGGAGAAGGACAACATGGGTTACCGCTTGAACACCGCCAACAAGAATGAATACTTCATGATTGAGAACCGCCAGCGCATCAAGTGGGACAAGAACCTGCCCGGTCCCGGTATGCTCGTCTGGCGCGTCGACTCGACCAATGCCGATGTTTGGGAGCACAACCTGGTCAATGCCAATCCCAACCACAATTACTATGAGCTGCTCCGTGCCAACTTCAACGGCATGAACGACAGCCCGCGCGACCCGTTCCCCGGCACGTCCAATGTCACCAGCATCACCAATGCAACCCAGCCCAACCTGTGCACGTGGGACGGCAAGATGAGCCGTTACGCCTTCGTCAATATCGCCCAGGCCGACAGCATCATCACCTTTGATGTCGTCATCGACAAATCCAAGAGCTCGATTGAGACCTTTGAGAAGATGCCCGTGGGTGCTACCCTCAACGAGCGTGGCGTGGCCGGCGTCTATGCCAACTGGGACTTCTATAACTGTGCTGTAGTGGATACCGCCCAAGTGAGAGAAGGCCATGTCGTCGCCATGAAAAACGGCAGCTATTTCAATACCGCCGAGAACCTGAACAAGATTCCCAAGGTTGTTCGCTTCAAGATTTACAATCCCACGTCAACAGCCGTTATGATTACGCCGCAGTATTCAAACAACAATGGTGGACGCTGGAGGGGACTGGACACTTATCCCTATGATTTCTATCTTAGAGCTGGCGAAACAGCAATAGCTACAATTACCTCGCTGCCCACCAATGTGCCCATCATGCTGCGCATCAAGCAGACCTCGGGCAGCAGCTCGGAGTACTGCTACATCGACGATATCGAAATCTGCTACGAGGAGACCTGGGAGCCCGAGGAACCGGAAATCGAACCGGGTGATGTGAACGAGGATGGTATTGTGAACATCTCGGATGTGACCACGTTGATTGACTATATGCTCAATGGCGACACCGTCACCATCAACTTCGACGCAGCCGACTTGGAGAGCGATGGCGTGATCAATATTGCCGATCTCACCTCGCTGATCGATATGCTGATTAACAGTTAAGACGTTTGTGCTGACTGAATTGGGTCTGTCTCCTGATAGACTCCTATGGAATACAGTATTGAACCGGGGACTCAAGCGAGTTCCCGGTTTGATTTTTGCCCTACCGAAATCAGTTAGCCTATTATAACAATTTTTTGCATTTGAAATTTTGCGGGTATCTGAAAATAGCAGTAACTTTGCAGCAAAGTTGGAAATATTAATACTATTCATCCTAAATGAACATCGCGTTGTGAAACGTGGTGTTTGTTTTTTATTTGGTATATTTAATGTCCAGCAGTAACTTCTTTATTGCCCGATGAATTCTAATTAACTTCCTGTGATTTATTATAAAACAATGTGGATTTTTATAAAATTTACGGCAAATAATTTTGGCAATCCAAGTGATTGGTCTAATTTTGTAGCCGTGAATAGAATAAGGATTGTGAGGACTTATCATTGATTGTTGGTTCCCATAGGGGGGTATCAGCAGCGTATTTTATGTTTCTGACTTATTCTTATAACATTCATCCGAATGGATTTAATTAGCGTTCTAATCACTATTGTTATTTAATATTAAATACTATTATGAAGAAGTTTTTACTGTTTTTATCAGTGCTCGCGTTGTGCGCACAGGGCATTGACGCTAAGGTTGTGACTGTTGACCAGGCCATGGCAACAGCCAAGCAGTTCGCTGCTAAGTCCCGCTCTTTCAATGCTTCGGGTGCCACCAACATGCGTTTGAACTATGTTGGTAGGAACACCAAGGGCATGAATGACTACTACGTGTTTAACCGTGACGGCAATCAGGGTTTCGTGATTGTTGCCGGTGATGACATGTCGACCCCGATTCTGGGTTACAGCGACAAGGGTTCGTTTGACATGAACGAGGCTCCCGCACCCCTGCGCGAGATGCTCCAGGCTTATCAGGACCGCATGGAGTGGATGCATGTTCATCCCGATGCAGCCCAGATGCCCAAGCTGACCTATGATCTGCAGCCCTACGGTGTTTATCCCCTCTGCGGTGAGGTTCACTGGCACCAGTTCCCTCCCTACAACAACAACTGTCCTGCTTCGCCCCATGCCCTGACCAGCAATGGCCGCTGCTATGCCGGTTGTGTGCCTGTGGCTTTCTCGACCATCATGAAGGGTCTGAGGTACCCGTCACGTGGCTTCGGCGAGTTCGGTTACAACTACATGCTCGATGGCAATGAGATGACCGCTTATGCCAAGTTCAATGACTATTCTTACAACTACTCTCAAATGAGGAATGGTTATGGCGAGACCGCCTATAACGCCCAGGCCGTTTCTGAACTGGTTTATGAAGTAGGTGTTGCTTTCCACACCATCTATTCGGGCGAGAGTAGTGACGCTCTGTTGAGGAATGTGATCCGCGGTATGATTGCTTTCTTTGACTTCAACGCCAATATCCAGTATGTTCAGAAGTCCAGCTACGAGTACAACGACAGCGTATGGTATAACATGATGTACAACGAGATCGACAACGGTCGTCCCATCTATTACATGGGCTACAGGACTATCGACAACAGCGGTAACGCCTGCAACATCGGCCACGCCTTCGTTCTCGATGGTTACGACAGCAACGGTAAGGTACACATCAACTGGGGTTTCCAGCCCGAGGAGTACAATACCTACTTTGATTGGGAGCTGCTCTCACCCAGAAGCAACTATGACTACGACCCCTATAAGTCAGGTTTCAACACCAACCAGGCTGCCATCATCGGCATCTGCCCCGATACGACTGGCATTGGTGGCGTTGTTGTTAAGAACGTGAACAAGGTGGCCGACATCATGCCCGCCAATGACCTGCGCCTCAGCATCGACGTTCAGTCGCTGAGCGGTATTTGGAATGGCACCCTGAAGTATGGTATCGTTACCAAGAACACTGATGGCACTTACAGCCCCATCGTTACCAAGACGGCTAGCAACGTTGAGATCGAGGACGGCGGTATCGTTAACCTCGACCTGACCGGTGACTATTCTGCTTACTACATGTCTCAGGGCAAGACCTATTATGCAGTGGTTTACACTCCTTATTTCACCTATGCTACCGAGACCAACTGGATGTGGTTCCTGGATGATCCCGTGCCCTTCACCATCGGTGACTGGGTAACTCCTCCCGATCCCCAGTTCATCCCCGGTGATGTCAATAATGACGGTGTGGTAAACATCTCGGATGTTACCGCTATCATCGATTACATGCTGAGCCAGGATGCCAGCACCATCAACTTTGATGCTGCTGACCTCAACGAGGATGGCGAGGTTAACATCTCGGATGTTACCTTACTCATCGATATGATGATGGCCAATCCCGAGGACTAATCGGCCGACTCACGATAGTACGTCGATTATAAGACATTTTGATTGATAATGGCCGTGCCAGGGGCAGCTTGCACCCGGCACGGCTTTTTTTAGATGCGTATGTCATGTTAATGCCTGTGAAATGTAAAAAAACGGTTGAAGTCCGTGGTTCTTTCAACTAATTTAATTATCTTTGCCCCATTCAACTAATAATCTTTCACATTCTGTATCATTATGCTAAGGAAAATCCGCATTACGTTGGCCGCCATCATGATGGTCTTGGTCACGCTGCTGTTTCTTGATGTGAGCGGGGTGCTGCACCATTATCTGGGATGGACGGCGCGCATCCAGTTCCTGCCGGCCCTGTTGGCCCTCAATGTGGTGGTCATCGTGGCACTGGTGCTGCTCACCCTCATTTTCGGACGCATCTACTGCTCGGTCATCTGTCCGTTGGGCATTTTCCAGGACATCGTCTCGTGGATTCACGGCAGGAGCAAGAAGAACCGCTTTACCGCTAGCCCCGAGAAACGCTGGCTGCGCTACGGTGTGCTGGCCGTGTTTGTCATAGCCTTTATCGCCGGCGTACACTCGCTGGTGGCCTTGCTGGCACCCTACAGCAGCTATGGCCGCATGGTGACTAACCTGCTGTTGCCCGTCTATCAGTGGGGCAATAACCTGTTGGCATCGATTGCCGAGCGGGTCGATAGCTATGCCTTCTATGGCGTGGACGTGTGGATGAAGAGTCTGCCCACCTTCCTCATTGCCCTGGCCACATTCATCATCGTCGTGGTGCTGGCATGGCGAGGAGGACGCACCTATTGCAACACCATCTGTCCCGTGGGAACCATTCTCGCCCAGCTGGCGCGGTTCTCATGGCTCAAGGTATACTTTGATGCCGACAAGTGCAAGTCTTGCAGCCTGTGTACCAAGAACTGCAAGGCTTCCTGTATCGACTTCAAGACGCATCAAGTGGACTACACCCGCTGTGTAGCCTGTGGCAACTGCCTGGAGAAGTGTAACTTTGGTGCCCTTTATTACGGGCACCCCAAGGCTGTAGCACAGCCCGTCAAGGCCGATGGCGATGATCCCGCTACTGCCGACAAGGCCCGTCGCGCCTTCCTCGTGGGAACGGCTATCGTGGGTGCCGACGTCGCTCTGGCCCAGGCAGCCAAGAAGGTGGATGGCGGTCTCGCTGTCATCCAGGACAAAGAGCCTGCCAAGCGGTCAACGCCCATCACGCCTCCGGGCTCGGTCAGTGCCAAGCATTTCGCCCAGCATTGCACCGCTTGCCAGTTGTGTGTGGCCAAGTGCCCCAATGGCGTGTTGCGTCCCTCAACCGACCCGATGCGCCTCATGCAGCCCGAGTTGAGCTTTGAGCGCGGAGCCTGCCGTCCCGAGTGCGTCGAGTGCTCCACGGTGTGCCCCACTGGAGCCATCAAGCCCATCACCGTGGCGCGCAAGTCCTCGACGATGATTGGCCATGCCGTGTGGGTCAAGGCCAACTGTGTCGTGCTCACCGACGGTGTGTCGTGCGGTAATTGTGCCCGCCACTGTCCCGCTGGCGCCATCATGATGGTGGCCAGCAACCCCGACGATGATACCTCGCCCATGGTGCCTGCCGTGAACACGGCCATGTGCATTGGCTGCGGTACCTGCGAGTATGTTTGTCCGTCCAGGCCCTTCAGCGCCATCTATGTCGAGGGACACGAGGTCCATAGCGAGCTTTAACCCATAACCAACTCCTTATCAAGAAATTATCATTATGAACAATCAACATCATAACGACAATCAGCAGGGCGGCAAGACTTTTAGCCGCCGCACCTTCCTCAAGGCGCTGGGATTGGGAACAGCAACAGCCGCCGCGCCTGCCATCGTGAGCTGTGCCAGCGGTGATAGCCCCAAGGCAAACGCCAAGGAACCGCCCGTGGGCAAGATGACCTATCGTGTGAACCCCAAGACCAAGGAGAAGGTTTCCATCCTGGGCTATGGCATGATGCGCCTGCCTGCCACCAACGGCAAACCCTTCGGCCGTGACAACGATGCCGAAATCGACCAGGAGATGGTCAACAAGCAGATTGACTATGCCATCGAGCACGGCGTGAACTACTTCGACACATCGCCCGCCTATAGCCGCGGCCTGAGCGAGCACGCCACGGGCATTGCCCTGAGCCGCCACAAACGCGACGAGTATTTCATCGCCACCAAGCTCTCCAACTTTGCCCCCGAGACGCAGACCCGCGCCGCCAGCATCGAGATGTTCCAGAACTCCCTCAAGGAGCTGCAGGTCGATTACATCGACTACATGCTGCTGCACTCCATTGGCGGCGGCACTGGCGAGGAAGCCATGGAACTCTTCAGGAAACGCTATATCTACAACGGCATCCTCGACTACCTGCTGGAGCAGCGCGAGAAGGGCGTCATCCGCAACCTGGGCTTCTCCTATCATGGCGAGATTGCAGTGTTTGACTACCTGCTGGAAAACCACGACAAGTACAAATGGGATTTCGTACAGATTGAGCTCAACTACCTGGACTGGAGGCATGCCAAGGACTTCAACGAGGAGAACACCAATGCCGAGTACCTGTATGCCGAGTTGAGCAAGCGCAACATCCCCGCCGTTATCATGGAGCCCCTGCTGGGCGGCCGTCTGGCCTCGTTGCCCAAGCCGCTGGCACGCGAGATCCTGGAACGTGATCCCGAGCGCACACTTGCCTCGTGGGCCTTCCGCTTTGCCGGCTCGTTCCCCGGCGTGTTGACCGTGTTGAGCGGCATGACCTACATGGAGCACTTGAAGGAGAACCTGTGTACCTATTGCCCCCTCGAGGAGTTGACCGACGAAGAGAAGAACTTTCTCTACGGCATCGCCGACGAAATCGTGGGCTACAACACCATCCCCTGCAACGACTGCAAGTACTGCATGCCCTGCTCCTATGGCATCGACATCCCTGGTGTGCTCACCCACTACAACAAGTGCATTGCCGAGGGTGACCTTACCCGCGACCGCAACGATCCCGACTACGCCCGGGCCCGCAAGGCCTTCCTCGTGGGCTATGACCGCAGTGTGCCGCGCCTGCGCCAGGCCGACCACTGCATCGGCTGCGGACAGTGTGTCGAGCATTGCCCCCAGCGCATCGATATCCCCAGGGAGATGCAGCGCGTCAACAACTACGTCGAGGCCCTCAAGCAGGGCATAGACCGCGGTCTGGAGGCATAACGCCCTCAACACGACTCATCACAAAAAAAACGGTCGCCTGGAATGATCCGGGCGACTGTTTTTATGACCTGTAGAGATATAAGGTTTACTCGTAGCGCAGGGCCTCGATGGGGTCGAGATTGGCGGCCTTCTTGGCGGGATACCACCCGAAGAAGATGCCTGTGACGGTACATACCATGAAGGCCAGGAGCACCGACCACGGCTCTACCGAGATGAGGATGTGGTACTCGGTATAGTTCATCATAATGAACCTGGCCAGATAGGCAATGCCGCCCCCGATGAGCACACCGATAAGGCCACCCGTGACGCTGATCATGATGGCCTCGATGAGGAACTGGCTCATGATATCGACGGTGCGGGCGCCCACGCTCATGCGCAGGCCGATCTCGCGGGTGCGCTCGGTCACGCTCACATACATGATGTTCATGATGCCGATGCCGCCCACCAGCAGTGAGATGCCGGCGATGCACGAGAGCAGCAGGGTGAGGATGTTCATGACCTTATCGACCATCGAAGTGGCTTCCTCGAGCGAATTGATCCTGAAGTCCTGGATGTCGGTATCCTTGAGTTTGTGGTTGGTGCGCAGAATTTCGGTCACATCGTCCACGGCCAGCGATGTCATGGCCTTGCTGGTGGCCGCAGCATAAATCATGTCAAAGTAATTCTGTGATGTCATGCGCTTCATCAC
The DNA here is from genome assembly GCA_902793405.1 of uncultured Bacteroidales bacterium. Lineage (GTDB taxonomy): Bacteria > Bacteroidota > Bacteroidia > Bacteroidales > Muribaculaceae > Sodaliphilus. The sequence goes on along the minus strand of CADBDH010000028.1, from coordinate 6,470 downwards.
CGTGGTGTAAGGCATGAGCACGATGTCGTCCTGGTCCTGGCCAAAGGCTGTGCGTCCCTTGCTCTTGAGTACACCGACGACCCTCACGGGGATATTGTTGATGCGGATGACGGTCCCGATGGGGTCGGCGTCCTTGGTGAAAAGCTTGTCCACAACCGTTTTTCCCAGGATGCACACCTTGGCCGAACCCTTGATTTCGTTCTCGGTGAACATGTCCCCCTCGGTAATCGAGAGTCCGTTGATGACCAGGAATTCATTGTTCACACCCTGCAAGGTGCAGCTATGGTTTTTCTTGCCGTTGATGTACTGCCCTGACGAGTAAACCATGGGGCAGACGGCCTTCAGGTATTTGTTCTTCTCGAGAATGCTCTGATAGTCGGCCTGGGTGATGGCTTGGTTATACTCGGGGAGCCAGTTGCCACCCACTTCTTCATAGTCAGGTCCCGGGATAATCATGAATGTGCCAGGGTCCACATCGGCAATCTCCTGCATGATGGTCGCCTTGGAACCGGTGCCCAGGGCCAGCATGATAATGACCGACGACACGCCGATGATGATGCCCAGCATGGTGAGGAAGCTGCGCATCTTGTTGGCACCGATGGCCTTGAGAGCTATTCTAAATAAACTAAGGATATTCATAGTCGTTCAAAACTTCTAACTTCTAACTCCTAACTACTTAGTCTTCCTCGACGGGAAGCGAGGCGAGTTTCTCGGCCGCATCCAGGATATGGTCATTCACACGGTCGTCGCGCAGCTTGCCGTCACTCAGGGTGATGGTGCGCGTCGAGTATTGCGCGATTTCGGGATTGTGGGTCACGAAGATGATGGTGCGCCCCTCGGCATGAAGTTTCTGGAACAGCACCAGGATTTCAAACGACGTGCGGGTATCCAGGTTACCCGTTGCCTCGTCGGCCAGAATGACGGCAGGGTCGTTGACCAGGGCACGGGCGATAGCCACGCGCTGCATCTGTCCGCCCGACATCTGGTTGCTCTTGTGGTTCAGGCGGTCGCCCAGGCCCACGCGCTGTAAGGCGGTGACGGCACGTTCGCGGCGTTCGCGGGCACCGATGGCGCTGTTATACATCAGCGGCAGTTCCACGTTCTCGACGGCGGTAGTCTTGGCCAGCAGGTTATAGCTCTGGAACACGAAGCCGATCTTGCGGTTCCTGAGCACGGCCCGCTGGTTCTTGCTCATCGAGCGTACCGGGGTGCCGTCCAGGCGGTACTCACCGCTCGTGGGCGTGTCCAGGCAGCCCAGTATGTTGAGCAGCGTCGATTTGCCCGAACCCGAAGTGCCCATGATGGTGACGAATTCGCCCTCGTGGATGGTGAACGAGACCCCGCGCAGGGCGTGTACCGTCTCCTCGCCCACCACAAAGTCGCGCCGGATGCCATCAAGTTCTATGACTGGTTTTTGTGCCATTGTTTACTTCTTGTTTTCTTTGCCTTTCTTGGAAGCGTCCTTTTTGTCGGGCTGTGTGGCAGCGCCTATTTCAAAGCTCTGGATAACGGTTGTGCCTTCTTTAAGTCCGCTGGTGATCTCGGTGCGGGTACCGTCACTCACCCCGATCTCCACCTTGTGGGCCGTGAGTACGTTGCCGTCGAGCGTCCACAGTTTGTGCTCGGCCGTCGTGTCCTTGATGTCATACTTATTGCCGAAGACGGTAGGCTCGGGCGTGAAGCGCAAGGCAGCTGCGGGAACGCTCATGACACCGCTACGTTCCAAGGTGTAAATAGTGATATTGGCGGTGAGGCCGGGCTTGAGCTTAAGGTCGGCGTTGGGAGCGCTGATGACCACCTCATAGGTCACCACGTTGTTGGTCGTGACGGGATTCTGGCGCACCTGCTTGACGCTGCCCGAGAACACGTCGTCGGGGTAGGCATCGACCGTGAACGTCACGCGCTGGCCCTCGCGCACCTCGCCGATGTCGGCCTCATCGACCTTGGCAATGCACTGCATGTCGGTCAGGTCCTTGGCAATGCGGCAGATGGACGGGGTGCTGAACGACGATGCCACTGTTTGGCCTTCCTCGACCGACTTGCCGATAACCACACCGTCGATGGGCGAATAGACGGTGGCATAGCTCAAGTTGGTCTTTGCACGGGCGACATCCTGCTGCGCTATCCTGACACTTTCCTGCGCTTTGCGGTAATTCTCCAGTGCCACGTCATACTCCTGCAGGCTCACCAGGTCCTTTTGCTTCAATTCGGCATAACGGGCGTAGTTTTTCTTCTGGTAGTCCAGTTCAATCTGTGCCGAGCGCAAGTGGGCCTGCATCGACGAGAGGTCGCTCAACAGGTTGGTGCGGTCCAGTTCGGCAATGACCTGGCCGCGCTTGACCACGCTGTTATAGTCTACATACAGGTGCTTGACGATACCCGACACCTGTGTACCCACATCGACGGTCTTGACCGGCTCGATGGTGCCTGTGGCGGTGATGGTTGTCGAGATGTCGCCGGGCTCCACTTGGGTGGTCTGAAAATTGATGACCTCGTTCTTGCCCTTGTTGGCCACCGTTGCGATGATGCCTGCTACAATGAGCAGGGCAAGCAGGGCCAGGATGATTTTTGTTCTCTTCTTCATGATGATGTATCGTTTTGTTGTTGGATTCAGAAGTTGATGCTCTCGCCGTTGTAGTACTTGAGCAGGGCCATATTGAGCAGGGCTTCATACTTGGCCCGCAGCATCTGCTGGATAGCGGTGCTCAGGTTTGTCTTGTCCTGCGTCAGCTCGACAATGTTTTTAAGCCCCAGTCTGAACTGCTCGCTGGTCAGGTCATAGCTCTGGCGGCAGTAGTCCACTTTCTCCTGGGCGGCGATATAGCGTTGCTGGCTGTTGCGGGCCTGCAGCCAGTAGTTCTCGATGGTCTTCCACAGGTTCTTTTGGGTCTCGACCATGTCCAGGTAGGTGTTTTCCCGTTCCAGACGGGCACGGGCCACCGCGTTCTTGGTTTTTCCATGATCCCAGATAGGGATAATCATCGACACGCCGATGCCGTTGCTCCACTGGTTCTTCAACTGGGTGAACATGTTGCCGTTGCCCGAGGAGTTGGTGGTGCTGATGCCTGCACTGGCATTAATCACGGGCCTCTTGCCTGCCTTGGCAATCTCCTCGTCGATATAGGTCTTGTCCATCGCCAGTTGTCGCGCCTTGAGTTCGGGACGCGAGGCGACTGCATTCTGGAACACGGTCTGCTTGTCGGGCAGGTCGGCCAGCACGTTGGCCGACAATTCCGGGTCGGCAAGCAACAGGTTCTCGTCACCGTCAAGCTCCATGAGTTGCTTGAGCTGCAGGCGGAAGCCGTCGAGGGTGGTCTCGTCGGCGACTTTCTGGTACTTGTCCTGAGCCAGTTGCGACTCGAACTGTGACACATCGGCCTTGTTGAGCAGGCCGGCCTGCTTGCGGGCACGGGCCTGTTCGAGTTGCGCCTCGCCCAGCGCGATGAGATCATTGTCATGCTTCACGGCATCCTGTGAGTAAAGGATCTGTATGTAAAGCTGCGTGATTTGCTCCTCGATGCCCAATTCGCTCGCCAGCACCTGCAATTCGGCAATCTGGGAATTGATTTCGGCCAGCCTGATGTTATTCTTGGTCTGCCCTCCATTATAGAGATTCATCGACGCATCCACGCTGTAGTTGCCGCTGTAGCTGTTCTTGTTGCTGAACGAAACCACCTCGGTACCAATCACGCCACTATAGCTCTCCTGAAAGGGGCGGTTGCTCACATACTGGCTGGTGGAGAAGTTGACAGTGGGCAAGCGGTTTGCCTTGGCATCCTGTAATGCGACTTGTGATGTGCGCACATTCACCTTGTTGCGCTGAACGGTGATGTTCTGCTGCTTGGCCCAGTCGATGCATTCCTGCAGCGTCCAGGTGTAAGGCTTCTCGTCGGTCGCGGTACTCGCTTGGGCCGACGCGCCAACGGCCACCAGTGCTAGGCATCCGGCCAATATCAATTTACCGATAGGTCTCATGAGTTGTGTCATGTATTTATGTTGTTTTGTTCAATTCTACATTTATTAGACGCGCCAAACCGCCAAAAAGCTTCACACGAAGGCCACAAAATGGGATTAGCCGTCATTTTTCTCACATGGGGCTAGTCAGGCATGAAAATTATTGCAGTACAAATATATAATGTGAAACGGGTTCATGCCAAGTTTTTCCTGCCGATAATTGCGATAGGGTTGTTTTTCCCCTTCACATTGTCAAATTATTGGACAAATCAAGTAAAGTCGCATGAAACAGCCTCTTGGGCTCAGCGGCCCATTTTTGCCCGATAAAGCGCCAAAATGGGGGCCAAAAGGGGCCGGAAAGGGAGGTTTATCCTTGATTTTAATAAGGTGAAAAGCAAAAACTTGAATTTTTTATGTCCCACTTTCAGAAAATGATGTATATTTGCAGGCTGAAAAAGACGTTTGAAGTGAAATTTAACAAAATTTAATTAAATAATTAACAAATCAAATGCAAACTAAAGGTTTTATTCGAGTCCTTACCATTGCACTTTTGTTGATTTGCGCTTTCTATCTGTCGTTCACGTTTGTGAGCAATCACTACCAGAACAAGGCAGAGCAGAAGGCTCTCGCTGCTGCCGGCATCACTAGCGCCGACACCAGCAACGAGAAGTACAAGACTGCACTCAATGAGTATCTGGACTCCCTCGCCAATGAGAAGGTGTACCTTGGTTACTACACCTTCCAGCAGGTTCGTGAGAAAGAGTTAGGCCTCGGCCTTGACTTGAAAGGTGGTATGAACGTGACACTGCAGATTTCGGTGCCCGACATTTTGCGCGCTCTCGCGAACAACAATCCTGACAAGAAGTTTAACCAGGCTATCGACAACGTGGCCAACAACCAGACCGCTCAAGACGACTTCGTGGGCTCCTTCTGCAAGGAGTACAAGAAGCTGGCTCCCGAGGGCAGCTTGGCTCAGATCTTCCGCAATATCGAGAACGTGAAGGCTAAGCCCAACGCCACCGACGCTGAGGTGCAGAGCATCCTCAACGACGAGGTCAACGCTATGGTCGACAACTCCTACAAGGTGTTGCGCAACCGTATCGACCGCTTTGGCGTGGTACAACCCAATATCCAGAAGCTGCAGAGCACTGGCCGCATCCTGCTCGAGCTCCCGGGTGTGAAAGAACCCGAGCGCGTGCGCAAACTGTTGCAGGGTGCTGCTAACCTGGAGTTCTACGAGACCTATACTCTCGCCGATGTTGCTGGCGCTCTGCGTCAGTTGAGCGACCAGGCCAAGGCCAACAAGACCGTCAGCCAGGCCGAGACCGCTGCTGCCGACACCACGGCTAAGGCCGAGGCTACCGCCGAGACCGCCGAGGCTAAGGCTGCTGCCGACACTGCTGCCAAGGCTCAGGAGAAGGCTCCCGCCGCTAAGGAAGGTGAGCTCACCCTGGCTCAGCTCACGGGCTTTGAGGCTCTGATGGGCGGTCAGGCCGGTTCTCCCGTTGTGGGTTATGTGGCTACCGGTGACACTGCCGCTGTCAATGCCATCATCAAGTCGCCGATCGCTAAGACTATCCTTCCCGCCGACCTGAAGCTCGCTTGGACTGTAAAGCCCGAGAAGATGCAGGGTGGCCACGAGGTATTCCAGCTCGTCGCACTGCGCACTGTAAACGGCCAGCCCGTCCTGAACGGTGACGTCGTTACCCGCGCAACCAGTGAATTTGACAACCTGCAGGGTCAGGTCGTGTCGATGACCATGAACGATGAGGGCGCACGTCAGTGGAGCCGCATCACCGGTCAGAACATCGGCAAGGCTATCGCCATCGTCCTCGACGACCAGGTTTACTCCTTCCCCAATGTGAACAGTCAGATCGACGGTGGTCGCTCGCAGATTAGCGGTCGCTTCACCGTTGAGGAGGCTGGTGACCTTGCTAACGTGCTCGAGTCTGGTAAGATGGTAGCACGCGTCAACGTGGCCAGTGAGAGTGTGATTGGTCCGTCGCTGGGTAAGGAATCCATCCGCAAGGGTCTCATCTCGTTCATCGTGGCCCTCGTGCTGCTGATGATCTTCATGGTTTGCACCTACGGTATCCACGCTGGCAGCATCGCCAACTTGGGTCTGTTGATGAACCTGTTCTTCACCATCGGTATCCTCGCCTCGTTCCAGAGCGTGCTCACCCTGCCGGGTATCGCCGGTATCGTGCTGACGCTGGGTATGGCGGTGGACGCCAACGTGCTTATCTTCGAGCGTTGTAAGGAGGAATTGCGTGCCGGTAAGGGCCTCAAGGCTGCCGTCAGCGATGGTTACAAGAATGCATTCTCGGCCATCTTCGACTCCAACTTGACCACCATCATCACCGGTATCATCCTGATTCTGCTCGGTTCGGGTCCCATCCGCGGTTTTGCCGTTACCTTGGTAATCGGTATCTGCTGCTCGTTCTTCACCGCCGTGTTTGCAACACGCCTCGTGATGGAGCACTTCGTGAACAAGGGCACCTTCGACAAGATGACCT